>LJCV01000255.1 GCA_001298575.1 Actinobacteria bacterium OK074
CTCGCCCGCCCCCGCCGCCACTCGCCCGCCCCCCCGCCACCCCCGGTTGACGCACGGACCACCACCGGCCCCCCTGCCGGGCCCCGCAGAGCCGAGTCACAGGTTCGCGGCCAGAACGTGGGCGTTACGTCGCCCCCCGGTTCCCCGCGAGTAACCCCCCGCACGTCCGCCCCCAGCAGTGTTCGGCACGACTGCCTCCGGTGCGGAACCGGTGGCCCGTGACCCGAGGAGTACCCACCCGATGAACCGTCTCACCGCACGCAGCGGCGCCGTAGCCGTCGTGGCCGGGCTCGCCCTGTCGCTCGCCGCCGCCCTGCCCGCGCAGGCCGCCGACGTCACCGAGGCGCAGTGGCTGTCCGACGTCGCCGCCGTCACCGGACCCGCGCAGACGTACATCGACTCCCGTGCCGCCGCCAACACCTCGGGCGCCAAGCTGGCGATCGTGCTGGACATCGACAACACCTCGCTGGAGTCCTACTTCGAGGGCACCAGCACCAGCACCCCCGCCACCCCGCCGGTGCTCGCGCTGGCCCAGGACGCGCACGCCAAGGGCGTCAGCGTCTTCTTCGTCAGCGCCCGCAGCAACCTGTTCAACTCGGTGACCAAGTCCAACCTGACGTCGGTCGGTTACACGGTCGACGGCCTCTACGCGCGGACGGTCGCGCAGCTGCTGACCCAGTCCATCCAGACCTTCAAGACCGCGTCGCGCGCGACCATCGAGGCGAACGGCTACGACATCATCGCCAACATCGGCAACAACACCACGGACCTGGACGGCGGTTACGCCGACACCACCTACAAGCTCCCTGACTACGACGGCCTGTTGGACTGACGGCCCTCACCACGACGGTCCCGCCGCACCCGGCCCCGCCCTAGCGAGGGAACTCCCTCGTTCGGGCGGCGCACCTGCCTCCTCACACCCCCATCAGCATCGGCAACGCCCCCACGTGCGCCTCCGGTACGTCGAACGCCTCCGTCAACGTCCGCAGCAGCGGCGCCAGGCGGTCGGTGAGCAGGCCCAACGCCTCGGGGAGCAACCGGACCTGAGCCACCGTCAGGGCGCCCTCCGCCACGAGCAGTCCGCTCCTCGGCAGTACCTGCCGCAGCAGGAACAGTGCCGCCAAGTCCTCCAGCACCGCCCGCGTCCGCGCGTCCTCGGCCTCCGCGCACACCGCCGCGAACGCGTCCGCCGCCTGCCCCGTCGCGTACGCCTCGACCAACTCCAGTGCGGCGCCCGAGGCGTTGTTCCACCGAGCGAACGCGTCCCGCGAACCGCCGCCCGCGCTCCCGTCCCGCCGGGAACCCCCGCCCCGCAGATCCCGTCGCGCCGCCACGTGCCAATGCCGCTCCACCGTCGTCAACAGCCCCCGTAGGAACGGCAGTTCCGTCACCTCCTCCGCCCCTGTCGCCGCCGGGACCGCCGTCGCCAGCTCGTGCCCGAAGATCATCTCGGCACCCGCCTTGGACCAGATCGCCAGGTTGTCGCCCTCCGCGGTGATCGCGCCGTCCGCGTTCGCGGCGAACTCGGCGAGGCCGTTGACCGGGAACAGCGCCCGCGCGCCGCAGCGTTCGCGTGCCTCGGTGACGATCTCCCGGGCCTGCCAGGTGATCCAGCCCTTCGCCACCGCCACCAGGCGCTCCACCGCCTCCCGTTCACCCGCCCCGGACTCCCCGGACCCCCCGGACTCCGTGAAACGTTTCGTCACCGCCCGGTGCAGGAACGTCATCGCGTACGCCGACGCCACCCGCTCCACCAGTCGCGCGTGATGCGTGCGGTACGCGGCGATCGGCACCCGCCCGCCCGTCGGCCCCGTCACCTGCCGTACGTACGCGTACCGTGCCGCGATCGTCAGCGCCGCCCGGCAGCCGCCGAGCGTGCTCGCGCTCATGCACAGCTTGCCGACGGTCACCCGGCCGATCGCATGGAGGAAGCGTTTCCGCGCACTGCCCACCGAACTCGACAGACTCCCGTCCGGGAGCAGTTGCCCGTGCGCGCCCTGGATCAGCGCCGTACGCGGCAGCCGTACCCGGTCGAACGTCGTCACACAGTGGTCCACCGGGCTGCCGATGCGTTCCGGCAGCGGCGTCACCGTCACCCCCGGCAGCGGGCCGTCCGCGTCCGTGAGTGGTGTCAGGAACAGGAAGGCGCCCAGGTCGCGGTCGTCCACGAGGAGCCGCGCCGCCACCACCGCCGTCTTGGGGCCGCCCGTCGCGCTCGTGTTCGGCATGTACTTCTGCGCGCCCTCGTGCGGGGTGTGCAGGACGAACTCGTCGCGTTCGCGCTCGTACCGGGCCGTCGTCTCCAGCGCGGGCGCGTCGTTTCCGTGGCCGCGTTCGGTGCACAGGAACGTTCCTGTACGGGCCATGGACGTGAACGCGCCCAACTCCCGGGGCGGCGACACCTCGTCGTCCACCACGCTGCCGAGGAACAGGTTGTAGTGGATGCCCGCCACGGTCGCGGTCGCCCCGTCCGCCAGCGACGTCCACTCGTGCAGCGCGGCCAGCGAGCGCGGGTCGCGGGCCAACTCCTCGGCGGGAAGCGGCAGTTCGGCGTTGAGCAACTTCAGCCGGTCGTACGCCAGTTGCCACCGCTCCGCCGCCGTCGCGTCCGGGCGGTGGCGGAACAGGTCGGCGCTGACGGCTTTGCGCCAGTGACCGTGCACGCGCCGCCCCTCGCCCTCGGGGCCGTCCCTGAACAGGACTTCGGTGAGGCGCTCGGTGAGATGTCCGGGGGCGTGCTCGGCGGGGTGCTCGGTGAGCGGTGTCCGGGTGGGCGGAACGGGGGAGGTCGGGTCCCCGCCCGTTCCGGTGGGGGCGACCGTGACAGGTGTTGCGTTCTTGATCAGCACACCGGGATCATTGATCGTGGGCCCGCCGAGGAAACGGTGATCTTCGTTGCCTTTGCGTAAAACAACGGTTGCTGTCCGCAACCGGCCGCGATCACCCGCCTCTCACCACCTACCGCCCACCGCCCAGCTCACCCCCGCGTAAGCCCGCGCGGCGCCCCCGTCCAAGCCACCCACCGCCCCACTCACCCCACCGAATCCGTCAACATCCGCCACCCAGGCGCGTAGTTGCCGTGCAGCACCAGCGACGCCGCCCCCACCGCCCCCACCGTGTCCCCGATCACGCTCTGTTCGACGGCGATCGGGCGGATCACGCGCGCCACGGACGTGCGGTTGACCGCCGTGTCGATCTCCGCCAGCATGATCGGCTCGATGCCGTGCAGCGCCTCGCCGCCCAGCACGATCCGGCTCACGTCCAGCAGACTCGCCGCGCCCCGGGCCGCCTGGCCGACACGGCGGGCCGCCCGGCGTACGACGTCGCCGGCGTCCGCGTCGCCCGAACGGGCCGCCCGGCGCAGGGACTTCCAGTCGCGGTGCAGCGCGTCCGGGGTGAGCACCAGACCCACGCGGTCGGCGGCTGCGTGGCCGTGCCGTCGTACGAGATCGTCGATGATCGCGGCGGGGCTGACGTACGGGCCCAGGCAGTCCGTGCCGCCGCACGGGCACACCAGGTCGCCCGGCTCGACCGGCGTGTGCGCGAACTCCCCGGCGTTGCCCGAATCGCCGTGCAGGACCGTGTTGTTGAGGACGATCCCGGCGCCGATGCCGGTGCCCAGGTACACGAAGAGGAAGCTGCCCGCGCGGGCCTCGCCGCCGATCCAGCGTTCGCCTATCGCGGCGGCGGTCGCGTCGTTGTCGAGGGCCACCGGCATGCCCGTGGCCTTGGCGAACATGTCGATCAGGGGGACCCGGCCCCAGCCGGGCAGGTTGGGCGGGGAGACGACGGCGCCCGTTGAGCCGTCGATCGGGCCAGGGGCGGCGATGCCCAGGCCGAGCAGCCGGGCCGGGTCCACCGCCGCGCGCTCCGCGAGCCGCAGCGCCGCGCGGGCGACCCGGTCGACGACGTCGGTGGGGTCGCTGGGCGTGGTCAGGCGGACCCGGCGGCCGGTGATGACCGAACCGGCGAGGTCCACCAGGACGATCACCGCGGCGTCCGGGTCGAGGTGCACGCCGAGCGCGTAGGCGCCGTCGGGGCGGGGCGAGAGCAGGGTGCGGCGCTTGCCGCCGTTGGAGGGGGCGTGGCCGGACTCCGTGACCAGGCCGACGTCGAGCAGTTTGCGGACGACGTTGGAGACGGTCTGGTTGGTCAGCCCGGTGAGCACCGCCAGCTCGACCCGGCTGACCGGGCCCCGGGTGCGGATGGCGTCCAGCACGACGGCCTGGTTGTAGCCGCCGACCCGCGGCAGGTTCGTACCGCCGGGGGTCGTCGCCTGATGCGCGGCCGGCCGCGCGGCGTGCTGCGTTGCAGGCTGCGCATCAGGCCGCGTGCCATCGGCTGTCGTCACCTGCCGGTCACCTGAACCCTCACCCGAACTCTCACGTGAAGCCACGCCCGAACCCTCGTCCGATGCCGCAATCGAGCCCTCTCCTGAAGCCGCACCCGCGCCCCGCCCCCGTCCCGTCTCATCCCGGTCGCGTGTCCGAAACCGCGCCGCTCCCGCACCCGAAAAGCGTGGCCGCACCGCCCTGGTCTCGGCACCCACGGTCGCCCGTCGCCGCGGCGGATGGCCGGAAGTTTACACCGCGGAACCCGTCAGAAACATTGACTTAATCAATCCAATGGATTTAGGTTCTGGCCACCAAACCGGGTCGAAGAAGACCACCGCGGCCCGCCCAGGCAGGTTTCGCGTTCCGGAGGAACCAGAGTGCAATCGAAACTGCGTTCGAGATTGATCGGGGTCGCGGCCGTCACCGCCGCCACCGCCCTGGCCGCCACAGGCTGTGGTTCGGGCTCCTCGGGGAGCTCCGCCAAGTCGATCAAGGTCGTCTACTGGCAGAACCTGGACAGCTCCAACAAGCTCCAGGCCAACTACCTCGCCTCGGTGGTGAAGCAGTTCACCAAGGCCAACCCGGGCACCAAGGTGACCCTCGTCCCGGTCACCGCCTCCGAGAACGACTACTACACCAAGATCCAGCTCATGATGCGGTCCCCGTCGACCGCCCCCGACCTGGTCTACGAGGACACCGCCCTCATCAACTCGGACATCGCCGGCGGCTACCTCAAGCCCCTCGACGCGTACACCGCCAAGTGGGCGGACTGGTCGCAGTACGCCACCGCCGCCAAGGGCGCGGTCACCGGAGCCTCCGACAACAAGGTCTACGGCGTCCCGGACAACACCGACACCCGCGGCATCTGGTACAACAAGCAGCTGCTGAAGAAGGCCGGGATCTCCGTGCCCTGGCAGCCCAAGACCTGGGCCGACGTCCTCGCCGCCGCCCGCAAGGTCAAGGCCAAGCTCTCCGGCGTCACCCCGCTGAACCTCTACACCGGCACCGCGGGCGGCGAAGCCTCCTCCATGCAGGGCTTCGAGATGCTCCTGTACGGCACCCCGGCCGGCGACAAGTCGCTGTACGACGCGAGCCAGAAGAAGTGGGTCGTCGGCAGCCAGGGCTTCAAGGACTCCCTGGACTTCGTCCACACCGTCTACAGCGAGAAGCTCGGCCCGTCCGTCTCCGACGCGCTGGGCGCCAACTTCGGTACGACGGTGGGCACCGAGCTGTTCCCCGAGGGCAAGCTCGCCATCGACATCGACGGCTCCTGGATGCCCAACAACTGGAACTCCTCGGCCGCCAAGCCCTGGAAGGAATGGCAGAGCGTCATCGGTACGGCCGCGATGCCGACGCAGAACGGGCAGGCCCCGGGCCGCACCAGCATGTCCGGCGGCTGGGCCTGGTCCGTCCCCGCGAAGGCCAAGAACGCCGACCTGGCCTGGAAGTTCCTCTCCACGTCCCTGGAGACCAAGGCCAACTCGGCGAAGTGGAACACCATCAACTCCACCATCGCCACCCGCAAGGACGTCGCCACCGACAAGGCGTACCTGGCCGCCGTGCCGACCAACAAGTTCTTCACCGAACTGGTCGCCGACACCCACTACCGGCCCGGACTGCCCGCCTACAACCAGGTCTCGACCGCCATCCAGAAGGCCATGGAGTCGGTGACGACCGGTCAGGCATCCGTCGACAAGGCCGCTGCCACGTTCGACAACGATGTCTCCGCCGCCGTCGGCAGCGGCACGACCGTGAAGGGCACCTCGTGACCGCCCTCACCACCACCCCCCGCGGGTCCGGCGCCCGGCGCCGGGCCCGCGGGGGGCCGCCCGCCGCCGTCCGCACCCTGCTGCGCGGCCTGCCCACGCTGCCCGCGCTGGTGCTGCTCGCCGTCTTCCTCGCCGGGCCGATCGGGTACTGCGTCTACTACGCCTTCACCGACATGCAGTTGACCGGCGCCACCGGCACCCACTTCACCGGCCTGGACAACTTCACCCGCGCCTTCAAGGACGCCGACTTCCGCAACGCCGTATGGCTCACCTTCGTGTTCGTCGTCGGCTCCGCCGTCATCGGCCAGAACACCCTCGGCCTCGCCCTCGCCGTCCTCATGGAGAAGGCGTCCAAGCCGGTCCGCTCCCTCACCAACGGTGTCGTCATCGCCGCCTGGGTGCTGCCCGAAGTCGTCGCCGGCTACCTGATGTACGCGTTCTTCTTCGACCAGGGCTCCCTCAACGAGATCCTCGGCGCCCTGCACCTGCCGCGGCAGAACTGGCTCTACACCATGCCGATCCTGGCGGTCTGCCTCGCCAACGTCTGGCGCGGTACCGCCTTTTCGATGATGGTGTTCTCCGCCGCCCTCAACGACGTGCCCCAAGAGCTCATCGAGGCCGCCGAGATGGACGGCGCCGGACCCTGGCAGCGGCTGTGGCGGGTCACCCTGCCGGTCATCAGGCGGTCCATCCTCACCAACCTGATGCTCATCACGCTCCAGACCCTCTCGGTCTTCGGCCTGATCTACACCATGACCCGCGGCGGCCCCGGCAACAAGTCCGAGACCCTCCCGGTCTTCATGTACCAACAGGCGTTCCAGAACAGCCTCATCGGCTACGGCACCGCCATCGCCCTCGTGCTGCTGCTGGTCGGAGCGCTGTTCTCGTTCGTCTACATCCGCCTGTTGAAGCTGGAGGACGACTGATGAACGTCAACTCCCTTGTTCTGGAGTCCCTTGCTCTGGAGTCCCTTGTTCTGGAGGCCGTCTGATGGCCGTCGCCGCCTCGCCGCCCGCCACGTCCGCCCCGGTCACCGCGCCCGCGGTACCGAGTCAACCGCCGCGCCGCCGCGCCCGGTTCGGCCGCGGCGCCGTCAACGCCGTACTGCTGGCCGTGTCCGTGCTCTACGTGCTGCCCCTGCTGTGGATGGTGCTGGCCTCGGTCAGCAACACCAACTCCTTCCGCCTCAAGTGGCCCTCGTCGCTGACCTTCGGGAACTTCGACGACATCCTCAACATGGACACCACGTTCCGCCCGATGCTCAACTCCCTGCTGCTGTGCGGCTTCGCGACGGCGATCACGGTCGTCGTGGCGATCCTGGCGGCCTACCCGCTGTCCCGCTACCGCTCCCGGGTGCGGCGGCCCTTCCTCTACACGATCCTGTTCTCCACCGGGCTGCCCATCACCGCCGTGATGATCCCCGTCTACAGCATGTTCGTGCAGGTCAACCTGATCGACTCGATGCCCGGTACGACGCTGTTCCTGGCCGCGTCCGCGCTGCCGTTCGGGATCTGGCTGATGAAGAGCTTCATGGACGGCGTGCCGATGGTCCTGGAGGAGGCCGCGCGGATCGACGGCGCGAACACCATGACCGTGCTGTGGCGGGTCGTGCTCCCGCTGATGCGGCCGGGCGTCGTGGTGGTCACCATCTTCACGTTCATCGGCATGTGGGGGAACTTCTTCGTCCCCTTCATTCTGCTGCTGTCGCCGGAGAAACTCCCCGCGTCCGTCAGCGTGTTCACCTTCCTCAGCGCCCACGACCAGACCCAGTACGGGCAGTTGTCCGCGTTCTCGCTCGTGTACTCCCTGCCCGTCGTGATGCTCTACCTCGTGCTGTCCCGGAAGCTCGGCGGCGGCTTCGCGCTCGGCGGCGCGCTCAAGGGTTGAGAACCACACAACTCCGGTTCCCTGCAACCCCGTTGAGACCCCACGATCCCCACGATCACGGAGAAGAGATCCATGCACAACGACCGCGAAGTCACCGAGCGGCGGCTCGACCGGGTGCTGAACCAGCGCATACGGCCCGCCGTGCACGCCCGGTCGGTCCCCCTCCGGGTCGAGGTCTGGGACGTCCCCGGCGAACCCGTCCCCGTCCGCGAGGGCCTGGCCGCGCCCTACAACCCGGCCCAGGTGGGCGACCGTTGGGGCCCGGCCTGGACGACCAGCTGGTTCAAGGTCACCGGTACCGTGCCCGCCGAGTGGGCCGGGCTGCCCGTCGAGGCGATCCTGGACCTCGGCTTCGCCACCCACTCGGCCGGCTTCTCCGCCGAGGGCCTCGTCTACCGCGCCGACGGCACCGCCGTGAAGGCCCTCAACCCGCGCAACATCTGGCTGCCGGTGGCCGAATCGGCGCTCGGTGGCGAGGAGTTCACCGCGTACGTCGAGGCCGCCGCCAACCCGGTCGTCATGCACACCGCGCCCGACGAACTCACCTTCGGCCCCACGGCGGTGGGCGGACGCGCCCCCTGGCTCGGCGACCCGGCCGCCGACCCCGGCGAACCCCTGTACCAGCTACGGCGGTTGGACCTCGCGGTCGTCGACCGGACGGTGTACGAACTCGTCCAGGACCTGGAGGTGCTGGGCCAGCTCATGCACGAGCTGTCGCCGGAGGCGCCACGCCGCTGGCAGTTGCTGAGCGCGGTCGAACGCGCCCTGGACGCCGTCGACTTGCAGGACATCGGCGGCACCGCGGCAGCCGCCCGCGCCGAGCTGGCCCCGGTGCTCGCCGCCCCCGCGCAGGCGAGCGCGCACCGCGTCTCCGCCGTCGGGCACGCGCACATCGACACCGCCTGGCTGTGGCCGCTGCGCGAGACGGTCCGCAAGGTCGCCCGTACGGTCTCCAACGTCACCCAACTCATGGACGACCACCCGGAGTTCAAGTTCGTGATGAGCCAGGCGCAGCAGCTCGCCTGGCTCAAGGAACACCGCCCCGAGGTGTACGCCCGCGCCCAGGAGAAGGCCAAGACCGGGCAGTTCCTGCCGACCGGCTCCCTGTGGGTCGAACCCGACACCAACATCACCGGCGGCGAGGCGCTGGTCCGCCAGTTCGTCCACGGAAAACGCTTCTACCAGGACGAGTTCGGCGTCGACACCGAGGAGATGTGGCTCCCGGACACCTTCGGCTACAACGCCGCCCTGCCCCAGCTGATGAAACTCGCGGGCGTGCGCTGGTTCTTGACCCAGAAGATCTCCTGGAACACCACGAACAAGTTCCCGCACCACACCTTCTGGTGGGAGGGCATCGACGGCACCCGCATCTTCAGCCACTTCCCGCCCGTCGACTCCTACAACGGCGAACTCTCCGGCGCCGAAGTCGCCCACACCGTACGGAACTTCCAGGACAAGGCGGGCTCCAACAGCTCCCTCATCCCCTTCGGCTATGGCGACGGCGGCGGCGGCCCCACCCGCGAGATGCTCGCCCGCGCCGCCCGCATGGCCGACCTCGAAGGCTCCGCCCGTATCGAGATCGAGGGCCCCACCGACTTCTTCGAGCGCGCCCACGCCGAGTACGAGGCGGCCGGCGGCGCCCCCGTCTGGTCCGGCGAGCTGTACCTGGAGTTCCACCGCGGCACCCTCACCAGCCAGCTCGCCACCAAGCAGGGCAACCGCCGCAGCGAACACCTGCTCCGCGAGGCCGAGTTGTGGGCGACGACGGCGGCCGTCCGCAGCGGGCACACCTACCCGTACGCGGCCCTGGACCGCCTCTGGAAGACGGTCCTGCTGCACCAGTTCCACGACATCCTGCCCGGCACGTCGATCGCCTGGGTGCACCGCGAGGCGGAGGAGACGTACGCGGCGGTGGCGTGGGAACTGGAGCGGATCATCGAGTCGGCGCAGGAGGCACTGGCCGGGACCGGGGACACCCGGGTGGTCTTCAACGCGGCCCCCCACGCCCGCGACGGCATCCCCGCCCTGGGCGCGGCCGTGCGCGCGCAGGCGGCCGAAGTCCCGGTCGCCCCAAGGCAGTTGCCCGAAGGCGGCTTCGTCCTCGACAACGGCCTGGTGCGCGTCACGGTCGACGCCGACGGCCTGGTCACCTCCGCGTACGACCTCACCGCCGACCGCGAGGCCCTCGCGCCCGGCGCCCGCGGCAACCTCCTCCAGCTGCACCAGGACTTCCCCAACCAGTGGGACGCCTGGGACATCGACGTCTTCTACCGCAACACCGTCCGCGACCTCACCGAGGCCGAGTCGGTCACCGCGGCCGAGGACGGCGGCGTACGCGTGGTGCGCGTGTTCGGCAACTCGCGGATCGAGCAGACGCTGACCCTCCCGGCGGGCTCGCGCCGCCTGGTCGTGGACACGGTCGTCGACTGGCACGAGAAGGAGAAGCTCCTCAAGGCCGCCTTCCCGCTGGACATCCGGGCCGCGCACTCCACCGCCGAGATCCCCTTCGGCCACGTCGAGCGCCCCACGCACACCAACACCAGCTGGGACGCGGCCAAGTTCGAGATCTGCGCCCACCGCTTCCTGCACGTCGGCGAACGCGACTGGGGCGCCGCCCTCGTCAACGACTCCACCTACGGCCACGACGTCACCCGCGACATCCGCACCGACGGCGGCACCACCACCACGGTCCGCCTCTCGCTCCTGCGCGCCGCCAACTTCCCCGACCCCGACCAGGATCAGGGCACCCACCGCCTGCGCTACGCCCTGGTCATCGGCGCCGACCTCACCGACGCCGTCCGCGAGGGCTACCACCTCAACCTCCCGGAGCGCACGGCGGCGGCGGGCGCGGCGGTGGCCCCGCTGGTCGCGGTCGACCACGAGGGAGTGGTGATCGAGACGGTCAAACTGGCCGACGACCACAGCGGCGACGTGGTGGTCCGCCTCTTCGAGGCCCACGGCGTCCGTGCCCGCGCGACCCTGACCCCCGGCTTCACCCTGGCCGAGGCCACGGCGACCGACCTCCTGGAACGCCCCCGAGCGGCCGACACCCCCACCTACGAGACGACACCGGAGGGAACGGTCCGCCTGACCCTGCGCCCGTTCCAGATCCTGACGCTACGACTGCGCCGGGCGGTCTGATGGCCTGACGGCAGCGACAACAGCAGGGCCCCGGGCGTCAGTTGAGACGACACCCGGGGCCAAGTTCGATACTAGATAATCTCCGATCAAAAAAATTTGGGCTCAGAGCCGCTCAGGCGTCCTGATCCCCAGCAGCCCCATGCCCTTGTGCAACGTCCGGGCCGTCAAGTCAACGAGCAGCAGCCGGTTTTCGACGACCTCGGTCGGGTTGTCGGGCGAAAGGACCTGGCACTGGTCGTAGAACGTCGTGAGCAGCGAGGCGAGTTGGTACAGGTAGGCGGCGAGCTTGTGCGGCTCGTACGCGGTGGCGACCTCCAGGACCGTCTCCCCGAACCGGTCCAGGTGCAGGCCCAACGCCCGCTCCGCCGGGGCGAGTTCCAGCTCCGGGTGGGCGACGGGCCGTGCGTCCCCCGCCTTGCGGAGGATGGACTGGATCCGGGCGTACGCGTACTGGAGGTACACGGAGGTGTCGCCGCTGAGCGAGACCATCTGGTCGAGGTCGAACTTGTAGTCGCGCACCGCGGACGTCGACAGGTCGGCGTACTTGACGGCGCCGATGCCGACGTAACGGCCGTTCTGCTCGATCTCGTCCTCGGACAGCCCCACCTTCTCGGCCTTTTCGCGGACGACGGCGGTGGCGCGCTGCACGGCCTCGTCCAGGAGGTCCTCCAGCTTCACCGAGACGCCCGCGCGGGTCTTGAAGGGCTTGCCGTCGGCGCCGAGGATCGTGCCGAAGGCGAGTTGGTGCGCCTTCACGTCGTCGCTCAGCCAGCCCGCCCGCCGCGCGGCCTCGAAGACCATCTTGAAGTGGAGCGTCTGGCGGACGTCGACGACGTACAGCAGGCTCGTCGCCTTCAGGTTGAAGACGCGGTCCCGGAGCGCGGAGAGGTCGGTGGCCGCGTAGCCGTAACCGCCGTCGGACTTGCGGACGATGAGGGGGACCGGGTTGCCGTCCGGCCCCTTGATGTCGTCGAAGAAGACGCAGAGCGCGCCGTCGGAGATGACGGCGACGCCGGACTCCTCCAGGAGTCGGCAGGTCTCGTCGAGCATGTCGTTGTAGCCCGACTCGCCGACGATGTCGGGGTCCCGGACCTCCATGTCGAGCTTCTCGAAGACGGAGTAGAAGTAGATCTTCGACTCGTCCACGAACTTCTGCCAGGCGGCCAGCGTCTTCGGGTCGCCCGCCTGGAGGTCGACGACCCGGCTGCGGGCGCGCGTCTTGAACTCCTCGTCGGAGTCGAAGAGTTTGCGGGCCGTCTTGTAGAGCCGGTCCAGGTTGGACATGGCCTCCTCGCCGGAGACCTCCGCGCCCTTGTGATCCAACTCGTGCGGGTGCTCGTCCAGATACTGGATCAGCATGCCGAACTGCGTGCCCCAGTCGCCGATGTGGTGCCTGCGCACCACGTTCTCCCCGGTGAATTCGAGGAGTTGGACGAGCGAGTCGCCGATGACCGCCGACCGCAGGTGACCGACGTGCATCTCCTTCGCCACGTTCGGCTGCGCGTAGTCGACGACCGTGGTGCCCGGGTGCGCGGCGAAGGGCACGCCGAGCCGGTCGGTGTCCGCGTACCGCGCGGCGAGGGTCTCGGTGATCGCCTTGTCGGTGATCGTGATGTTCAGGAAGCCGGGTCCGGAGACCTCGATGTCCTTGATCACGTCACCGCCGACGACCCGCTCCACCACCTGGGTCGCCAGCTCCCGCGGGTTGGCCTTCGCCTTCTTCGCCAGCGCGAGGATGCCGTTGGCCTGGAAGTCGGCCCGGTCGCTGCGTCGCAGCAGCGGGTCCGCGTCGGCCTGCGGCAGCGTGGCCGTGAGGGCGGTCGCGAGACTCGCGTGGACGGTGTCGCTCAGGGACGTGACCGGGGGCATGGGGTGGGAGCCGTTCTCCTCGAAGGTTTGGATTGGGTTCCAGTATCCCACGGGGCGTAAACCGGTTTTCCGGATCGGGCGGCCCCCTGGGAGAATGGGGTCCCCAGCAGTCAATCCAGTAGTCAATGAGTAACAAGAAGGACGTGCCGATCGTGGCTCAGAGCAGCGAGACCACCGACTGGGTCTCCCGTTTCGCGGACGAGGTCATCGAAGAGTCGGAGCGTCGCGCGCCTGGGAAACCGGTGGTCGTCGCGTCCGGACTCTCCCCCTCGGGCCCCATCCACCTGGGCAACCTCCGTGAGGTCATGACCCCGCACCTGGTCGCCGACGAGATCCGCCGCCGCGGCCACGTCGTACGCCACGTCCTGTCCTGGGACGACTACGACCGCTACCGCAAGGTCCCGAACGGCGTCCCCGGCGTCGACGAGTCCTGGGCGGAGCACATCGGCAAGCCCCTGACCTCGGTCCCGGCCCCCGCGGGCTCCCCCCACCCGAACTGGGCGGAGCACTTCAAGGCCGCCATGATCGCCTCGCTGGCCGAGCTGGGCGTCGAGTACGAGGGCATCAGCCAGACGGCGCAGTACACGGCCGGGGTCTACCGCGACCAGGTCCTGTTCGCGATGAAGCACCGCGCCGACATCGACGCGATCCTCGACCAGTACCGCACCAAGAAGGCCCCCGCGAAGAAGCAGAACCAGAAGCCGGTCGACGAGGCCGAGCTGGACGACGCGGAGGGCTCCGGCGCGGCGGCGGAGGACGACGGCAGCTCGGGTTCGGCCGGCTACTTCCCGTACAAGCCGTACTGCGGCGACTGCGGCAAGGACTTCACGACGGTCACGTCGTACGACGACGAGACGACCGAGCTGACGTACACCTGCACGGTCTGCGCCTTCTCGGAAACGGTCCGGCTGAAGGACTTCAACCGCGGCAAGCTGGTCTGGAAGGTCGACTGGCCGATGCGCTGGGCCTACGAGGGAGTGATCTTCGAGCCGAGCGGCGTAGACCATTCCTCCCCCGGTTCGTCCTTCCAGGTCGGCGGCCAGATCGTGGGCATCTTCGGCGGCAAGCAGCCCATCGGCCCGATGTACGCGTTCGTCGGCATCAGCGGCATGGCGAAGATGTCCAGCAGCAAGGGCGGGGTGCCGACGGCCGCGGACGCGCTCCAGATCATGGAACCCCAGCTCCTGCGCTGGCTCTACGCCCGCCGCCGCCCCAACCAGAGCTTCAAGATCGCCTTCGACCAGGAGATCCAGCGGCTCTACGACGAGTGGGACAAGCTGGCGGCGAAGGTCGCGGACGGCTCGGCGCTGCCGGCGGACGTGGCGGCGTACACGAGGGCGGTGGGCACGGCGGCGGGTGCGTTGCCGACGACCCCCCGCCCGCTCCCGTACCGCACCCTGGCGTCGGTGGCGGACATCACGGCGGGCGCGGCGGACCAGACGCTGCGCATCCTGCGCGACCTGGACCCGACGGACCCGCTGACGTCGCTCGACGAGGCCCGTCCGCGCCTGGACCGGGCCGAGTCCTGGATCAACACGCAGGTCCCGGCGGACCAGCGCACGATCGTCCGCGCCGAGCCGGACGTCGACCTGCTGAAGTCCCTGGACGACGCGGGCCGCGAGTCGCTGCGCCTTCTCCTGGACGGCCTCGACTCGCACTGGTCGCTGGACGGCCTCTCCGACCTCGTCTACGGCGTCCCGAAGGTGCAGGCAGGCTTCCCGGCCGACGCCACGCCGAAGGAACTCCCGCCGGAGATCAAGACGGCCCAGCGGACGTTCTTCGCCCTGCTGTACCAACTGCTGGTGGGGCGGGACACGGGGCCGCGGCTGCCTACGTTGCTGTTGGCGGTGGGGGAGGAGCGGGTGCGGGTGTTGTTGGGGGAGTAGTTCCGGTTTGCGGTTTGCGGTTTGCGGTTTGCGGCTTACGGTCGCGGTTCGTGCGGGACGTACGGCCGTACGACGACGTCGTGTGGTCCCCATCCGTGCTCTTGGGGTTCGGGTGGGGGCCGCTCCGCGTGTGACGGCGGCCAGGTGGTGTCCTCGGCCGGGGGGTGTGGCGAGGGGCCGTCCAGCCCGCGAGTGGCCTTGAACCAGCGGCGCCAACGGGCGTTGTAGGGGCTGAGGTTGAGGGGTGGGGTGACGTAGGGGTCGGGGGTTCGGACGGGTTCGGTGGGGATGGGCCAGGGGGCAACGGGGGTTGGGCGCTTGGTGCGTTGAGGGCTCTTCGGCAGTTTCGAGAGCGCGGCGGCCAGCGCGCCCAGGATGGCGGTCACTTGGGCCCGTCCTCCGTGTCCTCCACGGCGACCTTCTTCACCGCCCACACCGTCTTTCCGACGACCTCCTTCCGTACGCCCCAGTTGTCGGAGAGCTCGGCGACGAGGAGGAGTCCGCGCCCCTCCTCGTCCCGCACGGCGGGGGTGCGGACCTCGGGCATCTTGTCGCTCTGCGTGTCGCGCACCTGTACGCGGATGAGGTCACCGGACTTCTCCATGAGGAGGCCGATCTGTCGGCCGTAGGTGCGGGGGACACGGCCGTGGGTGACGGCGTTGACCATCAGTTCGTCGACGACGAGGACGAGGTCGTCGACGAAGGGGGTGGTGGGGCAGATTCCGCAGGTGAGGAGGAACTTGCGGCAGTCCGTCCGGGCGCGGCTGGGGGCGAGCTTGGTGGTGGGGTAGTGGTGGCTGGCGAACGCTTCGGGCATGGCTGACATCCCTTGGGCTGTAAAGCACCAACAGTTCGCTACAAGGTTGTAGGTCAGATATGGTCAGGCGCAAGCTCGTGCCGTAAATTCGCCCGTCCGGGTGACAGCTGAGTTGTATGGTGTGGTGGCGCTCAGTCGTCTGATTCGCTGGTCAGACCAGGAAGGGGGGCTCAACTCATGGCGACGCGCCGGGTGTTGCAGCCGACCGCGCGACAGGTCCGACTGGGATCGATCCTTCGCGGTCTACGGGAAGACGGCAAGCGCGGCAGTCAGGCCACCGTCTGCGGTGAACTGGGCTGGCCCGAGTCCAAGTTGAGCCGCATCGAGTCGGGGCGCCTGGGAATCAGCGACACCGACTTGCAGCTCTTGCTGGACCAGTACGGCGTCAAGGACCGGAGCCTGCGCGGATACGTCGTCGACCTGCGTCGGCGAGGCAACGTCCGTGGTTGGGAGACCGACATCCGCTCGGTCGTGAGTCCCATGTATGCCGACTTCATCGGCTACGAGTCGGACGCCGCAGAGATGTACAACGCTCAGACGATGCTGATTCCAGGGCTGTTGCAGACGCACGACTACGCGGCGGCCGTCCTGGGTCAGCACTATCCGGGCCTGGCCGAGGGGGAGCGCCGAGAGCGACTTGAGATCCGGGACAAGCGGCGAGAGGTGTTCGACCGCCCGCGTCCTCTGGTCTTCTGGAGTGTCATCTCGGAGTCCGTGTTCCGGCATGTCATCGGTGGGCCCGAGGTTATGGCCGCCCAGCTCGAACAGCTGCTGAACCTGGCCAGGGACTACCCCAACACGATCAACATTCACGTGCTGCCGGAGGAGTCGGAGTCTCACGGCATCCTGTTCAGCCCGTTCGTGGTCCTCTCGTTTCCGCAGCGTTGGGAGCCGGACATCGTTTACTTTGAGGGCTTCACCGGCACCAGGTTCTTGGAGGATACGGAACAAGTACAGCAGTACAGCAGGCTGTTCATGCGCTTGATGATGGCGGACTCGCTCCGGGCACCGGAATCGTTGAAGCTGATCGAGCGTCATCTCGATGATTACCGCAAGGATGGTTGAGGAATGTCTTACCGAATAATCGCGGACGCTTCCACGATGGATGTCCTGTGGCGCAAGTCCTCTGCTTCAGGCGGAGACGGCGACTGCGTCGAACTCGCCGCTCACCGGGGCCGTATCGCCGTCCGGGACAGCAAGGCCCCCCACGGCCCCGCCATCCTCTACCCCCGTGCCGCAGTCACCACCCTCCTCGCCGCGCTCAAGACCGGGTGTTTCGACTAATGCAAAAGGGCCGGTCCATTTCTGGTCCGCTGGGCCCGAAAGGCGCGTTCTACCGCCGTGGTCCCTGACAGACAAGTACGCCGCCCAGGCAGGTGACGCGGAAAGCACCCTCTGCCTGAATGGTCTCGTTGACCCGCTCCCGCACGCGTTCGATCGTCTCCAGGAATGGAACGCCCATCTTGTCGGCCCAGGCTTCGTACGAGGCCAGGTGTGCGACGACCGGTTCGGCGTCGGTCACCTCGATCACCCCTGGGAGCGGGATCGTACGGATCTCCCCGAAGACCGTACCGAGGATCGCCGGCGCGTCCTCCAGGGTGAAGCGCGCGGACAACTGCACTCGGGCCGGGCCCTCCTGGATGCCCAGCACATCACCCGCGGCCTGGCGCCAAAGGTGTTCGAGTTCTCGCTTGTCGGTCCGGCTGTTGGTGGAGATGATCGCGATTCCGTCGGCCGCCAGTACACGGCCCAGTTCCCGCACGGCCTGGGCCTGGTCCTCGACGTGGTACAGCATGTGCAGCGCGAGGACCGCTCCGAGGGCTCCATCGGTGATGGGGAGCTGTTGGACATCCGCGACGAGGGCTCCGGGTATGGCACCGAGGATGCCGTGAGACACGTCCATGGGAAGCACCACCAGGTCGGGACGGTCCTCCCGCACCCGGGTGACGAACTTCCCGTTTCCACACCCCACGTCCGCGACCGCGCCGCGTACGCCGGCCAGTTCGTTCACGACGATGCCCGGCAGGTCGTGGCTGGGGGTCTGCCACTGGTAGAGGGACTGGCGGGCGGCCAGGTGCTGACCCGTGCCGTACGCCTTGGTGGAAAGCAGGCTGCGGTCGGTGACCAAATGATCAGGCTTGGGCTGGGCGGTCATCGGGGCTCCGTGGGGTTGTCGGCGAGAGCGGGCCGGACGGTCGCCTCGTGAATGTGCGTGCGGAGATCGACTGCGGACGGTGCGCCACGGTACGGCTCGCTTCCGAGGAGCGCGGCCAGATTGCGGAGCCTGATGGTGATGCTCGCCGTGAACATCTCGGCGGTGAACACCTCCGAGAGCTTCGCACCGGCTCTCTCAACCTGGCCGCTCGCAAGGTAGGCCGTGGCCAGGTCCAGGTGGGCGGCTTGTAGATCGCCGGGGGAGCGGTCGCCCTCTGGCCCGGCGTGGTACAGCTCCACGGCACGATTGGAAGCGCCTATGGCGTGCCGGGTCCACTCGTCGCCTCCGACGGCCAACAGGGTGGTACCGGCGTAGGCGCACTGTTTGGCCTCGGGAAATGAGAAGACCCCGGGCAACTCGTCGAGTCCCGCAGCGCTCCGTGCCTCATGTGCCAACGCGAGTACCCGCAGCGCGCTGCGGTTGTCCCCTTCGGCCGCACGGGCTCGGGCCTCCAAGCTCAGCAGCCGGGCCTTGATCGTGCCTGCGCCGGGACCTCGACCCTCGCTGTGCCCGGCCTGTGCAAGATCTCCCGCCCGCCGGTAGTCCCCTGCCCAGTAGGCGGCCAGTGACTGGAACGACCGTGCCCATGCCCGTAACGACGAGTGCTCCGAGATCTCCGCGCACTGCAGCACGGTGCGGGCATGAGTAGCCGCGGCGGAGCGGTCCCCCAGGTCCAGCGACACATGCGCCGCGAGACCGGACAACCACCCCGCGACCACGTAGAGGTGACGGGTCTGGCTGGGGTGCTGGCGGCCCTCCAGCAACCGGAACACCGCACCCCGAGCCGTGCGAATATCCGGGATCAGGAGAGGCAGTGGTCGGCTGACGAAGTCTCGGGCGAGTCGTTCGACGTCAGCGTCGAACTGCTCCAGTACGAGCGCGTCGACGTTGGTCTCCGCCGCGTGCCGAGTCAGCCGGGCTGACAGCTCCGTGTCGGCGGCCAGGGACCGGACATCATCAGCCGGAGCCTCTTCGGCCGGCTTTTCTTCCGGTGCGGCGGACCCCTTCGGGTACAGGCCCAGCTCCTCTTCGCCGGCGACCTGGAACACCGCGCACAAAGCGGCCCTGTAGTCACCGGAAGGCCACGTGATGGCTCCTCGCTCAAGGCGGGAGACCCAGTTCGCATCGAGCTCCGGATCCCGCCCGGTGGCTGCCTGAACCTGAGCGCACACGCGCTCGGCGACCTGGGTCTGCGTCCATCGCTGGGAGTTTCTGTGTCTGCGCAGAGCTTCGTTCGCCATCATCCCGCCGTCCGCTGGTCTGGCCGGGCGCCGAAATCGTAGCCGGAATCTGCCTTCTGAGTGCCTACAACGTGCCTAGTCGAATGCCCTGTTGGGGGTTTGGCCAGCGGAGTTGACTGGTCTCAGCCGCCCGGAGAGGTGGCCTCCCCCCTCGCAGCGGGCCGTAGGGCCGTCCGCAACGTCACACCTGCGGCCGCTGTGTCCCCGAGTGCAGTGCCCGGCCTAGACCGAGGAGAGGCGCAGTGTCCGCCGAGAACCGTATTCGTCAGCGTCAGACCGTGCCCGGCTGGATCAGCGAAGGCACGCTCATCCGCGACCCGCTGAACGGCAGTACCGGCATCGTGCAGTTCATCGGCGAGTTCGAGGACCCGAATACCCGTGTCGTCATGCAGAACGCCGTCTTCGTCCGGCCGGAGGGCGGTGGGGTGGAGTGGGTCGTCGAGGACCCTTCCAGCCTGGAACGCGGCTGACCGCACGCGCCCCCCTGGGGTTGGCGTCAGCAGCTCGCCATCCTCCAGTCCGTCGTCGCCGTCAGCGTCCTGGTGGTCACCCTGGCCGTAGCGGGAAGCCCCAGGAGCTGACTCACAGATTTCCCTCCGGGACCCCGGCGGGACCCATCGAGATCAGGAAGGAGTACGGGATGAACGAGAACGCTCCCACCGAGCAGACCAGCGGCCTGCTGATCGGTGTCCGCCGCATCGCCGCGGCCCGCTCGCGTGCCGAGGAAGCCTCGGACAACACCGGCGGCAAGTCGGACATGAACGACACCTGATCGACCGAGGAGACCCACGGTGATTGATTCCGCATCGTGGGCCGAGCGTCTGGGCGGGGACACCTTCCTCGCCCAGACGTGCTTCCGGGCCCACAAAGTGATCCGCTCCCATGGCAACACCCACCCCTCGCTGCTGGCCTGGGACGACCTCAACGAGATCGTGGCCGCTCACCGGCTCGAACCGCCCCGGATGCGACTCTCTCGCGCTGGGGAAGCCGTCCCGGCCACGGCGTACTCGATCCTCCGCACGAACCGTCGCGGGGTTTCCTGGTACCAGCCCCAGCCTGCCGAGTTCCACGCCCGGCTCGCCGAGGGCGCATCCCTCGTCATCGACGCGATCGACCAGATCCACCCGGCGGTGCGGGAAGCCGCGGCCGGCCTTGAACGGTTCTTCCGCACCCCCGTGCAGGTCAACGCGTACGCCGCATGGACCGCCGAGGAAGGCTTCGGCACCCACTGGGACGACCACGACGTGGTGGTGCTCCAGATCGAAGGCTCCAAGCGGTGGAAGATCTACGGCCCCACCCGGCAGGCCCCCGCCTGGCGCGACGTGGAAGCTCCGGAGGCCCCGACGGGCGACCCGATCGCGGACATCGTCCTGACGCCCGGCGACGTGCTCTATCTGCCACGCGGTTGGTGGCACGCCGTGAGCGCCGACCAGGGCACCGCCTCGCTGCACCTCACCTTCGGACTCGCCACGCAGACCGGCGCCGAGTTCCTGGGCTGGCTCTGCGACGACCTGCGGGCGAGCGTGACCGTCCGGGCGGACGTACCGCGTTTCGGCACCCCGCAGGAGCGGGCGGACTACCTGGCTGCCGTACGGAAGGACGTACTGGCCGCCCTGGACGACCCTGCGGTTCTGGATCGCTGGGAAACGTCCCTGGACGCGATGCACCCAGGGCGCCCGCGCCTGTCACTGCCACACCTGACCGCCGTTCCTGCCGAACCGGGCATCACAGTCCAGGCCACGGTGCCCCGTGCCCGGATCTACCAGGACGACCAGGCAGTGACCTTCGCCGGGTCAGGGAAAGAGTGGACCTTCGCCCTCCCCGTCGCCCCGGTCCTTCGCCTCCTCGTGGGTGGAACCCCTGCCAACCTGGCGGACCTGGCCGCCGAGTCCGATCTCACCCTCGTCCAGGTGGCGGAGGTCGTCTCGGCGCTGGTTGCCGGTCAAGCTGTCGCCGTGGTCGGGGGCTCCTCGTGACCGCTTCCCTGGGACTGGGAACGTACCGGGTGCGCGCCGTCGAACAAGCGGCCCGCACCGCGTGCGCCGACGGGCTCGTGTGGATCGACACCGCCCCCAACTACGGCAGTGCCCAACAGCTGCTCGGCCCCGTCATCGCCGACCACCCGCGCGCCATGGTGGCGACGAAGACAGGCTTCTTCACCTCGGACGAAGGCTCGGCTGCTCTTCGGTCCGGGCTCCTCACCGCCGCCCAGGTCCGGGCCGGACACAGCCTCGCCCCCGGCTTCGTCCGCTGGCAGACGGAAAGGTCCCTGGCCGAACTCGGCCGGATCGACCTCGTGTTCGTCCACAACCCGGAGCACGCCGGCCTCTGCCCTGGAGAGCTTCATCCGGCGCTTCGCGATGTGTTCGCGGTGCTGGAGGAGTTCGCTGCCACGGGCAGGATCGGAGGGTACGGCGTGGCCACCTGGTCGGGGTTCCAGCACGACGCCTTCTCCGTGTCCGAACTTCTGGGCTTGGCCATCGAGGCCGCTGGTTCGGGCGAGCATCATCTGCGGGCCGTCCAACAACCGGTCAGCCTCGTCATGGCAAGGCCGATCGCCCTCGCCCTCAACGGCAGGGGCCCCCTCGTCCTGGCCCGTGCGGCGGGGCTGATCACCTTCGGCTCCTCGCCTCTGCACGGCGGTGAGTTGCCCGGGCTCGTCACACCTGAACTCGCCGAGTTCATCCGCCCGGGCGCCTCGCCGGGCACCGCCTGTCTTCTCGCCGCGGCCTCCTGCCCGAGCCTGGACGTGGTATTGCTGTCTGCTGGCACCGTCCACCATTGGGTCGCCGCAAAGGCCGCCATTTCCGCCCCGCTCGATCCGGGCCACCTCAGGAAGGTCACCGATGTACTCGCCCAGGGATGAGACCACCAGGGCACGTATGGAGGACGCCCTGGCCCACGCTGCTGTCCGCCTGTCCACGCCGGCGACGGGGGCGCCGGCCTGGGGATGGCTCGGCCGCACCATCGGCAGCCGTACCGCAGGCGGCCACTGGCTCCGCGTCCACTGCGGTGAGGCGGCGAAGACTCCCGCCACCCGGAACGAGGGGATCGCTCTCGCGGAGGAACGGGTGTCCGACAAGGTGTCCCGCCCGCACCTCCACGACCTGTACCGCTGGGACGGCGGCGAGTACGTCTTCGAAGCGGAGTTGATCGACTACATCGCCCAGCCCGTCATCTCGCCGGAAACGCCCGACCTCACCGAGGACCCGGGCCTGCCGGACTCCTGGTGGACGACGCTGCGGGAGAGTCTGGACGCCCTCAGCACCGCCGAACCGCCCCGCGAGACCATCCGCCAGTCCTGGGCCGACCGGGTCTTCCCCGAGTTCCTCGGCATCCCCGCCCCGGTCATCACCGAACGCGTCACCGGGCACGCCGACCTCCAGTGGGCCAACCTCACCCACGACCCCCTCGTCATCCTGGACTGGGAGCGCTGGGGCGCCGTCCCCGTCGGCTACGACCCCGCGATGCTCTACGTGAACAGCCTCCGCGTCCCCGCCGTCGCCGACCGCATCCGTACCGAGTTCGCCCACGTCCTCGACACCCCCGCCGGCCGGATCGGTGAACAGATCGCCCTCGCCGAGATGCTCCAGGCCGTCGGCCGTGGCTGGTACGTCGAGCTGGCCCCGCTCCTGCGCCGATGCGCGGAGGAACTGACGGGGGTCCGTCCGCCGGCCCCTGCCAGTCCGACCGCCTGAGCGGCCGGCGACGACAACCCCAACTGACCGAACTGCTGCGGTCTCCCGTACTCGGGCCCCGGCGAATCTGCGCCGGGTTCTGAGCTCTGAGCGTGAAATGAGTACCCTGAGCACATGCGATTCCGCTGGGACTGGCTACGTCCAGTGGTGTCGGCACCCTACGTGCCCTACGTGCCGACGATCGGACCGGTACACCCGTCCGTCCTCACCGAAGACCTGTTCACGGACACTCTGATCGCGGCCTCCACCGACCGCTGGTTCCTGCGCTACGACAAGGACATTCGGTGGTCCGACAGCAAGGACGAATCAGTTCTCGTCGAGGACGTCGTTCACGGGCCTGGTGAGACGTTGATCCCCACGCTGTCCGCGCGAGGCGCCGGAACCATCAAGGTCCACTTCTACGGCGTTGAGGCCGAGGGCACGTTCGCGGCCACTGAGCTTGCTCAGAAGCTGGCGGCTGAGCACGGCGCCGGGAAGGCGCGGATCGTACGCTTCCTCGGCCCCGAGGCCCTGCACGGGCGCGGCACGCGCATCCAGCTCCACGACTTCAGAGCGACCGAACGCCCCGCCCCGGACGGCCCCGTGCACCCCTTCAGCGAGTGGCCGAAGGGTGTGCAGGGCACATTCGCCGAGTTCGCCAAGGAGATGGCCGCGGACGGCTTCGCCTTCCTCCACGAACAGATGCGGGCCGGAACGGTCGGGCCTGTCCTGACCGCCGTCGTGAGCGGCAAGGTGGTCGGAGCCATCGGCCCCATGGAAATTCGACCCGACGCGATCGGCGCCCCCCAGCTCATGCCTCAATACTTCGGTGTCCTCCAGAGGCACCGCGGCCAAGGGCTGGGGCGTGTGCTGTGGCGCGCCGCCATGCACTGGGGGCAAGCCAACGGAGCCGCCTACCAGCTCCTGCAAACCGAGGTCGGAGGTGCCTCGGATCGTCTCTGCCGGTCCGAGGGGCTTACGTCACTCGGCTTCACCTACTGGCAGTCCGCCTGAGCAGGCGGGCCGCGCGAACTGCTGCTCCGGTCAGGCACCCAACGCCACGACGGCAGTGAACCACGAAGTCAGCGACCCGCTACGCGATGTGGTCTTCCTGCAATTCCGCCGTATGCCGGTTGGTGAAGCGGTTGACCATGCGGTCGGCCTCGCGTTGGGGGAGGGTGACGCCGTACGTGGCTTCGACGTCGTCGCGGAGTTGGCCCGAGGTGGGGTAGCTGCCGTCTATCGACTTCTTGAAGACCAAGTAGTAGTCCTCTTCGGTCGGTTCGGGGACCGGGGTGCCGCCGCCTTCGCCGAGTTCGCGGGTGCGGCCGGGGCTGACCGGGATGGGGAAGCTGCCGGTCTCCTCCATGGAGTCCATGGAGGGCTCTTCCTCGTACCGGGGGTCTTCCTCCTGCACCGGTTGCACCGGCTGTACCGGGATCTGGTCCAGGCGCTGCTGTTCGAACTGGCGGCGGGTGAACTG
This sequence comes from Actinobacteria bacterium OK074, assembly GCA_001298575.1. GTDB lineage: Bacteria > Actinomycetota > Actinomycetes > Streptomycetales > Streptomycetaceae > Streptomyces. The sequence goes on from LJCV01000255.1 coordinate 24,320, forward strand.
TGCCTGCTGCGCCTGCTGTTGGGCCCGTGCCTGCTCGTACTGGGCCTGTTCGTACTGCTCCGCCTGCTGCTGCTCGTCGATCCAGTGGGCGTACTCCTCCGGGTTGTACTCGGGGTCGTAGCCGCCCTGGTATTCGGTCTGTTGCGGGTGCCGGGCGTGGAGCCAGGGGTTCACTTCCGTGGCGGGGGCCTCGGGGGCCTCGGGGTCGGAGGCGCGTTGTTCCGTCGGTTGGGGGACGGCGGGGGCCACTTCGAGTTCGGGCTGTGGCGGGGGCGGGGGGGGGAGTACGGGCTCGATGCCCGCCGCCGCCAGGCCCGAGGGGGCCGTTTCCGCGAGGGGGACGCCGTAGCGGGCCAGGCGCAGGGGCATCAGGGACTCCACCGGGGCCTTGCGGCGCCAGGCGCGGCCGAAGCGGGAGTGCAGGCGGGCCTGGTAGACGAGGCGGTCCTGTTCCAGCTTGATGACCTGCTCGTAGGAGCGGAGTTCCCACAGCTTCATGCGGCGCCAGAGGAGGAACGTCGGGACCGGGGAGAGCAGCCAGCGGGTGAGGCGGACGCCCTCCATGTGCTTGTCCGCCGTGATGTCCGCGATCCGGCCGATCGCGTGCCGGGCCGCTTCGACCGAGACCACGAACAGGACCGGGATCACCGCGTGCATCCCGACACCCAGCGGGTCCGGCCAGGCCGCCGCGCCGTTGAACGCGATCGTCGCCGCCGTCAGCAGCCATGCCGTCTGGCGCAGGAGGGGGAAGGGGATCCGGATCCAGGTCAGCAGCAGGTCCAGGGCGAGCAGGACGCAGATGCCCGCGTCGATGCCGACCGGGAAGACGTACGCGAAGTTCCCGAAGCCCTTCTTCAGGGCCAGTTCGCGGACGGCCGCGTAGGAACCGGCGAAGCCGATACCGGCGATCACGCAGGCGCCGGAGACGACCACACCGATCAGTACGCGGTGCATGCGTGTCAGCTGTGGCGTGGCCACCTCTACTCCCCTCCCTCAGCGGGTTGTTGCGCGCAACAGAGTGGCACATGTGTACGGGGGCCGGGGGGCCGGTCCCCGCGATCTCCGGTGTGGTGCCCGGGAGGGTTGAGCACTCGGCGTCCGTAACTCGCTTGTGGGGGAGGGGAGTTGAAGGGTAAGGGGAGAGGGGGCGGGGCGCTGACCCGGAGTTGGATCGTAGCCGGGTCGTAGCCGGATGGGTCAGCCCTGCGGATCAGCCCTGCGGCTTGGCGGCTCTGCGGCTCAGCCCTTCGACGTCGACTTGGTTGGGGTCGGGGTCGGGGATGCGGACGTGGAGGCCGACTTCGTGGGGGACTTGGACGGGGACTTGGACGCCGACTTCGTCGGAGTCGGGCTGCTGCTCGTGCCCGAACCCGTGCCGCTGCCCGTCTTGCCGTCGCCCGAGCCATTTGCCGTCGACACCGCGGTGATGACCTCCTCGGCGGCCTTCTCCGCCAGCTTGGCGAGGTCGTCGGCGTTCGGGGTCTTGTCACCGGCCAGGCCGGCGCCGTTGTAGTCGACCGTCACGACCACGTTCTCCACGCGCGCGACCACCGTCTGCTGCTTGAAGGCGCCTTCCTTCTTCTTCAGGTCGTAGCGCACCACCGTCGCCTGGTCGCCCGTGTCGGCCACCGCCGCCGTCTTGACGTTCTTCGCCTCGTCCACCGACTGCGCTTCCTGGACCTGCTTGGCGTAGAAGTCCTTCGCGAGCTGCTCGCCCGAGCCGCGCGTGTCACTGTTCTCGAAGCGGAGCAGGGAGACGTTCAGCCAGCGGAACTGGGAACCCTTGACGCCGTTGTTGGCGAGACTGCTCCACGAGCAGCTCACCCGCGAGCCCGCCTCGTCGGCCGAGCCCGCCTTGCCGGACTTCACGCCCTTGGGGACCAGGGTCTCCAGCGTCTTCTTCGAGAGCGTGGAGCAGGAGGACGGGAGGGTGTCGTACGCGGTCTGCGTGATGGCGCCCGCGCCGCTGTTCGCGGAGGCGCCGCCGCCTGCGCTGGTGCTCGCGCTGGGGGAGGGGCTGGTGGCGGCCGTGGAGCCCTTGGAGGCGTCGTCCGAGCCGGAGGAACAGGCGGCGCCCAGGAACAGCACCGGAACGGCGGCGGCCACGCAGACGATCAGGCGGCGGTGGTGGCGGCTGCGTACGGGGCGCGGGGCGGCGCGCCGTATGTGCGGGTCACTTCCGTCAAACGGCTGCTCGTGCTGTGCGGCTCGGTGCATGGTTCCTTCACTCGTCACGGCTCGTGGTGCGTACGGTCGCGGTCCGGCCCCCGACGCCGTACTCGACCACTTTCGTGATCGACGCTTTCGTGACCCTTCGCGACGGCTTCGCGAGGTCTTTGCGACGTCTTGGACCGGTCCGAGGGGCCACGGTACGCGGTGAAGGACTCGTGCGGTTCCTGTTCGCGGGCTTTGCGTCCACGCCCCCGACGGCACCCGGGGGCGGCTAGCTCCCCAGCGAGTCGGCCAGCTGCTTGGCCAGATTCTGCGCCCTGCCCTGCATTTCCTCGCTGTCGGGGACCTCGCCGGTGGCCGTCGGCTGCTCGGCGTACTGGACGGTCACGATCACGTTGGACGTGCGGAACGCCACAGTCACCGTCCGGAGATCGGAACTGCTCAGCTCGTCGTTGAGGAACGCCTCGTCGCCGAGACTGCCGAGGGTGCGGGGCTGGAGGGCGGTGGGGGTGCCGGACGGGGTCGCGGGGGCGGTGGCGCTCGCGGAGGAGGAGTCGGAGGGGGTGGGGGAGGAGGGGGTGGCGCTCGCGGTCCCCGAGGAACCCGAGGAAGAGGAAGTCTCCGCCGAAGAGGATGAAGTGGACGACGAGGATGACGAACTCGCGGTGGTCTTCGGGATGTCGGCCGCGTCCTGCTTCGCGGCGAAGACCCGGGCCGAGGCGGTGTCGTCGCTGACGGCGGCGTCGTAGGAGACGACCCGCTCGAAGTCGACGAGCAGCCGGTCGGTCGCGTCGGACGACTCCGCCTTCCAACTGCAGCCGGAGCGGCGGTCGTTGTTGTACGTGAGGGTGGCGGTACCGGCGTACGCCTTGTCCTGCGCCTCCTCGTCGGAGATCTTCTTCAGCCCCGGCAGGAGGGAGTCGAGGGTGCTGTGGCCGACGGAGGTGCAGGCGTCGGAGAGCGTGGTGAAACGGCCGGGCTGCGCGGCGGTGGCGCTCGTGGTGGAGTCGCCGGCCTTCGAGTCGTCCGTGGAGTCGTTGCTTCCGGAACCACCGGTGCAGGCGGCGAGCAAGGCCGCGAGGAGCACGGCGGCGCCCGGGACGTACGCCTTCCGATGCGTGTTCCGATGCATGGCGGAAGCTCCTCTCGACCGGTGGTGACGTCTCTCGACCGGCGGTGACGTGGTGGTTATTCGGTTGCCGTGGGGTGTGGCTCCCTGGAGACAATGTCTATCGCACGCAGAGCCGTGGACGCCGGTCCGTTGTCCCATACGTCGACCTTGGCGCCGTTTTTGCGATGAGTGACTTTTGTAATGAATCCGGGGGAATGAGGAAGAAATGTCGTACGTAGAGATACCGGGCGCCAAAGTCCCGATCCGCATGTGGGCGGACCCGACGTCGGTCGAGGACGTGGCGATGCGGCAGCTGCACAACGTCGCCACGCTCCCGTGGATCAAGGGCCTGGCCGTGATGCCGGACGTCCACTACGGGAAGGGCGCGACGGTCGGATCGGTCATCGCGATGCAGGGGGCGGTGTGCCCGGCGGCGGTCGGGGTGGACATCGGCTGCGGAATGTCCGCCGTCAAGACGTCGCTGACCGCCAATGACCTGCCGGGGGATCTTTCCCGACTGCGGTCGAAGATCGAGCAGGCCATTCCGGTGGGGCGGGGGATGCATGACACCGCCGTTGAGCCTGGGCGGTTCTTCGGGTTCGGTACGGCTGGGTGGGATGACTTCTGGGGGCGGTTCGACGGGGTTGCCGAGGCGGTGAAATTCCGTCAGGAGCGGGCCGTCAAGCAGATGGGAACACTCGGAAGCGGAAATCATTTTTGCGAAGTTTGCGTAGATATGTCCGGTTCGGTGTGGCTCATGCTGCACTCCGGTTCCCGGAACATCGGCAAGGAACTGGCCGAGCATCACATCGGAATGGCCCAGAAACTCCCGCACAACCAGGGTCTGGTCGACCGTGACCTCGCGGTCTTCATCGCGGACACCCCGCAGATGGCGGCGTACCGCAACGACCTGTTCTGGGCACAGGAGTACGCGAAATACAACCGCACGATCATGATGGCGCTGCTCAAGGACGTCGTCAGCAAGGAATTCAAGAAGGCGAAGCCGACCTTCGAGCCGGAAATCTCCTGCCACCACAACTACGTGGCGGAAGAGCGGTACGAGGGTATGAACCTGCTGGTCACCCGTAAGGGAGCCATTCGTGCGGGCGCGGGCGAGTACGGCATCATTCCCGGCTCGATGGGCACGGGTTCGTACATCGTGAAGGGCCTTGGCAACGAAAAGGCGTTCAACTCGGCGTCGCACGGCGCGGGTCGGCGCATGAGTCGGAACGCGGCGAAGCGTCGTTTCACGATGAAGGACCTGGAGGAGCAGACACAGGGTGTGGAGTGCCGCAAGGACTCCGGCGTCGTGGACGAGATCCCGGCCGCGTACAAGCCGATCGAGCAGGTCATCGACCAGCAGCGGGACCTGGTGGAGGTGGTGGCGAAGCTGAAGCAGGTCGTGTGCGTGAAGGGTTAGTCCTGATGAACCCGTGCACTCGGCCCAAGCGCCGTCGCCATCCTGCCTCGCCCCACTCGTTCTACTTGTTCGCGTGCGTCACCGCATAAATCATCACGAACGCGATGATGTGGATTCCGAACAGGAAATAGGCCAGGAAATACCAGACGTGGCGTTCGTTCTTCGTTTCCTGGGTGAGGTGGCGTTGTTCGCGTTCGCGTTGCAGCGCCGCCTTTTCCTCGGCCCAGGTCAGGTCGCGCGGGGGGTCCTCGGGCGAGTTCGAGTCCGAGTTCGCGTCCGGGGCCGGCATCATGCCTCCCGGTGGACCTTTGTGTTGGATGCCTGGGCGCGGGGGCGCAGGACGAGGAGGTCGACGTTGACGTGGTGGGGGCGGGTGATCGCCCAGGTGATGGTGTCGGCGACGTCGTCCGCGGTGAGGGGCTCGGCCACGCCCTCGTAGACCTTCGCCGCCTTCGCCGCGTCGCCCCGGTAGCGGGTCACCGCGAACTCGTCCGTCTTGACCATGCCCGGTGCGATCTCGATCACCCGTACCGGCGTGCCCACGATCTCCAGGCGCAGGGTCTCCGTCAGGACGTGTGCGCCGTGCTTCGCGGCCACGTAGCCCGCGCCGCCCTCGTACGTGCCGTGGCCCGCCGTCGAGGAGACGACGACGATGGTGCCGTCGCCGCTCGCCGTCAGCGCGGGCAGCAGGGCCTGGGTGACGTGGAGGGTGCCGATGACGTTCGTCTCGTACATCCGGCGCCAGTCGTCCGGGTCGCCGCTGGCGACCGGGTCCGCGCCGAGCGCGCCGCCCGCGTTGTTCACCAGGACGCCGATCGTCCTGAACGCGCCCGCGAACTCGTCGACCGCCGCCCGGTCCGTGATGTCCAGCGCGTACGCCGTCGCCGAGTGGCCCGCCGCGGTCAGCTCCTCCGCGAGCGCCTCGATACGGTCCTTGCGGCGGGCGGTGAGGACGACGCGGTAGCCCGCGGCGGCGAGCTGCCGGGCCGTCGCGGCGCCGATTCCGCTGCTGGCCCCGGTGACGACGGCGATGCGCGAGGCGGCGGACGGGGCGGCGGCGGGCGTCATCTGGCTGCTCCTGTGGGTGGACGCGTTCGCCCGTACGGGCGGCTTTCCCCCAGGATAGGCGGCTGCCCCTTCCCGGCTCCGGCTGGTGGCCCGTCGCGGTCAGTTGCCGTCCCTCGGCGCGTACATGATCACCGCCATGCCCGCCAGGCAGATCAGCGCTCCCGTCACGTCCCAGCGGTCCGGGCGGTAGCCGTCCGCCACCATCCCCCACGCGATCGAACCCGCCACGAACACCCCGCCGTACCCCGCCAGTACGCGGCCGAACTCCGCGTCCGGCTGCAACGTCGCCGCGAAGCCGTACGCGCCCAGCGCCACCACCCCCGCGCCGATCCACACCCACCCGCGGTGCTCCTTCACCCCCTGCCACACCAGCCAGGCCCCGCCGATCTCGAAGACGGCGGCCAGGAGGAAGAGGGCGAGGGAGCGCAGCACGAGCATGCGGTCACTTTCGCATGGCCGGTCCGGGTCACCTGTTGGAGGGCGCCTGGCCGCCACTCCCCGTGGGATACATCGCGTATGCGTACACGGATCACACGGTTCACACGGATCACACCGATCGTCTCCGGGGCCTGCGCCCTCGCCGCCGTCCTCACCCTCACCGCCGCCGCGGTCACCGTCCCCGAGGCCGACCTCGCCTACCACGGCTCCGTCGCCATGGCCGACGGCCGCGTCGACCTGCGCCTGACGCCGCAGAACCACGGCCCCGCCGACGTCCCCGACGCGACCGTACGGCTGCGCTGGTCCGTGCCGCTCGCCGACCGGCAGGACGCGCGGGCGCTGCCCGTGGACTGTGCCCGCGCGGACGAGCGGACGGTGCTGTGCCGGACCGGGCCGCTGCCCGCCGGCACCCTCGGGGAGCGGCTCCGGCTGCGGCTCAGGCTGAAGGGCGCGCCCGACGGGGTCACGCTCGGTATCGACACGGTGTGGGGCGGCGGGGCGGTGGACCGCAACCACGGCAACGACCGTCAGCGGGTGCTCGCCCTCGACACCGGGGATGTTTATTTCTTCTGAGCCCGGCCGACCTGGAGAAAACCTTCTGAAACCTTGACCATTTCAGGATGGCTTCAGGTACGTCCGCCACCGTTCGCCCATGCATGGACACCGACCCCACACCCCCGAAGCCGAGCGCAGCCGCCGCTGGTTCATGAACAAGGCGCTGCTCGCCGGAGGGGTCGCCGCCGTGGCGACCATGACCGGCTGCTCCAACGACTCGTCGGACACGGCGAGTTCGTCCTCCGCCGCGCCCTCCGCCGCGCCCTCCGGTGGCGCCGGCATGCCCTCGGGCGGGCCCGGAGCCGGTGGTGGCGGCGGGGCCGGTGGCGGGATGGGGCCCGGGGCCTCGCAGATCAAGTACGCGGACGTCAAGGGCGTCACGGCCAACGGCACGGTCGTCGACGACCTGTTCACGATCCACTCGACCGGTGTCTCCACGGACGGGCTGGTCAAGGCCGCGCAGGCGTTCCTGGACGGGCTCTCCGCGAAGGAGCGCAAGTCCTGCACGTTCGACGTCGACGCCGACGAATGGACGGCCTGGAGCAACGTCGACGGCTACGCGCGCAAGGGCGTCCGCATGGGCGACCTGACCGACAAGAAGCGCGACCTCGGGTACGCGCTGCTCGGCGTCGCGCTCTCCGCCGACGGGCTCACCCAGACCCGCAACATCATGAAGCTCAACCAGTTCCTGGGCGACTCCAACGGCGGCAACCAGAAGACCCTGACCGAGGGCCACTACTTCTTCACCTTCATGGGCACCCCGTCGACGACGAAGCCGTGGGGCTTCCAGTACGAGGGCCACCACGTCGCCATCAACTACTTCGTGCTGGGCGACCAGGTCGTCATGACGCCGACGTTCATGGGCTCCGAGCCGACGACGGCCACGTACAAGGGCGAGAAGATCACCCTGTTCCGGCCCGAGACGACCGCCGGTCTGGCGATGATCCGCTCCCTCACCAAGGCGCAGCTCGCCAAGGCGGTCTCCTCGCAGGACAACGGCAACGAGGACATGAAGGCGGGCGCCGGCTCGGACAACCTCAAGCTCGCCTACGAGGGCGTCCGCGGCTCCGAACTCACCTCCGCGCAGCGGGAGAAGCTCCTCGACGTGGCCCGCGTGTACATCGGTTACATCAACGAGGGGCACGCCGACGTCAAGATGACCGAGGTCGAGAAGCACCTCGACGACACGTACTTCTACTGGATGGGCAAGACGAAGGACGACTCCGCCTTCTACTACCGGATCCACAGCCCGGTCGTGCTCATCGAGTACGACGCCCAGGCCCCGCTCTTCTACCACGAGGCGTCCTCCGCGAGCCCGAGCGCCAGCGCAACTGCCAGTGCGGGCAACGGCAGTGGCCCCGGCGGCGGCATGGGCATGGGCGGCGGCACGCCCTCCCAGGAGCACATCCACACCATCATCCGCACCCCCAACGGGGGCGACTACGGCATCGACCTCCTCAAGCTCCACCTGGAGAACGACCACTGAGGCCATAAAACAGGGGAACACCGAGCCATCTCCTCCCCTCGGCCTCCGGCCGGACCCCGGCACTCCCGCTGCCGAAGTCCGGCCGGAGGCCCCCCACTTGGCGGCCTCCTCACTCGCCCCGCGGCGCCACCCAAGCCGCCCAATGGGTGCCCCGCAGGTGGAACCGTGTCCACGTCCGCGCATACCCCGGACGGGGCTCGGCGCGCGAGGACAGCGCGACCACCGGCTGCCGGTTCTCCGCCCGCGCCACGACCCGACTCGCCGTCGTGGATGCGTTGTTGCCGTCCGTTTCGGCGGACGCGCACCCGGCGTCGTATGCCACCGGAAGGGCGTGCGAACCGGTGATCAGGCAGCCACCGCCGTGGATGCCGAGGTCGCGCAGGTCGCGGGCGGCGGTGCGGTAGAGGCGGTCGGTCCGGACCGCCTCTGCCGTCACCTTCTGGACGACGACGAACTGCGACGCCACGTGCAGCGCCACCAGCACACTCACCACCGCGACCAGCCACCGCCGTCCGGCCGTCGCCCGCACCACCAGCCCGGCGATCGGCAGCGCGAGCAGCGCGTACGCCGGCATCAGGAACCGCGGCGCCGAGTAACTGATCAGCAGCAGGTACGGCACCGCCAGCGCGCCCGCGGCGGCCAGCGGGAGCACTACCCTTTCGCGCCCAACTCCCTTGTCCCGTACGGCGATCACCAGTGCCACCGCCGCGAACACCGGCAGCGACAGCCACCACACCCCCAGCGCCGGATGGTGCTGCTGGGCCGTGCACGACCAGCGGCACAGTTCGGGGCCGTCGAGGCTGCGCCAGGCGTTGTGGAAGTTGAGGTGCGGGCTCATGCCGCCCTCGGTCGCGGCGGAGGCGTGCAGCCGCTGCGGGATGCCGCCCCAGCGCGCGTACGCCTCGACGACCCACTGCGCCACCCCGGCCGCGAGCCCGCCGAGGAGGAACGGCAGGGTGCGCCGGTGCCGTCGTACGAACACGGCCGTGAGCAGGAGCGGGAGGGCGAGCCAGGCGACGTCCGAGATGCGCATCAGGGCCACGACGACCAGGCAGGCCGCGCACCACCAGCGGGCGTACGGCTCGGTCGGCGCGCGCAGGAACCAGCCGAGCGCGGCGACCGCGGCCAGGGCCACCCAGAGGTTGGGCATGGCCTGGGGGCCGTAGAGCTGGGTCGTCCACAGGCTCGCGAAGAGCAGGGCGGCCACCGTGGTCACGGCGGGGCCCAGCAGGGGGCGCCAGGTGCGGTAGGCGGCGTAGAGGGCGAGGGCGGCGAGGACGGCCAGGTAGAGGCGGAGGGCGTGGGGGGAGTCCGTGACCGTCAGGAGCGGGGCGACGAGGAAGCTGATGCCGCGGGAGCGGGGCGCGGAGAAGTACGCGGCGGGGATGCGCGCGTTGACCTGGGAGACGTAGACGGTCTCGTCCCAGCCCAGCAGGTGCGCCAAGTGCGGGACGACCAGGGCGAGTTGGGCGGCGAGGTAGGCGAGGGCCACCAGGGCGAGCGCGGAGGGGCGACGGAAGAGCAGGGGCCGGTGAGGCCGGCCCGGGTGCGGGGGAACTCCCGGGCCGGCCGTGGGGGGCTCCCCCGCGCCGCCCACTGGGAAGGGGGCGCGGGGGAGGACTGTGGAGGGGGGGCGGGGGGAGGACGGTCCGGTGTCGTTCTCCGGTGCCTGAACCGCCATGTGCCACCCATCCCTACTTTTCGTGCTGTCAGATGTACGTCGTGCCGGGTCGGTTCTTCGTGGGCCGGTCAAGCCCGCGTCAAGTTCGGGTACGCCCATGTCACGTTCGCGTTCGCCACTCCCGCCAGCGGGCGAGCACGGGCCGCAGCCGACGCCGTACGCCCGCCCGGACGCGCACGCTCTCGCGCTGCCAGGTGCGGCGCGCGCGGGTGGTGCGCAGGTCGGCGAAGAGGCGCTCGTAGCGGGCGACGATGGGCTCGGGGTCGTAGCGGTGGGCGCTCGCGCGGGCCGCGGTGCCCATCGCGCGGCGCAGGTCCTCGTCGGCGATCAGGTCCAGGAGGGCGGTGGCGAGGGCGTCGGGGTCGCCGGTGGGGACGAGGCGGCCGTCGACGCCGTCGGTGATGATCTCGGCGGGCCCGAGCGGGCAGTCGGTGCTGACGACCGGGACCGCGCAGCGCATCGCCTCGACGAGGGTCATCCCGAAGGACTCGGTGTCGGAGGCGCTGGCCACGACCGAGGCGCGCGCGAACTCCGCCTCGATGGGCGTGCGCGTCCCCATCAGCCGGGCGCGCCCGGTCAGCCCCAGCTCACCGATCAGCTCCTGCAACCGCTCCTTCTGGCCCCCGCCGCCGTAGATCCGCAGCTCCCATTCCGGTTCCTTGCCCGCGACGATCGCGTACGCGGCCAGCAGCAGGTCGAAGCGTTTGCCGGGGGCCAGGCGGCCGGCGGCGGCGATGACCTTGGCGGTGGCGTCGGCGGGGGGCAGGCCGGTGGGCGGGACGATGTTGGGGACGGCCTCGACGCGGACGCCGGGCAGGTGCATACGGGCGCGGTAGACGGCCGCGTCGGCCTCGGTCATGGTGACGACGGCGTCGAGGGCGCGGTAGTGGCGGGCCAGCACCGGGCGCAGCTTCTTGTGGTGGGCGTCCAGGTAGAGGTGTTCCTGGGCGATGCGCAGGGCGCGGCGGGGGCCGAAGCGGGCGAGGTAGACGTTGATGCCGGGCCGGGTGCCGATGATCACGTCGGCGCGGCAGCGCTTGAGGTAGGCGCGGGCCCGGACGTCGCTCAGCCGGGTGTACTTCCCGGACCGCTTGTCCCGCGCCGGGAAGTCGGCGGCGGGCCGCGCGTACAGCGGGTCGGCGAGGTCGGCGCTGCCGTCGCGGGTGTCGACCAGGGAGACGAGCGTGATCCGCGGGTCGATCTCGAACCGTGGCACGTCCCGGTGCCGGGCCATGGAGACGATCGTCACGTCGTGCCGGCCGGCGAGGGCCCCGGCCAGGTTGAGCGTGGTGCGGACGGTGCCCCCGATGGCGTAGGCGTTGTGGAGGAGGAAAACGATGCGCAGGCGGCGGGGACGGGGCGGGCGCCCCTCGGGACTTCCCTGCTCACGGGGGTTCTCCTGCCCGGCTGGGCGGTTGCGGCTCGTGCGGTTCATGCAGTGCCTTCCTCGACGCGACCTCGCTGCGGCGCGCGACTCGACATACGGGTCACCGTGGCCCGGCGAAGTAAGCCACCGGCCCTGGAGTGGTGAGAGACGGGTAAGAGCCCGTCCGCACCGTGGATCTTCAGGTGGTACGACCGCGTGACCTTGGCAGACTGGGGGAGTGACCCAGACAGTTCTGCTCGCCGAGGACGACCGCGCCATCCGTCATGCCCTGGAACGCGCCCTGACGCTTGAGGGTTACGAGGTGACCGCGGTCGCCGACGGAGTGGAAGCGCTCGCCCAGGCCCACCGCACCCCGCCCGACGTGCTCCTGCTCGACGTGATGATGCCGGGCATCGACGGTCTCCAGGTCTGCCGCGTGCTGCGCGCCGAGGGCGACCGCACCCCGATCCTGATGCTGACCGCGCTGGTGGAGACCGCGGACCGCATCGCGGGCCTGGACGCGGGCGCGGACGACTACGTCGTCAAACCGTTCGACGTCGAGGAGGTCTTCGCCCGCCTGCGCGCCCTCCTGCGCCGCACGACCGGCATCGCCTACGAGGACCACAAACCGGACGACGACGCCCACGTCCCCGACGGCCGCCTCACCGTCGCCGGCCTCCGCATGGACGTCCAGGCCCGCCGAGCCTGGCGCGAGGACCACGAACTCGAACTCACCCGAACGGAGTTCGACCTGTTGGAGCTGCTGGCCCGAAACGCCGGCATCGTCCTGGACCACGCGACGATCTACGACCGCATCTGGGGCTACGACTTCGGCCCGGGGTCGAAGAACCTGGCGGTGTATGTGGGGTACTTGCGGCGGAAGCTGGACCGGCCCGGGGCACCGCAGTTGATTCATACGGTGCGGGGGGTGGGGTATGTGCTCAGGGAGGACTAGCCAAGGTAGCGGCGCGGGGCCGTACTGGATCTGCGGCTACCGCCGCGTGGGCGCGAGCAGCCACGACGAACCCGCACCCGCCAACGCACAACACCCCCAAGGCGCCTAGGCGATGAGCAACCCCTGGCAACGGCGCCCCGCCTGGATACGCCGCCTGAAACCGCGCACCCGCCTAAGAAGAATGTCCTCCCTACGGACGACCTTCACCGTCTCCTTCGCCGCCGTGGCCATCGTCGTCACCGTCCTCACCGGCTTCCTCAGCTACGACGCCGCCGCCCGCCTCGTCCGCGTGGACGAACAGACCGTCTTCGTAGAGGTCGTCCAGGACCTCCGCAACCAGGTCCTCCAGCAACACCTCACCCCGGAGGACTTCGCCACCTCGGACCCCGACCACGACCGCGACGGCCCGAGGGAGGAGATCTTCCGCCCCAGCCGCACCGTCGTGCAGGTGCTGGGCCCCAACGGCAAACTCGTGGACCGCGGAGCACCCCCTCTCCCGGTCGTCGCCTCGGACCGCGCCGTCGCGAACGTCAAGACCGCCGGACGGCTCAAGGACCACACCGAGGTCGAGATCCACGGCGACCTGTACCGGATCGCCACGGTCTCGCTCGGCGAGGGCGCGGGCGCGGTGCAGGTCGCGCAGGAGTACAGCGACTCCGAGACCCTGCTCCAGCAGCTCCAGCAGCGCACGATCCTGCTGGTCACGGCCACGGTGCTGGCCGCGGGCCTGTTCGGCTGGTGGCTGGCCCGCCGCATCACGCGCCGGCTCGTGCGGCTGACGGCGGCGGCCGAGGACGTGGCGCGCACCCGGCAGCTGGGCATCCAGGTGCCGGTGGCGGGGCACGACGAGGTGGCCCGGCTCGCGCGTTCGTTCGACCGCATGCTGGGACGCCTGGCCCGCTCGGAGGAAGACCAGCGCCGTCTCGTCCAGGACGCGGGCCACGAACTGCGGACGCCGCTGACGTCGCTGCGCACGAACATCTCGATGCTGCGCCGCATCGACGAACTCCCCCCGGCGGCGCGCGAGGAACTCGTCGCGGACCTGGCCCAGGAGTCCCGCGAACTGACCGACCTGGTCAACGAGTTGGTGGACCTGGCGGCCGGGCAGTCGGACACCGAGCCGGTGCAGCGGGTGGACGTCGGGGAGATCGCGGAGGACGTCGCGGTGATCGTCCGCCGCCGTTCGGGCCGCGAGGTGACGGTACGGGTCTCCGGCGACCCGGCGGTGGACGGGCGCCCGGCGGCGTTGCAGCGGGCGCTGACGAACCTGGTGGAGAACGCGGCGAAGTTCGACCGGGGCGGCAAGGAGCCGATCGAGGTCGTGGTGACGGGCCGGGTGCCGCGGCGGTCGCCGGACGGGGTGCGGGCGCCGGGGACGGGCTGGCCGGACGCGCAGCTGCCGGCGGCGGTGCCGGACAGCGTCCGGGTGGAGGTCCTGGACCGCGGTCCGGGCGTCGCGGTGGGCGACCTGCACCGCATCTTCGACCGCTTCTACCGCACGGCGGACGCGCGCAGCCTGCCCGGTTCGGGCCTGGGCCTGTCGATCGTGCGCGAGGTGGCGACCTCGCACGGCGGCACGTCGTTCGCGGCGCGCCGGGAGGGCGGCGGTTCGGTGATCGGCTTCACGGTGGGCGGGGGAACGGGCGGGGACGCGTAGCCCGTACGACGCCGACGGCACCGTATGGCCGTACGTCAGGGCCGTACGTCATGGCTGTACGTCATGGCCGTGGCCGTAGCCATGGCTGTAAGGCGCCGACCTGGGTCTGGGTAAACCCCCAAGATCGCAAAGAGGTGGCGGTCGTGGGGGCCCGACCAGCCGTTCTTAACGCACCCTTGACGCGTTTGGCTCTCGCACCCGTAGGCCCTCGGATCACTCTCCGCTTACGCTGAGAACGCCGTCCCGGGTGACCGGAAGTTGTCTCCAGGCTGGCCGAAAACCACCCTCGCCGCCGTCGTCGTCGTAGACGCGGAGCGACCGCCGTAGGCGCCGAGCCGCCGTCCGCCCGTCAGGAGCCTGCCCCTCATGTCCGCCACCACCGACCGACCCCCCACGAGCCGGCTGCGTGCATGGATGCTGGAGGGGCTGTCCGACATGGGCAAGGGCCAGCAGGCCGCCGCCCAGAAACCCGCCGGACCCGAGCCGGAGCTCAAGCCGGAGCCCGAGCCGGAGCCCGAGCACCGGGGGCAGCGCTGGTGGCGGGTGATGTGCCTGACCGGCGTCGACTACTTCTCCACCCTCGGCTACCAGCCCGGTATCGCGGTGCTGGCCGCCGGGCTGCTGTCGCCGATCGCGACCGTCGTGCTGGTGATCGTGACGCTCGCGGGCGCGCTGCCGGTGTACCGGCGGGTCGCGGAGGAGAGCCCGCACGGCGAGGGGTCGATCGCCATGCTGGAGCGGCTGCTGTCGTTCTGGAAGGGCAAGCTGTTCGTGCTGACGCTGCTGGGGTTCGCGGCGACGGACTTCCTGATCACGATCACCCTCTCGGCCGCCGACGCCTCCACCCACCTGGTGGAGAACCCGCACCTGACCAGCACCCTGCACAGCCACCAGATGCTGATCACGCTGCTGCTGGTGGCGCTGCTCGGCGCGGTCTTCCTCAAGGGGTTCCTGGAGGCGATCGGGGTCGCGGTGGTGCTGGTGGCGATCTATCTCGCGCTGAACGCGGTGGTGGTGACCGTCGGGCTGTGGCACGTGGCGACGGAGGGGCATGTCGTCACGGACTGGACGAGTGCGCTGACGGCCGAGCACGGAAACGTTTTTGCGATGGTCGGGGTCTCGCTCCTGGTCTTCCCGAAGCTGGCGCTCGGCCTCTCCGGCTTCGAGACGGGCGTCGCGGTCATGCCGCACGTGCGGGGCGACGCGGACGACACGGAGGCCGATCCCAGGGGCCGCATCCGCGACACGAAGAAGCTGCTGACGGCCGCCGCGCTGATCATGAGCGTGTACCTGATCGCGACGAGCTTCATCACGACCGTCCTGATCCCGAAGAAGGAGTTCGAGACGGGCGGCAAGGCCAACGGCCGCGCGCTGGCGTACATGGCGCACGAATACCTCGGCGGCGTCTTCGGCACGGTCTACGACGTCTCGACGATCGCGATCCTCTGGTTCGCGGGCGCCTCGGCGATGGCGGGCCTGCTGAACCTCATGCCGCGCTACCTGCCCCGCTACGGCATGGCACCGCACTGGGCGCGGGCGGTGCGGCCGATGGTGATCGTGTTCACGCTGATCGCGTTCCTGGTGACCTGGATCTTCGACGCGAACGTGGACGCGCAGGGCGGCGCGTACGCGACGGGCGTGCTGGTGCTGATGTCGTCGGCGGCCATCGCGGTGACGATCGCGGCGCGGCGGGCGGGCCAGCGCAACTGGACGGTCGCCTTCGGGGTCGTCTCGGCGGTCCTGCTGTACGTGACGGTGGTGAACGTCATCGAACGCCCCGACGGCGTCAAGATCGGTGCCTGCTTCATCGCGGGCATCATCCTGGTATCACTGCTGTCCCGTTTGGCCCGCGCCTTCGAACTGCGCGTCACCAGCGTCACGTTGGACGACATGGCGCAGCGTTTCGTCCGCGACATGGCCAGCCGCAAGATCCGCTTCATCGCCAACGAACCGGACCGGCGGGACGCGGCGGAGTACCGCGAGAAGATCGAACAGATCCGCCACGACAACGACGTCCCGGTCCCCGAGGACTTCGTCTTCGTCGAGGTCACGGTCACCGACCCGTCGGAGTTCGAGGCGGGCCTGACGGTACGCGGCGAGGTCCTGTGCGACCGCTACCGCGTCCTGACCCTGGAGTCCTCCTCCATCCCCAACGCCCTCGCGGCCCTCCTCCTGCACGTCCGCGACTCGACCGGCGTCACCCCGCACATCTACTTCGAATGGACCGAGGGCAACCCGTTCACCAACTTCCTGCGGTTCTTCCTCTTCGGTCAGGGGGAGGTGGCGCCGGTGACGCGGGAGGTACTGCGGGAGGCGGAGCCGGATCGGGAGGGGCGGCCTCGGGTGCATGTGGGGTAGGGGGTAGGGGGTGGGGGGCGCCCGGGGGGGCGGGGAGGGGCGGTCGTGTGGTGCGCGGCGGGGGTGCTGAGTGCTTCGGCGGCAGTCGGCCGGAGTCGGCCCCAGCCAGCCCTTCGGCCCGCTCGAACGCCTCGCCGTTCAGCCGTATGCGGGTGGCTCGCGCACCGGCCGCCCGGGCGGCGGCTCAAGGTTTGAGGAGACGGCTGGTGAAACCGGCGGTGCGGAGGGATTCGTAGGCGGCGTGCACGTCCTGTGGGACGTCCTGGGCGATGGCGAAGCCGAGCTTCGGGTACTCGATCACCCGCTGGAGATCGCCGACGAGCATGTCGACGACGAGTTTCTCGTCGCCGATGCTCTTGAGGTAGTCGTCGAACTCCAGCGGCTCCGAGGCACAGACAATCTCGACCTCGGGCCACAGTTTGCGGGCGGTGGCGAAGGAGCGGCGTTCCATGTAGGGCTTGGAGACTAGGAGCACCGTCTGCGGAGTGATGCCGGCGGTGGCGAGGGCTTCGCGCGAGAAGGTGATGTTCTCGCCCGTGTTCCTCGCGTTGGGCTCAAGGATGATCGCGCCGTCGGGCACGCCCAGGCCGAGCGCGTGCCGACGGTAGTGAACCGCCTCACCGCCGGGAAACCGGTCCACGGTGGTCGGGCTGTTGCCACCGCTGAAGACGAGCACGGGGAAGAGCCCTGCGCGGTACAGCTCGGCCGCCCGCGTGGCCACGCCGAGGTCATGACTGCCGAGACCGATCGCCGCCGAGCAGGGGCGTGGTTCGTGTCCCATCAGGTGGTAGTCCCAGATCAGCTCGGCCTGCTGCCGCTGGTCCTCGGTGAGGACCAGCTTGTTGTCGCTCACGCGTGTCTCTCCCTGGTCGCTGTCGCCGGGGCGCGACGGTGACGCACCCCCGACCCGTCGAGGCTGGGGGTACTGTTCACCGACTGCCGTCTCCGAGGTTTTGCCGAACGCGGCGTAGTAGCGCGCCGCCCTGCCTTCGTCGCGACTATGGCGCAGCCGGGACATCCTCAACTGGCGCACCCCTCGACCACAGTTCTTCCGCGTGCTCTGCGAAGCGGTCGAACATGCCACTGTCGCCATGCCTGCGCAGGTGGAGGAGCGGCGAGTCATGGCCGACCAGGCGTGCGAGATGAGGAGTGACCAGCGCCTGGTTGTCGAATCGGAAGACCGACAGCGATACGTGATTGGCGGCGTCCATGGTTGCCGAGAACCGTGTTTCTATCCCCTGAACGGGGCCCAGTTTTGCGAGATTCTCCAGCGTGATGCGAATACGCGTGGAAACCGTCAGGGCGACATCCTCGATCTGCTCGCGTTGGCGCGTGACTTCGCACTCGGGGTCGCCGAGCAGGAACCTGACGCGGCACCCGCTCTCCGCTTTCTGACGCAACGTGTTCGCGAAGGTGGGCTGTTCCAGCCAGAGGAAGTAGTTCGTGTAACCGGCGAAGAAGAGTTCCTCGGAAGAGTTGGAGACAAGTTCGCGCCATACCGTTGACGGGCATGCCGACCGGTATGGGTAAGAGTGCAGGATCTCCCGGTCGCCGCCCGTTTTCACGCGCTCTTTTATTGCCTTGGGCCAGATCATTTCTTCGTTCACTCCCAACGCCATGCAGGCGTCTTCGCGGTTCTGCGCGTGCGGGATCAGATCTGCGTCTGCGATCCAACGCTCAACCGTCTTGCCGGAGACCCCGACGCGTAACGCGAGTTGTCTTGGTGACAGCTTGGCATCCGACATAGCTGATCGTAGGGCCGTATTCAAGGTCTCCCCCTGGGACGTTTGGGCGTTCTTCAACGCTACCGGCAGAAGGGGCCAACTGTCCTCTGGACGGGGGCAGATACGTCGGTGAGGGGACGTCAGGCTGCCTGGTGCTGTGACCGAACAGGCCGCAGCACCCAACGCAAGTACCCCCGCGACGCGGCAAACGTCCGGGGGCGTGGTCCACCAACCGTGTAGGAGTTGATGAATGTGGCCGAGCGTAGCCCGGCTGTGCCGCCCTGGGCTCTCGTGAGCCTGACCCTGTGGTTTCTGACCCGCCTGCTTCCCGCCACCGGTACCCGCCGGAAGGCGTCGACGGTCGTCCGCACCGTGCTGACCTGCTGGAACGTCGCCGATCCAGCCCGTCTGGCCGTATCGGTCCCGTTCCCGCGCCGGTCGCCGTACAGCTGTGACCGGGCGCCCCTCGACGGAACGACGTCCCCGCTCTCGCGGCCCTACCTCCGGCAGGACACAGCCGTACCCGCACCCGCTACCACGCGTACGGCCCGGGTACGCCCCTACTGGACGGCCCGCGAACGGGTCGCCCGCTGGGGCAGGCGTACGGCTCTGGTGTGCGCCGCTGACTTCGGTCTCGACCTCGATGTCCGCGACATCCACGCCGTCGCGGCGGCTGGGGGCGCGCTCCGATGACCCGCACCAAGGTCCAGGCGGCCGTGGCGCGCGCCGAACTCCCCATGCTGCGCGCCTACCGGCTGTGGTTCGAGCACACCCGCAAATGCCCCGACGGCTGCAAGGGCACGCCCAGGGCGCAGGACGGCTGCGCGAGCGGGCGGGAACTGTGGGACGCCTACCGCCGTGCGTACGACGGGAGTTCACGGTGAGGGCACCGCACCGGACCCCCAGACCACCGGAGTCGTTGTCACCGCACTGCACGGTGGCGAAACGGCCCGGCTACGAGGACCTGCACACCGAGTGCCGCCAGACCAGGGACGTGCCCCTGCCCCACTCCGGCGGACGCGTCCTGCTGGCACGCCGCTGCACGTGCGCATGCCACACCCCGGGCGCGGGAGCGACGCGATGACCGGCGCCCTCGACCCGGCCTGGACGCCGGAACCGCCCTACCGCTCCCCCCGCTGCGCCCTCAGCCAGCACCACCGCTGCCGGGACGCGAGACCCCGCGACACCGGAGTCCCGGGCGTGCGCTACCTGGTGTGCACCTGCCCCTGCCACCACCCCACCAGCCGGGAAGGAGCAGCAGCCTCGTGAACTCCTCCCAGAGCAGGCGGAGTTGGTACCGAGTCTGCTGGATGCTCCGCAGCACCGGACGGACCGTCGAGCACGGCACCCTCACCGGACGGGACGTACCCCACATGCTCACCAGCCTCCAAGACTGCCTGCCACTACCGCCCCAGGACGCCGAGTCCGTACACAGCGCGGCGAACACCCCCGAAGGGTGGTCGTACGCGTCGGACACCATCCGCGTGCACACCCACCACACCCCCGTGGCGGGGCCATGGCTGTCGTACTTCGCCTGCCCCGAACGGGAGAACGGGGGCACACCGTGATGTCCCACCGCAGGCGCGCCAAACGACTGGAGTCGGCCGCCTTCACCACGGCACTCATGGCCGCATGGGCGGTGGCGGTGCTCTCCGCCGTAACCACCCTCACCCACCACCCGTAGACCCCGGACCGGGGAACAAGGAAGGGGCACAACCAGTATGACCGTCACGCTCGAAGCCCCGAGCAGCACGACGTACCGCGACCCCCGGGAGCTGCTGAACGCGGTGCGCCCGTACGTCACCGAGAAGACGTACAACATCTTCGACGCCCCCGGCGCCGAGGGCATCGACCTGTGGGAGCGTGAGGTTCGCCTTTGCTCCGTGACCACGTCGCCGTGCGCAGCCTCGCGGAACGCATCCTGGGCCAGGCCGTGGCCTACCTGATCACGGCCGTGGAGAACCCCGGGACCGACATCGGACCGGGGTACACGGTCGACATCGGGATTCATCAGATCATCCTGGACACACCCGTCTACTTCGCGTTCTGCGCGCTGTACAACGGCGGGAAGTACAAGCATCACGCCCCGCTCGTCGAACGCCGCCGCGACGGAACCGTGATCCGTACGGCCGAGGTCATCGAACAGCACGGCTTCCAGATCGACGCCGAGCTGTGGGAGGCCGACGCCTCCGACTGCGGGCCGTGCGACGACAAGGTGCCCGACAGCCACTGACCCGACCACCCCCGACCGGGTGCCCCGCCTCCGGCCACCCCCGAGGGCCGGGCACCCACCCCCTCAACTCCCCCTGAAGGACAGCCCGTTGACCGCAGAGCACAACTACGACCACGAACGCGCCGTATGGGACACCTACGCGGAATCGGCATGGAAGAACCTCGCTGACGCACAACCGGTGTTCCGCTGGACGCAGTACCAGCACCACGGCCCCGGACCCGAACTCCTCGGCGAACCCGAGAGCGCGCTGG
This sequence comes from Actinobacteria bacterium OK074, assembly GCA_001298575.1. GTDB lineage: Bacteria > Actinomycetota > Actinomycetes > Streptomycetales > Streptomycetaceae > Streptomyces. Next base: position 44,795 of record LJCV01000255.1, read on the forward strand.
AGATCGGCTGCGGTACCGGCCGCGCGCTCGCCTTCCTGGCCCAGCAGGGGGTCAATGCGCGCGGGGTCGACATGTCGCCGGTCATGGTGGCCAACACGTCCCAACGGTGGGGATCCCTGGGGGCCGAGTTCGTCTGCGGCGAAGTCCTCGACTTCCTCGAACGGGATACGCGCACCTACGACGCCGTGTACTCGATCTTCGGCGCCGCATGGTTCAGCGACCCCAAGGAACTCTTCCCCCTGGTCCGCCAACGGCTGAACCCCGGAGGCGTCTTCGCCTTCTCGCAACCGCCCGCCATCCCCGGAGCCTACGGCCCGCAGGGCATGTACAAGGGCGGCTTCGCGGGCCCCGCGACCTACGCCTACCGCTACAGCTACACGCCCGCGATGTGGCGAAGCCACCTTCTCTCCGCGGGCTTCACCGAAATCGTGACCCAGGTGCACGAGGCCCCCAAGCCCGACCACATCGCAACCCTGATCGTGCGAGCCACAGCCCCGGAGTAGGGCCTGTAGCCCCGTTCAAACGAAGAAGGACCCCCGCGACGGATGCGACCCGTCCGGGGCCGTGGACCACGGCACGGACGGCGGCCGTCTGGTTCTGCTCCAAGGGTTATGACGGACCGTCAAGTCACCTGCTGCGCAGCGGCCTTGAACAAGTGCCCGGTCATGCCGAGGCGTTCGTACGTCGCGACGGCGGGGCCGTTGTCCGCGTCCACCATGAGTGCGGCGCGGCCGTACTCCCGTACGAGCGCCCCGACGACGAACCTGCTCACCGCCGCCCCCAGCCCCCGCCCGCGCGCCTCGGGCGCGGTCAGTACCCCGGCGAGGAACCCGCACCCTGCGGTGGACCAGGCGTCGGCGGCGACGGCGGTCAGGTGGCCGGTGTCGTCGTATGCCCCTGCCCAGCGGTGTACGCCCGAACGGCCGGGCTGGGCGTGGGAGTTGGGGAAGTGGTGGGTGAAGAGGGCGGCTACGAGGGGGGCTTCGGCGGGGGTCAGCCAGCGGCAGCGGATGTTCGTCGTGGTCAGCGGGGGCTCGGTGGTGGTTTCCATCCAGAGGAAGGGCGGAGTGGGGCGGAGGTGGGGGATTTGTCGTACGGCGGTGTCGATGACAGCCTCGGCTCCGAACGGGCGGTAATCGGGGCCGAGTTGGGGCATCGCCTGCCGCAACAGGGGTACGGCGTCGGCGAAGTCCTCGGCGGTTACGGCGATTCGGGCGCGGCCGGAGAGGGCGGGGTGCGCCACGGCTCGGGCGGAAGCGTGGCGCCAGGTGGGGGAGTTGGGCGAGGGAACTCCGCCGGACCGGGTGGCCCACAGGAGATGGGGGGGGGCGGGGGGCCCGGGGGTTTCCATGGGTGCCTTGGGTGCCTTTCGCCTTGGGGACGGAAGGGATACGGAAGGGGTACGGAAGGGGTACGGAAAGGATGCTGTCAGATGGCAGCCGCGCGTTCCTCGACGGGGCGGCGGCGGAGGTGTGGGGTGCGGAGGGGCGGGGGTGCGTACGCCTGGTCCAGGGTGCCGACGTCCGTGCCGGGCGGGACGATCTCGTCGATGCGGTCGAGGAGTTCGTCGGTGAGGGTGACGTCGAGGCCGGTGAGCAGGTCGTCCAGGTGGGCCATCGTGCGGGGGCCGATGATCGCGCTGGTCACGCCGGGGTGGGTGATGGTGAAGGCCATGGCGAGGTGGGTCAGCGGCAGGCCGGCCTCCGCGGCCAGCGCGATGAACCGTTCGACGACGTCGAGTCGGTGCTCGTCGGTGAGGTGGTGGAGGAGACCCGCTCGGCGGAGTTGGTTCGGTTGGCCCTTGCGGACTCGGCCGGTGAGGAGGCCCTGCGCGAACGGGCCCCACACCAGCGTGCCCATGCCGTGGCGTCGCGCGGTCGGCAGGACCTCGCGTTCGATGCCGCGGGTGAGGAGGGAGTAGGGCGGCTGCTCGGTGTGGAAGCGCTCCAGGCCGCGCCGGTCGGCGACCCACTGGGCCTCGACGATGTCGGAGGCGGGCATCGCCGACGACCCGATCGCGCGGACCTTGCCGGCGCGGATCAGGTCCGAGAGCGCGGAGAGCGTTTCCTCGATGTCGGTGGCGGGGTCGGGCCGGTGGAGTTGGTAGAGGTCGATGTGGTCGGTGCGCAGGCGGCGTAGCGAGTTCTCGACCGCGGTCGTGATCCAACGCCTCGACGCACCCTGGCTGTTGGGGTCGGTGCTCGTCGGGCGGCCGAACTTCGTCGCCAGGACGACATCGTCCCGGCGGCCCTTGAGCGCGTCGCCCACGATCTCCTCCGAGTCGCCGTAGACGTCGGCGGTGTCGACGAAGTTGATGCCGGCGTCCAGCGCCTTGTGGATGACGCGGACGGAGTCGGCCGGGTCGGGGTTGCCGATGGACGTGGCGAACATCAGCGCGCCCAAGGCGTAGGGGCTGACGTTGATGCCGGTGCGGCCGAGGGGGCGGTATCGCATGAAGTGTGCGCCTTCCGGGGTGGGTTGACGGCCGGTCGGCTTCCAGTCCGTCGGCCGATCCACTTCCAGGGTGGGGCGGCTCGGGCGCGGGCGGGAGAGACGTCCTTATCCAGGGACCGGCACGCCCTGGCTGCGGTGGGCGTCCCGGGGCATGGTGGACGGGTGGACAGAGCCGAGCTGGCCGATTTCCTGCGCCGTTGCCGTACCCGCCTCGCGCCCGCGGCGGTTGGGCTGCCGCAGGGGCCGCGGCGCCGTACCCCGGGGCTGCGCCGCGAGGAGGTGGCGCAACTCGCGGGCATGTCCACGGACCACTACACGCGGCTGGAGCAGGGCAGGGGTTCGCACCCGTCGCGCCAGATGCTCGCCGCCGTCGCGCGGGCGCTGCGGCTGACCGGCGACGAGCGGGATCATCTCTTTCACCTGGCCGGTGAGGAGCCGCCGCGGGACCGTCCGGCGACCCAGCACGTCCGTCCTGGACTGCTCCTGATCCTCGACCGGCTGACCGACGCGTCCGCCCATGTCGTCAGCGACCGCGGTGACGTCCTCGCCCAGAACGCCTTGTCCAAGGCCCTCGTTGGCGATCTCTCCGCCCGGCCGGAGCCCGAACGCAACCTGGTTCGCGGCTACTTCACCGACCCGGCCGCCCGCGAGCTCGTCCCGCCCGACGACCACGACCACGCCGCCCGCACCGCGGTGGCTCACCTGCGCGCCACCCTCGCCGCCCGTCCCGACGACGTCCGGCTGACGGCTCTGGTCCGCGAACTCCGCACCAGGAGCGAGGAGTTCGCGATGCTATGGACCGCCCACGACGTCGCCGTCCGCCGCGCCGACACCAAACGCTTCCAGCACCCGGTCGTCGGCCTGCTGGAGCTGGACTGCGAGGTCCTGCTGTGCCCGGAACACGACCAGCGGCTGGTCGTCCACACGGCCCGGCCGGGGAGCGAGTCCTATGAGCGGCTGGAGTTGCTGCGGGTGGTGGGGGTGCAGGACTTCAGCCACGGGTGAGACCCTCTGTCCCCCTTGCTTCCTCCCCTACTTCCGCTGCTCGAAAATCCACTCCCGCACCCCCTCGATCGTGTAGGCGATCGGCCAAGTCGAGTTGTGCTCAACGGCGTTGGGCTGGGCCGCCGCCTGCGCCGCCGTCAGGGTCGTGCCCTTCAGGAGCGTCGAGTAGTTGACCGTCGTGTTCTTGGACTCCATGGTCTTCACGTCCGTGGCGAAGGTCGCGGCGGTGGACCTGCCGTTCCAGACCGCGCGGCTGACCTTCGTGCCGGCCTTCTCGATGACGGCGGTGATCTCGTTCTCGCCCGGGTACGCCTTCGTGTCGCCCTGGGAGACCGTGATCCAGAGGTTCTTCTTCGCCAGCGGGGCGGCCTGGGCGGCGGGCCACTGGCCTGCCACCACCCACGACGCCGCGAACAGGTCCGGGTACTTGATGTTCAGGCCCAGCGTCATCATCGCGCCCATGGACTGGCCGGTGGCGTACAGGCGGTCGGTGTCGATGCTGTACTTCGTCGTCAGCGACCGCACCAGGTCCGCCGTCGTGTCGAACAGCGCCGTCGGCTTGTAGTCGTCGCCCACCACCACCGACGGGTACTGCGGCGCCAGCACGAACGCCTCCCGCTCGGCCTGGTCCGCCGGGCTCGCCCAGACCACCGCGCCCAGGCCCTGCACCAGCGTCGCCTTCACCGTCGTACTGACCACGCCCGCGTCGTGCATGAACAGCACCAGCGGGTACGACTTGCTCTTGTCGTAGTTCTTCGGCGTGTACAGGTTGTACGGCAGCGTCTCGCCGGTCTTCGGGTCCTTGTAGGTGAACTGTTCGAAGTCGTCGACGATCAGGTTCACCGTCTTGGTGGTCGTCGTCTTCGTGGCCGTGGCCGCGTAGGTGTCGCCGCCCGTGGTCCTGACCGCGCCCGACTGCGTCACCGTCCCGCTCGCCTTCTTTATGTCGGCCGGGCCCGCCGTCGCGCCCACGGACGGACCCGGGATGACGTTCGCGCTGCCCGACGCGGCGGGGGCGGGCGACCCACTCGACGAGGCCGACGCGCTCGACGAGGCCGACGCGCTCGACGGTGCGGGAGATCCACCGGCCTTGCCCGTACCGCCGGGGCTGCCCGCGCCGCCGGGGTTGCCGCCCTCCGTCCACAGCAACGCGCTCTCGTCGTCCGGCGACAGCTCCACGACGACGTACTTGCCGTCCCGGCCCTGGTCCGCGAGGGTCGCCGTCGTGTTGGCGTAGACCTTCGTGACCGTCCGGCCCGCCACCTCGAACGACGACTTCGACAGGGCCGCCGTGTCGATCGCCGTGTCGTACTCGACCGCCACCGCGATGAACTTCTGGCCCTCGCCGTAGACCTGGGTGATCGCCGTCGCGCTCTTGACGTGACCGTCGCCGGAGCCGGAGTCGTCCGAACTCGCACTACAGGCGGCCAGGACCGGGGTGGCCACCACCGCCGTAGCCAGCACCTGCGTGAGGAATGTCCGCCTCGTCGTCATGTGGTCGGTTCCTTTCGGTCGGTTTCGGTTTCGGCCATTTTTCGGCAGGGGAGTTCTGTGGAGGGCGGCGGGTTTTCTTTATGTCTTCAAGACTTCCTGTGCTTCCCAAATGTAATTCACAGGAATTCACAGAATGGGTGTGGCGGGATCTGTGTGGCTTGATTTCAGTGGGGGGTGCCGCTGTCCTCGCCCTACGTTCGTACGCCTGTGAGCTGCGCGTGTGAAGGTGCGCGGCGTGCAAGCTTAGGTTTACCGGGGGCCGGTGGACGTCGGTCCGGCGACTCGTCACGGTGGTGGTGGGATTGATTTACGGAAGCTACCGTTAAAAGCGTGGGCCGGTAAGTGAATGGTATTCAAGAAGGACGGCCCCTAATGAAACCCAATGAAACCCAATGAACCCTGGTGAACCGGAGGAGTTTTCATGGCATCCGAGCAGACGCCCGAGCAGTCGCCTGCGCAGGAACCCGTACGGGAGTCCGCACCCGAACCCGTACGGGAATCCGGCCGCTCAGGCCGGCTCGGCCGGCGGCTGTTCCTCGGCGGCTCGCTCGCCGCGGCCGCCGCGACCGCCGCCGCCGTCACCGGCGCCCCGGAGGCCCAGGCCGCCACCACGGCCGACGGCGCCACCACGGCCGACAGCGCCACCCTGAAGGTGGGCGCGGGCCGCGCCGCGATAGCCATCCCCGCCTCCCTCCTCCCCCTCGACGGCTTCACCACCGTCCACGACGACCTCTACGTCCGGATCCTGCTGCTGGAGAGCGGGTCGACGCGGATCGCCCTCGTCGTCCTCGACCTGACCTCCATCAGCGCCGAGGCCATCGCCGACATCAGGACGGCCGTCACCGAGGCCGCCGGGGTGAGTGCGGCGAACACCGTCGTGACCTGCACGCACACCTTCTCCGCCCCGCACGTCATGGCCACCACCGGCAGCACGCAGGAGACCGCGTGGGTCGCGCAGATCGTGGCCGCCGCGACGACCGCCGTCACGGCCGCGGTGAAGAACCTCCAGGCCGCGCGCGTCGGCTACGGCACCGGCAAGAGCGACGTCAACGTCAACCGCAACGTCCGGACGGCGGACGGCTGGTGGCTCGGCACCGGGGAGTCGCTGCCGTCCGACAAGAGCGTCGGGATCACCCGCTTCGACGACCTCTCCGGCAACCCCATCGCCGTCCTGGTCAACTACAACGTCCAGTCCTCGGTCATGATGGAGTCGGTCATGGCGAGCGGCGACCTGCCGATCACCGCCGACCTCGCGGGCGCCACGATCCAGCACCTCGAAAAGCAGTACGACGGCGATGTCGTCGGCTTCTGGCTGGTGGGCACCTGCGGCGACCAGTCCCCGGCGTTCCGCTCGCTGCGGACCACCATCGACAAGGACAAGAAGTACGCCACCGTCGACGCCCAGGACGCGGGCTGGCTGCTGCTGACCGTGCAGGGCGAACGGCTGGGCACGGAGGCCGTCCGCGTCGTCGAGACCATCAAGACCTCCGGCAACGGCGAGGGCACGGCACTCAAACTGGTCACCGACTCGGTCACCGCCGACGCCGTGGCGCAGGGCGACACCTCGGCCCCCACGACCAGCCACACCTTCACCCCCGACGGCACCGCCACCGTGCCGATCTGGATCCTCCAGGTCGGCGAGGGCGTATTCGTGGGCGTGGAACCGGAGTTGTCCACCGACACCGGCCTCGCCATCAAGCGCCACTCCCCGTTCAAGCACACCGCCGTGCTCTCGATGATCGAGGGCGGCTCCAAGAACATGTCCGACTCCTGGAACTACGCCCACCTCACCTACGAGGCCCTCGACTCCTCCTACGCCCAGGGCTCGGCCGAGAAGACGGCGGCGAAGATCGGGCAGCTTCTGGACGCCATCACGAAGTGATACGGGCGGAGTGAAACGGAGTTGGGCGCCCAGTGCACATCCCTGGGCGCCCAACTCCGCTTACTGCTACGGGTGTTACGACGTCGTACGGCCGAAGCAGCGCTCCAACTCGTTCAGGTCGTAGAAGTAGCTGCCCTTGCGCACCGGGTGGCAGCCCGCCTTGAAGGCGGTCTCCTTCTCGTTGTAGAGCATCCGGACCAGGTACGTGTTGCCCTTGGCGTACATGTCCCACTGGATGTTGGCGGCCATGGGGGAGACCTGCGCGCCGCGCCACGCGTTGGTCGCGTACGTGTACGGCTGACTGGCCGTCACCCCCTTTGTGCTGCCCGGGAGTCGCATCAGCGCCGCCAGCGGGATGATCTCCTCGGCGTGGGTGAAGCGGAGTTCGGCGCCCAGGGTGCTGGTGCCGTCGCGCTTGGCCTCGGCCTTCTTGAAGAAGTCGTCGAGCAGGACGCCGGCCATCTTGTACGTGATGTCGCTGTCCGCGAAGCTCGGGCCCTTCTCGTAGAAGTCCTCCAGGTCGCTGAGGTAGCCGAACCAGTCCGCGTCCTTCTTCGCGATGTACTTGTCCATGCCCCAGCCCTTGCCGCCCGGGCTCTCGTCGCGCATGGCGGGGTCGATCGCGTACAGGTTGTAGACCGCCTGCGCCGCCGTCACGTCGTCCGCTACGGAGGCGTAGTCGCCGTTCACGATCTGCCGCACGAACGCCGGCTTGAAGATCTTCTTCAGCACCCGGGCGGCCGAACGGTGCGTCGCCGGCTGGTCGGTGAGGGTCTTCAGGGTGGTGGCCAGGCGCTCGTCGCTCGCCAGCCACTTCTGGTAGGCCGCGCCGCCCGCCGACTTGTGGAAGTAGAGCAGGTCCGGGTCCGTACGGGCCGTGCCGAGCGAGGACTTGAGCGCCGGGTCGGCGGTGGTGAGCGCGTTGGTGAAGACGGTTCCGCTGTCGACGGCACGCCCCTGCCCGGAGCTGACCACGTCGATGCTCTCGCCCTTGTCGGCGATCGTCTTGAACAGCCCCGGCAGCCGCTGCGCCAACCGGTCGGCCGTAGCCGTCAGTTCGTCCTTGCCACGACCGCTGAGCTGGCCGTAGCCGACCTTCGCCATCGCCGCTTCGAGTGCCGTCACGTCCGGGCCGAACTGCTGGCCCAGCGTGGTGAGTTGGCCCGCCGCCTCGGCCTTGTCCCAGAGCTGGAGGACCAGTTCGCCGTCCTCGTCGTCGGTCGCGGCCCGCGAACCGTGGCGCGAAACGTTCTCCGTGAACACGGCCGTGTAGCCCTTCGGGGCCCGCTGGTACGTCAGCGGGTTCTGCTCCGGCTGGTACGAAGCCTTCGTGCCGTAGCTGTCGCGGGCGCCCTCGGCGGCGGTCGCGTGGCCGCCCTGACCGGCGTACGACGGCGCGGACGCCGCCAGCAGCGCGCAGAGGCCCAGGGCGAGGGCGGGGGTGACTCGTCTCATGGACGCATCGTTTTCGGCCGACGTGAACGGGGGGTGGCCGGGGGTTGGACTACGGCCTGCGGGGAGCCTGCGGGCGGGCTCGGCTGAACCGTCACTGGTGCCTTCACTTGCGCCTCGGTCGTCGTACCGGCCGCCGCGGCTACGTCTCGTCGAGGACCGCTCGCAGTCCCGGCGCGCCTGTGAACAGGTGTGATCGCATGCCCGCCGCCCGCGCCGCCGTCACGTTCTCCGCGCGGTCGTCGACGAACAGGATGTCGTCCGGCGGGGCCCCGAGCGCCGCCGCGCACCAGTCGTACGCCTCCGGCTCCGGTTTCGCGTGGCCGATCCGGCTGGAGAACGCGACGACGTCGAACGTTTTCAGCCACCCGTGCCGTCGCTCGTAGTGGGTGGCCAGCTCCGCGGGGATGTTGGACAGCAACCCGAGCCGGGTGCCGCGGGACTTGAGGGCGCCGAGGTAGCCGACCATCTCGTCGTCGACGTCGTCCCAGCTCGCCACGTCGGCCGTGACCAGGGCGGCGACGCGGTCGTCGGGGAGCGGGGCGGTGCCCACCTTCGCCGCCACCGACTGCCAGTAGTCCGGGCCGAGTTGGTCGCCGCGGTCGTAGGGCTGGCGCAGGGCCCAGTAGGCGTCCCAGAACTCCGTACCGCCGGGTGGGCCGAAGACCCGTTCGATACGGGCGCGGCCCTCGGGGGACTGCGTACGGGCTATCACGCCGAAGAGGTCGAAGAGGACGTGCCGGTGTACTCGTACAGGGGGCATGGGGCTCACCCGTCTCTCGGTCGGGGACGGGCTCACCCAAACAGCAGCCTTGATCGGCCGTCAACGGCGGGGATCGGCCACCCCGCCGTCAACGGCCGACTTCGGTCGTATCCGGCTGCCTCAGCCGTCCCCGCCGTCCCCGCCGTCCCGCGTCCTACGCGGTGGCCTTCGGCTTGCGCAGGAGTACCGCCGCCACGCCCGCCGCGACCAGCGTCAGCGTTCCCGACACCAGCAGGCACAGCTGCATGCCGTCGAGGAAGGACTGGCCGAGGGCGGTCAGCGCGCGGCCGGTGTCGGCGCCGAGGTCGAGGTGCGCGACCGCGCCCAGGCCGTCCGCGTTCGCCGCCGCGACGACGCGGTCCCGGGTCGCGCCCGTGACACCCGCGTCGGCGAGGTGGCCGGGCAGGGCGTTCACCGCGCGCGTGGTCAGCAGCGCGCCCAGGACCGCCGGGCCCAGCGCGCCGCCGACCTGCCGGAACGCGTTGTTGCCGGCCGCGGCCATGCCCGCCAGGTGGTGCGGCACGGAGGACACCGCGGTCGCCGTCATCGGCGTGATGACCGCGCCCAGGCCCAGGCCCATCAGCGCGAGCCGCCAGGCCGCCGACAGGAACGACGTGTCCGCGTCCAGCGTCGTCAGCGAGAACAGGGAGGCGGCCACGACCAGCAGCCCGCCCGTGATCAGCACGCGCGCCGACACCTTGTGCATCAGCCGTCCCACCGGCTGCCCCGCCACGATCGCCGCCGCGGTGACCATCAGCAGCCGCCAGCCCGCGCCCAGCGTGTCGAGCTGCTGCACCATGCCGAAGTACAGGCTGAGCACGAAGAAGAAGCCGATCAGCGCGAGGAAGCTGATCATCGCGACCAGGGTCGTCGCGGCGAACGCCGGGCTGCGGAACAGCGTCAGGTCCAGCATCGGGCTCTCGCTGCGCCGCTCCACGAACACGAAGGCGACGCCCGCGACCACGGCCGTGAACAGCGCGAGCAGCACCGTGACGTCGGTGAAGGACTTCGCGCCGCCCTCGATGACGCCGTACACCGCCGCCGTGATCGCGAGCGCGGCCGTGCACTGGCCGGGCCAGTCGAGCCGACGGCTGCCCGGGGCGCGCGAGTCGGTCAGCAGCCGGGCGGCGAACGCCATCGCCAGCAGCGAGACCGGGATGGGGAGCAGGTAGATCCAGCGCCAGGCGACGTGGTCCAGCAGCGCCCCCGCGATCAGCGGGGCGACGGCCAGCGACAGCAGCAGGCAGGTCGCCCAGATCCCGATGAACTTGCCCCGCTCCCGGAAGTCCGGCACGGCGTGGCTGATCAGCGCGAGCGTGGTCGGCAGCAGCGCGGCGGCGCCGAGCCCGGCCACCGCCTGGCCGATCCACAGCACCTGCACGGACTGCGCGCACAGCGCGATCGTCGCCCCGGCCGCGCAGAACGCCAGGCCCGCCTGGAACACCTTCTTGCGGCCGTGCACGTCGCCGAAGACGCCCGCGGTCAGGATCAGCGCGGCCATCGGCAGCACGAACGCGTCGGAGACCCACGAGAGTTGGGCCGTGGACGCGCCCAGCGCCGACTGGATGGCGGGCAGGCTCACCGAGACGGTGGTCACCGGCAGATACGCGACGAAGACGCCGAGGCAGGCCATCACGATGGTGGCGGCGCGGTGCCGGTCGGGGCCCGAGCCGGGCGGTTCCGCGGTATGCGCGGGTGCCGCCTGGCCGTGGCCCGGTCTGGTACTGACGTTCACGGAGGTTCTCCCCTGATGCTGCTCTGGTGGTGCCTGTTCGGCCGTCGAGTGGATCGGCGTTCCAAGGGTCGGTTATGTCGTCGTATATCACCAAGATGGTGGCTTGAAGCGTGGACAAACCTCCTTTGGTGACGATTCTGATGGCATGCTTCCGCCGTGATCGATGACGTAGACAAGAAAATCCTCCACGGGTTGCAGTGCGCGCCGCGCGTGTCCTTCCGGCGGCTCGGGGAGGTGGTCGGGGTCTCGGAGCAGACCGCGGCCCGCCGCTACCACGCCCTGCGCCGGGCCGGGGGGCTGCGGGTGGCGGGCGTGGTCAACCGCGCGGTGTACGGGCAGGCGCAGTGGGTCACGCGCATCCGCTGCCGCCCGGACCGCGTGGGCCCGCTCGCCGACGCGCTCGCCCGCCGGTCGGACATCGCGTACGCGCATCTCGCGTCGGGCGGGTCGGAGATCATCTGCGTGATCAGGGCACCGTTCGAGACGGCGACGGGGCCGGGGGCGGGGACGGGGGGAACGGTTGCGGGGGCCGGGGTGCCTCAGCCTCGGGAGGAGATTCTGTTGCGCAGTCTGCCCCGGTCCGCGTCTGTCCTCGACGTCGGCATCGATCTGATGATCCACCCGTTCGGCGAGCCCGCCACCGCCGGCTGGACCGGGTACGGCTCGCGCCTCACCGCCGAGCAGGTGCGGCAGTTGATCGGGGCGCCGGTCGAATCCGGTGCGGGTGCCGGTGCCGATGCCGATGCCGATGCCGGTGCGGGTGGCGGGCCCGGTGCGGGCGACGGCCCCCTCCTCCTCCCGACGGCCGCGGACGCGCCGCTGCTCGACGCCCTCGCCGAGGACGGGCGCGTCACGCACACCCGGCTAGCCGAACTCACCGGCTGGTCCAAGGCCCGCGTCGCCCGCCGCCTGGACGCGCTGGAGACCGCCGGGACCCTCCTGTACGAAGTCGACCTGCTCCCCGAACGCCTCGGCCACCACCTCAGCGCCACCCTCTGGCTACGGGTCGCCCCCGCGAACCTGCACCGCGTCGGCGAGGAGGTCGCCGCCCACCCGGAGGCCGCGTTCGCGGGCGCGGTCAGCGGCCGTCACAACCTCCTGGTCGCCGTCGTCTGCCGCGACGCCGAGGACTTCTACCGCTACCTGACCACCCGGATCGCCACCGTCCCCGGCATCGACGCGTACGAGGTCAGCATCCAGTTCCGGCTGCTGAAGCGGGCGGCGTCGATGATCGCGCACGGGCGGCTGGTGCGGCCGGGACCGGCGTAGGGGGGGGCTGGTGCGTGCGGGACCGGCGTAGGGGGGGCTGGTGCGTGCGGGAAGGGCTTCGCGTTCGTTTTGTGACGCGCACCACACCTCCCGTCGCCCCGGAACTCATCAGCCTCCCGCCCCGACCCCTGAACCACACCCCCGACGGACGAGCGAGGCTGATGGACGTGTCCGTAGACCCCCCGGCGTCGCTGCGGAAACTCGCACCGCCTCCCGCCCTGTGCGGCTTCCTGCTGCTGCTCGCGGCGCTGTTCACGGTGGCGTACGGCGTCGGCGGCGCCGTGGGGCCGGTCGCGCCCGGGATGCACGGGAGCAGTGCTGTGAAGCCGTCTGGTGGGGGTGGCGGCACGGGCACCACCGACTCCGGTGACACGGGCGGTATGGGCGGTATGGGTGACGGCATGGACATGGGGCAGCACGGCGGAGGCGGCCAGTGAGTGCGGAACCGAGTGCGGGGGTGTCCCCGGTGGCCGCGACGGTCGTCACCGACCTGACCGTCGGCGGTATGACCTGCGCCGCCTGCGTCAACCGGGTCGAGCGGAAGCTCGCCAAGCTCGACGGCGTCACCGCCACCGTCAACCTGGCGACCGGACGGGCCCGGGTCAACCATCCGCCGGACGTCACCCCCGACGAACTCGTCGCCACGGTGGAGAGGGCCGGGTACACCGCGGGGTTCCCGGAAACCCCGCGGCGGCCGAACCGTGCGGGTGCGGGTACGGGGCAAGTCCCGCAGGGGAAGGGCGAGTTGGCAGGCGCCCAGACTGGCCAGGACCGCCAGGACCGCTCGGTCGGCGAGGCCCGGCAGGACCGCCAGGCCCGTGAGGACCGTGACCGGCTCCTCGTCGTCGCGCTGCTCGCCGGGCCCGTGCTCGTCCTCTCCATGGTGCCTGCCCTCCAGTTCCGCAACTGGCAGTGGCTGTGTTTCGCGCTCGCCGCGCCCGTCGCGGTGTGGGGTGCGTGGCCCTTCCACGGGCGGGCGGTGCGTGGGCTGCGGCACGGGGCCGCGACCATGGACACGCTGGTCTCGCTGGGGGTGGTGGCGTCGTTCTCGTGGTCGGCGTACGCGCTGTTCCTCGGCGGGGCGGGGGACCCGGGGATGCGGATGCCGTTCACGCTGGTGCCGTCGGTCGCGGACGGGGCCGGGGCCGGGGTCGCGCACGTCTACCTCGAAGCGGCCGTCGGCGTACCGCTGTTCGTGCTCGCCGGGCGGTTCCTGGAGGCGCGGGCCCGGCACGGTACGGGCGCCGCGCTCCGCTCGCTGGCCCAACTCGCCGCCAAGGAAGTGGCGGTGAAGGAAGGCGGCACCGAACGGCTGGTGCCCATCGAGGAGTTGGCGGTCGGGCAGGTCTTCGTCGTGCGGCCGGGGGAGCGGGTGGCCACCGACGGGGCGGTGGTGGAGGGCAGTTCGGCCGTGGACCTGTCGTTGGTCACCGGGGAGAGCGAACCCGTCGAGGTGCGGCCGGGGTCGGCGGTGGTCGGCGGGGCCGTCAACGCGGGCGGGCTGCTCGCCGTGCGGGCCACGGCGGTCGGTGCGGACACCCAACTCGCGCGGATCACACGGTTGGTGACGGAGGCTCAGGCGGGCAAGGCGCGGGTGCAGCGGCTGGCGGACGCGGTGGCCGGGGTGTTCGTGCCCGTCGTGCTCGCGCTCGCCGTCACCACCCTCGGGTTCTGGCTCGGCGCCGGGGCCGACGCGCAGGCCGCGGTCACCGCGTGCGTGGCCGTGCTGGTGGTGGCCTGCCCGTGTGCGCTGGGCCTCGCCACCCCGACCGCGCTGCTGGCCGCGACCGGCCGGGGCGCCCAACTCGGCGTCCTGGTCAGGGGACCGCAGGCGTTGGAGGGGCTGCGGCACCTCGACACCGTCGTCCTCGACAAGACCGGGACGCTCACCTCCGGGCACATGAGCGTCGCCCGGATCACCGCCGTACCGGACGGCCTCGGCAGGGAAGCGGTGCTGCGGCTGGCCGGTGCGGTCGAGCACGGGTCGGAGCATCCGCTGGGGCGCGCGATTGCCGCGCATGCCCAACGAGCGCTGCCGGAACGGCCGTTGCCGGAGGTGGCCGGGTTCGCCGCCGAGGCGGGACGGGGGGTTCGGGGACGCGTGGAGGGCCGTACGGTCGAAGTCGGCGCCCCGGACGGGCTGTTGGAGGGGCCGCACCAGGCTCTTGCCGACGCCTCCCTCGACGTCCTCGTCGACGCGCTCGCCGCCGCCGAAGCCGCCGCGCACACCCCCGTCCTCGTCCGCGTGGACGGGGCCGTCGAGGCGCTGATCGAGGTCGGGGACGTCGTCCGGCCCGGCGCCTACCGGGCCGTCGACCGGCTGCGGCGGCTCGGGCTGCGGCCCGTGCTCGCCACCGGCGACCGGGAGGGGCCCGCGCGGGCCGTCGCGGACGCGCTCGGCATCGAGGAGGTGCACGCCCGCCGCACCCCCGAGCAGAAGGCGGACCTGGTACGGGAGTTGAAGGCGGCCGGGCACCGGGTCGCGGTCGTCGGCGACGGGGTGAACGACGCCGCCGCGCTCGCCGGTGCCGACCTCGGCATCGCCATGGGCGGCGGCACGGACGCGGCCATCGGCGCCGCCGACGTCACCCTCGTCCGCGGCGACATCGAGGCCCTCGCCGACGCCGTCCTGCTCGCCCGCCGCACCCTCGGCACGATCCGCGCCAACCTCGCCTGGGCCTTCGGCTACAACGTCGTGACCGTCCCGCTCGCCATGGTCGGCCTCCTCAACCCGATGCTCGCCGCGGCCGCGATGTCCGCGAGTTCGGTCCTGGTCGTCGTCAACAGCCTTCGCTTGCGGGCGTGGCAACCCAAGCGGAAGCGGGGGCGGTGGTGAGCGCGGTCGAGCGTCACGGGCCCTGGCGGCCCACGCGCGCCCGGCTCCGCGACACGTTCCTCGCCGCGCTCGCACCCGTCGCCGTGTGCGCCGTCGCGCTCGGTGGGCTGACGAGCTGGGCGGCGGCCGGGCGGGCGGGGAGTCCGGCGCGGGTGGCGGTCGTGTCGGGGCGGGTGTTCCTGCCGGCCGACGGCGGCGCGGACACCTCGGCGTACTTCCGGATCACCAACTCCGGTGGCTCCGACGACCGCCTCCTCGCCGTCACCTCCACCGCCGTCGGGGCCGCGTACCGGGCCGACGTGGACTCCGCCGTCGTCCCCGCGGGCGGTGAACTCGCCATGTCCCCAAGCGGGTTGGGCGTGGCGCTGCCTGCCAGGGCGGGGTGGCGGGCCGGGGACCTAGTCCGGTTCACGCTGCGCTTCGAGCACGGCGGGCCGGTGACGTCGGTGGCCGTGGTGATCCGGCCGGGCGACTTCGTCGGATAGCGGCCGACTGCGACCGTAAGTCCGTTTCGCGCGCCCTCACAGCCCACACCGCTGCGACCTGTTGCCTGGATCACAGACTGTGGGTTGAGTGGGGAGAGCTGTGGATATACGTACCCTTCCACGACGTCCGCACCCCGGATGCGAGGATGAGCGACGTGATGACGGCAGGGCGGGTTACGCGCACGGTACGGGCCGCGGTGTTCGCGGCCGTCTGTGTGCTGCTCGCCGCGCTGGCGCACGTCGTCATGTCCGGCAGCCAGGTGCCCGGCTGGACGTTCGCCGCCGGGGCCGTCGCGACCGGCGCGGTGGGCTGGGGGCTGGCCGGGCACGAGCGCGGAATGCCGCTGGTCGTGTCGGTCGTGGTGGCCGTACAGATGGTGCTCCACGAGGTGTTCCAGCTCGCCCAGTCGGCGGCAGGGGGCGGGGCCGGGGCCGGTGGCGGCAGCGGTAGCGGTATGGGTGGCGCGGGCGGTATGGACGGCATGGGGCACGCCGTTGGCGGCGGCCCCGCGTCCCTCGGGATGTTCTTCGCCCACCTTCTCGCCGCCGTGCTGTGCGGGCTGTGGCTCGCGCACGGCGAACGCGCCGCGTTCCGGGTCCTGCGGGCCGTCGGAACCCGGTTGACCGCTCCGCTACGGCTGCTGCTCGCCCTGCCCGCGCCGCCGCACCGGCCGCGGCTGCGCGTCCGCCGGGCCCGTTCCGACCGGGCCCCGCGCCGCCTTCTCCTCGCCCACGCGATCACTTCTCGGGGACCTCCCCTGGGGGCCGCTGCCGCCTGACGGCAGTCGGTGACACCGAGGCGGCATCCGCCTCGGCTCTCGGCCCTACGCCCGCGCAGGCGTCGTAGGGCCGCATCCCCACTCAGCACCGGACCGACCCGACCGGGCGTCGATGCCGTCATCGTTGATGCCACTGTCGTCGATGCCGCTGTCGTCGATGCCGTCGTCGTCGGTCCGGATCCCGGAGATCCCGAGAAGGACACTCAGCGATGTCAACGATGGTTCCTGCTCCGCGCGGTGCGCACGCGAAACGTGACAAGCACGAGAAACGGCCGACGCCCGTCAAGCGGGAGTGGCGGGCGCGGTCCGCCCCCGCGAGGTCGGCGGCCGTCGCCGACGCCGACGCGTCGGCCACCGCCTGGGCGCTGGCGGCCCGGGGCGGCGACCGGGACGCGGTCGAGCGGTTCGTCCGCGCCCTGGACCGCGACGTCCGCCGCTACGTCGCCCACCTGTGCGCCGACCCCCAGGCCGTGGACGACCTCGCGCAGGACACGTTCCTGCGGGCGCTCGGCAGCCTGCACCGCTTCGAGGGGCGTTCGTCGGCGCGCGTCTGGCTGCTGGCCATCGCCCGCCGCGCGGTGATCGACAGCTTCCGGTACGCCGCCGCCCGCCCCCGCCTGTCCGACGTCCCGGACTGGCAGCTGGCCGTCGAACTCGCCCAGCCGCACGGCCTGCCCGGCTTCGACGACGGCGTCGTCCTCAACGACCTGCTCGCCGCGCTGCCCGCCGAACGGCGCGAGGCGTTCGTCCTCACGCAGCTGCTCGGACTGCCGTACGCGGAGGCCGCCGAGATCAGCGGGGTCCCGGTCGGCACGGTCCGCTCGCGGGTGGCACGGGCACGGGCGGCGTTGGTGGAACTGCTCGCGGAGCCGGAGCCGGAGCCGGAGCCGGTGGTGGTCTGAGGCGGGGGAGTCGGGGGGTGCCGGGGGTGCCGGGGCAGTCGGGTGCCGGTGGCCGGTCGCCGGCGCCCCGTCGTCGTACGGTCGCCCGCACCCCGCACCCCGTCGTCGTACGGGCGCGGGAATCCCCAACTGCCGGGAACTCGCGCCCCGTTCGCCCCGACTACTGCTCCGGGCGACGGAGGCTCGCCCGCGTGCCGAGTGGATGCCGGAGACTGGCTATGCGTTCTCGTGTGTGGGGTGGTGCGGCGGCCGTGGTCGCCGGCGGGCTGCTGGTGAGCGGCTGCGGCGGGGCCGCGGAGGGAGCGGCGAGCGATACGGCGGGGAAGGCGGCGGACGGCGGGTATCCGGTGACCGTCACCGACTGCGCGGGCGCGAAGACGACGTTCACGGCGGCCCCGGAGAAGATCGTCACGAGCAACGCCTCCAGTCTGGAACTGCTGTTGCGGCTCGGGGTCGGCGACAAGGTGGTGGGGACCGGATTCCCGCCGGGCAAGGGGACGTTGAGCGGCTCGCTCGACGCGCGGGCGCAGCGGGTGAAGGTGCTGAGCGAGAGCGTGATCCCGAAGGAGAAGCTGCTCGGGTCGGGCGCTGACCTGTACATCGACACGTTCGCGTCGATGGGGAGCATGGGCGGCGGCGGGATGGGGGACGCGCCGACCGCGGCCGAGTTCGAGGCCGCCGGGATCCGGCACATCTACCTCAAGTCGACGGCGTGCGCGGCGAGTTCGCAGACCGCGGTGACCGATCTGACGGCGGTCGAGGACGACATCACCTCGCTCGGCGCGGTCACCGGTACGGCGGAGAAGGCGAAACGGCTCGTCGCCGGGATGAAAGCGAAGATCGCCGCCGTGCAGAAGGCGGTTGGGGACACGGCGGAGAGCGAGCGGCCGACGTACTTCTTCTTCGACTACGACGCCGGCACCAAGCAGCCCACCGTGGTCTGCGACCGCCAGCTCGCCAACGCGGTGATCACCCTGGCCGGGGCCCGCAACGTCTTCGCCGACTGCGACGCCGACTACCAGCAGGTCGACTGGGAGGACGTGATCGCCACCAATCCCGACTGGATCCAGCTCGCGGTGCGCGACCGGGGCAGCACGGCGGCGAACGAGAAGGCGTTCGACGAGGCGCAGCAGTGGCTGGCGGACAACGCGGCCACCAAGGGCCTGACGGCGGTGAAGCAGAAGCACTTCCTGCGGATCGGCTCGGAGGACACCACCATCGCGGGCGTCGAGAACGCCGACACGGTGACGACGATCGCCCGCACCCTCTACCCGGATCTGGTCAACTAGCCGTGTCTGTAGAGGAGTTGAGCGGCAGTCGGCGGACTGTTGCTGTCGAGGCGCGGCGGGTGCCCGCCGGGCCGCTGGCCGTCGTGCTGGCCGTGGCGCTGCTCGGCGCGCTGACCGCCGCCGTGTCGTGGGGGTCGACGTCCATCCCGGTGGGTGAGGTGTGGTCGGTGGTGGGGCGCAGGCTCGCGGGCCAGGCGGCCCGGCCCGGTACGAACGACCTGATCGTGTGGCAACTGCGCGTCCCCCGCGCCCTGTTGGCGGCCCTGGTGGGCGCCGGGCTCGGGCTGGTCGGTACGGCCACGCAGGCGCTCGTGCGCAATCCGCTGGCCGACCCGTATCTGCTGGGCGTGTCCAACGGGGCCTCGCTCGGGGCGGTTTCGGCGATCGTGCTCGGCGTCGGCACGGGCGGCACGCTCGGACTCGGGCTGTCCGGGGCCGCGTTCGCGGGCGCGCTGCTGACGTTCACGCTGGTGTGGACGGTGGCCCGGCGGGGCGGCGGGTTCGCACCGCTGCGGCTGGTGCTGGCCGGGGTGGCGATCGGGCAGTTCCTGTCCGGGTTCACCAGCTACCTCGTCCTCCAGGCCGGGGACGAGCAGCAGACGCACAGCGTGCTGTTCTGGCTCATGGGCAGCCTGGGCGGGGCGAGTTGGCCCCTGCTGCTGGCACCCGCGGTGACCGTTCCGGCGGGGCTGGTGCTGCTGCTGGCCCGCGCCCGGTCGCTCAACGCGCTGCTGATGGGCGACGAGACGGCCGCCGGGCTGGGCGTCGACGTGGTCCGGCTGCGACGCGAACTCTTCGCGCTGACCAGCGTGTTGACGGGGGTCCTGGTCGCCGTCTCGGGCGCGGTCGCGTTCGTCGGCCTGATGGTCCCGCATGCGTGCAGGTTGCTGGTCGGCGACGACCACCGGCGCCTGCTGCCCGTATCCGCCCTGTTCGGGGGCCTGTTGATGGTGGTCGTCGACATCGTGTGCCGTACGGCGATGGACACGCAGGAGCTGCCGGTGGGCGTGGTGACCTCGCTGCTGGGGGCGCCCGCGCTGCTGTATCTCCTGGACCGGCGCTTGGGGAGCGGTAGTTGAGGAACGTCTTCGGCAAATTGGACCTGGGGAGTGGTGCGTGATGAGGGTGGCCATTGAGGACCTGCACGTCGCGTACGCCGGGCGTACGGTCGTCGCGGGTGCCCAACTCGTCGCGGCCGAAGGGGAGATCACCGGTCTGGTCGGGCCGAACGGCAGCGGCAAGTCCACGCTGCTGCGGACCGTCTACCGGCACCTGAAGCCGGTCGCGGGGCGGGTGCTGCTCGCGGGCACCGACATCCGCGAACTGACCCCCGTCCAGTCCGCCCGGCACATCGCCGCGCTGCCCCAAGAGCGGGGCGGGGACTTCGAGTTGACCGTACGGGAAGTCGTGGCGATGGGCCGCAACCCCTACCAGCGGGCGTTCGCGGGGGAGGGCGCCGCCGACCGGGACGCGGTCGCGCGGGCGCTCGCCGAGGTCGGGCTGGCCGGGTACGGTGGCCGCCGGTTCACCGCGCTGTCCGGCGGCGAACGCCAACGGGCCTTGCTGGCACGGGCGTTCGCCCAGAACCCGGACGTCCTGGTACTGGACGAGCCCACCAACCACCTCGACGTACGCCACCAGGTCGAACTCCTCGCCCTGCTGCGCGACCGCCGCCGTACGACCCTGGTGTCGCTGCACGACCTCAACGCCGCCGCGTCGGTCTGCGACCGGCTGCACGTGCTGCACGCGGGCACGGTCGTCGCGTCCGGACCACCGCGCGAGGTGCTCACGCCGGAGCTGCTGGCGGAGGTGTTCGGGGTGCGGGCGGCGGTGGTGGACCATCCGCTGACGGGGGATCCGCTGATCGCGTTCGACCACCGGATGCCGGTCGGTTCGGCGAGCTTGCCTTGCTCGGCGGACGCGGTCGGCATCCGGGGTCGGACGGTCGGGTAGGTCAGGCAGGTCAGGCGGAGACCGGGTCCGCGACCGTGAAGCCGGCCTCGACGACCGCCGCGCGCAGCGCCGCGTCGTCGAGGTCCGTGCCGTGCACGGTCACGGTGTTGGTGGCCAGATCGACGACGACCTCGTGCACGCCGGGCACCTCGGAGACCTCCTCCTTGATGCTGGCGGCGCAGTGCGCGCAGGTCATGCCGGTGACGTCGTAGGTCTGCTGCTCCATGGGTGACTCCTCTGGCTCTTGGTTGTGGGGTCTGTGGTGTTGCGGCCTGTGGTGTGCGTGGCCTGTGGTGCGGGTGTTCACGACAGGGGTCGGACGGAGGTGCCGTCCAGTTCCGGGGAGTTCCGGGAACTCACCCGTACGGCGGACCGACTTGTGGGACGAGGCCGCTGTCCGGCGGCCCACCCGTGAGGGGAGGGGCGCGAGATGCCGCACCAAGAAGCCGTATCCGATGGACCGGACGTGCCTGACGTGCCTGACGTGGCGGTCGTCGAGGACCGGTGGCTGCTGGTGGCCGTGGCGGGTGTGCTGTCGTTCGTGGCCATGCTCGACATGAACATCGTCAACGTGGCGCTGGCGGACATCGCGAGCGGGCTGCACGTGTCGGCGACGACCGCGCAGTGGGCCGTGCTCGGGTACCAACTCCCGGTCGTGGCACTGCTGTTGCCGGTCGGCCGACGGCTGGACCGGACGGACCCGCGCACCGCGCTGCTCACCGCGACGGCGGGCTTCGCCCTGTGCGGCGCGGCGGCGGCACTCGCGCCGTGGGCGGCCTGGCTGATCGCGGCCCGCATCGCCCAAGGAGGTTGCGGAGCCGTCCTGTTCGTCCTGATGCCGGTGCTCGCCCTGCGCTCCGTACGACCCGAACGGCGCGGCCGGGCGATGAGCGTACCGGCGACGCTGGGGCCGTTGGGCGCGGTGATGGGCCCGGCGGTGGGCGGGCTGCTGCTCGATCATCTGGGGTGGCGGGCGGTGTTCCTGGTCAAACTCCCGTTCTGTGCCGCCGCGTTGGTGGTGGCGTGGTGGGCGTTGCCGAAGGGGTGGGGGCAGAGGCAGGGACGGGGACGGGAGCAGGGACAGAGGCCGGGGCCGGGGCGGCGGGGGCAGGCCGGGGTCGCGGAGGGGGTGCGGCCCACCTCCCGCCCCCTCGCCGACGCCCTCCTCGTGGCCGTCGCCGTGACGGCCCTCCTCCTCGCGCTGACGCTCGCGCCCGACGGTCCCTGGTGGCTGCTGCTGGCCGTCGTCGCCGTGCCGCCTGCGGTGTGGTGGTTGCGTGGGCCCGGCGGTCGGCCCGTGGCCCAAGTGCTGCGCGGCGCCGGGCTGTTGGGGGCGCACGGGGCCGTGCTCGCGGGGGCCGCCGGGTTCGCCGCCATGCACTACGTCGTCGCGCTGCACCTTCAGCGCGACGACGGGGTCAGCGCCACCACGACCGGTCTGACCGTGCTCGCCTTCCCGCTCGGGATGGGGCTGGCCGGGCCGGTCGGGGGCCGGCTCGCCGACCGGTACCGGCCCCGGCCGGTCGCGGTGACCGGGGCCGCGCTCACCGCCGTCGGACTGGCGCTGCTCGTTCCGCTCGGCGACGGCTGGACACCGCTCGACGTGGCGTGGCGGCTGGCGCTCGCCGGGGTCGGGATGGGGCTGACCGGCGGGCCGACCCAGGCACTGGTCATGGGCGCCGCCCCGCCGGACCGCGCCGCCACCGTCGGGGCGACCGTCCAACTCGCCCGCAGCCTCGGCTTCACCCTCGGCCCCGCCCTGGCCACCGCCGCCTGGGGCCTCGCCGGACCCGGCACCGACACCGGCGTCCACGCCGGGCTGGCCCTCGCCGCCACGGCCGCCTGGACCGCCGTACCGCTGCTCGCGCTGTCGGGGCGGACGGGGGAGAGGGTCGAGACGGTCGAGGCGGGGAAGGCGGTCGAGCCGGGGAGGGCGTCAACTCCCCTTTCGGAAGCCCCCGTTGACGCGGCGCCGACCACCCCGGTCACCCACCCCTGAGCCTCCGAGCCCCTGAACCGCGAACCCGAGGAGTCACCCCCATGTGCGGCATCACCGGCTGGGCGTCCTTCCACCACGACGCCCGCACCCGTGCCCCGGTCATCGAGGCCATGACCGCGACCCTCGCCCCGCGTGGCCCCGACGCGGGCGGCAGTTGGCTGGGCGAGCACGCGGCCCTCGGCCACCGCCGCCTGGCCGTCATCGACCTCGCGGGCGGTGCTCAGCCCATGCCCGACCGGCCGGACTCGCCGACCACCGTGCTCAGTTACAGCGGCGAGGTCTACAACCACCACGAACTACGGTCACGGCTGCGCCGGTTGGGCCACACCTTCCGCACCCGCAGCGACACCGAGGTCGTGTTGCGCGCCTACGAGGAGTGGGGCGAGCAGGCCGCCACGCACCTGGACGGCATGTTCGCCTTCGCCGTCTGGGACGACCGCGCCCGCCAACTCGTCCTCGTCCGCGACCGGTTGGGCGTCAAGCCGCTGTACTGGGCGAACGTCGACGGCGGTGTCGCCTTCGCCTCCGAGCCCAAGGCACTCTTCGCCCACCCGGAACTGCGGCCCCGCGTCGACGCGGACGGCCTGCGGGAGGCGTACAGCCTGGTGTTCAACACCGGCCCGACGCTGTGGTCCGGCATCCGGGAGGTCGAACCCGGCGGCCTCCTCGTCTGCGACCGCGACGGCGTACGAGAGCGCCGCTACTGGGAGTTGGGCGCGCACCAGGCCCCTGCCGACCACCGGGCTCACGCGAACCACCGGGCCCACGCCGACGACCTCGGAGCGACGGTCGCCCGCGTCCATGACCTGGTAAGCACCGCCGCCCGCAGCCAACTCGAAGCCGACGTGCCCCTGTGCAGCCTGCTGTCCGGCGGTATCGACTCCACCGTCCTGACCGCGCTGCTCGCCGACGAACTCCGGCTGCGCGAAGGCCCGGACGCCCGGCTGCGCTCGTACGCCGTCGACTACAGCGATCAGGCCGAGGAGTTCACCGGCGACGTCCTGCGCACCGGCCACGACACGCCCTTCGCCACCGAGGCGGGCGCCTTCATCGGCACCGACCACAGCACGGTCGTCCTCGACCCGCGCACCCTGCTCGACCCCGAGCACCGCCGGGCGGTGGTGGCCGCCCGCGACTCGCCCATCGGCGTCGGCGACATGGACACCTCCCTCTACCTGCTGTTCGGCGAGATCCGACGGCACTCGACGGTCGCCCTGTCCGGCGAGGCGGCGGACGAGGTCTTCGGCGGCTACCCGTGGTTCCACAGCCCCAAGGCCCTAGCCGCCGACACCTTCCCCTGGCTCCTGGTCACCGGCGACCCGGCCGCGATGCCCATGAACCCCGAACTCGACCTGCGCGTGGGCGAGTTCCGCGCCGACACCTACCGCACCGCCCTGGCCGCCGTACCGCACCGCGACGGCGAGAGTCCCGTCGAACACCGCCAACGCGAGCTGCAACACCTCTCCCTGACCCGCTGGCTGCGCCAACTCCTGCACCGCAAGGACCGGTTGAGCATGGCGCAGGGCCTGGAGGTACGGGTTCCGTACTGCGACCACCGGCTCGTCGCGTACGCCTTCGACACCCCCTGGGCGCTGCACACCCACGACGGCCGGGAGAAGAGCCTGCTGCGGTCCGCGGGCGCGGGCCTGGCCCCGGACCCGGTGCTGCACCGCCCCAAGAACCACTACCCGGCCACCCACCACCCCGACTACAACCGGGGTTTGCAGAACCTGGCCCGCGACGCCCTGAACGCGTCCGACGGCCGGGTCCGCGACCTCGTCGACGAGACCCGGATCAAGCCCTGCCTCGACACCCCGCCCGACCGGCTGGAGTGGCGCCACCGCCTGCGCCTGGAACGCGTCGTCGACCTCGGCCTCTGGCTCGACCACCACCGCCCCGAACTCGCCCTCTGAGGAGCAGACTTCATGACGACCGACATCGACCCCACCGCCGACACGACCACGGCGCTCCCCGACCCCGTCCCCCTCATGGGCTGCCCCTACAAGAGCAACCCGTACCCCCTCTACGAGCGGATGCGCGAGGCGGGCCCCGTCCACCGGGTCCTGTTCCCCAGCGGGGTGCGCGCCTGGCTCGTCACCGGGTACGAGGCCGCCCACGCGACCCTGAACGACGACCGCCTCGGCAAGAACCACGAGCTGGGCAACGAGAGTTGGCGCGCCCGCGCGTCGATCATGCCCGAGCCGCAGCACTCCCGGCTCCAGGTCCACCTCCTCCACCAGGACCCGCCCCGCCACACCCGCATGCGGCGCCTGGTGACCGACGCCTTCGCCCCGCGCCGGGTGGAGCAACTACGGCCTCGCTTCGAGGAGTTGGCCGACACGCTCGTCGACGCCCTGCCCGCCGCCGGCCCCGCCGACCTCGTCGCCGGTTTCGCCGCCCGCTTCCCCTTCCTCGTCCTGGCCGAAGTCATCGGCCTGCCACCGGAGTTGGCGGCCCGCTTCGACCGCGACTGGGGCAAGGTGGTGCAGCCGGTCGGGCCTGCGGATCCGGGCCGGGCGGCGTACGAGGCCCGGCTGCACGGCCTCCAGAGCTACATAGCCGAAGTCGTGGCCCACAAGCGCGGGCGGCGGCCGGACAGGTCGGACGACGACACCGACCTGCTCGCCCGCCTCGTCGAGGCCCGCGACCAGGGTGAACTCACCCCCGAGGAACTGGACTCCATGATCTTCCAGCTCCTCGTGGCCGGACAGGAACCCGTCACCAACCAGATCACCACCGCCCTGATCGCCCTCTTCCGCAACCCCGCCCAACTGACCCGCCTGCGCGACGACGTGACCCTCATGCCACGCGCGGTCGAGGAACTCCTGCGCTACGACAGCGCCTTCGAACTCACCACCTGGCGCTTCCTCGCCCGGGACGCCGACCTGCACGGCACCCGTGTCCCCGCGGGCGACTCGGTGATCGTCTCGCTGTGCGCCGCCAACCGCGACCCGCGCCGCTTCCCCGACCCCGACACCCTCGACCTGGACCGCGCCCCCAACCCGCACCTCGCCTTCGGCCACGGCATCCACTTCTGCCCCGGCGCCGCCCTGGCCCGCACCGAACTCCAGATCGCCCTCACCACCCTGCTCACCCGCCTCACCGGCCTCCAACTCGCCGTCCCGGACACGGAGATCGAGTGGATCCCGGCGGTACTGGGCCGCGGCACGAACCACCTTCC
Source organism: Actinobacteria bacterium OK074 (assembly GCA_001298575.1). Lineage (GTDB taxonomy): Bacteria > Actinomycetota > Actinomycetes > Streptomycetales > Streptomycetaceae > Streptomyces. Next base: position 70,273 of record LJCV01000255.1, read on the forward strand.
GGTGCGGTACGCCCACCGGGCCTGAGCCCCGCCCGGGGTCGTAACCCGTCGGCCTCCCCTCCACCGCGAGCCGTTTGAGCCGCCGAGGCAGACCCCAACTCCCCGCCCCCCGTTGACCGGCGGCGCCCGGCCGTCCCACCCCCACGTGCCGAGGCGCCATGCCGTCATGCCCCCATGCCCCAACTCCCCCCGGAGCAAAGCCATGCCGCCCACACCCACCCCCACGGACACCGCCTCCGTCACCGCGACCGCGATCCTGAACCTCCTCCTGCCCCACCACCGCACCACCCCGACCCCACTCTCGACCCCGCCCCCGACAGCGGACGCGTTCCCCCACCAACTCCGCGCGATAGAAGCCTTCGTCCGCGAGAACCTTCCCGTAGTCCTCACCCTCCCCGGCTTCCCCTGCAAGTCCCCCAACCCGGCCAAGGTGTTGGGCCACCTCCCCGACCAGGGCGAACGCCTCTCCCTCCGCTTCCTGGACGCGCTGTGCGGGGAGGTCGAGCGGATCCATCCGCCCGGCGCCCGCGTGGTCGTCTGCTCCGACGGCCATGTCTTCGGCGACCTCATCGGCGTACCCGACGACCACATCGACGCCTACGCCGACGAACTGCGCGAGCTGATACGGGAGTTGGCGCTACGAAGACTGTCGGTTTTCGACCTCCGTGACGTGCCCGGGCTGCACGGCCTCCCGCACGACGCCAAACGCGGCCGGGTCGACGCCCAATACGCCCCCGCCGAGCGGGAGTTGCGCGCCGAGGTGCGCGAGGGCGGGCACACGCTCGCGCTGTACCGGGGGATCACCCGGTTCCTGGTCGAGGACACCGCGGACTTCACCGGCACCCGCTCCGCCCTCCAACGGGCGTGCAGGCAGCGGGCGTACGGGGTGATCGGGCGCAGTCGCGCCTGGGGTGCCGTCGTCGCCGAGCACCACCCCGCCGCCGTACGGCTGTCGATCCACCCCCAGCCCGTCGGCGCCGCCAAGTTCGGCATCCGGCTGCTGGACGCGCCGGATGCCTGGACCACGCCGTGGCACGCCGCCGCGCTCCAACGTGCCGATGGCAGCTGGACGTTGATGCCCAGGGCCCGGGCCGCGACGCTCGGCCGGCTGGTGCGGCGCGACGGCCGGCCCAGTCATTTCGCCGAGTGAACACGTGCGGTGAAGTTCTGGGGTGAACGGATGGTGTGTGGTGGGGCGGAGTTGTGAGGAGCCGGGAGGGGAGGCGACCCATTCGTGTGAAGCGGATCACGAGGGCCTCTCGGGTCAGTACGATCCGTGATCGTTCTGCTGGAGCAGTGTTGACGGGGAGTGAGCGACGCGGTGTCGAATCCACCACAGGCCGGAGACCGGGTCGCCGACCGCTACCTCCTCCAACAACCCATCGGCCAGGGCGGGATGGGCATCGTCTGGCAGGCGTGGGACGAGATGCTGCAACGGCCGGTCGCCGTCAAGTGCGCGCGGCTGGACGACGCCGTGGCGGCCGGGCGGCTGAAGAAGGAGGCGCAGTACGCCGGGCGACTGCACCACCCGAACATCGTGCCGGTCTTCGACTTCGTCGAGGGGGAGTCGGCCTGCTGGATCGTGATGGAGTACGTGCCCTCCCGCAGCCTCGCCCAACTCGTCGCCGAGGGCGGGCCGTTGACACCCGAGGCGGCCGGGTCCGTCGGCTGCCAGATCGCGGCGGCGCTGGTGAAGTCCCACACCGAGGGCGTGGTGCACGGCGACGTGACCCCGGAGAACATCCTCGTCACCGACGACGGTGTGGCCCGGCTGATGGACTTCGGGATCGCGCGGGCGCTGTGGAGCGACGTCACGCAGACGGCGGACGGGGCGGTCGTGCGCGGCAAACCCCGTTACCTGGCGCCCGAGGTCGTCAAGGGGCAGCAGGCGAACGAGAAGTCCGACGTGTTCTCGCTGGGGGCGACCGTGTACGCGGCGGTCGAGGGCAGATCGCCGTACGGCGACGCCGAGGGCCCGGTGGCGTATCTGGCGCGGGCCATCGCGGGCCACATCGAACCCGCGCGGCGGGCCGGTCCGCTCGCCGAACCCCTGGGCCGGCTCCTGGAGTTGGACCCCCGGCACCGCCCCGACGCCGCCCAGGCCCGCAAGCTCCTGACGAGCGCCACGCCGCCGCCCCCGGACGTCCGGGAGAAGCTGCGCGACCAGGACGTCACCCTGCGGCTCACCCCACTGTCCTCCCTGACCGTCCGCCTGCCCCGTTCGGTACGCCGCCGACGGCGCCCCCTCGCGCTCACGGCCGTCGTCCTGGCCGCGGCGGTCACGGCGGGGCTGCTGGTCGCCCGGCCCTGGGACACGGGCACGGATGCGGGAACGCCGGGCACTATCGGCGATGCCCGGACAGCCGACCCCTGCGGGCTCATGAGCACGGCGTCGCTGGAGTTGTTCGGCGACGTCGAACTCGACCCGAACTACGACACGTTTGACCGCTGCGACGTAGTGCTGAACAACAGCGGCGGGAAGGCCAACGTCGATGTGATGGTCAACTTCAGCCGGGACACCGCACAACTCGGTGAAAGTAAGCGCGTCGAGAGGGACGGCGGTCTCCTGATCGGGTACTACTCCCTTGAAGGGGACCACTGTCGGCGGACCATCGCGACGGCCGACAAGAAGTCGATCGAGATCATGGCGAAGAAGCTCTATCCCGATACCCCCGACGTGTGTGCGATGGCCGACGCCGCAACGGACCACGCCGTCGCCGTTCTCAAACGAGGAGCGGTGCCCCGGCGCACGTCCACCTTCGACGCCAATTCCCTGGCCCACGTGGACGCCTGCAAACTGCTGGACACGACCGCGGTGACGAAGGCGGTCGGAGTCGACGCGGACAACGTGTACCCGGGCTTCGGGAACTGGACTTGCGACTGGGAGTCCGACGACGGCCTGACGGGCATGCAAGTCCAGTTCAGCCGGGACAACGACCTTGGGGACGATGACGACGACAAACCAGTCACCATCGCGGGTATCCCGAGCTATGTCGAGAAGCACGGCGCCGACAAGTACCCCTCCTGCGACGTGCTCACTCCGCACCGCACCTTCAAGAACTCCGCGGGCGACGAGACCATCGAGTTGTTCGACCTGAACGTGTACGGGAAGCAGCCCGTGAACACCCTGTGCACCAAGGGCGAGACCCTGGCTGCCACAGTCGTGAAGAACATCACGAAGCAACTCCCCAAGGACTGACCGCAGATGACCGCACCCCACGACCCCGCCCCGCAGACCCCCGCCCGGCAAC
>LJCV01000256.1 GCA_001298575.1 Actinobacteria bacterium OK074
GGCGGCGGACACCGCCGTACGGGCCGCCTGGGCCGCGCGGTCGGCGGCAGCCGCCGCACGGGACGCGGCTGCCGCCGCCCGGCCCGCCGCCGCCTTGGCCGCCAGGGCCTCTTCGGCCGCGACCAGCGCCGCCGCCTTGGCCGCCTGGGTGGCCTTCTCCGCCTTGGCCGCCTCCTCCTTGGCGGTCTCGGTCAGCTCCTGCGCCCGCTTCTGCGCCGTGTCGGCCAGCTGCGCCAACTGCGCGACGGTGAGCGTCTCCTGGTCCCGCGCGGCGGCGACCGCCCACCCGTCGTCCAGGAACTCCTGGACGTCCTCGGCGGTGCCGTCCAGCGCCTGCCCCGCGAGCTTCTTGACGTTCGCGCCGCCGGAGTACAGCAGTTGGGCCACCTTGACCCGGTTGTCGTCGTCGCGCGCCTTGTACTGGCCCGTTCCGATGAACGCGGCCCAGTCGTCCGCCGTGCCGTCCAGCGCCGCGCTGGCCGCCTTCTTCACGCCCGGACCGCCGAAGGCCGAGATCTGCGCCACCTCGACGCGCAGATCCTCGTCGTAGGGCTCGTCGAAGCCGTCGTTCAGGAACGCCTGCAACTGCTCGGCGCCGCCGCTCAGCGCGGTCCCGGCCGACTCCCGCACGGCCGGGCCGCCCATGGCCATGACCTGGGCGACCTGGACCCGCAGGTCCTCTTCCCAGAGGTCGGGCAGGTCCGCCGTCATGAACGTCTCGATGTCGGCGTCCGACCCGGTCAGGGCCACCGCAGCGGCCCCGCGCACGCCCGGGCCGCCGTACTTCCACGCTTCCAGGACGTCCGCCCTGTCGAACCCCGGCTCCGGGACGTCGTCGGCCGCGGCAGGACGCAGATCGATCCCCAGCACCATCACCAGGGCTATCAGCGCCGCCACGATTCCGCGCCATCCCGGCACGGCTCGCAACCTGGCATTCAACGTGTTACTCCCTTGATCGGTCTGTTCGGTCTGATCGGTCGACTGGTTCGTCGACGTTCGGTGGGGCCTTTCCGTAATCCACGCGCGGCTCTCCACCACGACGGAAAACGACCCGAAAGAAAGATCGCGAAAATGACCCGTCCAACCGGCAGCGAAAACCGGCGCGGGCGACGCCTGGAAATTCCCGAAGAAGAGCTCGGGAGGGCTCAGGAAGGGCCCAGGAAGGGCTCAGGAGGAATCAGGAAGGATTACAACGGCGCGCTTCGCCACCGGTTCCGGCCGTCGGCCGTCCGGGGACACGCACACTCACAAGAGGTAGCAAAAAGGACGCAGGGTTAGATTTCAGTCAGATCATGAGCACGTCACACTCGCGGCCGAAACCGTCGCCATCGAGGAACGCCATCGCACCCCAGGGGGCCCGCCCCAAGAGCGCACCACCACACATCCGGCCGCGGCCACCAGCGCCGCCCGACCGGGCCCACAACACCGTCCCATCTGCATGTTCCCCCGTCTGTCCAGGTCGGGCACGCCCGACACCCCCGTCGACATCACCACACGATCTTTACCTTCGGTTTACGACTTTCACAGTCGATTCATGGCCATCTTCAAGCCTCGGGTGGCTTGTTTTGATCGCTACAGACCAGCCACTCGACCACCCGGCCCCGCTCGTTACGCTTTCTTCATCAAAACCCGTACAACCTTTCCCGGTTGTGATCGGCCTCACGCCCAGAAACCGTCCCTCATCCGATTTGCGCGATTCCCCGAAGTGGACAGGGCCGGGCTCGCGGGGTTACATGAAAAAGAATTCGAGCAGTCTTCCGGCACGCAGGCGGTTCTGTTTCCGTTGCCGGAAGTGGGGGGCTGCCCGTCAATCCCGGTCGCCCTCACACCTGTGCGTGAAATGAGCTCCCGCCCGCCTGCCCGGAGCCGAAAAGTGAGGATGACAATGACGGAACGTGCCGCGATGCGGGCAAGAACCCACCGGAAAAGAATCATGGGCACCACGCTGGCCGCGGTGGCCGCGGGTGCCCTGGCCTGGTTCGGGGTGACGAGCGGCTCGCCCGCCCCGGGGACCACCGGCTCGGGACCGGTCACCGCCGTGGCGGACGCGGCCCCCGGCTACGCGGTGGAGGACTTCGCCTACCCCGGCGCCGCCAAGATCCTCGCCGAGCAGAACATCGTCCTCAAACGCGGCGACGGCCACATCACCCTCGCCACCTGCGCGAGCGACACCGGCCAACTCGAAGTCTGGGCACGGGACAAGGACAAGATCTGCTTCAAGGTCACCGGCAACTCAGGCTGGCTGACGCTCGAAATCCCCTCCGTCTACGCCGTACGCGGCAACGACTACACAACCGCCGTCGACATGACCGTCGGCACCGAGGCCAAGAGCTTCGACGTCGCCAAGAACGCCTGGACCCCGGTCGGAGAGAGCGCCGACGAACAAGGCCGCGAATTCATGCTCGTGGAGATCAGGACCGCCAAGTAGCGGCCGGCGGGCGCCTGTTGCCCAAGTAGCCGCGGGTGGGCGCCTGTTGCCCAGGCAGCCGCGGGCACAGGCCAGTTGCCCAACTACCCGTAGGCCGACGCAGGTTGCCCAAGTGCCGCCGGGCGCAAGCCAGTTGCCAGGCACCCACGGACAGCCACACCACTCTTCCCTCCACCACCCCACTCCAAGGATTCCCGTCTTGCGACACACCAGACCCCTGCGCCTCGCCGCGCTGGCCACGGTCCTGACCGCCGGCCCGCTCGCGCTGTGCGCCTCCGTCGTGCCCGCGTCCGCCGTGACCGGCCCCGCCGTCACCGACACCACGTTCGCGTACACCGCGCAGCTCGCCATCGGCGACTACGACCGCGGCTGCTCGGGCGTCCTCGTCGACACCGAATGGCTGCTGACCGCGGCCAGTTGCTTCGCCGACGACCCGGCCGCGAGCCTCGCCGTCCCCGCGGGCAAGCCCAAGCCGGCGACCACCGCGACCATCGGCCGCTCCGACCTCACCAGCACCGGCGGCGCCGTACGCCAGGTCGTCGAGCTGGTCCCCCGTACCGACCGCGACGTGGTCCTGGCCCGCCTGAACCGCCCGGTCACCAACGTGGCCCCCGTCGCGCTGGCCACCGCCGCGCCCGCCGCGGGCGAGGAGCTGAAGTTCGCCGGGTACGGCCGTACCAAGACCGAGTGGGCGCCGCTGAACCTGCACTCCGGCGCCCTCTCGGTGGACGCGGCGGCCACCACTACGGCCACCGTCACCGGCAAGGACGGCGTGGCCGCGTGCGCGGGCGACACCGGCGGCCCGGTGGTCCGCACCGTGAACGGCACCCCGCAACTGGTGGCCCTCAACAGCCGGTCCTACCAAGGTGGTTGCTTCGGCATCGACGCGACCGTCACCAGCACCGGCGGCATCGACGCCCGCGTCGACGACCTCGCCTCCTGGGTCGACACGGCCGTCGGCGCGAACCGGATCACCGACTTCAACTGCGACGGCGTCGAGGACATCGCCATCGCCGACCCGCGCGGAGCCGTCGCGGGCAAGGCCGACGCCGGTCTCGTCCGGATCGTCTACGGCGGCGGCAAGGGCACCGCCGAGATCAACCAGGACCTCGACTGGGTCAACGGCGGCTCCGAGGCGGGCGACCGCTTCGGCGACAGCCTCGCCACCGTCGACTCCAACGAGGACGGCTGCACCGACCTCGTCGTCGGCACCCCCAGCGAGGACCTCGGCACCGCCACCGACGCGGGCATGGTCGACGTCCTGTACGGCGCCGTCGACGGCCTCGGCACGGGCGCGGCGAAGGACACCAACTACCAGCAGGGCAACGGCAACGGCTCCATCGCCGCGTCCAGCCCCGAGACCGGCGACCTGATGGGCAAGGCGCTCGCCGCGGGCACCACCGTCGCCGGTGAGCCCTTCGTGGTGATCGGCACGCCCGGCGAGGCCCTCGGCACCATCACCAAGGCGGGCGAGGCGTTCTACGTGCACGGCGGCACCAACGTCGCCGTCCACCAGGACAGCCTGGACGTGCCCGGCGCCGCGGAGGCGGACGACGGCTTCGGCGCCGTGATCGCGGCCGACGCCAACCACATCGCCATCGGCGCCCCGGGCGAGGCCATCGGCACCGACGCGGACGCGGGCAACCTCGCGGTCTTCGACCCCAACAAGCTGAACTCGGAGAGCAGGCCCACCCCGCTCTTCGGCCTCGACCAGGACCTCGACACCGTCTCCGGCGGCGCCGAGGCCGGTGACCTCTTCGGCGCCTCCCTCGCCCTGGTCCCGTACCGCCCCTCGGGCGCGGCGACCGCCAACGAGTCGATCCTGGTGGTCGGTTCGCCCGGCGAGGACCTGCCCATCAACGACGTCAACACGGTCGACACGGGCACCGTCTACTCCTTCCGCGTCACCGCGACGGGCACGTACAGCCAGCTCAACTCGTACTCGACGGGCACCGCGGACGACGACGTCTCCGGCAGCGCCGAGGCCGGCGACAAGTTCGGCACGACCGTGACCGCGATCAACACCGCGCCCCGCGCGGTGAGCACCACGGCGACGCTGAAGCTGGCCGTCGGCGCCCCGAACGAGGCCATCGGCACCGTCACCAACGCGGGCGCCCTCAGCACGTTCTCGCTCCTGGGCACCCCCGGCGCGAACGACCGCTGGCTGGAGGCGGGCGACGGCGACGGCATCCCCGGCACCCCCGGCGCGGGCCAACTCGTAGGCTCCAGCCTGCACTTCACCGGCACCCGGCTGTACGTCGGCATGCCGAACGGCCCGTCCGCCTACGGCGCCCTGCACGCCCTCCCGCTCTCCAACGTGACCGCGGGCGGCGCGGTGGCCGCGGTCACCACGTACCAGCCGGGCACGGGCGGCCTGCCGGCGGCGGGCGTCGACTTCGGTACGACGGCACGCTGACCCGAACCGCACCACCACATCCCCTAGGGAGGCACCAGCACGCCCCCCTAGGGGATGTCACAGCTAGGCAGCAAACCCGTCCCCATCCACCCCACCCCGCCGCACCATCCCCCAGGACCAGGTACGTTCGATGACGTGGCTGGATTCAGGATCGGACGCGGCCGGGAGAACAACCCCGCCCCCCAAGCTCGACCGCAACACCCTCCGTACGGACAGCAGGGACCGTCGTACGGCTACCCGTCGTCGCCGTCGTCGCCGTCATCGCCCCCGCAGCAGCCGTACGGCGGTGCCGGTGCCCCGGGCGGGCAGCCGAACGGCTGGCCGACGGCCTCGCAGGGCAACGGCAACCGGTACGGGCAGACGCAGGGCGGCGGCGGCGGTTACGACGAGCCGGAGTACTTCGGCGACGGCGGCGCCGCGCACCAGGGCGGCTACCCGCAGCAGGGCCAGGGCGGTCACGGCGGCGGTCACGACCCGTACGCGGCGGACAACCCGGGCCACACCACGGCGTTCTCGATCGACGAGGCGGACGCGTACCAGCAGGGCGGCACCTACCGCGCGGGCGCGGCCCCGGCCCCGCCGATCGGCCCCCGCCTGCACTGGAAGGAACTCCTGCGGGGCATCTTCCTGGCCCCGAACCAGACCTTCCTCCAGATGCGGGACTACACGATGTGGGGCCCGGCCCTGATCGTCACGTTCCTCTACGGCCTGCTCGCCGTCTTCGGCTTCGACACCGCGCGCGAGGACGCGATCAACGCGACGCTCTCCAACGCCGTACCGATCGTGCTGATCACGGCGGTGGCGATCGTGCTGAGCGCGTTCGTCCTCGGCGTGGTCACGCACACGCTGGCCCGCCAGCTCGGCGGCGACGGCGCCTGGCAGCCGACGGTCGGCCTGTCGATGCTGATCATGTGCCTGACGGACGCGCCCCGCCTGATCGTGGCGATGTTCGCGGGCGGCAACGCGTCCTTCGTACAGATCCTCGGCTGGATCACCTGGATCGCGGCGGGCGTCCTGTTCACCCTGATGGTCGGCAAGTCCCACGACCTGCCGTGGCCGAAGGCGCTGGGGGCGTCGGCGATCCAGCTGGTGGCACTGCTGTCGATCGTGAAGCTGGGGACGTTCTAGGGGGCGTCCCCAAGGGTCGGGACAACTTACGTCAGGCGTCGAGAACCTGCCGCCCCGCACGCCGGACGACGGGCGGTTCGACGCTCCACGGAAAGTTGATCCACAGATCGGTGGTCTTCCACACGTACTCGCACTTGACGAGCGAGGCGGGCTTCTCGTAGATCACCGCGGACCGCACTTCGGCGGCCTGTTCGGCGCAGAAGTCGTGTACGAGTTTGAGGGTCTTGCCGGTGTCGGCGACATCGTCGGCGACGAGGACACGCTTCTGCGAGAAGTCGACGAGGTTGGGCAGCGGAGGAAGCATGACCGGCAGGTCGAGCGTCTTCCCAACGCCTTCGTAGAACTCGACGTTGACGAGATGAATGTTCTTGCAGTCGAGGGCGTAGGCGAGCCCGCCGGCGACGAAGACACCACCGCGGGCGATGCTGAGGATGATGTCGGGAACGTACCCGTCCTCGGCGACGGCCTGCGCGAGTTCACGGACGGCGACGCCGAACTGCTCGTAGGAAAGACTCTCGCGAGCGGCGGCGGGTGCGGGCACAGGTGCCGCTACAGGGCTGTCACTCATACCTATACCTGGGTCCGGTGGAAGTTGAGGAAGGACCGGGAGGCGGTGGGCCCGCGCTGCCCCTGGTACCGGGAGCCGTAACGGTCGCTGCCGTAGGGGAACTCGGCGGGCGAGGAGAGCCGGAACATGCACAGCTGCCCGATCTTCATCCCCGGCCAGAGTTTGATGGGCAGGGTGGCGAGATTGCTGAGCTCAAGGGTGACGTGCCCGGAGAAGCCGGGGTCGATGAACCCGGCGGTGGAGTGCGTGACAAGCCCCAGCCGCCCCAGCGAACTCTTGCCCTCAAGCCGCGAGGCAAGGTCATCGGGAAGCGAAATGACTTCATAGGTACTGGCAAGCACGAACTCACCGGGATGGAGAATGAAGGGCTCATCCCCCTCGGGCTCAACAAGCCGAGTGAGATCGGTCTGCTCAACAGACGGATCGATATGGGGGTATTTGTGGTTCTCGAACACGCGGAAGTAGCGGTCGAGCCGCACGTCGATGCTCGATGGCTGCACCATGGTCGGATCGAACGGATCGATGACGACCCGCCCCTTGTCGATCTCGTTCCGGATGTCCTGATCTGAGAGAAGCACGCCCCGAGGATACGCAAGACGCGCGGGCCACGGACAATCGCCGGGGCCCACGCGTCTCAACGGGCATGACGGCCTTGACGACCAGAGGTCCTACGAGGCCGGCGAGGCGGCGTCCACCTCGACATGGGCGCCGGGGTCGACATGAGCGCCGACCCCATCAACAGGTACGACACTACGGAGCCGCGCACACCGCGGACACCGGATGAGCCGACCGGGACCGAGCCGCTCGGCCTGCTGCATCGGGAACGAAGCGGTGCTGAACACGTGCCCATCGGCACAGCGGACGACGGTGCGTTCCATCAAGTCCAAGGGTCCCTTCCCCAAGAGCCGCGTCTGGCTTGCTGCCGCGACGACAAAAGCCACATTACGGGATCGAAGGGGCGACCCTCCAGACGGCACTCCGACCCCGCCCGGACCCTCTCCCACCCCTCCACCGTACGCCCCAACTCACCACGCCCGCAGCCCTGTAACCCCCGAAACCACGCCCCGCGGAGACAGGCCCCACCCCCGGAAAACCCCTCGAATCAGCCCCGAATCACCCCGGAAACAACAGCGCCCCCGGGACGCCGACACCGGGGGCAGAGCATGGGGTAGAGTGAACGAGCACTACGGCACCGAGCCATCGGCTGGCGCCACACGCGGGTGTAGTTTAGTGGTAGAACATCAGCTTCCCAAGCTGAGAGTGCGAGTTCGATTCTCGTCACCCGCTCCATACTGAAACCCCCAGGTCGTTGGCTTGGGGGTTGTTTGTTGTGTGGGTTGGCGGGTGGGGGGGCGACGACATGTGCCTTGTGGTGAGGGTCGTCGAAGTCGGGGGCTCAACGCGGGGGACGCGTAAGGGAGTTGAGTTCACCCATCCACTCGCGGACTGCCCTGGCACACAGCGCGCCCGCTCGCCTATATAAACGCCTACAGGGGCGTACGGGCTCGGAAGGCCGGCACCGCATCACCGGTCACCCGCTTCAAGTCGCGGGGAGTTGATACGCCAGTACGTAGGCGTCGGCGGACATCACGGTGTCGCACACTTCCACGGGCCTGCCTTCGGTGTCGTACGCGGTCCGCACGAGATGGATGACGGGGACGCCGGAAGCGAGCCGCAGCGTCTTGACCTCGGTGGGTGTGGGCATCCGTGCGCGGATCTCCTCGTCGAAGTGGTCGAGGCGGTGGCCGAGTTCTTCGAGGCGGGCGTAGATGCCGCCGGGGCCGGGGTTGGGCTCGGCGATGGGAGTCCCGCGGGCGATGTCGAGGGGGAGGTAGGAGGTGGCGAACTCCACCGGCTTCCCGTCGAGGAGGTAGCGGCGCCGGCGAGCGAGCACGCGCCGTACGGAGGCGAGCCGAGTGGAGATGTCCTGACTGGCCTTCTCCTCCTTCACTTCCAGGCTGTCGACCTGGGGGCGGCTTCCGGCGGCGTCGGCTTCGACGATGAACGCGGATTTGCCCTGCTCGCGGTGGCGTCGGGCAAAGCGGTCGGAGGCAAGCCGCCGGACGGGCGGCCGGGGCCGCACAAACACACCCTTCCCGTGCTCGGCGTGCACGAGCCCTTCGCCCTGGAGGACGGAGAAGGAGTTGCGGACCGTCATCCGGGACACCCCGTAATGCTCGACCAGGTCAGCCTCAGAGGGCAGCTTCTCGCCCTCCTTGAAACGGCCGCGGTCGATGGCTTCACGGAGGTGATCGGCGATCTGCCGGAAGACCGCACGATCACTTGTGGGGTCAAGGTCGCCGAGGAGGCCCGAACGGAGAGGGCTCACGTGTACTCCTTTAGGTATCTAGACGAGTGGGCGAGTGTTGTTGCTACGGTGGAGAGCCTAGCCACATGGGAGGGCCGAGGAACATGAGTACAGAACGCCCGCACTCCGTGAGCGTGGCCGGGGTCGTCATCGACGGCCAGGGCCGGGCCCTCCTGGTCCAACGCCGCGACAACGCCAAGTGGGAACCCCCGGGCGGCATCCTCGAACGCGAGGAAACCATCCCCGAGGCCCTGCAACGGGAAGTCCTCGAAGAAACCGGCATCAAGATCGCGGGCGCGCCGGTCCTGACGGGCGTCTACAAGAACATGACGGGTTTGATCGTCTCGCTGGTCTTCCGCTGCGAAGCCGCTGACGGCACGCCCAGCACAGGAAGCGAGACCCGCGCACTGCGCTGGGCCACGCGTGAGGAAGTCACCGAGCTTGCCGACGAGGCATACGCGATCCGTGTCCTGGACGCGCTCAACTCTCCGGACGGGACATCCCCGCCGGCCATCCGCGCCCACGACGGCGTGAAACTCATCTAGCCCGAACCCATTGCACATGGCGCCTACCAGCACGAAGGAACTTGTATGCACGAGTATATGAGTAAGGCCCGAGTCTGGGGCCTCACTTGCCCAGGTTTCCCCGAAGAGATCGGCCGGGCCCGCCGCTGGACCCGGGACATCCTGCGCGGCTCGCCGTTGGCGGGAAACGCCGAGTTGATCGTGAGCGAGCTGAGCACGAACGCGATCCTCCACACGGCCAGCGGCATGGAGTCCGGCAGCTTCCACGTCGCATTGGCGGTCTCACCGCAGGTCATCGCACTGTCCGTGACCGACGACGGCGGCGCAGGCACGACCCCCAAGGCCGAGCGCCAGGACGACCAGGCGGAACACGGCCGGGGCCTGAGCATGGTCAGCGCTCTCGCCCACCGGGTGGTGGTCCGCAACAGCCTCGGCGGCTACACCGTCACCGCGGAACTCTTCACCGAGACAATCCCGGGGGACCAACTGTGCTGAACGAGGAGGGGGCGGGGGCCATCCGCCGGGGCTTCTGGTGCCAGTGCTGGACGGAAGATCTAGCCGGGGAGGGTGGGCCGATCCTGCAAGCATCCTTCGACGCGTACTCGGCACCACAGGCTGACAGGTGGGTCGCGGTGGCGCTACGCACGATCTCACCTGCGTTCGACCCGGACACATCGGTGGAGGCATGGGACTGGCTCTACGACGGTCGCATCGACACCAGACGAGCCCTGCTACGCGCAAAGCCCTGCACAGTGACGGTCACCCACACCACGACCCGCATCACGTGGACGATCCGCCCAGTCCTCTTCCTCCCACTGGCACACCGCCAGGGCACCGAACTCCCAGCCTGCACAGACGACTTCAAACCCCACCCCAGCCACCACAGCAGCCAGTGAGTTACAACTTTCTCTACAGGTTCAAGGCGGCTCGCTCCGCTCCCCGCGCGCGGCCCGGCCCCCGGCCGGGCCTGCGCTCCTGTCTCCGCCCCGCTCCAGCCCGGCCGGGGGCCGGGCCGCGCCAAAGCATGCAGCCACCTGGTGCCAGAGAGAAGAGCTACACCAGGCCCTGGGCGCCTGGTTCCACAGCTTTGGCCACCTCACCCGAGCAAGATAGCGCTAAGCTGATTTCGCCTCACCAGAGGCCTAACACGTGGATCATCTTGTACATGCTTTCCTAGCTGGGGGTCTCTATGGCGACCGTGAAGTTTAGCGACTTGAATTTCGGCGAGGCAGCCGCCGAAGTGGAAGCCGAGAAGAGTCCAGATCTTTTGCTTAACAGCTTCGTAGACAAATGGGGCGTAGAAAGTAAGCTCGCCAAGGGTGATGCATTCTTGCTGATTGGCCCCAAAGGGTCTGGAAAATCGACAGTAGTTGAATATCTTCGCCTGAAAGCGGAACGGGCAAACGGTCTGTCATTCTTCGACATCCGCGACGTCGGCGAACTCTACCAGTCAGCAGAGAGCAATCTCTCAAATTTGGAAAACAACCGCAGCGAGCTAGCCTGGAGGGTATTTATTTGGCTTCGGCTATATGCATCCCTCATGAAGGACCAAGGGAGTAACCTGGCCAACGATCCAGATCACATCAAATTCTTCAAAGACCTCAAAGAGGCAGGACTAGTTTCCGGAAACCTGAAGACCGTAATCTCTGAGGTCAAGAAGCGGGGACACAAGTTCTCGCTCCCCCAGGGGCTTTACAGTTACACCGTCGAAGCGACAGGAGAGAATGTAGTACGCGCCGACAGGCTTGCAGAGATTATCTCCCAAGCTGTATTGAGTGCACAAACAAACTCCCCCCACTATCTGGCACTTGATGGCTTGGACAGTGCATTCATCGGCAGTTCTGAGTACTGGACACTCATGGCGAATCTCCTCAGGGCCTGCAATTCCATCCACAAGGATCTACGCAAAGGAAACTCCACAGTCCGGATCACACTGCTGTGCCGAAGTGACGTATTCCTTAAAATTCAACTACCCGACAGCAATAAAATTCGGCAAGGGTGGGGTGTCGAACTCGACTGGACTTACGGAGTCGATGACTTCCGTCACAGTTATCTATGGGATCTAATCGAGAAGAAGGTTCAGGCTTCAGGCGGACCCGATGGGGACGTTCTCGCATACTACTTCCCTGCCGAAATGACATATGGCCATGATCGCAGAGAGGAGATGCCGCGATATCTCTTGAATCTCTCCCGCCAGACACCCCGAGACATCCTGACCCTGTTCACCGAGATGGGGAAGGTATCAGCCAACGTGCACCCACTCGATATCCTCAGGATTCGAGCCGGCGCAAATAACTACTGTCGAACTTATTTCACTAATGAAATCGCCAACGAGTTTGTTGGGCTAGCCCCTGAAGCGATCTGCCGATCACTGATCGGCAAGATGACGAGAATCCCCCGCCAGCGGTTCGGTCGATCAGACATTGCAGCATTGTTCGCGACAGATCTCGAACAAGAAGGGTTTGACCTTGACGCTCTCCTTTTGCAACTATTCTATTCTGGGGCGATTGCAAATTATATTCCGGGGCGCCGCGAAGACTATGTTCAGTTCTACCATCGCCGAAGCCATTCCGACCTAAATGTTAGTGGCCCATTTCTGCTGCACAATGCTCTGACGATCGGTCTAAATGTACGAAGGTAAGGTCCAGCAGCCTCCGCACCTTCCCGAAACCGCGAGCTCCCCACCGTTGTCGCGATCAGGCCGTTGCGGCTTGCTCTGGCCGCTGGAGCGCAGCGTGGCTGAGGCCAGTGGGGGTACAGCGAGGCACACGCGCGCCTGAGTCAGTCGGCGCACCCGCCGCCGTGGCTGACTGTCGTCGGCTGAGGCGCAGACACTCCGCCCGCCTCCGCCAAGGCTCGTTCGAAGCGAAGGTACTGTGCCATTCACGTGCCAGATCCTGCGGGGAACCACGGGGAACAGCGGGGACTGGCCGCGAGACCACCAGGGCCCCAACACCGCTCCGCCGCAGGTCAGCGCAGCAACCGCCGCCAAAAAACCCAAACTTCCCAAGCTGAGAGTGCGAGTTCGATTCTCGTCACCCGCTCCCCATATTGAAACCCCCAGGTCGTTGGCTTGGGGGTTGTTTGTTGCCCGGGTTGGCGGGTGGCGCCAGAGCGTGTCGATGCTGTGCGCCTGGCGATCAGGATCGTCGAGGTCGGGGGCTCAACGCGGGGGCGCGTAAGGGAGTTGAGTTCTCTCATCCGCTCGCGGACTGCCCTGGCACACAGCGCGCCCGCTCGCCTATGTGGGAACACCTGTTGAGGTGTACGAGTTTGGAGAAGCAGCAGCCCCGCGTACTACCGCCGGCCCCCACACGCACGGCCGCCTCGCCCGGTGTCGCCGCTCGCACCCGCACGATGCCGTCGGTCATGTTCAGGACGGCCTCGCGTGTCTCCGGTGCTGTCTGGTCGAGCGGCCCGGGACGGGGCTTGTCGGGCAGGAGGAGCCCGCTGCCCATCAAGAGCGCGCCGCCGGTGGGGGTGTGGGTAGCGGGTCGATCGAGCGTGGCGGGGCATCACGGAGGCTCGCTTGCCGTGCGGCAGTCGGCTCAGCAGCACCGGCCGCGGCCCCGCGCCGCCGGGGTGGTGGATATCCGCGCGCGGCACCGTGCCGTCACGCATCCGCGCCGGAACGTCGGCCTCGATCCGGATCGAGATCCGGATCTCGATCCGGATCTCCGCCATGCACTGCTCCCTGGGTCAGTGGTCCCGAGTGTCAGGCCACCGCGTTCAACAGGTCGGCCAGGACGTCGGGGCGCTCCAGGGCGATGAAGTGGCCTGCCTTGGGGACCTGGGTGAAGTCGGCGGCCGGAAGCAGTCGCTTGTTGGCTTCCCGGTCCGAGGGGCGGGACCAGTCCTTTTCGCCGTAGACGAGGTGGACGGGGGCCTTGATCTCGGGGTAGCGCGGGCGGGCCGCGACGAGGCTGGGCAGGGCCTGGTACACGGCCCGGGCTACGGTCGGGTAGCCGGGGCGGCGGCCCACCTGGAGGAGCTCGTCCACGTAGTCCTCGCGCAGGGCGCGCTTGTCGCCGAGGCCGCCCTGAAGGATCTTGCGCAGGGCGGGCTTGGGCTCGACCCCCGCGATCACCGGACCCACCCCGGGCGTGAGGACGCCGCCGACCACCACCCGGGCGAGGAGGCTCGACCTGGCGATGCCGCCGCGGAAGTCGTAGGTGTTCACCGCGACGACGCGTCGTACCCGCTCCGGGAGATCGGCCGCGGTGGTCAGGGCGAGCACCGCGCCCATGGACTCCCCGACCAACGTCACGTCATTCAGGTCGAGTTCGGTCAGAAGACGTTCGACGCCCGTGCGCATGGCCGGCTCGTCGTACGACGCGCCGGGCACGATCTCGGAGTAGCCCATCCCCGGCAGATCGAGGGCGTACACGGTGTACCGGTCCGCGATCAGCGGGATGAGCAGGCGGAAGTGCTCGGCCTGGGTGCGCACGGTGTGCAGCAGGACCAGGGGCGCTCCCCTGCCCGCTTTGAGATAGCGCAACGTTCCCTCACGGCCGCGGGATCCTGCGCGGGGGACGAGGGTGTGGCTGGTGGTCCCCGGAATGTGAAGCGTGGGACGTGACTCCTGGCTGGGCATCTCGCCGACTCCTTGTGTGTGAGGGGGTCACCAAAACGGTCATGACTCTCTCCGGAGAATGAGAAACCGATCGGTTTCCATCACGGTAAACCGATCGGTTTCAGGGCGCAAGCCCGGCAGGCTCCGGCGGGGCGGCGCCGTCGGCCCGCGCGGGCCCCAACCCCGTCGGGGCAGCCCCGGGCCAGGAGCGACCCCGTTCACTTGCGCCTGGGAAACCGATCTGTTTTCCTGAGTGGAAACAGATCGGTTTCCGGCCGATGGTCGGCCCATGACCAGCGACTAAGGGGAAAAGTGAGTACCACCTTCGACCGCGGAGCGCCCGCCTCCGGGAAAACAGACTCGGGCCGCCGCGGCTCCCACGCCGTGCGCTGGTGGGTGCTCGTCGTGCTGGGCGTGGCGCAGCTCATGGTCACGCTCGATGCGACCGTCGTGAACATCGCACTGCCCGAAGCGCAACACGACCTCGGTTTCAGTGACGGCAGCCGGCAGTGGGTGATCACGGGGTACGCCCTGGCGTTCGGCAGCCTGCTGCTGCTCGGGGGCCGACTCGGTGACCTGTTCGGCCGACGTACGACCTTCGTGACCGGCCTGATCGGTTTCGCGACCGCGTCCGTCGTCGGCGGTGCGGCCACCAGCTTCGAGATCCTCGTGGCGGCACGCGTGGCCCAGGGGCTCTTCGCCGCGCTGCTCGCGCCCGCGGCGCTCTCCCTGCTCAGCGTGACCTTCACCGACCCGGCCGAGAGGCCGAAGGCGTTCGGCATCTTCAGTGCGTTGTCCGGTGCGGGCGCCGCGATCGGACTCCTGCTCGGCGGCATGCTCACCGAATGGGCGTCGTGGCGCTGGGTGATGTACGTGAACGTCGTCTTCGCGGGCGTCGCGCTGGTCGGCGCGCTGCTGTTGCTGGCCAAGCCCGCGGTCACCGAGCGACCCAGGATCGACGTTCCCGGCACCGTCGTGGTGAGCGCCGCGCTGTTCGGCATCGTCTACGGGTTCGCGCACGTCGAGTCCACCAGTTGGACCGACCCGGTCGCCCTCGGCTCCATGATCGGCGGCGTGGTGCTGCTCGCGGTGTTCGCCTGGCTGGAGTCCAGGGTCGCGCATCCGCTGCTGCCGCTGCGCGTCGTGCTGGACCGGACCCGGGGTGGTTCGTTCCTGGCCGTGTTCGTCCTGGGCATGGGGATGTTCTCGATCTTCCTGTTCCTGACCTACTACCTGGAGGCCAGCATCGGCTACTCGCCGATCGAGGCCGGCCTGTCCTTCCTGCCGATGGTCGGCGGCATCGTCGCCTCGTCGACCACGGTGCCCTCGCTGCTGCTGCCCAGGGTCGGCCCGAAGGTCGTGGTCAGCGCCGGCTTCCTGGTCTCCGCGTCCGGTATGGCCCTGTTGACCCGGCTCACACTGGACAGCACCTACGTCGCCCACATCATGCCCGGCATGATCCTGCTGGGGCTCGGCATCGGTGCGGTGATGACCACCGCGTTCCAGGGCGCGACCGCAGGCGTGCACCACGAGGACGCGGGCGTCGCCTCGGCGCTGATCAACACCAGCCAGCAGGTGGGTGGTTCGATCAGTACGGCGTTGCTGACCACCGTCGCCTCGTCGGCCGCGACCGACTACCTGTCCTCGCACAAGCCGGGCGCACTGGCCATGGCCCGGGCCGGGGTCGAGAGCTACACGGCCACCCTGGCGTGGGGCGCCGGGATCTTCGTCGTCGGCGCCGTGCTCACGGCGTTCCTGATGCCGAACGCAGCTCTGGCGCCGTCGGAGGGGGAGCCTGTGATCGCCCACTGAGCCCGAACCCACCGCGGTACTGAGGCCGAATCCACCGCGGCACGGAGCCCGAACCCACCGCGGCACTGAGCCCGAATCCACCGTGGTAAGAAATGTCCTGCGCTGATCGGTGCTCTCCAGGCACGGATCAGCGCAGGAACACGGGGCCCTCAGAGGTGGGCCGAATGCGCGAGGCCGACGGACATGTGGGCCATCGTGGGTGCCACCGGGTGCAGTCGCGACCCCCATCGAGGCGCCGCCCGGCTTCTACCGCCTCCTCGCACCGCCCACCCGTAAACCGATCGGTTTCCAACGGACCGGAATCGAGTTAACCTCGGAATATGACCACCGAAGCAATGCCGAGCTCCCGAGAGCGCCTGCTGGAGGCAGCGGCCACACTCACCTACCGAGACGGCGTCAACATCGGCATCGACGCGCTGTGCAAGGCGGCGGGGGTGTCCAAGCGCTCCATGTACAAGCTGTTCGAGAGCAAAGGCGAACTGCTGGCGGCAAGCCTGGAGGAAGGCGCCTCCGCCTATGTGGCGACGCTCCTTCCCGTGGCGGACGACAACCGTCCACCCCGCGAACGGATCCTGCACGTCTTCGAACAGGCGGAGGCACAGGCGGGCGCACCCGACTTCCAGGGCTGCCGGTACCTCGTCGTACAGATCGAGCTCAAGGACCCGGGCCACCCCGCGAGCCGGGTGGCCCGTCGGGTCAAGGAGAACCTGACAACCTTCTTCCGCGCCGAGGCCGAACAGGGCGGGGCGAGCGACCCGGACCTGCTGGCCCGTCAGCTGATCCTGGTCTTCGACGGTGCCAGCGCCCGTGCGGGAATCAAGGCCGACACACAGGCCGGGCTCACCACACCCACCGTGACCGCTCTGCTCGACGCGGCAGGCGTGCAACACTGACGCGTCCCCGTTCGGAACGCCCCCTCACCTCCCGGCGTTCACGGGAAGCCCGATGGCCGTGAGCGTGTTGCCGAGCATGCCGCAGGCGAAGAAGCTCGCGGTCTTCTCGGCATCAGCGCCCAGCGACAGGTGCACGGCTTCCCAGATGCTCATCCAGCCGGCCCGGACGACTTCACCGATCAGGTCGTCGCCCTGCGCCACGGTGACATATCCCTGCATCTGCATCAGGAGCGTTTCGGGGGACGTCGAGATCAGCCGCGCATAGGCGTCCGCCATCGCCTGCCGGGTTCGCTCGCCTCCCTCCGCCCCGTCGGCCGCCCTCTCGAAAGCCAGGCGAGTGTCTTCCGCGCTCCGCGCCAGAGCGGCAATGAAGATCGCCTTCTTGTCCGGGAAAAGCCGGAAGAGATACGACTGCGTGACGCCGACCCGCTCGGCGATCGCAGCCGTGGTGGTGCCGCGATAACCGGCGACCGCGAACTCGGCGACCGCCGCGCGAATGACGTTCTCGCGCCGCTCCCGCGCACTGACTCCGCCCATGACCTCACTCCTTGCTTGAACTCACACACGGAAACCGATCGGTTTACCGTAGCGAGAATCGATCGGTTTCGAATGGGGGCGGGAGTCCGGGACGACCGGCCGGAAAGCGAAAGGGCCCACCGACTCCGTCGGCGGGCCCTCGCGAAAGACCGAGGCTAGGGCTTGAGCACCGCCAGTACATCGTCGAGCGAAACGTCGGTGGGGTCACTCATATCGGAACCGTCGAAAGTCTGCCAGATATAGGACGCCGTCCCGCTCTCCCGCAACGGATGCAAGTCGGCCAGGTCCGGATCGTCCCGGAAGCTGTTGAACGCCTCTTCGGACTCCCATTCGACGAGAAACAGAACCTGCCGCGGCGCGAGGTCACCGGCTACGTTGTCCCGGAAACGACCAAACGCCACCATTCGACCGCCATACCGCGGAGCCGCTTCGGGCAGGCGGCTGAAATACGCAAGGTATTTCTCCAGGTCGACCACGTCGAACATGTTCAGGGCGTAGAACTTCTTCTTCCGCGGATTCGCGCTCATTGCCAATACCCTCTCCCGGGCCGTTGGGTGCGCCCTTTCGGCCCGCGCGGCGCCGGTTGGCGGTGGGGGCTCGCGCCGGGTGCCGGGGCTACTCGGCGAGCTGGGGGTACAGCCCCGCCAGGTCACCGGCGAGACCCGCCTTGACCTGGCGCGTGATGTCGTCGGCGAGCACCTCGTACGCGCCCGTCTCGACCCCGTCGAGGGCGAGGGCGGCGACGGCGCGCGGGTCGGACTTGGGGGCGTCGACGCCGACCGTGAGGTCGGTGTCCACGTAACCCACGTGCAGTCCGGTGACGGCGATGCCGCGCGGCTGAAGTTCCAGGCGCAGGGAGTTGGTCTGCGACCACAGGGCGGCCTTGGAGGCGCTGTAGGAGCCCCCGAGCGCGAGCCAGGAGAGCACGGAGTGGACGTTGAGGAGGTGGCCGCCGCCGTTGCGCTCGATGACCGGCACGAAGGCGCGGGCGAGCAGCAGCGGGCCGTAGAAGTTGGTCTCGAACTCCCGGCGTACGTCGTCGACCGGGGAGTCGAGGAAGGACGCGCCGACCGAGGCACCCGCGTTGTTGATCAGCACGGTCACGTCCTGCGCCTGTGCGACGGCCGCCGCCACGGAAGCGGGGTCGGTGACCTCCAGCGCCACCGGGACCGCGTCGGGATGCGTCACCGTGCGCGGGTCACGGGCCGTGGCGTAGACCTTGCCGGCGCCACGCGCGTACAGCTCCTCCACCAGCGCCTTGCCGATGCCGCGGCTGCCGCCGGTGACGAAGACGTTCGTGCCCTTCAAAACAGTCATGACTCTCCCCGGGGAATGATAAACCGATCAGTTTCCAGAAGAGTAAACCGATCGGTTTTCCGGCGCAAGTCCAAGCGTCGGCCGATCCCCGCCGCGTCGACAGGTGCGCTCGGGCCAGGGGCGCCCCCGGAGCACATCCAGGGCCTTGCGCATCTGCCGAAGGCCGGGCTGCGCGGCGGTCGGCGCGCCGGACGCCGGCGCTTCCCAAGCCGAGAGCGCGAGTCCGATCCTCGTCACCCGCCCACGACAAACCCCCAGGCCAACGACCCGGGGGTTCTTCCTTGGCCCAACCGGTCGGCGGAGGCCCGCCGCAACCGCACCGCAGGGGCGCTGTCGGCCGCCGGTGGGAGCTACGCGTGGTGTGCGCACGGAGGACCCGCCGAAAGCCGCACGTACCCCATGGGCTACCGTGCCATGTCCATGTCGCGTACCTATGGGGGATTTGATGCGGCGAACCACGGCGGTCGCGAGTGCCGTCGCCATACTTGTGCCGGTTTTTCTGGGCGGTGCTTCCACGGCTTCGGCCGCGGGCAAGGGGGCGCTTACCGTCAGGACGTTGGACCGGAGTGGCAAGCCGGTCTATGCCCAGGTGGCGGTCTACAACACGAAGACGGACGACTTCCGTTACATCGAGGGCAACAAGAAGACGTCGCTGCCCAACGGGAGTTACGAGCTCGCCACGTCCTTCGTCGGCGGCAACAGTGAGGACGGCGTCGTCGGCGGCCACAGTGTGAAGGTCTCCGGGGCGACGACGACCACGTTCGACGCCCGGAAGGGCCGTGCGGTCAAGGTCTCGCTCAGTCCCAGCCCGGGCAGCGGATACGACCACGGGGTCGGCGCGGCCGTCTGCACCACCGACAACAGCCCTGCCACCATGAGCATGTCGGCCGCGGCGGGCCATCTCTACGCCATCCCGAACAGCAGCAAGGCGTACGAGCTGTCCTACGGGACCACGTACGAACCGCCGTCGACGACCGGCGGGGACTTCTGGCTGGCCTCCGCCACGCACCGCAGCGGCGTGCCGTCCGGGGTGTCCGCGAAACTCAGGAGGTCCGGGCTGACCACCCTCAAGGTGTCCGCGCGTTCCGGTCCCGACAGCGGGCAGGCGCAGTTCTCCTTCAACGGCGAGCCGGCGGGCGGCTCCGACTGCTCGTCGGCCATGGACATCCTCGACGTCCAGCGCGACCTGCCCAACTCCTTCGGCGTCCACGTCCCGGCCGGCCAGTGGTCGGTGAGCCAGCAGGGCCACGACTTCGTCTACGACGGCGTCCACACGTACGCGGCCGGCAAGACCGCCTCGCTGGCCCTCGGCCGCGCGGTCTGGGGACCCGGCGGGCAGCTGCCGTACACCTGGTACCACCGGCTGTACTTCGGGAACGACAACCCGTTCGCCGACCCCACGTTCACGGCGGGCGGGATCCTGGCCTCCGGCACCCTGAAGCTGACCCACGCGGGCAAGACGCTCTACTCGCACAAGTACAGCCCCTCGCAGGAGGTCGACGCGCAGCCCAGGATCCCGGGGTCGGGCTGGTACACGGTCACCGAGACCGGTCACCGCGGCCAGTTGCCGGCCGGCTCGCTGTCGACCTCCTCCAGCCTCTCCCTGCACTTCTACGCCGACGCCGGCAAGAACCAGCAGATCCGTGACTACATCGCCCGGTTCCGGCCCGAGGCGCTGAGCTCCAGGAACCGGGCGGTGGCCGGGTCGACCACGACCGTCGACCTGGGTATGCAACGCCTCGGCACGGACGACAGCACGATCGGCCGGCTGTCGGACGGCGTGAAGTCCGTACGCGCCTGGTACACCACCGACAACGGCGCCCACTGGCACGCGACCACCGCGAAGCTGTCCGGCGGCAAGTGGACCACCGCCGTCCACAACCCGGCCTCCGGCGGCCGTGTCGGCCTGCGCTCGACGGTCACCGACACCCACGGCGACAGCTCGACGACCACGGTGTACAACGCGTACGCCGTGAGCTGAGGGCCTTGCAGGGGCGGCACAACCAGCAGGGACGCCGACCCTCAGACGGGCCGGACCATGACCGTGCACAGCCGTTTGGTGGCTCGGGTCAGGGCCACGTACAGGTCCCGGTCGCCGCCGGGACGGGCCGTGACGATCTCCTCCGGGTCGACGACGAGCACCCCGTCGAACTCCAGGCCGCGGGCTTCGGAGGCGGGCACCACGCGTGCGTGCCGTTCGATCCCCGCGGCTGTCAGTTCGTCCCGTCTCGTGTCCGCGCAGATCACCCCGAGGAGTTCGCCGGCGTGCGCGGCGCGCTGGTCCCGGAGGTGCTCGACGACGGTGGCGACGACCGCGTCCGCCGTGGTGATCTCCGTGCGAGGAGCCTCGCCGCGGCGCAGTGAGCGGGCCGGTGTCTGGTCCGGGGCGATCCGGGCGAGGAGGTCCCTGGTGCTCTCCAGGATCTCCTGGGTGGTGCGGTAACTGACGGTCAGCGTATGGAGGTTGAAGCGCGGGCCGACATGCGGGGTCAGCGCCTCCTTCCAGTCGGCGGCCGTCGCCACCGGGCCCGCCTGGGCGAAGTCGCCGACCAGCGTCATCGCCCGCGCCGGGCAGCGGCGTACGATCATCCGCCACTGCATGGCGGTCAGTTCCTGTGCCTCGTCGACGACGACATGGCCGTAGGTCCGTCCGGGCGGGCCCTCGACCAGGGCCGTCGCCTCGTCCAGCAGGGCCACGTCGGCGTCGGTCCACGGGGCGTCCGGCGCGCGGAGCAGCAACGACCGCTCGCCGTCGGCCAGTTGGGGCAGGTGCCGGGCGAGGGCGGCCGGGTCGGTGAGGAGGGAGCGCAGGAGATCCTCGGGTGTCAGCCGCGGCCACAGCCGCTCCACGGCGCGGTCGATGTGGGCGTCTTCGAGGAGGCCGGCCCGGACGGCGTCCGCGTCGAACTCGTCGGCCGGTCCCGAGGCGCCGGCCGTGTCGTCCTGGCCGAGGCGGCGCAGGTCGGCCGCCGCCGCGCGGTCGAGGTTGAGGTTCGTCATCTCGGCCACGTCGGCGTCGATCTGCTCCAGGATGTCGTGGGTGCTGCGGACCAGCGCATCGACGACGCCGTCGACCAGGAGTTCCTTGAAGAGCCGGCGCGCGCGGTTGTGTCCCGGCCCGGCCGCCGCCGCGGTGTCGCGCGCCGCGACGACCACCTCTTCGTCGAGGTCGACCCACTCCTGTCCGACCCGGACGCCGAAACGGCCGTCCGGCGCCTGCCGGAGCCGCAGCAGGCCCGCCAGCGCCTCCGCCATCGCCAAGTCGCCCTTGAGGCGCGCCGCTTCGAAGGGCTCCGCGGTGTCCGGGAACACTCCGGCCAGTTCCTGGCAGGTCGCCAGGACGACGTCGTTCTCGCCGAGCGAGGGCAGGACCTGGGAGATGTAGTCGATGAACCGCGTGTTCGGGCCGACCACCAGGACGCCCTGCTCGGCGGCGCGCGGGAAGGCGTACAGGACGTAGGCCGCCCGGTGCAGGGCGACCACCGTCTTGCCGGTGCCGGGGCCGCCCTGGACCACCGTCACCCCGCGGTGCGCGGAGCGGACGATCTCGTCCTGCTCGGCCTGGAGGGTGGCGACAGCCGCCAGCATCCGGCCCGTGCGGCGCGCCGACAGCGCCTCGGTCAGCGGGCCGTCGCCCACGACGTCCTCGGCGGTCGGGGCGGAACCGTCCAGCAGTTCGTCGCTCACGCCGACCACCGTGCGCTGTTCGAGGCGGAGGTGGCGACGGCGGCGCAGGTCCATCGGGTGGACCGGCGTGGCCTCGTAGAAGGGACGCGCGGCGTTCGCGCGCCAGTCCACCAGCAGCGGCAGGTCGTCGTCCTCGCGCTGGAGCCCGATCCGTCCCACGCACAGGGAGGTGCCGTCCGTCCGGTCGACGCGGCCGAAGACCAGCCCGCTCTCGGCCCCCGTCAGCCGGCCGATCTCCTTGGCCAGCCGCTCGGCGACGACCTCGCGCTCGTACGCCTCGGCGGCGCCGTCGGCCGGGGCCCTGAGCACCTGCGCCCGTTGTGTCCGTGCCACGGCGATCCGGTCGGCGAGCAGTTCGTACAGCGTGGAGACGTGGGTTCGTTCCCGCTCGACCTCGCGCACGGCGGGGTCGTTCACTTGCGACACCAGGATGCTCCTCTTGAAGAGAACCACCACTATGCGGCCGGGAAATCGAAAAAGTAAGTCTTGACTTACTTGGGTTGATCGTCGCCCATTGGGCGGAAAACGGTCGTCGGGCGGGCGGTGACCGCGAGCCGGTCGCCAGGGTCGGGTGTCGCTAGACGGAGAGTCCGAAGCCGCCCGTCACGCGCAGTGTCTCCCCGGTGAGGAAGGACGCCTTCGTCGAGGCGAGGTAGAGCAGCGCCTCGACGACGTCCGGTTCCGCGCCCTCGCGCCGGACAATCTGCCGGCTCAGGGCACGCTCCACCTCGGTGTGCGGCAGTTCGGCCCGGATCGTGTCGGTGAGGATGAGTCCGGGTGCGATGGCGTTCACCCGGATGCCGTCGTCGGCGAACTCGCGCGCGAACGACATGGTCAGCCCGCGGACGGCGAGCTTGGACACGGCGTAGGCGTTCCGGTTCGCGTAGGCCGCGGACGACGAGATGTTGACGATGGTGGCACCGGGCCGTCCGCTCATGGCCGTCCGCGCCGCGAGCGAACAGATGACCACGCCCATGACGTTGACCTCGAACAGCCTCCGGATCTTCGTGAGTCCGAGCTGGGTGTACGGCTGGTAGTAGGCCGCCGCGTGCAGACCCGCGTTGTTGACCAGGATGTCGATGCCACCGTGCCGTTCGGCGGTCTGGTCCATCATCGCCGCGACGCCGTCCTCGTCGGTCACGTCGCAGGCGGTTCCGGTCGCGCTGCCGCCCCGCGCGGTCAGCTCCGCGGCGGCGGCGGTCGCGGCGGCGCCGTCGACGTCGGCGAGGACCACGTGGGCGCCCCGCGCCGCCAGCGCGGTGCCGAACGCGCTGCCCAGCCCGCGGCCGCCCCCGGTGATCACCGCCACCTTGCCCTGATACTCGTCGTCGGACATCCGTCTCTCCTGTCGTCACGGTGCTTCGGGCGCGCCGGGCATCGGGAACCGGCCCGGCGGCCAGGGCGGGCCGGACGTCACCCCCGTTCTCACGCCTCGGGTACGGCGGGCTGTTCGGTGTCGTGTACGCGGCGGTAGGTGACGGCTCGTTCCTCGGCGCCGGTGAACCGGGTCAGCTCGGCGCGTACGCGTTGGCCGATGGCCACTCCCGGGCCACGCTCGCCGAGCAGGATTCCCGGCAGGCGTGGACCTTCGTCGAACTCCACCAGGGCCAGGACGTAGGGGACCAGCGCCGCGAACGCCGGCACGCTGCCGTGGTGCATCACGATGAAGCTGTAGATGGTGCCGGCGCCGGTGACCTCGGTGAACGCCGTCGGCCCGGCGCAGCGGTTGCAGCGTTCGAGCGGTCTGGCCAGCCAGGTGCCGCAGTCGGAGCAGCGGCACAGGGCGATGCGGCCCTCGCGCGTCGCCTCCCAGAAGCCGGCGCTGTCCGTGTCGATCAGCGGTGCGGGGGGTGCCGGTACCGGCCGGTTCAACGTGCCGCCTCGTAGATCAGGGCGCCGCCCGCCGGACCGGCCCCGGCGGTGACGAGCGCGTGGCGGGCGGCGGGGACCTGGCGGACGCCGGCGTCGCCGCGCAGTTGGAGGACCGCCTCGTAGTGGTGGTTGAGGCCGTGCAGGTACCCCTCCGACAGCAGACCTCCGTGCGGGTTGACGACGACGTCGCCGCCGTAGGTGGCCCGGCCCTCGCCGAAGAACGCGCCGACCTCGCCCTTCGGGCAGAGGCCGAAGTCCTCGACCGTCGCCATCACGGTGCCGGTGAAGCAGTCGTACATACAGGCGACGTCCATGTCCGCGGGACGCAGACCGGTGCCGGCCCAGAGGCGCCTGGAGGCGTAGGCGGAGTACATCTCGGACAGGTCGGGGAAGTTGGTCCAGGAACCGCCGTGGGTGTGGGCCTCGCCGAAGCCCGCGATCCGGATCGGGGCGTGGCGCAGGGACCTGGCGCGCTCCAGGGTGGTGACCACGAGGGCGACCGCGCCGTCGGTCTCCAGGCAGCAGTCGTAGAGGCGGAAGGGTTCGTAGATCCAGCGGGCGGAGAGGTAGGCGTCCATGTCGATCGGCTGACGCTGCATGGCGTGGGGGTTGGCCGAGGCGTGCTTGCGGGTGGTGATGGCGATCTGGCCGAAGTCCTCGTCCCGGGTGCCGTAGACGTGCTTGTGGCGCTGGGCGAACATGGCGATCCACATGGGCGGGACGACGAATCCGTTCAGCGCGGCGAACTGCATCTCGCCCCTCATCGGCAGCGCGGGCCTTTCCCCCCGCCCGTAGCGGTTGCCCGACCGGCCCTGGAGGGAGCGGAAGACGACCGCGACCTCGCAGGCACCGGCCTGGACCGCGGCGAACGCCTGGCCGACGACGGTGACCGCGATGTTGCCCCCGCCGTACACGTCCATCGCCAGCCCGAGGTCCAAGGCGCCGATGGCCCTGGCGACGTCGGCCGCCGGTGCGGAGTCGTTGGTGTGGAAGTCGATGACGCCGTCCACCTCGGCAGGCCGGAGCCCGGCGTCGTGGAGTGCGGAGCGTGCGGCCTCGGCGGCCATCGCCAGCGGTGTGCGGCCCGAGGACTTGCTGAACGCCGTCCGGCCGATTCCCACGAGGGCTGCCTCACGCGTGTGCATCCGACCTCCGTGCCCGTATCGGGGGCTCACCAGCACATCCGAATAGATGACACTTTTCTATCGCTGCCCGGCTCTGTTGGCTAGCCTCTGGAGGCGGTGACGACGGTGCCGCGCACGTTCGGCGGCCGGCTCGCGGCGGGACTGGCCCGTCGCGGCGGAAGCAGTCGTCGACCTTCCGGAGGGCGACCCTTTGAGCAGCATCCACCGCAGTGCGGATCTCGCTGTCCCGGCCGACGTGGCTTGGGATTTCATCGAGCGTTATACCAGGTCAGAGGTGCACGTGTTCTCCCTGTGCGTGGCCGAGCGGCAGGAGGGGGAGCACCGTGTCGTCACGTTGGCCGACGGCCGGGAGATCTGGGAGCGAAACGTGACGGTGGACCCGGCGCACCGGCGGGCGACCTACACGGTCCCGGGGCTCAACGGGGCGGAGCACCACCAGGCCGAGATGCGTGTCGAGGTGGATCATCGCGGCGGGGCACGTCTGATTTGGGTCACTGATTACCTTCCGCACGAGATCGCCGAGCAGCGGGCCGCGAGTTACGACGTGCTGTTCACCGAGCTGGTGGCCGCCGTCAATTCCCACGGGGGGTGACGTGACCGGGGTGACGTGACCGGCGGGTGGCACACCCCCGGCCGGACCAGGTCTCACAGATGCAGCCGCCCGGTGAGCATCGCCATGGCGAGTTCGACCCGTGAGCCGTGGCCCGTGCGGGAGAACAGCCGCGACAGCCGGCCTTCGACGCTCTTCTCGCTGGTCCGGAGGACCTTGGCGATCCGCTTGTTCGTCAGCCCCTCGGAGACGAGCACGGCGAGCAGCCGTTCGTTCTCCTCCGCGGTGGCCTGCCGCCCCGGCACGGCCACCCCGTGCTCGCGCATCTGGAGGCGCAGCCAGAACCGGGGCATCAGCTCGTCGAGTTCGCCGAGCAGGGCGTAGGTCTCCCACAGCATCGCCGCATCGCCCATGCCGGAGCGGATCAGCTGGTACAGGACGGCGCCCTCCTCCAGGGGCTGCTGCCGCTGCTGGGCCAGCCGCCTCGCGGCGCGCGCCGCGCCGTGGTCGGTGTGCACGGTCGCGTGCAGGACGAGCCGGATCATCTCGGCCCGCTCGGTGCCCAGCCTGCGGGCGACCCCCTCCACCTTCGCCAGGCACTCCTGCACGGCCTCGGGCCGCCCGGCGTGCAGCGCGGCGTCGGCCACCCGCAGCCACAGCAGGTCGGTCCCCGCCACCACGCCGTCCGACTCGGCCCGGCGCACGGCCGCACTCAGCAGGTCCTCCGCCCGGTCGACCTCCCTGTACACCAGTTCGCGCATGGCCTGGGCGGAGGCGAGCAGATGGGGCAGCATCGGCTGCCGGGCGCGGGCCAGCGCGAGCAGTTCACCGGCGCGGTTGAGCCTGCCGCCGTACACCAGCAGGACCGCCGCGTGGTGGTACATCTCGCTCTGTACGGCGTCGCAGGTGTGCACGCCGGTGATGGCGCTCCGGCGGGCCAGGTCCAGCGCTTCCCGCGGCCGGCCCCGGTGGAGGGCGATGAGCATCCGGCTGGGCAGGCCCAGCTGCCGCAGGCTGCGCCCCGTGTCGGCGAGCAGTTGTCCGGCCCGGCGGATCTCGCCCAGGGCCAGCAGTTCGCCGACCCGGCAGTGCACCTCGGCGGCCGTCGCCCCACCGGCCCGGTGCCGGGCGGGCAGGGTGGCCATGCTCCGCTCCGCGCCCTCCGTGCTGCCCAGCCACAACTCCGCCGTCGCCGCGAGGAATTCGGCCTTCCACTCGACCAGCCCGCTCTCGTCGTGCCACCGGACCGCCCCCAGCAGGTCGCGGACCTCCTGCCAGCGGCCGAGCAGCAGCAGCGCGCACCCGCGGGTGACGGCCCGCTCCAGCGGGCCGTCCGGGCCGGGGTGCTGGAGCCGGCCGTCCGCCGCGATCTCCTCCAGGGCGGTGAGTTCGCCCGCCCGGTACAGGGCGGCCAGGTGCGCGAAGCAGACGTCGAGCAGCTGGTCCGGACGCAGGTGGTCGCGGTGGGCCCGGTGCAGGAGCCGCAGGGAGTCCAGAGCCTCCTCGGGCCTGCCCTGCGCCAGGCAGATCTTCGCGTGCTCCAGCAGCAGCCGGGCCCGCTCCACCGGGTCGGAGGTCAGCGCGGCGACCGCGCGCAGCCACCGGACGCCCCGGTGGTCGTCGTACGCGTTGTCGCCGTTGCGGTGCGCCAACTGCTTGGTGGCGTCCAGCAGTTCGGCTCTCGCCCGCTCGGGGTCCACCAGTCTCCCGGCGGCGGCGAGCTGTTCGGGGAGGTAGGCGGGGTCGGCGCAGCGGGCGGTGCCCCGCCACAGCGCGGACACGGCGATCCGGGCCAGGCTCCGCCGCTCGTAGGGGCCCAGTGACGCCCGGACGGCGGCCCCGGCCAGCGGCAGCCGGTACTCCCAGCCGGAGTCCGACCGGCGGTGGCGCAGTACACCGGCCTCCGCCAGCCGCGCGAGCAGCCCGCGGACCTCCGGCTCGGAGGCGGCGACGGCCTCGGCCGTCAGTGCGGGCACGGCCTCGCCGAGCGGGCCGAGGACGGCCACCGCCTTGGCGACCTCCCAGGCCGGGCCGTCCGTCTCGTGGACGGGCAGCACCAGTTCGCCGATGGTGAACGGGAGTGTGCAGGAGTCGCCGCCGACGAGATAGGCGTGCCGGTCGACCACCCTGATCACCCCCTCCTCCCGGGCGGCCCGCAGCACCGAGCGGGCCGCGGCGGGCCAGCCCCGGGTCAGGCGCCACAGCCAGGAGACCAGGGCGGGTTCGGCCCCGGCCTCGATCTCGGCGGCGATCATGTCGCGCAGCCGGTGCCGGGAGAGGGGGCGCAGGTTCACGTGGTGGACCAGCCCGTCCCGTCGCAGCCGGCCGAACACGGCGGCGAACGCGGCGCGGGACGCCCGGGGCAGGGGCAGCGTCACCGTGCACACGCAGCGCGTGTTCGTCCCGTCCAGCCGCCGGATCGCGGCTTCCAGCGCGCACAGTTCGTCCGGGGGAAGGTGCTGAAGGTGTTCGAGCAGCAATACCGTCCGCTGCTTTCCACCGGAGGTGGCACGCCGGACCAGCCAGTCGGAAAGCTGAAACTTGGGTGAAGAATTCGCGAAGGAAATGCGCACCGTCTCCGGGACCGCGCCGAGCGCCTCCGCCCCGTACCCTCTGTCGTTTGCCCCCAATTCGCCGAGAACGGATGCCAGTTCCATGCTGGAGGGGCCGCTCACCACGAAGAGTTTCGGGGCGCGCGGCGCGCGGATCGCTTCGAGCGTATCGACTG
Organism: Actinobacteria bacterium OK074; assembly: GCA_001298575.1. GTDB lineage: Bacteria > Actinomycetota > Actinomycetes > Streptomycetales > Streptomycetaceae > Streptomyces. Next base: position 28,487 of record LJCV01000256.1, read on the forward strand.
CGACACGTGCGTAAGGCGGGTCGCTGTGCACCGTGTGCATGAATCCTCGCAGGGTGACGGGGGTCAACCCGATGTTAACCGGCCGCGTCTGTCCAGCGAGGAGAGCCGATACGGCAGTGGGGAGAACGGAACTGTGGCACGGAGAGGAGCCCGCCCCGTATACGGCAGGGAGAGCGAGCTGGCGGCCGTCGACGAAGCCTACGGGCGCCCGCAGCTGCTCGTCGTCCGCGGCCGGCCCGGAATGGGGAAAACGACCCTGCTGCGGGAAGTCCACCGGACCTGGCGCACCCGCGGCACCGGAATGGTGCGGATTCACTGCTCCGCCGCGATGCCGCGCTGGGACCTGTTCGGTACCCGTGCGGTGGTGAAAGCCTTCCGCGACGCCTTTCCCGATATCGGCAATTCACCGTCGGCCGACGCGATGGCCGCCGTGAACCGGCTCTGCCTGCCGGAGAGCTACGGTTCGGCCCGCGCGCGATCGGTCCTCTTCACCGAACTGGTACGGCTTTTCGCCCATCTCGCCGGGAGGGCTCCCCGCGCCGTACTGATCGACGACCTGCACACCGCCCCCGACCCCGCGCTCCTCGTGGCCGCCGCCCACCGCGTCGGCTGCACGGTCGTGGCGACCTACCGCGAGGACGGCTGGGCCGCCCGTCCGGCCGGTGCGGCCTCGCCGTACGCGTTCGCGGACCGCGTCGTCGACCTGGGCCCGCTGCCGGACGACCGGATCGACGCGCTGGTGGCCGCCGCCGCCCGCGAGCCGCTGGACGAGGCCGTGACGAGCGCGCTGCGGGCCGCACTGGGCCCGCTGGCCGGGAACCCGGGCACCGTGGTGGACACCTTCGCGGCCCTGCGGCGCGCGGGCCGCCTGGTCCGGTTCCAGGGCCACCTGTGCCTGGGCGACCCGGCGGCCGGGCCGGCGCTGCCCGACGGCCATGCCCTGGTGCGGCGGGTCGCGGAGTGCGGCGCCACCGGCAGGCAGCTGCTCGCGCTGACCTCCTCGGCCGACCGCTTCACCCTGGACGACCTGCCGGACTTCGCGGTGGCCACCGGCCGCGATCCCGCCGCCTGCGGCCACACCGTGGACCGTCTCGTCGCCGCGGGCGCCCTGGTGTGCGACGACCACGGGGTGCTGCGCGTCCCCTGCCCCGCGCTGGTCGCCGCCGTGCTGCCCGGCCCGGTGCGGGAGGAGGCGGCCGAGGTGCACCGCGCGCTCGCCGCGCACCTCCTGCGCGGTGCCCGCACGCCGTCGTCGGACCGGGCGGTGCCGTCCGACCACATCGTGCTCGCCGGCGCCGCGCTGCCGCCCGCGCCCGCCGTCGTACCGCTCCTGGAACGGGAGGCCGCCCTGGCGCTCGGGACCTGCCCCGTCCGGGCCGCGCGCCGGTACCGGGCCGCCCTGCACCACTGCCCGCCCGGCACTCCGGCGCGGTCCCGCATCCTGGCCGCCCTGTTGCCGCTGCTGGTGCGCACGGGCGACCACGAGGGGCTCGCCGAGGTCGTGGCCGTGGCCGTGGCCGAAGCCGGGACCGAGGCCGTCCCCGAAGCCGGGGCCGCCGGAGCGTGCGTCGGCGGTGGCGGTCCCCGGCGGGCGGAGCTGGCGGCGTACGCGGCGCTGGCCGCCGTCCACACCGGCCGGCCGGTACCGGCCGACGTGCGCGAAGCCCTGGCCGTCGACTCGACGGCCCGCCGCGCGCTGGAGTTCGCCGACCGCTGGTTCACCGGCCGGGAACTGTTCCGGCCGAGCGAGGCCGCGGCCGTGTTCTCCCGCCTTCGCCCGGACGGCGCCGGCCCGGCCCGTACCGATGTGGCCGGCGTGACCGACAGGGCAGATATGGCCGACGCGGCCGACGGCTACGGCTTCGACCCGGTGGCGCTCTTCCGGCGCGTGCTCGGGCCCACCGTCTACGGCGAACCGGTCACCGGACCGCTGGCGGCGTACGCCCGCGTCGCCCAGGCATACCGGGACGGAAACTGGGCCGGCATCCCGTCCGGGGCACGCGCCCTCGAACGGGCGGGCCCGCCCCACACCCCCGTCCACCACGCCGTCCGCCTGCTCGCCGCCGAGGTGCACTCGACCCTGGGCGACTACGAACGCAGCGCCGCGTGGCTGGAGTTGGCGGGGGACGACTGCCCCTTCCCCGCGCTGCGGGCCTGGGCCGCCATGGGGCTGGCCTACCGCACCGGGCACTGGGCGCAGGCCCGGAAACTGGGCTGGCGCCACTGCGACGGGCCGGCGGAACGGGCCGACGGGGGCGGCACGGTGGGCATCGGCCGCCTGCTCGTCCGGCTCTCGTTCGCCGAATGGGAGGACGGCGGTCGCCGGGACCTGCTGCCCCGGCTGCGTACCGAGGCGGAACGGTGGCACTCCCGGCTGGGCGGTACGGAGCTGCGGTCGGCCGTGCTCATCACCCGGGCCTTCGCCGACCACGACGCCGACAGCGCGCGCGAGGCGGTGGAGGTCCTGCGCGAGCGCGGCGGCCGGAGCGAACTGCTGCGGGCGTGCATGACCGTCGCGTTCCTGGCCGACGACCCCCGCCCCTGGCACCAGGAGGCCCACGACATCGCCCGAAGCCTCGGCGACAGCCTCCACCGGACCGCGATGCCGGGGGCGACCGGGGCGTTCGGCCTGGATCCGGGGACCTGCGACAGCACCGGTCCGGAGAGCCCCACCGCCCTGTCCGGCCTCGAAGGGCGCATCGCCGTCCTGGTCGGGCGGGGGCTGACCAACCGGCAGATCGCGAAGGAACTCCAGGTGAGCGAGAAGGCCGTCGAGAACAACCTCACCCAGGTGTTCGCCAAGTCGGGCTGCCGCTCCCGGCTGGACCTGGCCCTGGCCGTGGTGGAGGGCCGTGTCACGAGGTTCTCGTCCCGTTCGTGAGGGATTCCCCCCGGGAAGCGGCAGCCCCCTCCGACCGGGCGGTCCGGTCCACCAGAATGTCTCACAGAGAAGCCCCAACCTCCTCACAGCTTTCCCGGCACGACCAGCACATCAAGCACAACCAGCACATTCAGCACGGAGGTGCACCCCCACACGCACAGCACCGCGCGGAACGACTCCGCGGAGCTGTTTGCCTCTGACCAGCACCGCTCCGGCGCCCCCAGGGCCCGGCGGTGCGGACCGGCGCCGGACCCGGTCGAGCCCGTGGCCCCGGCCTGGTCGTCAACTCCCGCACTCCGCCGGCGAGTTACCCGCCGGAGCGGAGCCCTGCGCCATTGCGGTGACGTGCCGCTCCGCGGGCAACCGAATCCCCCCACTCCCCCCACATCCCCCCATCTCCCCCACTTCGGGCTTCCCGCCCCCCAGAAAGGAAGACCATGAAAGACCGCGCCAAGGTCGAGGACCTGCTCGTAGCGTCGGATCTCCAGGTGCAGTCCTCGGAGACCGCGTGGAAGCACGTCAGGGCCGAGTACGTCGACATCATCGACGACATCCTGGCGACGCTCGCGCCGAGCGGCCCCTACGCCTACACCGTCAGCCCGTCGGTCGAGGAGGGCAAGGAGCTTCCGACCCAGCACATCGTCACCACGTTCGACGAGATAGCCGCGTCCTACCGCGGCATGCACCGGCACGCCGCCGTGGTGGCGATCCGGCCCGTGGCGGAGATCAACACCTCCTGGTACACCTTCGTCAGCGGTCTCGGGCGCGGGCGCCTGAAGACGACCGGTGAGGAGAGCGAGCGGCCGGTCATCGTGCTGTTCCCGACCATGGGCTCCGAGGGCATCACCGGGGAGCTGTTCTGGGGCCGGACCCAGCAGGACAGCATGCCGGGAGACCCGGAGGACGGGCCGCTGGCCAGCCGGTACTCCGTGGCCGGGCTGCACGGGACCCTGCTCGACGCGTACCGCAAGGGCGACATCGACACGATCGTCGAGAAGGCCCACCCCGAGATCCAGGGCGGCGTGCGCGACTACGTGTCGCACTCCGGAACCCTGTCCGAGATCCACACCAAGGACGAGCTCCGGGCCCGCCTCGAAGCCTTCTACGAGGCGTACGCCGTCCGCTCGATCGAGGTCGTCAACCGGCACTACGACGACTGGTTCTTCTTCCACGAGCTGCGGTGGACGGTCGAGGCCCAGCGGGGCGCGAACGCCGGACTGAGTTTCCGGTACCACACCGCCGAGTACGCCGAGGTGTCGGCCGCCGGTCTCGTCGTCTCGCACATCGGCCACGGCACGGACCAGATCAAGCTCGGCTGATGCGGCGTCCGGCGCACAGGACGCCGGGCGCGACACTCGCACCGACCGGCGGACCGGGCGGCGGACGGGGCACCTCGTCCGCCGCCCGGTCCGGGATTCCTCACGGAGGCAGTTCCATGTCCGACACCCCTGCCCGGCCCGCGGACGCCGGGCGCTCCGCCCCGCCGAAGCCGAACACGGTGGTGGCGGTGCTGGCCTTCGCCGGAATCGTCGTCTCGCTGATGCAGACGCTGGTCATCCCGATCGTCCCCGAACTGCCCCGGCTCCTGGACGCCCCGGCGTCGGACACCGCCTGGGCGGTCACCGCCACCCTGCTGGCCGGCGCGGTCGCCACCCCGGTCGTCGGCCGTCTCGGCGACATGTACGGCAAGCGCCGCATGCTGCTGGTCAGCGTCGTCCTGCTGATCAGCGGTTCGGTCGTCTGCGCGCTGAGCAACTCCGTGGTCCCGATGATCGCCGGACGGGCCTTGCAGGGGCTGGCCGCCGGTGTCATCCCGCTCGGCATCAGCATCATGCGCGACGTGCTGCCCGCCGAACGGCTCGCCGGCGCCACCGCGCTGATGAGCGCCTCCCTCGGCGTCGGCGGCGCCCTCGGCCTGCCCTCCTCGGCCTTCATCGCCGACAACTTCGACTGGCACGCGCTGTTCTGGACCTCGGCCACCCTCGGTGCCGTCGCGCTCACGCTCGTCCTGGTCCTCGTGCCCGAGTCGGAGGTCCGCACCGGCGGGCGCTTCGACCTGATCGGCTCCCTCGGCATGGCGGTCGGCCTGATCTCCCTGCTGCTGGCCGTCTCCAAGGGCAGTGACTGGGGCTGGGGCAGCGCCTCCACCCTCGGCCTGCTCGCCACCACCGCCGTCGTACTGCCGCTCTGGGGCTACTACGAACTGCGCACCGGCCAGCCGCTGGTGGACCTGCGCACCACCGCCCGGCGCCAGGTGCTGGTCACCAACCTCGCCTCGGTGGCGATCGGTTTCTCGATGTTCGCGATGTCCCTGGTGCTGCCGCAGGTGCTCCAGCTGCCCGAGGCGACCGGCTACGGCCTCGGCAGGTCCATGCTGGCCGTCGGCCTGGTGCTGGCGCCGCAGGGCCTGGTGATGATGACCATGTCCGCCGTGTCGGCGCGCCTCACCAGGGCGAAGGGCCCGAAGGCCACCCTGATGTGCGGTGCCCTCGTCGTCGCCGCCGGCTACGGCCTCAGCCTCGTGCTGATGTCCGAGGTCTGGCACATCACGCTGATCGCCTGCACCATCGGCGCGGGCATCGGCTTCGCCTACGGCGCCATGCCCGCCCTCATCATGGACGCCGTGCCCGCCTCCGAGACGGCCGCCGCCAACAGCCTCAACACCCTGATGCGGTCCATCGGCACCTCCTTCGCCAGCGCCCTCGCCGGCGTCATCCTCGCCCGGATGACCACCGACTTCGGCGGCCACCCGCTGCCCGCCGAGAACGGCTTCAGGGTGGTCATGGGGATCGGCGCGGGCGCGGCCCTCCTCTCCTTCGCCATCGCCTCCTTCATCCCGGGCCGCCCCGCCACCGCCCAGGAGACACCGGCCGCCGACGGCCCGACGGACACCGCGGAGGTCTCCGAGGCCCGCGTCTAGACCACCGCCCGGACACCGCGAACACCGGCTCCCGACCACCGCGACCACTCACCCCGGCACCCAAGCAGGCAAGCAGCCCTCCCGAAAGGAAAGTCCCATGAAGGTGCTTCTCTCCTCCCGCCCCGTCCTGTGGTTCCTGTTCCTGTTCAACCTCGCCATAGCCCTGGCCGCGCCTTTCGTCGTCGACGGCAGCCAGGGCATCATCACCAGCGTCGCCATGGCCGTCATCGCCCTGGGCGCGGGCAGCGGCCTCCTCCGGGACCGGGGCAGCCGACCGGCCTGACGCATACGGGGGCCGGCCTGACGCATACGGGGGCGGGCTGAGACGTACGGGGGCGGGGCTCTGCGACCGCATCGGCCGGTTCGGCGAGTGCCCCGCCACCAGTGCCCGGCCATCCGCCCGTGGTGTCCCTCGCGCGACGGACACCACGGGCGGACTCGTACGCCGCCGGAGGCGCAGGCCCCCGAAGTCCCGCCCGGCGAGCGGGACTTCGGCGAACAGGACTTCGGCATCGAGGCCCCGTCGGCGCGGCAGGTCGTCGACCGCGCTCACCCGCGCCCCGGTCCACCCCCCACCGGCACCGCCGTGGAGTTCCGCAGCACCAGTTCGGTGCCCACCTCCATGTGCTCCATGAGCAGCCGCTGCCCCTCGATGAGGGACAACAGCGCGCGCGCCGCCTTCTGGCCCATGTCGTGGAGCGGCTGGCGGACCGTGGTCAGGCCGGGGAAGCTCTGGGACGCCTGGGGGAGGTCGTCGAAGCCGACGACCGAGAAGTCGGTGGGGACGGTCAGGCCCAGCGCGCGGGCCGCGTCGATCGCGCCCAGGGCCAGCAGGTCCGCGCCCGCGACGATCGCCGTGGGGGCGTGGTCGGTGAGCAGGCGGGTGGTGGTGCGCACCCCGCAGGCGTAGGAGAAGTCGCAGGAGCCGACCAGGCGGTCGTCCACCTTCAGGCCCGCGAGCCGCATCGCGTCCTCGAAGCCCTGGAAGCGGACGGAGGTGCTTTCGAGGTCCTCGTCGCCGCGGAGGTAGGCGATCCGGGTGTGGCCCAGGTCGATCAGGTGCTGGGTGCCCAGGCGCATGCCGTGGTAGTTGTCGACCGTCAGGCGGGGCAGGGGGACGTCCAGGCGGCGCGGGTCGATGATGACGCAGGGGAGTTTCCGGCGGCGGAGGAGTCTCACCGTCTCGTCCTCCAGGACCGGCGCGATCATCAGGACGCCGTCCACCAGGCCCCGCCCCAGGAACTCGACCCGGTCCTTCTCCCGCGCCGCGTCGTGGTACGAGGCGTTGACCAGCAACTCCTGTTCCGCGTCGGCCAGTTCGTCGGCCACCCCGCGCAGGATCTCCAGTCCGTACTGGCTGGTCAGGTCCAGGGCGATCAGGCCGACGAGGCCGCTGCGGCCGGCCTTGAGGTTGCGGGCCGAGACGTTCGGACGGTAACCGAGCCTGCCCGCGACCTCCAGGACCCGGCGGCGGGTCTCCTCGGAGGCCCCCGGCTTGCCGTTCATCACGTTGGACACGGTCATCGCGGAGACGCCGGCCTCCTCGGCCACCTGCGCGATGGTCACCCGCCCTGTCACGCCAACTCCTTCTGCCCGCCGAGCACTTGAGCCGAACCGGGGCTCCCGGGAAGGGCGGCACACCGGCCCGCGGGCCCACTCTCCCACGCCTCCGGGAAAACCTCCCTGAAACTGTAACGATAAGGCAAGGGTCGCGACGGCGGAATCCCGCTCGGACGTGGGATGTGCGGCGCCTCCACCTCACCCCGGCGACCACGGAAAGTTACGTATAGATGTCGCCTAAGTTTTGCGTTACAGTTCCCGGCCATCGGCAGTACGTTCGCCGCAACTCGGGTCCACCGGCCCCTTCCACCCGCATCAGCGCCGTATCGACACGGATACGGCCTGACCGGATCAACCCCTTCATACATGACAAGTCGGCCCGTACCGACGTTGGGTGAGGTGTGCAATGAAGCGCTCTGGGAGATGTCTCGCGGTCACCACCACGGTCGCCGCCATGGCGATGTCGCTGGCCGCGTGCGGCGGCGGGTCGAGTGGCGCGTCGAGCGACGGGACGGTGACCCTGCACGTGGAGGCGTGGAAGGGCGGCGGCTCTGAGCCGGCCAACGTCGCCGAGATCAACAAGGCGTTCGAGAAGGCCCACCCGAAGATCAAGATCGACTTCGAGTACACCACCGCCGACCCCACCTACACCCAGAAGCTCCAGCCGGAGCTGCTCGGCGGCAAGGCGGGCGACGTCATCATGGTCGACGCCGACAAGATGAAGAAGTGGGGCGCCTCCGGCTACCTCGCCGACCTCTCCAACGAGTCCTGGGCCAGCCGAATAGCCTCCGACGCCAAGCCGTTCGCGCAGTCCGACGGCAAGACGTACGCCATGCCGATGGAGCTGATCGGCATGGGCCTGTACGCCAACATGGACCTGCTGAAGAAGGTCGGCGTCACCCAAGTCCCCGCCGACTGGCCGACGTTCCTCGCCGACCTCGCCAAGCTCAAGAAGGCCGGCATCGACCCCATCGCGCTGCCCGACAAGTCCGCCTGGACCGGCAGCTCCGTCTTCCAGGCGAGCGGCTCGACCCTCGTCTACCAGAAGAACAAGAAGTGGGACGCCGACTTCCTGGCCGGCAAGACCTCCTTCGACCCCGACTGGCAGGGCGCGCTGGGGCAGTTGAAGACCCTGGAGGACAAGGGGTACGTCAACTGGAAGAACGAACTCGGCGTCGACGAGTGGTCGCAGGGCCCGCAGGACTTCAGCGCCGGCAAGAGCGCCTTCTGGTACCAGGGCGCCTGGCAGGTCTCCAACGTCAAGAAGGCCGGATTCCCGGTCCGGTTCGCGCCCTGGCCGGGCGGCGCCGCGGGCACCGAGCCCAACGGGATGCTCTTCTCAGGCACCATGTGGGCCGTCAACTCCCAGTCCCAGAAGGCCGACGCGGCCCGCGCGTACGTCAACTTCTGGGCGCAGAAGGCGAATCTCGCCAAGTACCTCGACGCCGAGCACGCGGAGTCGCCGTTCACCGGCGGTACGACGCCGGAGAGCACCGAGACGACGGCGTTCACCACCGCCTTCAAGGACGGCCGTTACCGGATCCTGCCGTCCAACTCCTGGTACGGCACCACCGCCGAGACCGCGATCGGCTCGAAGATCCAGGCGTTCCTGCTGGGCAAGTCCTCCGTCGCCCAGACCCTCAAGGACATCCAGGCCGAGGCCGACGCCAAGTAGGGCCGGGCAGCGCCAAGTGACGCCCAGCAGCGTCACGTTGCGCCGAGCAACGCCAAGTGGCGCCCAGCGGCGTCACGTTGCGCCGGGCAGCCGTGGTGGTGGGGCGCGGTCGGCGGCTCCTGGCCGCCCCGCCACCACCGGGCCGCACCGCCCGCCCCACCACGGCCGCCGAGGCCAAGAGCCACCGGCAAAAGCCGCGGCCAGAACCCCGAGGTTCAAGAGGAGGACCCCCGTGTTCCACCGACGGCGCGCCACCATGGCCGCCTTCCTGCTGCCGGCGATCGCCGTGTACGGCACGTTCATGCTGTATCCGCTGGCCCGCGGCGTCTATCTGAGCATGACCGACAGCCTCGGCGGCCCGATCGCCAACTTCGTCGGCACGGACCAGTACAAGGCCATGGCCGACGACCCCGACGTCACCGCGGCCCTGTGGCACACCATCCTGTACGCGGCCGTCGTCGTGATCGCCCAGAACGGTCTCGGGCTGCTCTTCGCGAGCCTGCTCTTCCGGCGGCCCCGGATACGCAAGGCGCTCAGCGTCGTCCTGCTGACGCCGACCCTCGTCTCCCCGGTGATGGCGGCCTTCATCTGGTCGTACCTGTACGCCCCGGACGGCGGCATCAACGCGCTGCTGGGCCTGTTCGGCCTCGACTCGCTGGAGCACGTCTGGCTCGGCGACACCTCCACCGCCCTGTACGCGGTGGCCGCCGTCAACATCTGGATGTTCGCGGGCTACTCGTGCGCGATCTTCCTGGCCGGCTACATGAGCGTACCGACCGAACTCCTCGACGCCGCCGCGGTCGACGGCGCGGGCGGCTGGCGGCGGTTCCGCAGCGTGGAGTGGCCGATGCTGGCCCCCGCGCTGACCGTGAACGTGACCCTCAGCCTCATCGGCTCGCTCAAGGTCTTCGAGTTCCCCCTGGTGCTGACCAACGGCGGTCCGGCCGGCGCCACCGAGACGCTGACCACCCTGGTCTACCGGAACGTCTTCGGCGGCGGGAAGTTCGCCTTCGGTGTCGCCATCTCCGTACTCCTCCTGGTGACCGTGGTCGTCCTGTCCAGCGCCACCTCCTCCCTGCTCCGGCTCCGCGAGCGACGCATCTAGCGATGAGTCCAGCGATGAATCCCGTGCCGCAACCCGTGCCGCAACCCGTGCCGCAACCAGTGCCGAATCAAGCGACGAACCAAGCGCCGAAACCAGCGACGAAACCAGCGACGAATCCGACGGGCGGAACTCCCACCATGGCCTCCAACTCCCTTCCCCCAGGGGCGACTCGGCGCCGGGCGACCGGCGCGCTCGGCACCGCGCTGCTCTGCCTCGGCGTGCTGGTGTTCGCGCTGCCGTTCCTGTTCACCATCGTCACCTCGCTGCGCACCGCGGCGGACGTCGCCCGGGCCCCGCTCGGCATCCCGCACACCTTCACCCTGAAGAACTTCTCCGCCGCCTTCGGGCAGATCCACTACGGCCGCAGCGCCCTGAACACGCTGCTGATCACGGGGTTGTCCTGCCTGAGCGTCACCATCCTCGGCTCGCTGGCGAGTTACCCGCTGGCCCGCATCACGCAGGGTTGGTCGGCGTGGGTGTACCGGCTGTTCATCCTCGGCACGTCGGTGCCGGTCTTCGTCGTGGTGGCGCCGCTGTACCTGCTGATGCGGGACCTGAACCTGCTGGACAGCTACACGGGCGTGGTCTTCGTCTACACGGCCATGTTCCTGCCGGTCTCGGTGTTCTTCTACACCAGCTTCATCCGCTCGATCCCCATCGACATCGAGGAAGCCGCCGCGCTGGACGGCTGCGGGGCCTTCCGCACCTTCTTCACCATCATCCTGCCGCTGCTGCGCCCGATCACCAGCACGCTGCTGACCTTCGTCTCGCTCCAGGTCTGGAACGACCTGATCGTCCCGCTGGTCTTCCTCCAGAACCCCGACAAGCGGACGGTCATGGTGAACGCGTACTCGTTCATCGACCCGCACACCGTGCAGCCGACAACCCTCTTCCCGGCCGCGCTGCTCGGCGTCGTACCGCTGTTCCTGATCTTCGTCTTCCTTCAGCGGCACGTGGTGGCGGGGATGTCGGCCGGGGCCGTCAAGTCCTGAGCGCAGCAACCCGGTTACCCCGGTTGACCCACTGTGACCCGCTGACGCCGTAAGCGCCCAGCGCCGCCGTACCGCCGTACGGCCATCCCGTCATGCCCGCGCGCCCGCGCGCCTCCGACGTCCGGAAGGACCCCCCAACCGATGTACGTGGTCTCATACTTCACCGACGCCGACGAGGCGCTGCATCTGGCCTACAGCCACGACGGCGCGGAGTTCGCGCGGGTGAACGGCGGCCGGCCCGTCCTGCGGGGCACGGTCGGGACCGGCAGACTGCGGGATCCGTTCCTCGGGGTGGGCCCCGACGGCCTGTTCCACCTGCTCGCCACCGACGGCTGGACGAGCCCCCACATCGTCCACGCCACCTCCGCCGACCTGCTCGACTGGTCCGAGCAGCGGCTCCTGCCGGTGATGGCGCCGGTGCCGGGCGCCCTCAACGCCTGGGCGCCGGAGTTCTTCCTGGACCGCGGGACGGGCCTCTACCACCTCATCTGGTCGTCGGTCGTCGAGCCGGGCGGTACGGCGGAGGGGCGGGACTTCGCGCACATCAGCCAGGACCACCGCATCTGGCACTGCACCACCGAGGATTTCCAGTCCTTCTCGGCGCCGGGCCTCTTCTTCGACCCCGGCCACTCGGTCATTGACGCCACCGTGCGCGCGGCGGACGGCGGCGGCTTCCTCATGGCCTTCAAGGACGAGCGCGGCGCCAACGACCCCGCGACCGCGCACAAGGACATCCACATCACCACGTTCGACGTCCCCGGCGGCCCGCACACCGCGCCCACCGGGCCGGTCTCGCCGTCCCTGGTGGAAGGCCCGTCGCTGTTCCGCCGGAACGACGAGTGGATCATGATCTACGACCACTTCCTCGAAGGCAGGTACGGGGCGGCCCGCAGCAAGGACGGGGTCGACTGGGAGCCGGTCCCCCTCTCGCTGCCGTCGGGCATGCGGCACGCCTCGGTCCTCGAAACACCCATCCCCACCTCGCTGTCGGCGCGGTAGGCCACGGAATCCGGGCGGTGCGCGTGCTGCGGCCGACCCGCCCGGTGCAGGAAGATCCGCGTCACGATCCGCGGCGCGGAGGACTCGATCCCAGCAAGGAGCGTCGCAATGAAGCGTCGTAGAACGACGCGGCCGGTCCGCCGGGCGTCACGCGTTCTGGCCCTCCTCGTCACGATGGCGGGAGCACTCCTGGTCCCGGCCCACACCGCACTGGCGGCGGGCAGCACCTACTACGTCGACTGCTCGGCCGCCGCCAACGGCAGCGGCACCCAGAGCAGCCCCTGGAACTCCGTGGCCGGCGTCAACGCCACCACCTTCGCCGCGGGCGACAGCATCCTCTTCGCGGCGGGCACCACGTGCACCGGCCAGCTCACGCCGGGCGGTTCGGGTGCCTCCGGCAGCAACATCACCATGGGCTCGTACGGCACCGGCGCGAAGCCGGTCATCGACGCGGCGGGCGCCACGGGTGCGGTCATCCACCTCCTCAACCAGCAGTACTGGGACATCGGCGGCCTGGAGCTGATCGACAACTCCGCCTCCCCCGCCTACCGTTCGGGCGTCCTGGCCGAGAACAGCTCCGGCGGCGTCCTGCACCACATCCGCGTGCACGACATGTACATCCACAACATCGCGGGCTACGGCGGCGGTTGGTACTCGACGAACGCGGGCGTGGGCGTCCAGACCGACCACACCACGCCGGTCTCGACCTGGGACGACGTGGTGGTCGAGAACAACACGTTCGACCACGTGGACCGCATAGCGGTGGCGGTCACCCCGGACGCGGACGGCCAGGGCACCGGCCTGACGACCGGCACGGTCATCCGGAACAACACGATGACGTACGACGGCGCCGACGACATCCTCGTCGTCAAGAACGACGGCGCGCTCATCGACGGCAACAAGGCGGGCTACGGCGGCGCCAAGTCGACCTGCCCGCCGTCCGGTCAGTACTGCAACGGCGCCTCGGCGGGCATCTGGATGTCCGGCAGCTCCGACACCGTCGTCCAGAACAACGAGGTGTACTGCCACGTCAACGGCGCCGACGGCACCGGCTTCGACGTGGACTGGGGCAACCACAACACCACGTTCCAGTACAACTACAGCCACCAGAACCTCGGCGGCTTCCTGCTGGTGATGCCGCCCTTCACCATCACCAACGAGCCCACCTCGACCGTCCCCAGCGACGGCACGGTGGTGCGCTACAACGTCAGCGAGAACGACGGCACCAACTCCGGCTGCCCCGCCGCCGGTACCCCGACGCACGGCAGCGGCGTCTTCCACTTCGTGGGCAACATCCCCAACCAGAGCGGCAGTTCGGCCGCCGTCCCGCTCTTCTACAACAACACCGTCTACGTCAACCAGAGCGGCCTGAACACCCCGATCCTGTACTCCCGGCGCGGCTCCAGCGTCACCGGCACCCTCTCCTTCCGGAACAACGCCGTCTTCGACTACGGCACCGGCGGCTACTTCACGACCAGTTCGGGTTCCGTCTACTCCAACAACCTCTTCTACGGCAGCCACCCGTCCTCCGAGCCCGCCGACACCGCGAAGGTCACGGCCGACCCGGAGTTCCGCAACCCCGGTAACGCCAGCGGCTCGTCCTCCTACACGGGCGCCAACGCCTACCAACTCCACCCGTCCTCCCCCGCGATCAGGGCAGGCGCGGTCATCAGCGACAACGGCGGCAAGGACGCCTTCGGCAACACCGTCTCCGCGACGGCCGCGCCCAACATCGGCGCCTACAACGGCACCGGCGGCAACCTGGTCTCCAACGGGGGCTTCGAAACAGGCGCGTTGAGTCCGTGGACGGCCAGCGGGGCGACCCCGTCCGTGACTTCGTCGAACGCCCGGACCGGTACCGCCGCGCTGACGACGCAGCCGAGCGGCAGCGGCGCCAACCAGACCCTGACCGGGCTGAGCCCCAACACCCCGTACCTGCTGACCGGTTGGGCCAAGGTCGCGACCGCCGGAGAAACCCTGGCCATCGGCGTCAAGAACTACGGCGGCACGGAGACGTTCACCAACGTGGCGACAACGTCGTACACCCAGGCGGCGGTCGTATTCACCACCGGCTCCTCCAGCACCACGGCCACGGTCTACTGCTGGAAGAACTCCGGTGGCAGCGGGGCGGGTTACTGCGACGACCTGACGGTGGAGCCGCTCTCCTCGGCCACCAACGCGCTCACCAACGCGGGCTTCGAGACAGGCGCGTTGACACCCTGGGCCCAGAGCACGGGCACGGCGGCGGGCGTGGTCGCGTCCAACGCCCGCACCGGCACGTACGCGTTGCAGACCGCGTCCGCCTCCAGCGGCGCGATCCAGACGGTCACCGGCCTCACCTCCAGCGGCACCTACCTACTGGCGGCCTGGGCCAAGACGGCCACCGCCGGTGAGGAAGTGGCCGTCGGCGTAAAGAACTTCGGCGGCACGGAAACCTACCTGCGGACCTCGACCGCGTCCTACGCCCAGCAGCCGATCTTCTTCACCACGGGCGCCACCACCACCTCGGCCGCCGCGTACTGCTACAAGAACACGGGCTCGGCCGCCGGTTACTGCGACGACTACACCTTGGTGAAGCTTCCATGACGGCATGACGGCATGACGGCATGACGGCATGACGGCACCGGCGGCCGTGGCTTCCGGTGCCGTCACGGGCTCACGCTCGTATGCCTCGTATGCCTCGTATGCCTCGTATGCCTCGTAGCCTCGTATGCGGGGACGGCAGGCTGCGGGCGGCCAGGAGCAGGGCGGCGCCGGTTGCCGCTCCTGCCACTCCCACCGCACCCGCGGTCAGGAAGCCGTGGGAGGAGCGCCAGGACAGTACCGACCAGCGCGACTGGGCGGAGAACACCGAGCCCGTGCTCAGCCAGGATCCGGCGGAGATCAGTGACAGCGAGGAGCCGATCGAGCCCACGGACAGGGCGCTGCCGATCGAGCCGACCGACAGCGCCGAGCCGACGGAACCCACGGACAGCACCGAACCCACCGAACCGATCGACAGCACGGAGTCCTGCGACCACAACGACAGCACCGAACCGGAGGAGGCGCGACGGACCGACGACCGTGCGGGCAGCTTTGTCATGGGGACATCCTGCCCGCCGGCCGTCCCCTCCCGGGAGACTCCCGCTGATCGCCTTGTTCCGGGCGGGTGTTGAGCCGTGGCCGGTGTTGAGCCGTGCGGAATCAGTGGTCGCGTACGGCCGCGTAGACCCCGCCGTCGACCAGGATGTCGATGCCGTTCAAGAAGCTCGCCTCGTCCGACAGCATGAAGGCGACGACGGCCGCGACCTCCTCCGAGCGGCCGGTGCGGCCGAGGGGGGTGGCGTTGATCAGTTCCTGCATCACCGCGTACTTGGCCGCCTCCTGCTGGCCCTGCGGGGTGTCGATGATCCCGGGCGAGAGGGAGCAGACCCGGGCGCCGACCGGGCCGAGCCGGACGGCCTCCTTGCTGGCGAAGCGCAGTACGCCGTGTTTGGCCCACGGGTAGGCGAGCGCCGTGTTCTCGATGGCCTCCGGGCCGACGGCGTCCCGGATCCTCTCCAGGAAGTCCGGCTGCAACGGGTCGTCCAGGATCGCGGCGATCTCCGGGGTCGGGTCGATCCGGACGAGCAGCGGTGACATCGAGGCGAAGTACACGTGGGCCGTGCCCTCGGTGGCCAGCGGGCGCAGGGCCTCGGCCAGCAGGGCGGTGCCGACGAGGTCCACCTCGAAGATGCGGCGCCAGTCGGCCATGGTCGGCGAGATGCCGGCCGCGTGGGCCACGGCCCGCAGCGTGCCGAGTTCCGCCACCCGCGCGGCGAGCCGGGCGAGGCCCTCGCGGTCGGTGACGTCGAGGGCGAACGGCTCGGCGGTCGCCCGGTGGCCGGCGGCGTTGAGGTCCTTCGCGACCGTCTCCGCCCCCGTCGCGTCGCGGTCGACGAGCAGCAGCACGTCCACCTGGTCGACGAGGCGCCGCGCGCACGCCTCACCCATCCCGCGTCCGGCTCCGGTCACTATGCCTACGGTCGTCATACTCACTCCTCGGTCGGAAAGGGGTTCATGGGGTCGAGTTCTCGCTACGGTTCCGGCTACGGCTACGGCGCTACTGCCCCTGCGACCAGGCGTTTTCCAGGAACGGCCGGGCCGACCTGCTGACCAGTTCGACCCTGGGCGCCGTCTGCTCGGCGCTGTGCAGGTAGGTGAAGAACAGGGAGCCGTCGGGGCTCCTGCTGGTCGCCTCGGTCACGTAGCCGTGGCGTTCGAGTTCGGCGGTGTCGGCCGCGACGTCGTCGGACCAGTAGCCGAAGTGGTGGATGCCGGAGCCGGCCGTCGGCTCCCACAGCGTCCCGGGGACGCGCTGGACGATCTCCACC
Organism: Actinobacteria bacterium OK074; assembly: GCA_001298575.1. Classification (GTDB taxonomy): domain Bacteria; phylum Actinomycetota; class Actinomycetes; order Streptomycetales; family Streptomycetaceae; genus Streptomyces. Next base: position 44,971 of record LJCV01000256.1, read on the forward strand.
CGGGGCGCCGGACCCGCCGACCGCTGATACGCGCACCGGAAGTCGATGACCGTGTCACCGGTCGAGAGGGTCAACTCGGTGGGCCCGCCCATCTCCGCCCCCCATTCGAACCCGAACAGACGGGAGAGCCGGTCCTTCGTCACGTCGAAGTCCTCGGCGACGATGCCCACGTGGAAGTGGTCTTCGGGCCTCAGAACGGGGGTCGGGGCGGGGGTCGTCGGAACGGGGGTCATGGCGGCTCCTCGGTACCGGGCCGCGACGGTGCGCGGCTCTTGGACAGCGGCCGAGCGCGCGTTCACCCGTACGAAGGCGCGCAGCCCCTACAGGAAACCGGAGAAGGCTGACTTCTTCCGGACCGTCTCCGCCGAGCGGGCGGATGGGAGCCTCGTCACATACCGAATCGCATACCGGGCCGTATGCCGGGCCGTATGCCAGATCGCATGCCGGTTCACATACCGGACCGGCCGAACACGTAGCCGAAGCCCCGGCGCGTGTGGATCAGCGCGGGCTCCTCCTGGTCCACCTTCTGCCGCAGGCGGGAGACGAGCTTCTCGATGGCCTCGGCCGCGCGGAAGTCGCTCCAGACGTGCCGGCTGATCTGCTCCTTCGACAGCACCTGCCCGGCGTTGACCAGCATGTGGCGCAGCAGCCGGTATTCGGCGGGCGAGAGGTCGAGCGGTCTGGCGCCGCGCCAGGCGCGGCGGGTCACCTCGTCCAGGAACAGGTCGCCGTAGCGGGGCATGGCCGGGGACGGCTCGGCGCGACGGCCGCGCAGCAGGACTTCGACCCGGGCCAGGACTTCGGTGGCGTGGATGGGCCGGGTGACGTAGTCCTCCGTTCCCCCGCCGAGTTCCGGGAGCAGGGTGTGGAGGTAGTCGCAGGTGATCAGGAAGAGTATCGGCGGGCGGTGGTCCAGGACGATACGGCGGCCCTTGGCGAGGTTCTTGTTGTCCGGCAGCGTGGCGTCCCAGACCACCAGGTCGAAGCGGACCGTCGGCAGCCGCGCCACCCCCTCGGCGGCGCCGCGCGCCACGTCGACGCGGTAGCCCGCCGATTCCAGCGTCGCGGTGAGCAGTTCGGCGTCCCCGGAATCGGCCGTCACGACGAGAACGGCGGGGCCGTCCTCCCCGGACGACGACAACCTTTCATCGGCATGACCCTGCATGACAACCAGACCCTCCGTACCCTCCGTTTGCATCCTCCCCTCCCTGGCGGGAGGGGATTCCTGGCGCAGGCCGCCCCCGGGGCGGCCCTGTAAGTCTTACGCGCTACCGAGGCGGCTGTTGCCCACCCCCCAGCTTCGAATGGTCGACGTCCGGCAACCAGTCCCGCCCCGGCGCATAGTCCAGCCAGCGCCGCCCCCGCCCCACCTCCGTGAACCCGCGCAGCAACGTATCGAGGAGCGGATGCCGGGCCGACTCCCGCCAGGCCAGCGACCACGCGTACAGCGGTGTCGGTTCGACGAGGGGGATGCAGCGCAGGCCCGCGTGGTCGGGCAGGGGCGCGTCGGCGGGGAAGAGGGTGAAGCTGTCGGGCTCGGTGCGGATGTGCCGTACGAGGTGGTCGAGGCCCAGGTTGGGGCCGTCGTGCCGACGCGCGATCCGGAAGTCGTCGGCGAAGCGGCGCAGGAAGTCCAGGCGGCTGAGCTCGGCCGGGCACCACAGGACGCCGGCGCGCAGGTCGGCCGGGCGCAGGGCGGGGGCGTCGGCCAGCGGGTGCGCGGGGCCGACCACCGCGTCGACGGGTTCCAGCCGCACCAGGCGCTGAGTGAGTCCGGCGTCCCGGCCCTCGGGCAGCGGGTGCACCCGGCCGAACCCCAGGTCCGTGTCGCCGCGCAGCAGCGCCTGCGCGACCGACGGCCAGTCCCGCCCCGGGCCCGGCTCCAGCCGCACCGCGCCGAGCGCCCGTACGGCGTCGGCGATGGTCCGCATCGGCGCGTAGAGATGGCCCCAGGTGTCGATCCGTACGACCGGTCCGGCGCCCGTCACCGCCGCCGCGCCCCGCTCGCCCGCCGCGAGCGCCTCGCGCGCGGCGGGCAGGAACCGTTCCCCCGCCTCGCTCAGCCGGACACCGCCCTGGCGCTCGAACAGCCGTACGCCCAGCGCCTCCTCCAGCCGTGCGATGCGTTTGGACAGCGCCTGCTGGCTGGTGTTCAGCTCTTCGGCCGCCCGTCCGAAGTGCAGGGTCCGGGCGGTCGCGACGAAGGCGCGGACCAGGGCGAGATCGAGGTCCATGACGCCGACGATAGCCGCCGGTCATCGCCCCTGACCAGGGGCGACAACCCGCCGTTGTCGGCCGGGCGTTCTCGTTGTTGGCCGGGGCGCGGCCCTCCCCCGTCAGATGGTCCCCGAAGCCACCACCGAGACGACGGCCACCAGCGCCAGGGGAGACCACCATGAAAGCCTTCGTACCGACCGGAGATCCCGCCGAACCGGTCGTGCTCGCCGACGTCGCCGAGCCGACTCCGCGCCCCGACGAGGCGCTGGTGAAGGTCGAGGCGTTCTCGGTCAACCGGGGCGAGACGTTCAAGCTGGAGCGGCCGGTCGCGGGCGAGCGGCCGGGCAAGGACGTCGCGGGGCTGGTGGTGCAGCCGGCCGCCGACGGCAGCGGGCCGTCCGGGATCGCACGGGTCGTCGGCCATCCGATGGCGGGCGGCTGGGCCGAGTACGTGGCGGTGCCGACCGCCGCGCTCGCCGAGCTGCCGGACACCGTCTCCGTGCACCAGGGCGCGGCGCTGCCCCTGGCCGGGCTCACCGCGCTGCGGCTGCTGCGCGCCGCCGGTCCGGTACTCGGCCGGCGAGTGCTGCTGACCGGCGCCTCCGGCGGAGTGGGCCACTTCGTCACCGAGCTCGCAGCCGCCGCCGGGGCCCAGGTCACCGCCGTGACCAGGGACGACGAGCGCGGCGCCCGGCTCGTCGAACTCGGCGCCGCGGAGATCGTCCACGACGTCGCCGACGCGCGCGGCCCCTACGACGTCGTACTGGAGTCGACCGGCGGCCCGGCCCTCCCCCGCGCCCTCGCGCGCCTCGCCAGACGCGGCACGCTGATCTGGTTCGGGCAGGCCACCCGCACCCCGGCCACGCTCGACTTCTTCGCCTTCTTCGACGGCCCCGAATCCGCCGTCGTCCGCCACTTCCACTACCTCGACGCGGACACCCGCCTCGACGACGACCTGACGGCGCTCGTCCGGCTGACCGCCACGGGCCGGTTGCACCCCGAGATCGGCCGCGTCACGGACTGGGCCGACACCGCGACCGTCCTGACCGACCTGCGCGACCGCCGCATCCGCGGCAAGGCCGTCCTCACCCTGTCCTGACCCCACCTCGCACACACATACAAGAACAAGAAGGAGCACTCCCATGACCACCAGCGACCCCAAGGCCGTCGTCATCCGCTACGTCGAGGCCGTCCGCGACGGCGCCGCCGACGTCGTCCGCGACAGCTTCGCCGCCGACGCGACCTGGCACTACCCGGGTGACCTGCCCATCTCCAAGGTGTGGCACGGCCGCGACGAGATCGTCGACGAGTTCCTCGGCTCCATGGGCCCGCTCCTCGTCCCCGGCACGATGGAGATCGAACTGGTCAGCACCCTCGCCGAGGGCGACCGCGTAGTGGCCGAATGGACCTCCAGGGCGACGACCGTGTACGGCGGCACGTACGACAACCGCTGCCTCGGGATCTTCACGGTTCGCGAGGGCCGAATCGCCTCCGTCGTCGAGTACGCGGATACTCGGCATGTGGCCGCGGTCCTGTTCCCGTAGCCGTAGTAGTTCCCATGGCCGTAGCCGTTCCTGTGAAGCACCCCGCCCTACCCGCCTCACCCGCCCCACCCGCACATCGGACAGATATGTGCAGGACACACCCTTGCAATAAAACTTAGGCGAGCCTTACCCTAACAATTCGTACCACCAGGGCCCCGACCGTCACCCGGTCCGCCCGCGGCGAGCGCTCCACCGACGTGGCCTGGCCGTCCTCCCCCAGTGGCTCAAGGCCCGGGAGGGACCCCCAGTCGGATTTCGCGCACAGGACGGGCACGTGAATCACTCCCCCTCGTTGGCCTCCGGTCTCTACGACCCTGCCCTCGACCACAGCGACTGCGGCGTCGGCTTCATCACCCGGCTCGACGGGACGCCCAGCCACGACGTCATCCGCAAGGGCGACGAAGCACTCCGCGCCATCCCGCACCGCGGCGGCACCTCCGCCGAGGGTGTCGGGGACGGCGCCGGGGTGAGCGTCGACCTGTCCGTGGAGTTCTTCGGCGCGATCACCGGCGAACCGCTGCGCGCGGGACACTTCGGCGTCGCCAACTGCTTCGTCCCCACGGACGACGGCGCCGACGGCCTCGTAGCCACGGACAGCTCTAAGCCCGCGGACCGCACCGATCGCCGCCGCGCCGCGATCGACCTCGTCGGCCGCAGCATCGCCGAGCAGGGCTTCGACGTCCTGCTCGTGCGTGACGTCCCCGTCGACCACACCGTCGCCCGGCCCGCCGCCGAGCAGTACCAACTGCCCATCGTGCAGTGGGTGTTCCGCGCCCCCGCCGAGTGGGCGCGGGCCGACGTCGACGCCGCCGCGCACCGCGCGCTGCTCGCCGTCGAGGCCGTCGCGTACGCCGACGACACCTACGCCGGGCTGTACCCGCTGTCGCTGAGCGCGCGCACGCAGGTGCTCAAGGGGCGGCTCAACTCCGGTGAGATCATTCCCTACTTCAGCGATCTGCTCGACCCGCGGCACTCCGTCCGCTCCCTGTACTTCCACACCCGGTTCTCCACCAACACCGAGCCGCACCCGACCATGGCGCAGCCGTTCCGCCTCATGGCCCACAACGGCGAACTGAACACGGACCGCAAGAACCGGCTCAGCGACGAGGCCCTCGCGCGGGCCCGCACCCGCAGCATCGTGCGACCGCCGGGGCAGTCCGACTCCAGCCGGCTCGACCAGACGCTCCAGAGCCGGGTGTCCGACGACGGCCTGGACATCGTCGAGGCGGTCGTGTCGCTCATGCCGCCCGCGTGGGAGAACGACCGGACCCTGCCCGTCGCCGTGCGCGACATGCTCGAATACTTCTCCCTCTACGAAGAGAAGAACGACGGCCCGGCCGCCGTCATCTTCAGCGACGGCGATGTCATCGGCGCCCGCCTCGACCGGCTCGGGCTGCGCCCGTTGCGTACCGTCGAGACCGCCGAGTACCTCATGGTGGCGTCGGAGGCCGGTCAAGTCGCCTTCCCCGACACGGAAGTTGTGCACCGGGGCCGGATCGAGGCGGGCGGCATGCTCGTCGTCGACCACCGCACCGGACGACGGCTGCGGACCCGCGAGGTGCTCGACGAGCTGGCCTCCCGCCGCCCGTACTCCCAACTCCTCGACGCGGCCCGGGTGAACCTCGACGACCTGCCCGCCCCCGACTACTACCGCGGCACCACCACCCTCGGCTACGACGGCGATCTCGCCCTGGCCGGGCGGTACGTGGCGTACTCGCTGAACCAGGAGAGCTTCCGCTTCCTGCTCGACCCGATGCTCGCCAACGGCTCGGAGCGGATCTCCGCGATGGGCTACGGCAACGCCATCAACGCGCTCAGCGACACCGAGGGCGGCATGGCGAAGTACTTCTCGCAGCGCTTCGCCCAGGTCACCAACCCGCCGCTGGACTCCATCCGCGAGGCCGACGGCATGAGCATGCGGGTCGCGCTCGGGCCCAAGCCCGACGGCACGGGCAACACGAACGGGCGTCAACTCGTCGTCGCCTCGCCCGTGTTGGGGCACCTCGACATGGTCCGGCTGCGGGACCAGCGGATCGTGCCGCTCCAGCGCTTCGACATGCTCTACACGCCGGTCGCCGGGGACGAGACCGCGAACGCCGACGCGTTGCGCGCCGCGCTCGGCCAACTCTGCGACGACGTCGAGCGGTTCGCCACCACCGGCGGCGGCATCGCCGTCCTCACCGACCGGGCGATCTCCTCAACTCGCGCCCCGCTGCCGGTGATTCTCGCCGTCGCCACCGTGAACCAGCGGCTCATCGAGACCGGGTTGCGGCTGCGCGTCTCGATCGTCGCGGAGAGCGGCCAGCTCCCCTCCTCGCACCACGTCGCCACCGCGCTCGGCTTCGGCGCCTCCGCCGTCTACAGCCTCAGCGCCCGGCTGCGCGCCGAGGAGAAGCACCCGAGCGCGCCCGCCCCCGCGGGTGAAATCACCGAAACGGACCGGGCGTTGGCGCGGTTCCGCAAGGCGGCCGAGAAGGCGCTCGCCAAGACGATGGGGCGCGTCGGGCTGTGCACCGCCGAGAGCTACATCGGCGGCGAGTTCTTCGAACCCAACTACCTCGACACCCGCGACGACGTCTTCGCGCGGGCCTTCCCGCACATGGAGGCCCCGGTCGGCGGCGTCGGGTTCGCCCGTATCGCGCAGGCCGCGACCGAGTGGCACGAGCGGGCCCGTACGGTGAAAACCGATCAACAGATCCCGCTGCTGGGCCTGTTCAAGGAGCGGTCCGACGGCGCCGGGCACTCCTTCGGCGTCACCGCCGTGCGCGGTTTCGGCGACATGGCCGAGGAACGCCCGGAGTTCGGGCGCCCCGACGACCCCGACGCGCTCCGCCTGCTCACCCTCGGCCAGCTCGACGACGCCTTCGGCATCACCGACACCGCCTACCGCAACACCGGGTACGACGCCCTCAGCGACGCCGAGATCGACGCGTTCCGGATCACCCCCGGGTACCGCGCCTTCCTGCGCACCACGCACGAGGAGCGGTCGCGCCGGCCGTCCGCGCTGCGGGACGTGCTCGCGCTGCCCGCCGACGTCACCGGGCTGCGCACGCCCGAGGACTTCGCCCGCGAGCTGGGCCGGTTCTCGACCGGCGGCAACGCCAGCGTCACGGTCCGGGGCGTGGTCGTCTCCACCACGGAGGACGACACGCATGAGGGCACGCACGACGACGGCCCGGCCGGGGGCTCGACCCCGGCCGGGGGCTCGACCTTCCAACTCCGCCTGGACAACGGCCCCGAGCGCCACCCCGCCCTCGCCGACGGCCTCGCTCTCGCGTACCCCGGCGAGGTCGAGACGCGCACGGCGGACGACAGCGGCGCGGTCGTCACCGCCACCGGCACCGCAGCCCGTCTCCTCGCGCTCCTCGACCGCGCCCCCGACAGCGTCCAACTCTCCGACGTACAGCCCGCGCACGAGATCACCCGCGCGCTCGCGTCCGGCGCGATGAGCCACGGCGCGCTGGTGGCGACCGCGCACGAGGCCGTCGCGCACGGCACCAACATGGTCGGCGCGATGTCCAACAGCGGTGAGGGCGGCGAGCACCACACCCGGTACGGCACCATCCGGGGTTCGCGGATCAAGCAGTTCGCGTCCGGCCGGTTCGGCATCTGGGCGGGTTATCTCGCCGATCCGATGCTGGAGGAGTTGGAGATCAAGATCGGGCAGGGCGCGAAGCCGGGCGAGGGCGGCCAGTTGCCCGCGCCGAAGGTGACCGTCGACATCGCGGCGGCCCGCGGCGGCACCCCCGGCATCGAACTCATCTCCCCGCCCCCGCACCACGACACGTACTCCATCGAGGACTTGGCGCAGCTCATCCACGACTGCAAGGCGGCGCGGGTCCGGGTGATCGTCAAGCTCGTGTCGTCCGAGGGCATCGGCACCATCGCGGTCGGCGTCGCCAAGGCGGGCGCGGACGTCATCAACGTCGCCGGAAATACGGGGGGTACGGGCGCGGCGGCCGTCACCAGCCTTAAATACGCGGGCCGTTCGGCGGAGATCGGCGTCGCCGAGGTCCATCAGGCCCTGGTCGCCAACGGGTTGCGGCAGAAGGTCGTGCTGCGCTGCTCCGGCGCCCACCAGACCGGCGGCGACGTCGTCACCTCGGCGCTGCTCGGCGGCGACAGCTTCGAGTTCGGTACGACGGCCCTGATGATGCTCGGCTGCGTCATGGCGAAGAACTGCAACGTGAAGTGCCCGGCCGGACTGACCACCAACTCCGAGGCGTTCGAGGGCGATCCGCGCGCACTCGCCCAGTACCTGCTCAACATCGCGCACGACGTACGCCAGATCCTCGCCCGCCTCGGCCTGCGCTCGCTGCGCGAGGCACGGGGCCGTACGGACCTGCTCCAACTCCTCGACCACCCGGCGAGCGTGGGCCGCCTGGACGTGCGCCGCCTGCTCGCGCGCGTGCCCGAGAAGGTCGTGGCGGACCCGGAGTACCTGGAGAAGGACTTCACCACGGACGACGCCCTGATCGAGCGGGTGCGGGCCGCGCTGGTCGAGCGGCGCGAACCGGCCGTGCGCATCGACGGCATCCACCTGCGCAACAGCGACAAGTCGGTCGGCGGCCAGCTCTCCATCGACGTCGAGCGACTGCTCAACCACGGAGACCAAGGAGCCCACGGGAACCACGGGGAGCACCGGACCCACGGGGACCACGCCGACGGCCAACTCCCCCTGGACGCCCCCGCGTTCACCACCGACCACCGTGGCCGCCGCCGTCTCGTCGACGGTGCCGTCCGCATCCGCACCACCGGGTCGGCCGGTCAGTCGTACGGCGTGTTCTGCAACGACGGCATCGCCCTCGAACACACCGGCACCGCGAACGACGGCGTCGGCAAGAGCCAGAGCGGCGGGCGGATCGTGGTCCGCGCCCCGGGCGGCGGCAGCGACGAGCGCGGCGGCAACGTACTGGTCGGCAACTTCGCGCTGTTCGGCGCGACCGGTGGCCGGACTTTCGTCCAGGGCGAGGCCGGTGACCGGTTCGCGGTGCGCAACTCCGGTGCGACCGCGGTCGTCGAGGGCGTCGGCGACTTCGGCTGCGAGTACATGACCGGCGGCACGGTGCTCAACCTCGGCGGCTTCGGCAAGGGCCTCGGCAACGGCATGAGCGGCGGGTTCCTGTACCAGTACGACCCCTCCGGCGAACTCCGCGACCGGGTCAGCGCCGACTCGCTGCTCGTGTTCCCGGTGACGGACACCGCGCACGGCGACTTCCACGAGGCGGCCGTACGGCTGCTGCTGGAGTGGCACGTCGAGGCCACCAACTCCCCGCTCGCGACCCGGCTGTTGGAGAACTGGGAGGCCGAACGGCAGTACGTGTACTGCGGGATGCCCCGCGCGCTGCTGCTCTACCAGGACGCGGGCGAAATCCTCGCCGCGGCCACCCGCAACGAGCTGCTGGACGAGCTGGCGACCTCGATCGCGACGGACAAACTCCGCGCGTTCAAGGTCGACTACCGCGACCGCCGCACCGTACTGGGCGGCCGGGCCCCGGCCTTCGGCGACCAGGGCAGCGACGACATGTTCTCGCTCCTGTCCTCGTACACCGTGCTCGGCGTCGCGCAGGACCTCGCGCTGCAACGGGTGCCGGGCGCGACCGGCCCGGACGATCCCCGCATCGCCGAGGCCGTCCGCAACCTGATCCTCACCGAGGACTTCTTCGTCAAACAGCGGGTGGTGAAGTACCTGCGCGGCACGCTGGAGCGGTTCGACGACGGCGAGTTGGCCACGCTCATCGCGAGCAAGCGCCTCGACGACTACAAGCGCGCACTGCGCCAGCGCAACAACCTCAGCGTGGACGCGCCCGGCACCTACGGCTGGATCATCCACCAGACCACGAAGAACGCGGGCCGCGTCCAGGCCGCCCGCTTCGACGAGTTGCTCGCGACGGCGGCCATAGAGGACCTCGCCACGCGCCGCGCCCCGCAGGCCCCGACCGAGACGGTGACCACGTGACGCTCACGCCCCCGACCACGCCGGTCATCCCCCCGACCGGTTCCCTCATCCCGGCCGACGCGCCCTTCTCCGCCCAACAGGAGGCGTGGCTGGCCGGGTTCATCGCCGGCATAGCGGCGGCCGGCCGCCGCGAGACGAACGCGGGCGACACCCCCACCGCCACGGTCGACGTCCTGTTCGGCACCCAGACCGGCAACTCCGAGTTCGTGGCGGGCGAGTTGGTCGCCGGGGCCCGCGCCCGCGGCCTGGGCGGCACGGCCACCGCGCTCGACGCCGTCACGCCCGAGCAACTCGCCGCCATGTCCCACGTGTTGGTGGTCACCTCGACCTACGGCGAGGGCGAACTCCCCGACAACGCTGGGCTGTTCTGGGAGGCGCTCCAGTCCGACACGGCACCGCGCCTGGAGGGCCTGCGCTACGCGGTCCTCGGCCTCGGCGACCGCGGCTACGACGACTTCTGCCAGGCGGCGAAGCTCATCGACACGCGGTTGGAACAGCTCGGGGCGGGCCGGTTGCACGAACGGGTCGACTGCGACGTCGACTTCGAGGACCCGGCGGCGGAGTGGACGACGGCGGTGCTGGACCGCCTGGTGGCGGAGACGGGCACGACGACGGCGGCACCGGCCCCGACCGCCGAGGCCCCGCGCGCGCCCCGCTCCCCCTGGAACAAGCGCACCCCGTACCGCTCCAAGCTCGCGGTGAACAGGCTCCTCTCCTCCCCTGCCAGCGCGAAGGAGATCCGCCACTACGAGTTCGACCTCGGCGACAGCGGCATCACGTACGAGGCCGGGGACGCGCTGGCCGTCGTACCGCTCAACGACCCCGCGCTGGTGGGCGAGTTGCTGGAGCATCTGGGCGCGAGCGGCGACGAGGAGACGGCTCGGCTCCTGCGTACGGAGCTCGAAATCCGCACGCCGTCCAAGGAGTTGATCGCGGAGCTGGTCGAGCGGGCGCCGTCGAGCGAGCTGGCCGCGGTCGTGGCGCACGGCGACCGCTCGGACCTGGACTCCTGGCTCTGGGGCCGGGACGTCCTGGACCTGCTGCGGGACGCGGGCCCCACGGCCGCCCCGACCCTCCCCGAACTCCTGCCGCTGCTGCGCCCGTTGCAGGCACGGCAGTACTCGATCTCGTCGAGCCCGCTCGCGCACCCGGACCGTATCCACCTGACGGTCGCGTCGGTCCGGTACGGCGGCAGGTACGAGGGGGTGGCGTCGACGTACCTGGCGGACCGAGTGGGCGGCGATGGAGCTGAAGACGCCGCCGTAGGCATCTATCTGCACCCGAACGCGGCCTTCAGTGTCCCGGCGGACGACGACGCCCCGATGGTGATGATCGGCCCCGGCACCGGCATCGCCCCGTTCCGCGGCTTCCTGCACGAGCGGGCCGCGCGGGGCGCCACCGGCCGCAACTGGCTGTTCTTCGGCGACCAGCACCGCGCGACGGACTTCGTGTACGAGGAAGAGTTGGCCGAGTTGCGCGAGCGGGGCGTGCTCACCGAACTCGACCTCGCCTTCTCGCGCGACCAGGCCGAGAAGATCTACGTCCAGACGCGGATGCGGGAACAGTCGCGCGAGCTGTACGCGTGGCTGGAGGAGGGCGCGCACGTCTACGTCTGCGGCGACGCCTCGCGGATGGCGAAGGACGTCGAGGCGGCCCTGTTGGGCGTCATCGCCGAGCAGCGCGGGCGCGGGGACGACGACGCGGCGGAGTACCTGGCCGACCTGCGCCGGACGAAGCGCTACGTACGGGACGTGTACTGAGCATGGCGGAGCAGCACGGTTGCGTCTTCGACGGGTGCTGCCCGCGGCGGCGCGACAGCGCCCGGCTGATCGACGGGCGCATGCCGGAGCTGGCGCGCTGCCTGACGCTCTTCCAGCACGTCCAGGCGGTCACCGGCGGCCCGGTCGCCCGCATCGACCAGGCCGGCAGCTACGCGGTCCCGACCCTGCGCGGCGACGCGTTCGCCGTCCGCCCGGGGTCGATCGCGCTGCGCGTCGACGGCGCCGGCATCCCGTCGGCGGTCGTCGCGCGGGACGGCGGTGCCGTCGCGGTCCGCCTGCTGGACCCGGCGGGCCGGACCGTGCACGAGGGGCGGTTGCTCTCGGAGGGGGACCGACTGCTGCTCGGGCTCGTGCGGACGGTGGACGCGGGGGCGTGGTTCACGGGCCCGTCGGCCGCGGTCCCCGAGGTGCCACCGTGGCAGAACGGCGACCAACTCGCCCAGCTCGACGCGGTGTTGGCGGACGGCGGCGCGTCCCGGCGCGCGGCCTTCCACGACTACCGCGGCGAGCACCGCCCGATCGACGTCGACGTCGTGGCCTCGGTCCTGGACCACGTCTGGTCCGTCGGACTGCCCATCGGCGTCGCGGTGTTCGCCCCGTCGGCCATGCAGGCGTGCGCGGGCCGGGTCCACGTGACGGACCGGACGGTCCGCGGACGCCTGTTCGCGGCAATCGCGGACAGCTCGGTGGAGATCGATCTGGCGGCGGTACGGTCCTGCCACCTCGTCCGCTCGACGGCCACACACGGCCCGACGTCGGCGCTCGAACTCGACGACGGGGAGGGGCGGTGCGTGGCGGTGGTTACGCAGTTCGGGGTGGTTGGAGAGGATGTGCATGCGGCCTGGGAGGACTTGGCGGAGTCGCTGCCGGGCGCTTAGCGGCGACGCCTCGCGCGGCCCAGAGGGTCGTACGCCGGTCTCCTAAGCTGTTTCCCTCGCGGTGGGACGACTCGCGGTGGGACGGCTCGCGGTGTGACGGGGAGGGCGGCGGGTGGATCGGCACGAGGTCACGAACACCTTCAGCGGGGGCAACGACGGCACGGTGATCCAGGCGGGCTCCGTGACGGTGCAGGCCCCCGTCGAGCCCGCCGCGCCCCAAGAGCCGTGGGTCCGGGCCGTGTTGGGGTCGGGCATCTGGGCGCACGCGGCCGAGCGCGGCATCGAGGCCCACCGGCAGCACGCGGCACGGCTGGTGGAGCGGCTGGCCGCCGTCCGGGACGCGGCCGAGGAGCGGATCGCCGGGGACCCGTGGGCCGATCCCGGGTTCGCGGCACGGTTCGCGGACCGGGTGGAGTGGCTGCTCGGGGAGCCCGACGGCGCACTCGACCTCTACCCGGCGGAGGCCGGACTGCTGGTCCTGCTCCCCTACGTGTACCAGGCCCACCAACTAAGGCTGGTGGCCTCAAGGTTGGAGGCCAACCCGACGGATCTCCGCCCACGGCCGGAAGCGACCGGATGGCGGGCCGATTACCAGTCCTTCCTGTCCGGCCACGATCTGCTGGTGAACCGGGCCGAGTTGAGGCCGGAGGCGGCGCCGGTGATCGGCTGGTGGCTGTACCGCCGTTGGCTCGCCCAGGAGGAGAAGGGCGCGGACCGGCTCACCGCGCTGGCGTCCGAACTCGCCGCGGAGGAGGGCCCGTTGACGGAGGCGCTGGCCCCGCGTCGGCTGGCCAGGATCCTCGCCGGTCTGCGCCTCGGCGCCGACGTCTGCAACCCCGAGCACCTCGGCCAGTTGGAGGCGGACGAGGTCCTGCCCGGCGCCGGCCGCCAGCGGATCCGGGAACGCCGGGCGAGCCTGCTGCTCGCCGTCGCGTACGGCGCCGCGATCGAACTCGCCGTCCTGCCGGACACCGTGGTCGAGCACACCGGCGTTCCCAACGCCGTCGAACTGGACGGCGTACGGCGCACGTTGGCCGCGACGGCGTGGGGCGGCTCGCCGGAACTGCCGGTCCTGAAGGCGGTCTGCGAACACGAGGCCGTGGTGGAGGCGTTGCGCGAGCACGCCGAACGGCTGGACGGACTCCTCCTCGCGGTCGGGCGCGCCGTCCCCGACCGCTTCGCCCAGCCGATGCCACCGCTGCCCACCCGGATCTCCGCGGACGGCGTCGTCCCGGCGGAGGGCACGTTCACCAGCGGCGCACGGTTCCGGCTGGACGACCGCCGGGTACGCGGCCTGCTGACCGGCACCCAGCTCTACAAGGACCACGGCCTGGCCGTCCGCGAGTTGTACCAGAACGCCCTCGACGCCTGCCGCTACCGGCGTGCCAGGACGCAGTTCCTGGAACGGTCGGGACGGCCTTTCCACGCGTACGAGGGCCGCATCGACTTCGTCCAGGGGGTGGACGACGACGGCCGCGCGTATCTGGAGTGCGTGGACGACGGGATCGGCATGGGCGAGGCGGAGTTGCGCGGTGTGTTCTCGAACGCGGGGGCTCGATTCGCCGAGCAGCCGGACTTTCTGCTGGAGCAGGAGGAGTGGGCTCGGGTGGAGCCTCCGGTACGGCTCTATCCCAACAGCCGTTTCGGGATTGGGGTGTTGTCGTACTTCATGCTCGCGGACGAGATTCGGGTGACGTCTTGTCGGATGGGGCTGGATGGGGGCGCCGGGTCGGTGGTGGAGGCGCATGTTCTTGGGCCCAACCACTTGTTCCGGATTGTGGAGACGGCGGGGCGGGGTGGGTGGATGGGGACTCGGGTGCGGCTTTATTTGCGGGAGGGGCTGCGGGGGTGGTCGGGGTTGGATGCGTTGGCCGGAGTGCTGAAGATCGCTGAGTTTCGCACGACTGCGGAGCATGAGGGGCGGCGGAGGGGGTGGGCTGCGGGTGTTTTCCAGCCGGAGAGCAGCCGGGTCAAGCGTGAACTGGTGGAGTGGGAGGACAGTCCGCCGGGCGCGCAGGTGATCTGGTGCGCGTCCGAGGGCATGCTGCTGGTGGACGGGCTTGAGATCGCACCACGACGCAGGACCGGGGTGCTGTCGGGGCTCCATGGCGTCGTGGTCAATCTCAGCGGGGGCTACGCCCCGCGACAGCTCAGTACCGACCGTCTCTGGGTACTGACCGACGTATCGGCCCGGGTCGAGGAACTGTTGACAGCAGCTGCACCCGTCCTGGTGACGAGCGGGGCAGGGTTCCTCACCCTGGAGTGGATTCAAAAAATCGACGAGGGCAGCTCGCGAACTGCGGACATGGTGGCGGAAACAGCATTCAAAGCGGGGCGCGGGTTCGGGGTTCGCCGCGGATGGCTGACGGTACCCGCCGCGGCTGGCTGCTTCCCGCTCGACCGGATGCTTCTCAACAACCTGCTGATGTCGAACCGCCCCTCGGAACGACCGACGGACTCGGCGTTCCTCTCGATTCCGGACCACATCCTGCTCTGGCGAATGCTCGCCCATGAGCAGACCGATCTGGCGCGTGAACTGGCGCAGCTCGTACCGGAGCTGGCCGAGCCGCGCCAGGTAGTGAGGGCCCGGCCGTCGGATCTGAAGTTGCTCTCCGGGTGGAACGACAAGTTTGGGTCCACCCAGCCATCGGACGCCTTCCTCTTCGCCCACCAGCTCGGCTGCGATCCGACAGTTGTCGTCGAACGGCGACGGCTCTTCGGGATCGCCGACCTGGTTCTCCCGGACTCAGGCGAGCAGGATGAATCGGACATGACTTGGCTCGACGAACCAAACGCAAGTGATCGCTCATACAGGACGATTGATGATCTGCTGGAGATCAGTAGAAGGCTCGGTGTGAACACGGCGCAGGCGGCGGCCCGATTGCGGTCGTACGGCATCGAGGTCGTACCGAATGAGTTGCATCACCGCGTACCCGATGAGGTGGACCTCCAACTGCTCGATCGGAACTGCGAAATCGACGGGTACGAAGGAATCGGGCACAGCGCCTGCGTGCCGCCCGGTCACATTGCGCAGGCCGCCCTACGGACGGGACTCAGCCCGGAGGAGATCCGACGTCGACTCGAACGCTACGGCCTGGAAGTGGAACCGTTCGACTTCCCGGAACGGCTGGACCAGACGTACGTCGCCTGGCTCAGTCAGGATCACGACGGCGAGTGGCCGTGGGTGAGTGCCGTCGGACCGCTGCCGCCCTGGCAACTGATCGCCACACAGAGGGAATTGGACCTGTCCGCCGACGACGTGCGGGCCGAGTACGGGCGTCTCGGTTTCACGCTGCCGCCTCGGGCGACCTGCCGGGAGTCGCCCGACGACTTCGAGCTGCTCGCCGGCGATCAGGAAGCCGACTGGCCCCCCTTCCAGACAAACCGTGTGCCGAGCTTCCGCCAACTCATGGGGGTGGCCGGGAAATTGGGGCTCAGCCTACGTGCTCTGACCGATCGGCTGGCCGCCTACCGGGTGAGCACGGGCATGGTCCTGCCGAAACGCGCGACCGAACTCGACCGTGAACTGTTCCGCTACGCCGACCTGTTGCAGATGGACTCGGACGACCGGACCAGTCCCTGGTGGTACCGGCTCAACCCGGACGACGAAATCCCGTTCTTCCTCCTGGTCCTGACCGCCCGAGACCTGGGCCGACGTCCAAAGGAACTGGCAACCCGACTGCGCTCCTACGGCCTACGGGTCTCCCACGACGACCTCCCGCCAGACCTCACCCACCGCGACGCCCTACTCCTCCTGACCACCGACGCGTACGCACCACCGCAGCCACAAGACCCCCCGATGCCCCTAGCCCAACTAATCCGCATCGCCCGCCACGCAGACCTCCCGGTGGCAACCACCGCCCAACACCTCCGCAACCTAGGCGTCCACGTCCCCGACCTCGCAGAAACCATCCGCACCGCCCTGGCAAAGGTCCCCCTGGAGCAACCGCAAGAACTGTAGACACCCCCGAGGCACGCCCCCCGCACCCCCCACTTGCCTCCCCCACCTCCACCCCCTATCGTTTATCGATACCATCGATAAACGATAACCGAGGGGCGCCCAGCCATGACCGAAGACCGCAAGATGCTCGAACCCATGGCCACGGTCGTGTCCGTCGTCCTGCGCATCCTCCTGGCCCTCCTCACCGCAGGCATCGTCATCGCGATCGTCCACGGCGGCTGGGCGAACGTCAGCGTCTGTGTGACCGACGAGTCGACCGTCAGCTCGGTCAGCCCCGGCCTCGCCCCCGAGAGCGGCACGCAGGTCAACTCGATCCCCCGCTACTGCGCCGAGTCCCCCGGCGCATACCTCCGCTTCCTCGACGAACTCGGCTCCCTGCCCTCGACGTTGCTGCTGGCCAGCAGCCTCTTCCTCCTCCACCGACTACTGCGCGGCGCCGCCCGTGACGGCATCCACACCGCGCGCACCGCATCCCGGCTCCGCCTCCTCGGCTGGTGGCTGCTGGCCGGGAGCCTGGTCGTCGCGGTGACCGAGGGCAATGCCAGAGCCGCCCTGCTCGCGGAGTTGGCGAAGGACGCGGACGTCTCGGCCTGGACCTGGCTGAACATGTGGACGCCTCCGTACCTCGCCGTACTGACCGCCCTCGGCCTGCTGACCTTCGCCCGGATCACCCAGGCGGGCGCGGTCATGCGCGAGGACCTGGAAGGCGTCGTCTGATGGCCCCCGCCAAAGACGGCCACGACGAGCACGACGGCCACGACATCGAGGTCCACCTCGACCAACTGCTCAGCGAGCGCGGCATGACCCTCACCGAACTCGCCGCCCGCGTCGGCGTGACCAACGTCAACCTGTCCGTCCTCAAGAACGGCCGCGCCAAGGCGATCCGCTTCACCACCCTCACCCGCATCTGCGAAGTCCTGGAGTGCCAACCGGGCGACCTGCTCAGCCACCGCCCCCCATCACCCAAGCCCTGAACCGCACACCCCCACCCCCCAACTACACCAATTCCGCATCGACTTGGCGGATGAGTACCGCGGTACCACTCCCCCAAGCCCTTTGTCCCCCGTGGTCCCACGAACACACCGACGGCACTCCCTACCCTGAACAAGCCCGCCGTACGTGAACACAAAGGATCACCATGGCGCTGTTCAGAACACTGTCCAGAACCCCGTCCGCGAAATTAAGCGCGGCAGCCCTCTCCACCCTCTTCCTGCTCTGCGAATCATCCGCCGCCGTGGCGGCGACTCCGCAGACGGCAGACCGCACCGCCATTCACGAAGTCGACGTCACCAACATGCCGGCCACGAAAGAAGGCCAGCCGACGGTCGCCGTCAATCCGAGAAACCCGAAGAACCTCGTATTCGTTTCGACGATCTTCCCGCCCTCCCCGGGCCTGGAACCGGTCGACGGCGGCTGTTTCCTGGCCTATTCGAACGACAGGGGCGACACCTGGACGCAAGTGCCGTGGCCGCTCGGCGACGCGGCGCCCAAGTGCGGTGAGCCGAGCGTGGCCTTCGACGCGAAGGGCACCGTGTACGTGGACAACAACCAGGTCAGCTCGGGCCTGGACGCGAACCTGGTGAACCACAACCAGGTCGCCAAGTCCACGGACGGCGGCCGGAGTTGGAGCGACCCCGTATCAACTCCGCTCCTTCTCGGCGGGGCCCCGAAGATGCGGGTGGACGTCGCGACCGGCAAGGTCTACGCGGTGGCCGGAGCCGCGTGGGAGTACCCGAGCGCGGTCTCCGTCAGCGCCGACGGCGGCAAGACCTTCAGCAGCGACTCGCGGGTGATCCCGGGCCCGATGCCCTGCATCGAGGTCGCGCCGGGCATCCCGCTGGTCTGCGGCTACCCGGGCCGCGAGATCGCCGTGTACGACGGCATCCTCGTCTCCGCCTCCCAGGAGGCGGACAAGCCGGTGAACTTCCACGTCAGCCGCGACGACGGCAAGACGTGGACGAACACGACGGTCGACGACGGCCAGGGCACCCCCGTCGCGGCGGGCACCGGCGCCCTCGTACCGACACCGGGGCTGGGCGCCGCCGCCGACCCCGTCCCGTGGGTCGCGGCCGACACCTCCCACCGGGGCCGGTTCGCCGTCATGGTGCCGCGGGACTCCAACACCCTGGAGGTGTACGTCACTTCGAACGCCGGGAAGACGTGGACCGGACCATCCACGATCGCCACCCCGAACGCCCAGCGCCCGGCGATCGACTTCGGTTCCAACGGCGACCTGGGGGTGATGTGGCGGACCACCACGGGCGACGCGTTCTCGGTCGTCTCGTTCGACCACGGGCGCACCTTCAGCGACCCGGTCCAGGTCAACCAAGTCACCGAGCCGGTCGGCGAGATGGGCCCGCCCGGTGACCGCTGGTCGGGCATCACCATCGCCGGCGGGTACGCGTACGTCACCTGGGCCGACGGGCGGAACGACTCCTCCCTCGACTCGATCATCAGCCGGGTACCGCTGAAGCTGTACCGGAAGTCGGCGCACTGAACGAAGGCTCCACACAAGGCAGTTGGCCGCCGAGGCGCCTCGGCGGCCAACTGTCATGCACCCGACACAAGCACAACCACAATCGCCATCGCAATCGCAATCGCCGTCTCAAGCCCGCGGCGTCACCAACCCCGCGTCATAAGCGATGATCACCGCCTGGATACGGTCCCGCGCCCCGACCTTCGCCATCACCCGCCCCACGTGCTTCTTCACCGTCGACTCGGTCAGCACGAGCCGGTCGGCGATCTCCGCGTTCGTCCAGCCGTTGCCGATGGCCACGAGCACCTCGTGTTCGCGTTCGCTGAGCGCGGTCAGGCGGGCGTCGGTGTGGCGTTGGGCGCCGGGGGCCAGGAAGTGGTGGGCGTGGGCGTCGAGGAGGCGGCGGGTGAGCCGGGGGGAGACGACGGCGTCGCCGGTCGCGACCGCGTCGATCCCGGCGAGGAGTTCCGCGGGCCGAACGTCCTTGAGCAGGAAGCCACTTGCTCCGGCACGCAGTCCGGCATAGGCGTACTCGTCGAGGTCGAAGGTGGTCAGGATGAGTACGCGGGTACGGCCGCCCGCCGCGACGATCCGGCGGGTCGCCTCGATGCCGTCGATGCCGGGCATCCGGACGTCCATCAGGACGACGTCGGGCCGCAGTTCGGCCGCCATGCGCACGGCCTGCGCCCCGTTGTCGGCCTCCCCGGCGACGGTCATGCCGGGGGTGCCGTCCAGCAGCATCCGGAACCCCATCCGGGGCAACGGCTGGTCGTCGGCGATCAGTACGGTCGTCATCACTCTCCTGACTCTCTCAACTCTGCTGGCTCTCCTGGCTCTGCCGGCTACTTATGACTCGCCCGGGGCGGACGGGTCCAGCAGGACTTCTACGATCCAGCCGGGGCCGTCGGCGCGCGGTCCGAGGAGGGCGGTGCCGTCGTAGAGCGCGGCGCGTTGGCGGATGCCGACCAGGCCGTGCCCGGAGTCGGAGGAGCGGCCGGAGTCCGAACGGCCGGTGTCGGCGCGGGAGTTCGCGGCCCGGTCGCGCGACGGCGGCCCGGTGTCCGTGACGCGCACGCGGAGCCGGCCGTCCTCGACCGCGACCGTCACCTCCGCGGTGGCGCCGGGGCCGACATGCTTGAGCGTGTTGGTCAGTGCCTCCTGCACCACGCGGAACACGGTGAGTTGCACGCCGCGGCCGAGCCCGGCGACCGGCCCGACCGTGCGGTAGGCCACCGGCAGCCCGGCCGCGCGCACCCGGTCGAGCAGGATCTCCAAGTCCCGGACACCCGGCTGCGGGGACCGCGAAGTTACCAGTGAAGTGCCCTCGGACGCGCCGGTGGACTCGCGCAACACCCCTAGCACCCGCCGCAGTTCGTCCATCGCCTGCCGCCCGGTGTCGCCGATCAACTCCAGCGCCTGGCCGGTGCGTTGGGGGTCGCGGGTGGTGAGTACGGCGGCGCCGTCGGCGAGGTTGACCATGACCGAGAGGTTGTGGCCGACGATGTCGTGCATCTCGCGGGCGATCCGGGAGCGTTCGGCCGCGGCGGTCAGCCGGACGCGCTGGTCGCGCTCGACCTCCAGCCGCGCGGCCCGGTCCCGCAGCGCGGCCAGGTAGAGCCTGCCGATGCGGAGGGTCAGCCCGAGGGCGACGGCCCCGACGCCGGTCCCGACGGACAGCATCAGGAAGGTCACCGGACTGGCCACGGGAATCACGGCGACCACAACCGCCGTCCACCCCACGACAGTTACCGGCAGCGCCCGCCCCACGGCCCGCGGCGACCCGTGCAGGGCGAGGTTGTACAGCGCGACCAGCAGCACGGCCGCCGCCGCGGGCCCCACGCCGAGCGACCACAGCACCAGGCAGACGGGGACGATGACGCCGAAGACCGCGGCAGGGGCGCGCCGCCGCCACCACAGCGGTACGACGAGCACGGCCGCGATGCCCAGCACCACGCCGACGGGCAGCCCCCCGCCCACCGGACGCGACACCGGGTGCCCCGGGCTGTGCAGCAGCAGGTCCGGGGGCGCGGCAGCCGCGGCCAGCACGACGACGGCGCTGTCCAGCAGCCACGGACGGCGCCGGTCGACCGCCCGCAGCCGCCCCAACTCCCGTAGCAGCACCCGCATGACGGGGTGCGCCCAGAGAGGATCGGGCGTGGTCTCAGGCATCACCGCGGCGCAACCGACAGGCCGCACCGGCGAGCAGCAGCACCGCCCAGACGACCAGCGCGGCGAACCCCGCCCCGGGACTGACCAGCGAATCACCGCTCTCATGCAGGGTCATCACCGACTGCCCGGCGTTGCTGGGCAGATAGCGGCTGACGGTGTCGCCGAGGGAGCTGGGCAGCAGCCCCGTCAGGCCGGGCAGGACGAGGACGACACCGGCCAGGATCGCGATGCCCCCGGCGTTGTTGCGCACCAGCAGCCCGACCGTGACGCCGTACACGCCGACCAGGCCGAGGTACAGGCCCGCGCCCACCAGGCAGCGGAAGACCCCGGCGTCGCCGAGGGAGAGGGCGATCGTCTCGCCGTGCAGGGCGGCGGCGCCGAGCAGGAAGGAGACCAGGGCGCCGACGGTGGAGGTGACGAACGCGATCGGCCCGAAGACCGCGCACTTCGCCCACAGCACGGGCAGCCGGCCCGGTACGGCGGCGAACGTCGAGCGGATCATGCCCGTGCTGTACTCCCCGGCCGACAGCAGCACGCCGAGCGCGCCGACGGCCAGTGCGGCGAGGTTGGTGCCCGCGAGCGCCAGGGTCAGCGCCGCGCCGGAGTCGGCGTCCTTGCCGCCCAGCGGACCGCTCGGGCTGTAGAGCGCGGCGGCAATCGCCCCGATGACGACGAGGAACAGCACGGCGACGCCGAGCGTGATCCAACTGGAGCGCAGGGACCAGAACTTGGACCACTCGGAGCGGACGACGCCGCGCCAGGTGACGCGGTACGGCGCCGCCGGGGCCGTCGTGGACGGGATGACGCTGACGCTCATCAGGCGGCCCTCCCGGCCTCGTTGCTGTGATACTCCACCGCGTCCTGGGTCAGGTTCATGAAGGCTTCCTCCAACGACACCGATTCGGCGACCAGTTCGTACAACGGCACCCGGTGCTCGGCGGCCAGTTGCCCGATCCGCCGCGGGTCCAGCCCGGAGACGACCAGCCGCTCGGACTCCGTCGAGGTGACGGTGACCCCGGGCGCGGTCAACACCGCACGCAGGCGCGCGGGTTCACTGGTGGCCACCCGCACACCGTTGCCCGCGGCCTGCTCGACGAGCGCCTCGACGGTGGTCTCGGCCAGCAGCCGCCCCCGCCCGACGACCACGAGCCGGTCGGCGGTCTGCGCCATCTCGCTCATGAGGTGCGACGACAGCATCACCGTGCGCCCCTCGGCGGCCAGCCCGCGCAGCAACTCCCGTACCCAGCGCACCCCTTCGGGGTCGAGCCCGTTGACCGGCTCGTCCAGCATGACGACGGCGGGATCACCGAGCAGCGCGGCGGCGATGCCGAGCCGCTGCCCCATCCCGAGCGAGAAGGCACCGACTCGCTTGTGCGCCACGGCATGCAGCCCAGCCAGATCGATGACCTCGTCCACCCGCCGCCGCGGCACCCCGTGGGTGTACGCCAACGCCATGAGGTGGTGGAACGCACTACGCCCCGGATGCACCGCCTTCGCCTCCAGCAACACCCCCAACTCCTGCAAGGGCGCCCGGTGTTGGGCGTAACGCTTCCCATTGACCAGAGCGGTGCCACTGGTGGGCACGTCAAGCCCCACGATCATCCTCATCGTGGTGGACTTCCCGGCCCCGTTGGGCCCCAGAAACCCGGTCACCTGCCCCGGCGGCACACTGAAACTCAGGTCGTCGACCGCCGTCCTGTCCCCGTACCGCTTGGTCAGCCCACGAACTTCGATCACGACACCACTCCCCGCTCGAACCGGGCCCGGCACCGAACGACCGAACCACTGCTCCGAGGCTAGGAGCGGGGGTGGGGCGGGCCGTGGGTCCTGGGGTCACAATCGGTGGGGGGTACTGGTACTGGGGTACCAGTGGCGGAGGGGCGACGGCCGCGGCGGTCGGCCGACGTTGTGCCGCGGCCGGGCTGGAGGACCGTCTGGCTGTCGCCGTAGCACTTAACCCCCGGGTGCGCCGACGCGACCCCCATCGCGGGACACCGATGTCCGTGCCACCCTCGTAACCTCCCTCGTACGCCGACGGCCATGGCCGACAACGGACGGGGCCGCGGACTGGCGGCCGCCACCCATACCAGCGCGGCACCGCTCGCGAGTCGTATCGCGCGCTTTCCTGCGAGGCCGTCGTCTCTGGCCCTACGGTCCTTGCCGGGCGGCATTCCACGAGCCCCCGTTCGCCTTCGCCCTCGCAGGAGTTCGACATGAGTGGTCAGTCGCCTCGTTCCGGCCCGCCGCCCGCCATGACCGCGCAAGAGGTCGACGAGACGCTGTCCGCCCTGGCTCGCGCCTCGGCTTCCCTGCTTCAGGAGTGCGCGGTCGCGCAACGGCGCATGGAGGAGTTGGAGGCGCTCAGCGAGGCCGAGATCGGGCAGCGCGCGGGGAAGCACGGCTCGTCGTGCGACGCGGAGTCCGAACTGCTCTCGGTCCGCCTCAAACTGGCCGTTGACTCCGCGAAAGGGCACCGGGACGCCGCACGCGAGTTCGTCTGCTGGTGGACGGACGCGGCCCTGTCTGCCTGGAAATCAGCGGCCCGCGGAACACCTCTGCCGCACGCACGCATGAGAGCGGCAGCACCGAACACGCTGCTGGACGAGGCCGAGTTGGCCGTGCTGCCGAGGGCGGACGAGCACACGCGCAAGCTCGTGGAACTGGGCGTGTTCCTCGGCGCACCCCCGCCGGTCCCGGCGCAGGGGCACGCCGAGGACACCGCCGCTCTCACAACCGATCTTGCCGCCCGCTCCGGACTGCGCATCCGACGGGGCGAGACGGGCGAGGCCGAGGTGGTGGACGACGACGATCCGGAAGGGCGCCGTCGTCGCCTCTGGGGTGACTTCTGGCTTGAGCACCAGATCCCGGCGCTCCCCGAACCGGACGAACTGGACCTCCTCCTGGCACGTACTCCTACCGAGGTGGCGGAACGCCTGCGGGATGCCACCAAGACGGTGCTCCAGGCGGCGATGGCCGGACTGCGCATCGCCGAGATCGAGGACACCGAAGGCCCGTGGGCCCCTGCGCAAATCGCCGAGTACGAACGGTCCTGGGACCAGCTGAGCCGGCTGACCGGATTCCTCGCCGACTACGCAAGGACCATCACCGACGGCCTGCCCGAAATCCGCGCCGCCCAGGAAACGGACTGACCCGCACCCACAACTGCCTGGAGTTTGCCCGTTTTCGGCGAGGCAGACTTCTGACAATCGGCAGACATTTCCCCCTGCCGAAGGCGAAGATCAGGAGCGACAAGCACGCGGTATCGCCGAGCCGGGATCACCCTTCCCCGCCGGGAGAACCCGAACAGCGTCGGCAGAAACCGAGAAGGTGTCACCCGATACCGGATCCCACAATGTCACTTGTCCACCAACCACACCGAACGCGCCGTACACCTGCCCGGGGTCCAGTCGATGTCCGTCCCCGTGAGCGCTACCTCCGCTGTCACGGTGAGCGGCGCGGCTCTGTTCCTCTGGTCCGATTCTGTTCGCACGTGTGTCTCCATCCTCTGAAGCGCCGGAAGTTGGAGATTTCCCGCGTGTTTGTGGCTTCAGACGCCGGCCAGCCGCCAGGCACCGGGCACCTCGCTCACCGCGCCCAGACTCCGACGCCACTGCGCGGCAGGTCGGCTCAGCCGACTCTCCTGGACCGGGCCATCCGTCGTCGTCCGGCCGTCAAGGAGTCGTCAGGTGGTATGCCCCGGGCGCAGGTGGCGGGAGGCTGCCAGGCAGGAGGACAGCCAGGTCGCCTGCATGCGCGCCTGGGCCCGCCCCGGATGGACCTTCGTGAAGACGGCGGGGCCGAGCAGCCCGGCGACGTGGGCCGCGATGCCCACCCACCCCGGGGCGTCCACCGCACCGGCCACGGCCAGGCTGACGCCGATGAACGTGAAACCCGCGCCCCACGCACTGGTGATGCGGTTGTTGACCTGGACGAACTCCGGCATCTCCCAGTATTCGCGCGGCGTTTGGCGCTTGGCGATGCCCAGCGTGAAGGGCCGTCGGATCGCCAGGGTGCCCCAGGCGGTGACGGCCAGCCACGCGAAGGAGATGACGTCGGTGTGGTCGGCGAGCGCCGAGCCCGGGTCGACGACGGAGACGGCGCCGACGACGACGAAGTACGCGATCGTGCTGATCTCCAGGACCAGCGCGTCGAGTTCGACCCCGCGACGACGGTCCTGGAGCAGCAGGAGCAGCCCCGAGACGAGACCGCCCAGGGCGCCCCAGCGCCAGTCGAACGACGAGACGACACCGGCGACGATCCAGGGGACGAATCCACCCCGCCTGCGCGGGCGTCGCAGCCGGAGACGTCGGAGTGGGCAGAGTGGGCAGAGTGGTCGGATCATCAGCCCGCCTGCGCGGGCGTCTCCCTCATCCCGTCCACGATCGCCCGGTTCATGATGGCGCTGGTGTACGTCACCGTGCCGGGCTTGATGAGGGCGTCCACGCCGCTGTTCCGCTTCACCTGGACGGTGTGTTCGCCCAGGAAGACGTGGGTCTTCGTGTTGAAGATCCACTCCTCGCGTTCGCCGCTGGTCCCGTCCAGCCGGGCCACCGCCACGCCGTGCCGCCCGACCGCGTCCACCGCGTCGTCGACCACGACGACCCCGGGGATCTTCGCGGCGGCCTTGAACAGCGCCGAGTACAGCTTGGCCGGGGGGGCAGCTCTCGCCGAGCAGGTCGCCGATGGTGGCGAACGCCTCCTGGTCGGGGGAGTTGCCCATCCCCTTGGTCTCTTTGTAGATCTTGGCCAGGAGGGTGTCGGGGTCGGTAGTCAGGGTGGTGAGGTAGTCGTACGACGGCGCGTTGAGGTACGCCTTCGGGGTGTTGCCCTGCTCGTCGGGCAGGCTCAGGGTCTCGCCCGCCGAACTGTCGTTGACGGCGGGGTCGATCAGCCAGCCCTTGGTCCCGTCCGCGGACTCCCACACCTGACGGGTGTGCAGCGCGTGCCCGGCGAGGCTGCTCTTGCCGTCGACGGTCTTCAGGAAGCTGTCGGCCGCCTGGACTCGATGTAGATGTACTGGCCGGGCCTGACGACCGGATGCTCCGTCCCGGCCGCCGCCAGCGCGATCCGGTCGAGCAGTTGGGGTACGCCCTTGGTGGTCGCGGCGCCGACGTCGGTGGTCATGGCCGGCCCGACGACGAGCCCGCCGCCGTCCCGACTCCCGCCGGAGAGGGCCACCCCGGCGACGACCACACCGGCGAGGACGGCGGCCAGCGCGGGCAGGACGACGGCGGGCCGAGACAGCCGAACCCGCCTGCCGCGTACGGCAGTTACCGTCGCGCTGTCGTCCACTCGGCTCTGGTGAATCTGGGCCGTCATGCGCTCCTTGCGGAATTCAGTGAACGATTGCGACAGGGCCGACTCGGTGCCGTCGTCCGCGGGCCTGCGCAACTTCCTACGGGCGCGGGAGAGTCGGGAGGCGACGGTGCCGACGGGGATGCCGAGCGCCTCGGCGGCGGCCTCGTACTCCAGCCCCTCCCCCAGGCAGAGCACGACGACTTCGCGCTCCGGACGGCGCAGCGACGCGAGCGCGGTGAGCGCGGTCGCGAGCCGCCGCCGGCCGTCGAGCCGGGCGGCGACCTCCTCGGCGTGGTCGGGCACGGACAGTTCGGCCGCCGCGGCCCGTTCCGCCGTCGCCCGGTAACGCCGGTTGCTCCGGTACTGGTTGCGCGCGGTGTTGGTGGCGATGCCCAGCAGCCACGGCCGCAACGAACCGCCCTCCGGCGCGACCTTGCCGCGCAGCCGCCACGCCTCCATGTAGGTCGCGGCCATGACGTCCTCGGCCGTCGACCAGTCGGCGGTCAGCCGGAAGGCGTGGTTGTAGACCGCGCGGGCGTACCGGTCGAAGAGCTCGGCGAACGCGCTCGGATCCCCGTCCCGTACCCGGGTTCTCATAGGAGTGCTCACCTCATTGAGCTGTCCGGCACGGCATCGCGACTTCCCGTGACCTGCGCCGCACTTGATGGTGTCCATGGGACCAACCCCGGGTCGGGGACCCGGGGTTGGTCGGTTTCCGCGCCGCCCGGGGCCGGGGTCACCAGGCCAGAGCGTCGTCCATGCTCTGCTGCCAGTACGTGGTCGTCAGCTTGTCGTCGATGTGGACGCCCTTCGCGGGGAGCGACGGGTGGGCGCTGTTGGTTCCCTCGGTGTTGAAGAGGATCTCCAGGGTCTT
The DNA here is from genome assembly GCA_001298575.1 of Actinobacteria bacterium OK074. Classification (GTDB taxonomy): domain Bacteria; phylum Actinomycetota; class Actinomycetes; order Streptomycetales; family Streptomycetaceae; genus Streptomyces. Next base: position 72,128 of record LJCV01000256.1, read on the forward strand.
GGCCGTGCGGCCGTTCGAGCCGCTGCCGTCGGCGGCCGACAGGAGTACGCCCGCGTAGCCGGACTCGCCCGGGAACAGCGAGACCACCGCCTGCGGCTTGGAGTCCTCGAAGACCGGCGGGACGGACTGGGCGTCGGTGAAGCGGAGGTACGGGTAGCCGACCAGGTCGCAGCTCTTCGAGCCGGTGTTGGTGACGGTGATGAGGAGGTGGTTCAGCGGGCGGGAGACCTCGGTGGCGGTGGTCTTGGTGTTGGTGCCGTTGCAGGGGGTGTTGCGGGTGGAGTTCGAGCCGCTGGAGCCCTTCTTCGAGCTCGTGGCTCCCGCCGAGCCAGTGGATCCGGTCGAGCCAGTGGATCCGGTCGAACCCGTCACGCCCGTCGAGCCGGTGGCTCCCGTCGAACCCTTCGAACCCGTCGAGTCGCTCGCGGAGTTCGCCCGGTCGCCGCCGCCCGTGGTCGTCGTCGTACCGCCCGCCGCGGTGGCGGTCGCGGAACCGGCCGGGGCCGGCGTCGACGACGACACCCCGGCGGACGCGCCCTCGTCGTGTACGCCCTCGCCGTCGTTGCAGGCCGTCAGTGACAGCGTGGCGATCGTGAGCGCGGCGGCGGCGAGCAGACGGGTGCGGGTGGTGCGTGCGGTGCGTGCGGACATGAGTGGTCCCCCTGTTTCCGTGCGGGTGGTCGGTGCGGGCCGCTCGACCGGGTGTCGGGAGCGGCATGCTTGGATGACCGAAGCTTGTGGGGTGATCCGTCCCAGCCGCCACGGTTGCCGTGATCTTTGGGACGCTGGAATGCCCGTACCGGCTCTGAGCTGGGGAAATACCGGCCCCCTGGAACGCCGGTCCGGGACGGGGAAGTGGGAGGAACGATGGCGGGGGACGGCTTTTCGGAGCTGCTCGGGCAGTTGAAGGAGCGCTCCGGGCTCAGTTACGGGACCCTCGGGAAGCGGCTCCACATGAGCGCGTCCACGTTGCACCGGTACGTCAACGGGGATGCCGTCCCGACGGATTACGCCCCCGTCGAGCGGTTCGCGCGCGTCTGCAAGGCCACGCCCGGGGAGTTGGTGGAGCTGCATCGGAGGTGGGTGCTGGCGGATGCGCGGCGGGGGCAGAAGGGGGTGGTGGCGACGGCAGCGGCCGGGATCGCCGAAGCCGCCATCACCGAGACCGGCGTCACCGAAGCCGCCGTCACTGAGACCGGCGTCACCGAAGCCGCCGTCACTGAGACCGCCGTCACCGCGGCTGCCGACTCGGGCACCGCCGACTCGGCCGTCGAAGAGCCGGAGGCCACGGAAGTCACGAAGGCCACGAAGGTCACGAAGGTCACGAAGGCCGCCAAGCCCGTAGACCCCGACACCGACGCCGACACCGACCCCACACCCCCCTCCCCCGACTCCCCCGAACGCCGCCGCCGTACCGTCGCGCTCACAGCCGCCGGCGTAGCCGCGGTCGCCCTCTCCGCCGCGCTGATCGTCAGCCTCGTACCCGGCGACGGCGACGGCAGCGGCGAGCAGCGGACCGCCGGAACCACCTCCGCGGACGCGGACGCCAAGGGCCAGGCCGGCCGCGTCGGCACGAGCCCCTCCCCGAGTGGCCGCGGAACGTCGTCCGCGTCCCCGTCCACCTCCCCGTCCAACTCCCGCTCCCCCGCCCCTACTTCTACGACGGCGTCGGCGGCGCCCGCAGGCGGAACCGCGGCCGGCCAGGCCACCGCCCCCACCGTGGTCACCGACCCCTACTACTGGGACAGCCCCTGCGAGCAGCACTACGTGGTGGACCGGCCGCCCGCCCAGGTGCCCCCGCCGCCGAGCGAGGACGACGCGCGGGGGTGGGTCACCGCGCTCGGCGGGGTCGCCTCCGGTGAGCAGTGGGTGCGGCTGACCGTGCAGGGAACGGGGAAGAACACCGTCGTCCTGGAGGGGCTGCACGTGCGCGTGGTGGACAAGAACACTCCGCTCGCCTGGAACGACTACCTCATGGGCGTCGACGGCTGCGGAGGCGGCGTCGAGACACGGCACTTCAACGTGGACCTCGACGCCGGACGCCCCCTGGTCACGCCGAAGGCCGGGCAGCAGGACTTCCCGTACAAGGTGAGCGAGACCGACCCCGAGGTCTACTACGTGACCGCGAACACGCAGGCGCACGACGTGAGTTGGTACCTGGAGCTGGACTGGTCCAGCGGCAGCCGACACGGCACCGTACGCGTCGACGACAACGGACAGCCGTTCCGCACGAGCGCGAACACGGACCGCCCGGCGTACGACTACCCGCTGGGCTACAACGACCGCTGGGAGGTGGCCGACGGAATCCCGGGCGCCCCCGAAAGCTGAACCCACGGGCCAAGCCCACGAGTTGAGCCCACGAGCCGAAGCGCCCACCGCCCCCTCAACCGAGTTCGCCCCCATCGGCCTGCCACGCCGCGACCACCATGACGACAACAGCCACCAGAACAATGCCCGCGCCGACGTACAGCGGAGCGGTGTAACCGAGCCCCGCCGTGATCGCGAGCCCGCCGAGCCAAGCCCCCAGCGCGTTACCGACGTTGGACGCGGAGACGTTGGCGCTGGCGGCAAGTGCGGCCCCGTGGGCGTAGTCGGTGACGCGGGTGATCATCCCCGGCACGCCCGCGAACCCGAACACCCCCATCAGGAACACGAGGACCACCGACGCCGTCGCGCTGGTGGCCAGCAGGCCGAACACGGCCAGGGTGACGGCGAGTCCGAGCAGGGCGACGACCAGGGCGCGGTCCCGGTCGTGGTCGGCCGCGCGCCCGCCGACCAGGTTCCCGACGACGAGCCCGACGCCGTAGACCATCAACAGCCAGGCGACGTCCGACGACGAGAAGCCGCCGACCTCGGTGAACGTGTAGGCGATGTAGCTGAACGCGCCGAACATCCCGCCGTAGCCGAGCGCGGTGGCGACCAGGGTCAGCCACACCTGCCAGGAGCGGAACGCGCGGAACTGGGCCCGCAGGCTACTTGGTTGCTGCCCCGTCGCCTCCCCCGCACCGCCGGGAACGAGCGCGACGATCCCCGCCAGCGCGAGGACGCCGATCACGGTGACCGCCCAGAACGCGGCCCGCCAGCCCCAGCGTTCGCCGACCAGGGCGCCGAACGGGACGCCGAGCACGTTCGCGACCGTCAGCCCGGCGAACATGACCGCGACCGCGCGGGACTTCCGCTCCGGCGGGACGAGGCCCCGGGCGACGAGCGAGCCGATGCCGAAGAACGAACCGTGGCACAGCGCCGCGACGATCCGTCCGAGCATCATCACCGGATAGTTCGGCGCGAGCGCGGACAGCAGGTTGCCGACGACGAACAGCACCACAAGGCCGACCAGAACTCCCTTGCGGGGCAGCCGCGTTGTCGCCGCCGTCAGCACGATCGCGCCGATCGCGACGCTCAGCGCGTACCCGGAGATCAGCCAGCCGGCCGCCGCCTCGGACACCCCGAAACTCGACGCCACCTGCGGCAGCAGCCCGGCGATCAGGAACTCGGTCAGCCCGATACCGAACCCGCCGAGCGCCAGCGCGATGAGCCCACTCGGCATCCGTCGCCCCCCTCGAAAACCCTGTGCCACAGCGGCACCACCCTGCCACCCCGCATACCCGCCCTCGAACGGTTTTACGATCACCCCGCCTCCCGTGCCGTCGGACTGCACACGAGACGGCGCCCGGAAATACGCGCTCAAAGGACGGAAGCGGAAACTCTGACACCACGCCTGATGGAGATCGGAAAAAGGGACCGCCGTTTATCCGCTACGGCTGTTGCCAGGAATCTGCGGCGGGTGTACTCCTGAGATGCGCCCCACTCATTATGGGCGGTGTGGCGTGCGTCCGATCTCCGTGGCCGCAAAAGGTCGGCTCCACATGGAGAAACAGAGCCCCGCGAAAATTTCAGTTCCCCATCTTCTATCGGTATGGGCCGGGAAAGTAATTGACGACAGGGGCCAACAATCCGACGCCGGCACGACTGCTTGCACGTCCTGATGACTGCTCGCACGTCCTGCCGGATGCGCACGGGGAGACGCTTCAGCCCAGGGGGAGGTACCACAACATGGCAACCGACGTAAGGCTCGTCCGACTCTACGTCTCCAGCTTCGTCAACGGCACGGAGGACGACACTCCCAACGTGGTCGGCGGCAACCCGAACTCGCCGTTCCACCTGATGCTTCAGGCCGACGCGAGCGCTCAGGCGGGGGACAACAAGTACGCCTACACCCTCATCATCAGCGCCCGCTCGACTTCGGGCAGCACCACCACTTTCGCCCCCCAGACCCACAATGAGCAGGCCGGCGTGCCCGCTCTGGACTGGTCGAAAGTGACCCCCGGCGCCAACAACGGATACACCAAGCAGTCCACCTACCAGATCAACGCGTCGGACTTCCAGGCCAACGGCCTGTACGAATTCATCGGAGTTCTCCGCCTGGGCGACGGCAGCGTATCGACCGTCCGGAGCAACGAATTCTTCATCGCCTGATCGATTCGGGCAACAGGAGAAAAAACCGCGCGGCACGGCCTTTAAGGCCGTGCCGCCACGGCGCGTTCACCCCGACGGCAAAAACCCTTGTTTACCTGCTTGAGCTGATCGCGTTGTCACCGTTCGCATCAGGAGCGGCGGCGGCGCCACGGCGGGAACGCAGCGCGCGAACCCTGCCCCGGCTCGCACACGACGGGGACGGACACCAGCGCCGACGCCCGGGCGGATCGACGAAGACACCCCGGCCGTCGTGCTCCGGGCAGCCCTTCAAAGCATGCCGGTCCGAGCCGCTCAGCTGGTCCACCGCCTGACGAGCGCCGCGGGCCAGGGCGTCGTCGGTCGCCGCCGGTGGTTCGCGACGCGGCCGGTCGTCCGCGGCCGGTCGTCCGCGGCGGGCCGGACCGGGTGGCCGTGCCGGGTGGCCGGACCGGGTGGCCGTGCCGGGCCAGGAACCCGGCCGGCTCCGCCACCGCGGACGGCCCAGGCGTGCGACGCCGGTGACACCCCATCGCGATAGCGCCCAGCGCAATGGCGTCCAGCGCGATAGCGCGAAAAAGTTCTCCCCTCCCGTGTAAGAAAGCACGGCCCCCGGCCATTTCCCCGTGAGAGAGCCGAGACGAGGAGACGCTGCGTGACCGACGTCCAACGCTTCCGTGACCTGTACGAGGAGTGCCAGCCGCGGGTGCTGGCCTATGCCTCAAGCCTGGTGGGCAGGCAGGTCGGGGAGGACATCACCAGCGAGACCTTCACGGTCGCCTGGCGCCGGATGCGGGACATTCCCACGCCGCCGCTGCCCTGGCTGCTGCGCGTGGCCCGCAACCTGACCCGCGAACTGCGCCGCCGCGACGGCCGCCAGTACGCGCTGGCCGCGGAGGAGGCCCAGCGCATCCTCACCTCGGGCGACCGGGTCGGCGACGTCGCCGCGGACGTCGCCGAACGCGCGGCGGCACTCCAGGCGTTGGCGGGACTGTCCGCCGCCGACCGCGAACTGCTCACCCTGGTCGCCTGGAACGGCCTCGGCCCCCGCCAGGCCGCCCACGTCCTCGGCTGCTCCACCGCCACCTTCTCGGTACGACTGCACCGGGCAAGACGGCGGCTGGAGCGGGCAGTTGACGGGGCCGGAGCCGGAGCAGGGGCCGGAACGGGAGTCGGAGCGGGAGTCAGTACCGGGGCCGGGCTCTCTCGCGATGCCCACCAACCGACCGTGACCAAGATCGCGAAGGAGCACTGACATGGCACGCAAGCGGCCCGACGTCATGAAGACGCTGGCGGAAGCGCGGCCCGCGGAGCTGGACCCGGCCCACCTGGCCGGTTCCGCTCGCGCCCACGACGACCTGGCCGCCATCCTGGCCAGTACGCGGCAGGCGGCGCCCGAAGTGCCGCGGCCCGCAAGGGCGTTCAGCTGGCGCTGGGCAATTCCCGTGGCGGCGACGGCGGTTGTGGCCGCGGCGGTCGTCGGCACGCTCCCCCGGGGCACGTCGGACGCCACCGGAACGCGGGCGAGCACCATCCCCTCGACGCACACCACCCCCACCAACGGCCGTCTGGCGATGCTGAACGTGGCCGCGCGGGTGGACCGCCGGGCGACGACGGGAACGTACTGGCAGGTGACCACCCGCTCGGCCGACGTCAGCGTGATCGACGAGCCCGCGGGGGACTTCACGGTCGTCTCGTCCGAGACGCAGCAGCAGTCCTTCGGCGTACGGTCCGGCACCGAGAGCCTGTGGGTGTCGGGCATCGACGACAGCACCGAACCGCGCACCGCGGCCGACAAGTCGCGCTGGCAGGCCGCCGGTTCACCGAAGGAGCTGACGCTCGCGGGCTCCGGAACGGGCGGCGGGCTGGGCCTGCGCATGGGTGCGGGGTCGACGGACGGCCCGACGGTGACCCGCATCAACAGCGGTGCCGAGATCGCCGCGCTCGGCGCCCGCAACGTGACCTACGCCGACCTCCAGCAACTCCCGGGCGACAGCGTGAAGTTGAAGGCCCTGCTGGCGAAGCTGTACAAGGAGGACGGCGGAGCCGAGGTCACCGGCCGCACCGCGTGGACGTGGCAGCAGGCGGCCAACCTGATCAACCTGCCGGTCGAGCCCGCCGTCCGGGCCGCGGCCTACCGCGTCATCGCGGACCTCCCCGGCATCCTCTCGCTCGGCGAGGCGACCGACCCCCAGGGCCGCACCGGCACCGCCTTCGCCCTGCCCGCCACGAAGGTGCCCGGCTACGGTTCCGTACGCCAGGAACTGATCGTCGACCCCACCACCGGCGCCCTGTTGACGGAACAGCGCACCCTGACCGCCCCGTCGCCGGAGGCCGCCGACGCGGGCCTCACGGCGGGAACGCTGATCGACTACACCGCCACGGTCAAGGCGGAGTGGAGCAACAGCCAGCTGAAGACGGCCAAGTAACCACGCAACCACGGCAATCGCCGTAATCACACGGGCAAACGGTCCCACCGACCGCGCCCCGCCTCATCTCCCCCCAGCGGATGTCACCCGATGGGCCCCGCCGACGGTACGTCGGTGGTGGCGTCCGTCGCAGGGGTGGCATCCGTTTCGGTGGTCGAGGGGGCCGCACCCTCCGCCTCGCGGCGCTTCGTCAGGGCGACCAAGTCGCAATCGCACACAGGGAATGGGCGCGCCGACCACCTGGCCGGCTTCGCCGCTCACCTGGCCCGCTTCGCCGGCCACTCCAGCAACCGGGCCCCGATCGTCGCCGTCTGCAAGGTGTACCGGTGGGCCGGGTCCGTCGGGTTGGTGCCGGTGAGTTGGTGGATGCGGTCCAGGCGGTAGGTGAGGGCGCGGACGCTCAGGGAGAGGCGGCGGGCCGTTTCCGTGGCCACGCAGCCGGAGTCGAAGTACGCGGTGAGGGTGTCCAGGAGGGGCCCGGGGCCGCCCCGGGCGCGCAGCAGTGGGCCCAGGGCGTTGTGGACCAGGTCGGCCATGGCCTGGCGGTCGCGGGTGAGGACGGGGTAGACGAGCAGGTCGGAGGCGTGCAGGACGGGGGCGTCGAAGTCCAGGCGCTCGGCCAGGTCCAGGGTGTTGAGGGCCTCCTCGTAGGACTGGACCACACCCGCCGCGCCCGACTGCGGTCGCCCGATGGCCACTTGGCCGCCGCCGGTGGCGTACGCCTGCTTGGCGAAGAAGGCGAGGACGTCGGCCTGGTCGCCGGGGACCACGCAGACCAGGCGGCCGTCCTTGGTGGTGAGCAGGATGCCGCGGTCGCCGAACCGGCCGATCAGGGCCCGTTCCACCTCCCGCAGGACCGGGTCCCCCTCGTCGTGGGCCGCCGCGCCGCGCGCCACGGCGACGGCGTGCTCGTACGCGAGACGCAGTCCGTAGCGTTCCGCGCGCTGCGCCAGGCGGCCCAGGTCGCTGCGGCCGTAGAGCAGGTCGTCGATGAACTCCCGCCGGGCCGCCTCCTCTTGGCGTACGGCGTGGCGCTGGGCCTGCTCGTAGCCCTCGGCGAACGCGTCGACGGCCTGGGCCGCGGCGGCCAGTACGTCGTCGGCACACGTCCCGCTCGCCGTGGGCCAGTTGGTGCGGGTGGCGGTCAAATGGGCGGCTACCAGGGCCCGTAGACCGTAGCCGGCCTCCGCGGCCTGTTCGCCGAGCGTGCGGCGGGAGTCGAGTTCGTCACGGGTCAGCCGGCGGCCGGTCGCGGAGGCGTCCGCGAGGATGCGGGCATACCCCTCCAAGTACGCCTCGGACACGGCCCGTTCGGTCATCTGCGCCCCCTCCTCTGCTCACGACGCGATCGGCCGTGCTCACGACGCGATCGGGGCTGTGCTCACGAGGCGATCGGCCGTCCGTCGGCTCGGGAAGTCCTGACGAGGGCCCAACACCCGTTCGTAGACGCCCTTTTGTACGCACGGGCCGGGGCCTGGGTCCATACGGGTCAGCACCCATTCCCGCGCGAACCGGGCATCGAAGAAACGCCGAAGACTGCCGGGATCCGGCAATGACCCGTGTGAGCGGTACATGAGAATCTCGCTCCGGCACGGCGCACGACGGCCATGGGGGACTCGGTGTGCGCCTGCCGCGGGGGAAGGGGGAACGCGTGTCCGCGCTGACGGGGTTTCTGGGTCTCGGCATCGCCGGGCTCGTCCTGCTACTGCTCGCGCTCGTCTTCGACGGGGTCCTCGACGGACTCTTCGACGGCGTCGGCGCACTGGACGGGCCGCTGGGCGGCGTGCTGGACGGAGCGCTGTCGTTGCCGGTCGTCGCCGGGTTCGTGTCGATGCTCGGCTTCGGCGGGGCGATCGTCCACGGCACGACGGGCCTGGGGGCAGGGACCGCGGCCGCGTTGGGGGCAGGCGCGGGAGTGGTGGCGGGGTGGGGCGCCTGGCGGCTGAGCCGGGCGCTCGCGGGGGACGAACCCGCCGCCGCTCCACGCGGCAACGACCTGGTGGGCACGGCCGGTTGCGTGGTCACCGCGATCCCCGCCGACGGCTACGGCGAGGTGCTGCTGCGCCTCGCGGGCCAGCCGGTCAAGTACGCCGCCCGCAGCGCCGCCGCCGTCGCCGTCGAGCGCGGTGCCGAGGTGTGGGTCGAGGAGTCGCTGTCGGCCACGTCGGTGGCGGTGCGGCGCGTCGACCGCTGAGCCGGGTCCCGCTCTCGACCGGGGTCGAACTCCCCATCCTCTTACGCCGGTTGCGCCCGGCGGCTGTCCGCGCTCGAACAACTCCCGACCCAAGCCACTCGTACACCCAAGCCACTCGCACAAGGAGCCCTGACATGAGTCCTGTTGTCCTCGCCGTGGTCGGAGTCGTCGTACTCCTCGTCCTGTTGGCGCTCGTCGTGGTCACCCGTTACAAGGTGGCGGGGCCGAGTCAAGCGTTCATCGTCACCGGGCGGCGCGGCAAGAAGGCCACCGATCCGGAGACCGGGCGGGTGTTCACCGACAACAGCGGGCAGAAGGTCGTGGTCGGCGGCGGTGTGTTCGTCGTGCCGTTCGTGCAGCAGAAGTTCACCCTCGACCTGTCCTCCCGGCACATCCCGGTCGCCGTGCGCGGCGCGGTGACCCTGCGCGGGGTGAAGGCGCACCTGGAGGGCGTCGCGATCGTCAAGGTCGGCGGTACGGAGGACTCGATCCGGGCGGCGGCGCAGCGGTTCCTGATGCAGCAGGACGGCATCGTCGGCTTCACCCAGGAGGTGCTCTCCGGCGCGCTGCGGGCGATCGTCGGGCGGATGTCCGTGGAGGACGTCATCCGCGACCGGGCCGCGTTCGCCGGGCAGGTCGCCGAGGAGGCGGAGGCGAGCCTGTCCGGGCAGGGGCTGGTCCTGGACGCCTTCCAGATCCAGGACATCTCCACCGAGGGCTCCTACCTGGAGGACCTGGGGCGGCCGGAGGCGGCCCGCGCCCGGCAGGAGGCCGACATCGCGGAGGCGGTCGCGCGGCTCGCCGCCGAGCAGGCCCGGCTGAAGGCCGAGGAGGAAATCGCGGTCGCGCAGCGGACGTTCTACCTCAAGCAGGCCGAGATCAAGGCCGAGACCGACGAGGCCGCCGCCCGCGCCTCCGCCGCCGGTCCGCTCGCCGAGGCCGCCCGCCGCCAGGAGGTGCTCATGGAACAGGAGAAGGTCGCCGAACGCCAGGCCGCGCTGACCGACCGCGAACTCGACACCCAGGTCCGCAAGCCCGCCGACGCCGCCCGCTACCAGGCCGAACAGGAGGCGGAGGCCCGTCGTATCGCCCTGGTCAAGGAGGCCGAGGCGGCGGCCGACCGGGCCCGGCTGACCGGTGAGGGCGAGAAGGCGCAGCGGGCGGCGCTGGCCGCGGCCGTCCGCATCGAGGGTGAGGCGGAGGCGGCGGCGATCGGCGCGAAGGGGGCCGCCGAGGCCGAGGCGATGCGCAAGAAGGCCGACGCCTTCGCCCAGTACGGCGACGCTGCCGTGCTCCAGATGCTCGTCGAGGTGCTGCCGCAGGTCGTCGCCAAGGCGTCCGAACCCCTCAGCGCCGTCGACAAGTTGACGGTCATCTCCACCGACGGCGCCTCCCAGCTCTCGCGCACGGTCGCCGACAACGTCGCCCAGGGCGTCGAACTCCTCAGCTCCACCACGGGTGTTGACCTCGCGCAGCTGCTCAGGAACATCACGGGCGGGGACGGTGCCGGGAGCGGGGGCAGGCACGGGGGCGGGGCCGGGGCCGGTGAGCGGCAGTCCGTCCCGTCCGCGAACGGGAGGACCGGCGTCGTCGAGGTGACCGACTGAACCGGCCCGGAACCGGCCGTCCGACCAGGCATCAACAAGCCGTCAAGGAGCCATACTTCCACCAGGTGAGGGAGGTCCCGCACCGTCCCGACGGCGGAGGGGAAACGTTCGGTGAGCACGATCGGCAAGGGGCTGGGGACGGTCGAGGTACGGCTCCGCTGGGACCCGAGCCCGCTGGGTGAGCCGCCGCGCCATCTCGACATCGTCGGCGCGGTCTACTCGGCGGACGCCCCCTACGGGCCGCCGGTGTACGTCGTCCACTACGAGAGCCGCTCGCCCGACGGCACCATCGCCATGAGCCGGCACAGCGAGACCGGCCGGGGCCTGGGCTTCGACGAGGTGATGGTGCTGGAGTTCGACCGGATCCCGGCCGCCTACACCCGGGTCGTCGTCGGCGTGATCATCCACCAGGACGGCGTACCGCGGACCTTCGCCGACATCGCCAACCTCGGGGTCGCGGTCGTGGCGAACTACCGCGAGCTGATGGCCGACGACCTCGCCCGCGTCGCCGACGCCACGACGGCGACGGTCGCGGAGTTCACCAGCAACGGCTCGGAGGGCTGGGAGTTCCACGGGGCGCTGCACGGCCTGCGCATCGACCCGGCGGACTTCGCGGCGGAGATGGGCGCGGTGCGTCCGGCGGGACCGGCCGCGTGAGGACGACGGGCCGGGGCGACTCCCCTACGGCGCCCCCTACCGGCTGTCCCCTACCGGCTGTCCCCTACGGCGGCGTAAGCCCGGCTGCGGCGTAAGCGCGGCTACGGTGTGCGCCCGGCTACGGCGTCAGCCCGGCTACGGCGTCAGCCCGGCTACGGCGTCAGCACGACCTTGCCGACGACCGTGCCCGACTCCGCCAGCCGCAGCGCGTCCGCGGCCCGCCCCAGCGGCAGCCGGGCGGCTATCTGCGGGGTGAGGTCGCCGCGTTGGAGCGCGCCGAAGACCTGCCCGAGGTCGGCGCCGAGCCGGGCCCGGAAGCGGTCCTTGGCGAGGGCGCGCCCGGCCCAGATGTTGAAGAAGTAGGCGCGCCGGCGGCCCGGCAGCGCGTTCCACAGCCACAGCCGCCCGAGCAGCTTGAGCACCGGCCACTGCTTGGACCCCTCGTCGTCCCGGGTGGAGGCGCTGCCGTACGAGACAAGGGTGCCGCCGGGGGCCAGCAGGCTCCAGGAGGTGACGATCGACCGGCCGCCGACGTGGTCGAAGACCGCGTCCACCCCGCCGGGGGCGAGCGCGCGGACGCGGGCGGCGAGGTCCGGGTCGCGGTAGTCGACGGGGGGCACGCCCCGCTCCCGCAGCACCTCGTGGTGGCGGACGGACGCCGTGCCGATCACCTTCGCGCACGCGGCCAGCGCGAGTTGGACCAGGACCGAGCCGACGCCGCCGTTGGCGCCGTGCACCAGGACGGTCTGCCCGGCGCGCACCCGTGCCTTGCGGTGCAGCATCTGCCAGGCGGTGATGCCGTTGACGACCAGGGTCTCCGCCTCGGCCGCGCCGATCCCGTCGGGCACGGGTACGGCGTCGGCGGCGTCGACGAGTACATGGCTGGCCCAGCCGCCGACCTTGACCAGCGCGGCCACCCGGGTCCCGGCCAGGCCCGCGTCGACACCCTCGCCGGTCGCCAGCACCGTACCGACCAGGTCGTATCCGGGCACGAAGGGGAACGGCGGCTGGTCGTAGTACCGGCCGCGGCGCATCTGCTGTTCGGCGAAGGAGACGCCGGTGGCCTCCATCCGGATCAGGACCTGCCCGGGGCCGGGGGCGGGGACGGCGCCTCCGTGGCGCACCTCCAGCCCGTCGGGCTCGACCTTGCCGGGCAGGACGACCTCTACGAGTCCTTCGGCGCGACCTTCGTTGCTCATGACGACCTCCGCGGATGGTTACTGGTTTTCGCGTTCGTTATAAGTTGTAACTCACACCGGCGAGAGTGTCAATAACTTCAGTGATAGCCTCTAACCAACCGTGGAGAGGTGGCAGGTCGGTCATGGCGGAGACAGGCACGGAGACAGGCACGGAGACAGGCACAGAGACACCGCGCGAGCGCTACCGCGCCCAGGTGCAGGCGGAGATCAAGGAGCGCGCATGGGAGCAGATCGCCACGGCGGGCGCGTCCGCGCTCTCCCTCAACGCGATCGCCAAGCAGCTGGGCATGAGCGGCCCCGCGCTCTACCGGTACTTCGACGGCCGTGACGCCCTGATCACCGAACTCGTCCGGGACGCCTACCGCGACCTCGCCGACACCTTCCGCACGGCCCACGCCGCGGCCCCCGCCACGGACCCCACCCCCCTCGGCCCCG
>LJCV01000257.1 GCA_001298575.1 Actinobacteria bacterium OK074
CGGCGAGGTGGGTGATGAAGATGACCGGCATGCCGGTCCGGGGGCCGAGGTCGCGGTAGGCGAAGGTCACTCCGTCGGCGGTGACGGTGCGGGTCTGCGCGTTCTTGTACGACGTCACCACGTCGCCCTCGCCTCGTGTTTCGCGTGCGTTCACGGTCGTGCCCTTCGATGTGAGGATTACCGCCACTGTGCGCCGACCTCTGCTTCCTCGCAGGTGGGCGCAGACCGGTTCCCGGGTCTCCCGGCTGCGGCTGCAGCCCGGGGTCGGCGGTCAGAGGACGCCCAGGAAGCGGGAAACCCCTTGGATCAGGTCCCTGAACAACCCGTCGACCATTAAAGTATGACCGTAATTCCATCAGGGTGCAAATGGGCAGGCCGAACGGAATGCACAGCGGCGGAATCACGGGTTCCCCGGGCGTCGGGGGTGCACCAGCACAGCGCACCACCAGGGCAGGAGCGGCTGACCTACGCCGGCGGCCACGAGACGCTGGTCGTGACCGGCAAGTCGTGGCCGTCCGGCCCCGGACCGGGGACAGCCGACGATCTGTACGACGGTTTCAGGACTTCGATGCCCCGCGTGCGGACGACGCCTGGCTGCGCCCCGGATTCCAGGACGAGGGCCGGGCCGGAGTGCACACCGTGGACCACGACGACGCCCGCCTCAGCCCCGAGCCCCCCGCCACCGGTACGGCGCACCTCCCGCCTGCACCCGCAGCGGACCTGGCGCAGCGCTTGCGGCACTCGTCGGCAACACCGTCGGCCTGACCGGGGAAGGCCGCTCCATGACGACGCTGGAGCTCATGGGACGTCGGATCGCACTCCTCGACGCCCTCCGGAAGCTCGACCGGCCCTTCGTCGTCCTGGTCCGGGGCAAGCCCTCGACCCTGCCCGCCCGGGACAGGCGCGGGGTGACGGCAGGCGGACGACCAGCAATGCGTGCCGCCTGTCGTGTCGGGGAGCGCTACGAGGTCACGTCGCCGGTACGCACCGGCTGCCCAGGCTCGACGGTGATGACGGCCGGCACACTCCAGCTCTCACGGGCCCTCGCCGACCCGCAGCTCGCCGACCAAGTCCTCGACCAGGGCATCCACAACGCCCTCGCCCTCCTGGGCATCGAACACGAAGGGAACACCAGGACGACGCACTGACCGGCGTACACACGGACACCGCGGAGCGCACGCCGCACCGCCCACGCCACGCCAACCCCTCACCCACCTGCGGCGCGACACCCCTACGGGAAGAGGCGTCCACTCGACACCCGGAGCCTGCACGCGACCCCGTCCACCCGACACCCCTTCCCGCAGGGGCCTGAAGCCGCAACGGTCACAGAGCCCGGACGCGTCTGATCAATCGCCTGCCGGTGACGCTGTACCCATGACCGTCAGAGCAAGGGCATGAGGACGCCGTCGACGATCGCCGCGATGTCGTCGCCGCCGACCCGCCGGTCGCCGACAAGCCCCCAGCGCAGCAGCAGAGCGACGACGGCGGAGACCGCCATCGAGTGACCTCCCGACGGACCGGCCCGGCACGAAGGCAGATCACCGCGCTCCACCGCGTGCACCAGCACGCCCTCGACAGCCTGATGCAGGGAGTCGACACAGCGCCGCCTGACGAGACCACACAGTTCCGGCTCCTGACGAGCCGAGTCATGCACGGCCGCAAGCAGGTCGACGCGGGAAGTGCCCTGACTCCACAGGGCGCGGGTCATCGTCGCAATGTTCTGAGCCAGGCCGCGGCATCGACCACCAGGCATCGAGGCCCGCGAAGTTGCCGCAACGACCGCAAGAGCGCACCAACCCCGTAGGCAACCTGCCCACGGGCTCCCGCACGAGCAACCACTCCCCCGCCGAGCTACCTCCGGCCCGGAACAGACCCCGATCCCCATCACGCCCCAACCGCACACAGCCGGCTCCGCAAGACCAACCAACTGGCCGACCGACATCCGTGGCCAGCCCCTATGCGGATCGATGAGGTTCTGACCGCGATGCCATGAACTCCCAGGTGGCTCAGGCCGGATGGATTACCCCCGCTCAGCATCACGGAAACGATGCCGTCGACGACCTTCAGCTCGTCGACTTCTCGCAGAGTTGGCAGAGTTGGCTCATCGGGCGTGGTGGATGCCCGGGCGTGGCGCCCGGCGGGAAGCATTCACTGAGGCGGAGACGTTGGTTCCGGCTGCGGTCAGCACATGCTGGAGGTGGGTTTCGGCAAGGCCACGGCAACGGCATTTCCGCAGGCCGTGGGCGTGGACAGTTTCGGAGACCGTGCCCTCGCATCCTGCGCGGATCGGATATCGGCGCCGCCAGTGGTCGGTGTACTGCTCGTGCCGGATCCGAGTCCGGCTACTGCTCACGGATCTCGGACCAGCTCACCAGGCCCCTCAAGTCCCCAGAAGCCTGGTGCCAGCACGGCCCGCGTGCGCAGTTCCTCCGCGACGAGGTGGGCCGGCCCTCTGGATGGTCCACTCCGGGGCGTGTGCTCGCGCCGCGCCACAGGATCCCTTCTGCAAGGCCATTGCTGTACGCCCGTCCCCAGCCTATGGTCTGCCAAATATAATATTACGACCACCATTCCACTCGGCGCCGTCAGCGTCAGAGATGAGGCATGCCGTGAGTGACGTCCCCTTCCACTCCGCCGTGCAGCAGTCACGCGCACTGGCCGCGGGTGAGATCTCAAGCCGGGAACTCGTCGAGATCTATCTCGAGCGGATCGCCGTCCACAACGCCGCACTGAACGCGGTGGTGACCCTGGACCCCGAGCGTGCCCGCCGCGAGGCGGGGGAAGCAGACGCCGCGCGGGCGGCGGGGCAGGACCTCGGTCCGCTGCACGGCGTGCCGATCACGGTCAAGGACAGCTACGAGACCGCAGGCATGCGCACCGTCTGCGGGCGCATGGATCTGAAGGACTACGTGCCCGACCAGGACGCCGAGGCGGTCAAGCGGCTGCGCGCGGCCGGTGCCGTGATCATGGGCAAGAGCAACATGCCTCCGGGCAACCAGGACGTCCAGGCCGACAACCCGGTGTTCGGCCCCTCGTCAAACCCGTGGGACCGAACCCGCACCTCGGGCGGATCCGCCGGAGGCGGCGCCGTCGCCACCGCCGCGGGCCTCACCACGTTCGACTTCGGCTCGGAAATCGGCGGATCGACCAGGATCCCGGCCCACTTCAACGGCCTGTACGGCCACAAGTCGACCTGGCGGTCGATCCCCCTCATCGGACATGTTCCCTACGGCCCGGGCGCTGGACGATGGACGGAAGCCGACATGGCCTGCGGCGGCGCCCAGGTCCGAGACGCCCGTGATCTCGTCCCGATCCTGCGGGCGACGGTCGGGCCGGCCGACTACGACGGTGGTTTCAGCTACACGCTCGCACCGCCGCGCGCGAGAAGGCTCGCCGACTTCCGGGTCGCCGTCTGGAGCGAGGATCCCTCGTGTCCGGTCGACAGCGACATCATGGAGGCCATGGACGACGCGGTCACCGTGCTGCGTAGGGCCGGTGCAAAGATCACCGTCCAGCCCGCGAGCCTCCCCGTCGACATCGCGACGAATCACCACAAGGCATTCTCGCCCCTGCTCTTCGGCGCGGGCGACCGCACCGGCCTCGCCCCTGCCTCCAGTGCCGCGACCCTGGCCCGGTTCGTCCAGCACCCGCGGGGCGACGCCGGACCCGCCCTGCGCGGAACCTTCCAGTCCCACTTCCACTGGCTGCAGGCCCACATGGTGCGCAACGAGATCCGGCAGCGCTGGTTCGAGTTCTTCCAGGACTTCGACATCGTGCTCATGCCGGTCACGCCGACGGCCGCCCCCGCTCATCACAACAAACCGATCGACTGGTTCGGGCGGCCCTTCGAGGTCGACGGTGTACGACGCCCTTACTGGGACCAGGTCAAGTGGAGCGCCGTCGCCAACGTCTCCGGAGGGCCGGCAACGACCATCCCCGTGCGCAAGGGCAGAAGCGGACTGCCCATCGGGCTGCAGGCCATGGGCCCGAGCGGAGGCGATCTCACCACCATCGAATTCGCCGCGCTGCTCGGCCGGGAAGTAGACGGGTTCATGCCGCCTCCGGCCCTCGTCCAGATCTGACCGCCCAACCCGGGGAACCAGGAAAACGACGCGCCCCACCCGACCCGCACGTGTCACGGCTGCCGCCGGATTCCGCCTGCCACTTCTCCAGAGCGCACCGCGGCCTTGTCAGCGGCGACCGCATCGCACACGACGTCCTCGGCGCCGCAGCCAACCGGATCGCGGCCCGGCCAAGGTCGTGGCCAGGTCGTAGATCTCGTACAGGGTGATCCTGCCGGGCCCTCCTGTTCGGGGAAGCCGCGGATACCCACCTGCTTGTGGTCACGCTGGGGGCGACACTGACGGCCCTCGTTCTCGTAGACGCCTGAACCAAGGACATCTCGGCGTTGAGCTTCTCGAATGCCTCCGAGAACCCCCGCCCCGGATCGCCCGCACCAAAGGATCAGGGCCCTCGGAAGCTCGATGGCGCGAAGCCGATCCGAGCACCCGCAGGCCCTGTTGCCGCGTGACGAGCACATCCCGCTACATGTTGATCATGTGGCCGGCGAGGCCGTGGACGGCTTCCTTGACCGCTTCGCCGAGGGTGGGGTGGGCGTGGACGTTGCGGGCGACCTCGTGGACCGTGAGGTCCCACTGCTGGGCCAGGGTCAGCTCGGGGAGGAGTTCGGTGACGTCGGGGCCGATGAGGTGACCGCCGAGGAGTTCGCCGTACTTGGCGTCGCTGATCAGCTTCACGAACCCGCTCGCGTCGCCCAGGCCGTGGGCCTTGGCGTTCGCGGTGAACGGGAACTTGGCGACCTGGACGTCGAAGCCCTTCTCCCGTGCCTGCGCCTCGGTGTAGCCGAAGCTGGCGATCTGCGGCTGGCAGAAGGTGGATCGCGGGATCATCGCGTAGTCCAGCTCCATGGTCTCCGCGTCCGCGATCGTCTCGGCGGCGACCACGCCCATCGCCTCGGCGGCGTGCGCGAGCATCAGCTTCGCGGTGACGTCGCCGATGGCGTAGATGTGCGGAACCGAGGTGCGGCAGCGGCCGTCGACATCGATCGCGCCGCGCTCGGTGACCCGCACGCCGGTGTTCTCCAGGCCGTAGCCGGTGACGTTCGGCGCGAAGCCGATCGCCTGCAGCACCTTGTCCGCCTCCAGGACCTGCTGCGCGCCGTCCTTGCCGGTGACCGTGACCCGGACCTGCGGACCGGACTCGTCGATCGACTCGACGCGGGTGGAGGTGAGGACGTCGATGCCCAGCTTCCGGTACTGCTTGGCCAGTTCGGCGGAGACCTCGACGTCCTCCAGTGGGGCGATCCGGTCCAGGAACTCGACGATGGTGACCTGCACGCCGTAGTTGTGCAGCACGTAGGCGAACTCGACGCCGATGGCCCCGGCGCCCGCGATCACGATGGACTGCGGAAGGTCCTCGGCGAGGATCTGCTCCTCGAACGTCACCACGCGCGACGTGCGGCGGGTGCCGGGCAGCAGCCTGGGGCTCGCCCCGGCGGCGATGATGCAGTGATCGAAGCCGATGGTGCGGGTGTTGCCGTCGAAGTCGGCCACCTGGAGCGTGTGCGGGTCGAGGAACGTGCCGCGACCGCCGATCTCTGTGATCTTGTTCTTCTTCATCAGGTAGTGGACGCCCTTGACCCGGCCGTCCGCGACCTTCCGGCTGCGGCGGAATGCCTCCCCGTAGTCGAAGGAGACCTCACCCTCGACCTTGATGCCGAAGGTCTTCGCCTCGCGCGTGAAGATGTGCGCGAGCTCGGCGTTGCGCAGCAGGGCCTTGGTGGGGATACAGCCCACGTTCAGGCAGACGCCGCCCCAGTACTTCTCCTCGACGACCGCGACGCTCTTGCCCAGTTGGGCGGCCCGGATGGCGGCTACGTATCCGCCGGGGCCCGCGCCGAGTACGACGACGTCGAAGCGCTCACCCTGCTCGTCCATGGACGGCTTCCTTTCCACTGGGGCGGCCGGCTCCCGCGAGGGGCCGACTCGCTCCCGATCGAACGATCTGTTCATCAACACGCCGGCGGCGGCATCCACCACCTCCCGCAGCGGGGAAACGGTGGAGGCGGCCGTACGGTCCATCATCTCGGCAGCGGCTCCCCGACGTCAGCTTCAGCGTCGCGGCGCGGTGATCTATGCCCGCCCAGTCATCATCGACGGCGGGCCGACGCCCCGTCGACTTCGTGTACTCCGGCCTCGGCGGCACCGAGCCTGAGAGTGTCGAGGCCGAAGGCGGCGACCGGGCCGTGCGCACCGGGTTTGAGGACGGCATCCGGCTGAGCCGCGCGGGCGGCGCCCCATGCCAGGAGGGATCCCGTCATCTCGTACGGATCGGGTCCGGTGAGCGCCGAAGTGGCCAGGGGGCGGCCGTGGCCGTCGCGAGCGACGGCGATCACCAGGGAACGGCCGTCGGGATCCGGCTGGCGCTGCGATCCCGGGAGCCGCTCGGACCACCGCTCCAGGGCGGCCCGCACCTTCGCCGAGCGCAACAAGGGTGCCTGGATCGTGGCGGCGATCTGCACCGGGCGCGTCCACCGTCCGAACCACCCGAGGCCCACCTCGACGCTCTCCAACTGGGGGAAGACCTCCGGCAGTCCGAGATGCTCCGTGCCCGGGACGGTCATGACCGTACGTTTCACGCCGCCGTAATGGAAGGTACGCACCCGCTTGCCGACGCGCTCGTCGACCACACGGGCGGTGGCCCAGGGACGCGGGCTGCGATAGGCGAACCCGTCCTCGGCCGCCGCAGCGACCAGCGTCTGACGTGTGCCTCCCGTGGTCAGGGCGTACGCGTCGCGCAGGGTGCTGCGGTAGAGCAGCTCGTCGCCCTGTCCGGCACGGGTGATGAAGTAGCCGGCCTCCACGTGGCGTGCCCGCTCGCCCGCCCGCGTCAGGGCGAGCGCGCCGGCGAGGTTGCCCGGCACGTAGTCGTAGCCGAACGCGGGCACGAGGGTCGCTCCGCGGACGGCCGCGACGGCGTCCAGTTCAAGGAGGACGCGGCGGGCGAAGGTCCCCTCCCCCGTCGAGTCGAAGTAGTGGGCCCCCGCCCGCGCGGCAGCCGTGACCGCCGCCATACCGAGCCGCATGAACGGGCCGATCGTGGAGACGACGACATCGCCGGGCTCCAGGAGGCGCGTGAGGTCGGCCGTCGAGGTGACGTCGACCTCGGCCACCGGCAGGTCCGCCTCGAAGCGGTCGGCCAGGGCCAGCATCCTGGTCCGGCTCCGCCCGGCCAAGGTGGGCTTCTCCCCTCGTGCGAGCAGTTCCCGGAGCACGCGCTGCCCGGTGTACCCCGTCGCACCCAGCAACACGATCCTGCGCTTTTCCACGGCTCCGCCTGCCTTCCGGAGGGCACTGTCACGACTACTGACCCTTAGTCATTCACTGACCTCGGGTCATCGAATATACGATGGTTCGCATGGGAGGCCCAAACCGACGACAGATGTATGCGGAGCAGACCCGGGCGGACCTGGTGACGGCCGCACGGAAACTGTTCGTGGACAACGGGTTCGCCAGCACGTCGGTCGAGGCCGTCACCGGGGCGGCGCGGGTGAGCAAGGGCACCTTCTACAGCCATTTCCCGGACAAGAAGGCGATGTTCGCCGAGCTCTACACCGAACTGCTACAGCAGGTCGGCGCCCTGAGCGACGCGACATGCGAGGCGATCCGTGCGACCAGGCCGGACCAGCCCGCCATGACCGCGGTCGCCGACCTCACGCACGCCTTCCTGCGGCGGACCATCGACGACCCCCTGCACCGGGAGCTGATGGCCCAGGCACCCTCGGTCCTGGGAGGGCAGTACCGGCACATCAACGACACCGTCGCCCAGCCGCCGATCGAACGGCTGCTGAGCGTTCTGGCCGAACGCGGTGAACTGCAACCGGACGTTCCCGTCGCCACTGTCGCCCGGCTGCTGCTGGCCGGACTGTGCGAGGGCAACCAGATCATCGCCGCCGCAAGGGACCGGGAGGAAGCCCTGACCAGGACGTTCCATGCGATCACCCTGCTGATGTCGGGCCTGGCGGCCGAGGGCATCAGCGCCCGCGGTTGTTGATCTGCACCGGGCCGTCTCGGGTGAACAGGACCGCGTACGTCGTCAGGGCGCGACCGTAGCCCACAACCCACCCGCTCGATACGGTGCCCAGCGCACGGCCGCGATTGCGGGCACCCATGCGCTCACGGACGGAAACCCGCGCTAAACAGCCCTTCCGCCAGCCAGGAACGGCCGCAGATGCGCCAGCATCGCCGTCGGCTGCTCCTCCGGGATGAAATGGCCGCACTCCGGGATCTCGGCACCGGTGACGTCGTCCGCGTACTCGCGCCAGATCTCCAGCGTCGGCAGGCGGGAGGGCAGCCCCACGGAACCCCACAGCGCCAGTACCGGCATGGTGAGGCGCCGGCCCTCGGCGGCGTCGATGTCGTCGAGGGCGACGTCCTGCTCCATGGCGCGGTAGTCGTCGAAACTCGCGCGCAGGGCACCCGGACGGGAGAACGCCCGGACGTAGGCGTCGACCGCTTCGGATGTCAGACCGTGGCGGTTGTAGGTCCAGCGCTCGAAGAAGTACTCGAGATATCCGCGGATGTCGCGGCCCACGAGGCGCTCCGGCAGGTCGGGTTGCATCTGGAACAGCCAGTGCCAGTACCCGGAGGCGAGGGAGGCATCCAAGCGACGGAACATCTCCCGGGTGGGCACGATGTCGAGTACGGAGAGCCGCTCCACCTGCTCCGGGCGATCCAGCGCCCACCGGTGCGCCACCCGGGCGCCGCGGTCGTGCCCCACGACCGCGGCCTTGTCGAAGCCGAGCGCCTCGACGAGACCGGCGATGTCGGCAGCCATGCGCCGCTTGTCGTAACCGGCCGTGGGTTTGTCACTCAGGCCGTAGCCGCGCAGGTCGGGCGCCACGACAGTGTGGTCGGCCGCGAGATCCGCCAGCACCGGCCGCCAGCAGTCGGAGGTCTGCGGCCAGCCGTGGAGCAGTACGAGCAGGGGGCCGGATCCCGCCCGGACGTAGTGCAGGCGGACCCCGTCCACCTGCGTCACTCCGGTCGTCACTGTCGGCTGTCCCATGGATGCGCCTCCTCGGCATGACTAACCGTCTTAGACGGTTAAGCTAACGTGCACAATGGAGGCGTGGCAACGGACGGCATATGGATCTGGGACGGCGGGCGGGTCTGCCTGGACTTCACCAACACCCTCCGCTACCGGTGGCGGACCGCGCCACAGGAGACTCTCCGGAACCCGGACGACCTGGTCCTGTGGCTTCAGCAGGCCGGCCTGCTCACACCGGGCTCCCACGACAGCGCCGATGCCGCCGTCCTGGCGTCGGGCCGACGACTGCGCGAGACGGTCGACCGGGCCGTACTCGCGGTCGCCGACAACCGGCTGCCCTTGTCCGGCGACATCACCATGCTCAACCGATCAGCGGCGCAGGCTCCTCGACCCGCCTCGCAGATCGCCGTCACGGACGGGCGCCTGGAGAGCGCCGGAACCGCGAGCATCGCCGCCGACGCCACGGCCGCGCTGGCGCTGATCGCCCAGGACGCCGTCGATCTGCTCCTGTCCGCCGAGATCCGGCGGGTACGCGTCTGCGGCGCGGCCGAATGCGCCCTGCGCTTCGTGGACCGCTCCCCCGCCCGCAACCGCCGCTGGTGCTCCATGTCCCGCTGCGGCAACCGCACGAAGGTCCGCCTCCACCAGGCCCGGGCCAGACGGAGTGAGGACACCCCGGCAGACTGAGCCCCAAGAGCTCCCGGCACCACCGCACTCAGTTCACTCGGTGGACCTCAGACGAAAGGCCGGGCCGGGGATGCTTTCGATGTCTTCCGGCTGTACGGCGTGGCCCTGGTCGCAGCGGATCCGGGCGTCGACGTGCGCGCCGCATCCACGGTGCCTGGACAGCATGGCCGGGCCCTCCGGGTCGGCGCGGTAGCGGTCGCCCCACTGCAACAGCCCCATCACGGCCGGGACCAGATCCACGCCCTTGGGGGTGATCACGTACTTCGGCCGGCTCCGCGAGCCCGGCTCCTTGTAGGTCTCGGTGGCCAGGATCCCTTCCTCCACGAGCATCCGAAGCCGCGCCGCGAGGAGGTTGCGGGGACAGCCGAGGACGCGTTCGAACTCGCTGAAACGGGACGAGCCGTAATAGACCTCGCGCAGGATCAGGATCGTCCACTTCTCGCCCACGACCTCAAGGGTCCGGGCGATCGAGCAGTTCGACGCGTCCCGGTCGAGTCGGGGGTCCACGCCGGCGTCCCGCAGAGCTTCGGTCGTTGCATCCATGGGGTGATTCTAACCCCACCTGAGTTTACTTTTCCATACTCAGCAAGTAGCGTCATGGTCGGCACATCAACCCGGTCGCACGAGCAAACGGGCGCGCAGGGGGACCTGCCGCAAGAATCGCATCAACCACCCGGACACCCGCACAGGAAGGCCGCCGGCATGAAGGCGTTCGTCGTCGAGAAGTACGGCAAGGACGGCGTACGCGCCGCAGAGGTACCCGAGCCCACCGTCGGAGACCGCGACGTCCTGGTCAGAGTGGGCGCCGCCAGCATCAACCCGCTGGACAAGATGGTCCGCAACGGGGAGTTCAAGCAGCTGCTGAAGTACAAGCTTCCGTTCGTGCTCGGCCACGACGTGGCGGGCGTGGTGACGCGGGTCGGTTCCGCCGTACACGGCTTCGAGGTCGGCGACGAGGTCTACGCCCGCCCGCGCGACCTGCGGGTCGGGGGCTTCGCGGAGTTCATCGCGATCGACGTGGACGATGTCGCGCCCAAGCCGGCCTCACTCTCCCTTCAGGAGGCGGCCGCGGTGCCGCTGGTGGCCCTGACCGCCTGGCAGATCCTCGTCGAGCGCGCGCACGTGAAGCCGGGGCAGAAAGTGCTCGTCCACGCCGGAGCCGGCGGCCTCGGGTCGACGGTCATCCAGCTCGCCAAGCACCTCGGCGCCACGGTGGCAACGACCGCGAACACCAGGTCCGAGGAGTTGGTCAGGAGCCTCGGCGCCGACGTCGTCGTCGACTACACCAAGGAAGACTTCTCCAAGGCGCTCTCGGGCTACGACCTGGTGCTGGACTCCCTGGGCGGGGCGAACCTCGAGAAGTCACTGACCGTACTGAAGCCCGGCGGCCTGGCCATCAGCGTCGTCGGCCCGCCCGACGCCGGTTTCGCCAAGCAGCTCGGCGCCCCCGCCGTCATGGGCCTGGTCATGAACACCCTCAGCCGCAAGATCCGCAAGCAGGCCAAAAGGCTCGGCGTGCGCTACCAGTTCCTCTTCATGCAGGCCAACGGCTCCCAGCTGCGCAAGCTCGGCGCCCTCTACGACAGCGGAAAGCTCCGCCCGGTCATCGACAGCACCTTCCCCTTCGACCAGACGCTTGAGGCGATGGCACACGTCGAGCAGGGCCGCACCAAGGCCGGCAAGGTCGTGGTCTCCATGGGTCCCGCCAACGACTGAGACGCGGCCGGCAACAGCCCCTCCGTTCCGGCACGGTCATCAGAGGACGACCCCGTTGGCGGTCCACATCGCACCTATGCCGCGGAGAGCTGCAGTTGCAGGGGTTCGGGTCATTCAGCACGCCGTATGCCCGCGGCACAGCGCGGCGCGCGGCTTTGGATGCCCGCGCGAAGTGTGCCCTGCCGCCCCACATCCCGGCAGATCGTTCCTCGCCACCACTCGGTCCAGAACGCGCACAACCGCGACCACGGCGGCACCCTGCCGCCGTGGTCGATGAGATCCGGCTCTGCACGGACGCGGTCAGACCGCTCCCATCAGCGGCAAACCGGCTGTCATGGACAGTATGGCTGCCGCATGGCTCCCGGCCCGGTCGAACATCTGCCGCGGCAGTCCGCGAGGCCATACGTTCCCGTTTCGTCGACGCGCGGCCCTTCTTGCCCCTCCCCTCGCGCAAGGCAATGTCCTGCTCACGGCGGACGTGTTCAGGACGGCAGCGTCCGTCCGCCGAGCGACGCACGTTGCCAGGTGGGAGTGCGGCCCTTGTCGACCAGGGCGGCCCGGACGCCCTCCAGGAAGTCCGGCGTGCGGATGGTCGTGCGCGTGAGGGCGAGTTGGGCCTCCAGACACTCGCGCAACGTGCGCTGTCTGTCGGGCCGGCGGGGCGTGGGTGATCTCCAGGCTCTGCGGCGAGGCGGACTCCAGGGCGCCCAACGCGGCTGCCGCGCAAGGGGTGTCAAGGTGACGCCGGCGTTTGTCGATCTCCCCGAGGGTCGACGCGCCGAAAGCCCAGTCCACATCCCCGCGAACCTCCGCCAGCCTGCTCTCCGCCACCGGGGAACGGCCGGCGAGACGGTTCAGGACGACGTCCACCGGCTCATCGGGGCTGTCGGCCAGGGCGTCCCCCGCCGTGTCCAGCAGGTCCGCGGGAACGAAATGCGTGGCCAGCCCCGTGCACAGGGCGTCGGCCGCGTCGATCCTCTGCCCGGTCAGTCCCAGGTACATGCCGATCGCGCCGGGCAGCCTCGGCAGGAAGTAGCCGGCCCCGATGTCCGGGAAGAACCCGATCCCGGTCTCGGGCATCGCCAGCGCCGCGCGTTCGGTGACGTCACGGAAGCCACCATGGACCGACAGCCCCAGCCCGCCGCCCACCCCCCCCCGAGCACCACGGCGGACAGCGGTGCGTGCTCCCATGAGGCGAGCGCACGGTCGATGGAGGAGACCATGTCTGCGGTCGGGGCGTTGAGCGCCCTGGGCCGGTTCAACAGGATGCGGCCGACGCCCCGGTGAGTGTCGGCGGAGATCTCGGCCGCTGCGGTATCAGGCATGGCTCGTCATCTCGTCCCCCGCGGACCTGGCTGTCGTGGCCATCACGTTCCTTGACCCGCTGTCGGCGCCGCGGGCTTGAGGGGAAGGCACCAGGCACCTCAAGATCCTTGCACAAGGCGCGGAGCGCCTCGACGAGCTTACCGGCGGCCACGGCGGGGCCGGGGCACCGCCTTCGCCCCCGCCCTGGACGCGTTCGCCGCCGGCACCCCACGCTCCAGGTCGAACTCATCACCGCGACACGGCAACTCGCCCTGCGCCCGTCCGGTTTCGATCCCGCTCTCGTCATCGGCGTTCCCTCCAGCAGCCGCCTTGCGACCGAGCACCTCACCGACTGCACGACCTCGCACTGGATCAGAGAGACCACGTCTCGCCCCCGGCCTCCAGGGCCCGGGACGGTTGCGCCGTTGGACGTCCCCGGTCGAGATGGGGCCCTCTCCGATGCCCTGAAGTGCCTCCTCCCATCCATGAGGCTGACATCACATCTGAGTTTACTTTTCTATACTCAGCCAGTAGCGTCATGACCAGCACATCAACCCGGCTGCCGCAGGGGAACCCGGCACGGCACCCGCCCGAGAAGGAGCACCACCATGGGAGTAAGCCCAGAGGCACACGAGTTCGCGGAGTTTCTCGCGAGTGTGAGCGCGAAGGCGGCGACACCGGGCCTCGACCTGGCCGTCATCCGCGACATCATCGACTCGAACCACAAGGCGTCGACCGAGCCGGAAGGCGTCACCTACGCCGAGGTCGACGCGGGCGGCGTCCCCGCGCTGTGGGCCATCCCCGAGGGGGCCGATCCCGACCGCGCGCTGCTGCACTTCCACTTCGGTGGTTCTGTCACGGCCTCCATGCACTCCGACCGCAAGGCCGCGGGCCACATCGCGAAGGCGGCCGGCGCCCGCTCGCTGGTCGTGGACTTCCGTCTGGCGCCCGAACACCCCTACCCGGCGCAGCTCGACGACGCCGAGACCGCCTACCGGTGGCTGCTCGCCCAGGGCTACGAGCCGCGGAACATCGGCAGCACGGGCCACTCGATCGGCGGCACCCTCGCGGTGATGCTGCCGCTGCGCCTGCTCGCCAAGGGCGAGGCCACCCCCGGCGCGATCGTCAGCGTCTCCCCCTGGACCGACCTCACCATCCAGAACCCGGCCGTGGACGCCAACGAGGCCAACGACAAGATCCTCAGCCGGGGCACGCTGGAGTTCTTCCGCGGAGCCTGGCTGCAGGATCCCGCCGTGGACTTCGCCGACCCGCAGATCAGCCTCGTGCACGCCGACCTGACCGGCCTGCCGCCCACGCTCGTCCACTACGGCGAGTACGAGACCCTCGCCGACGACGGCGCCCAGCTCGGCCGCCGCCTCGCGGACTTCAAGGTCACCACCGAGACCCACACGATGCCCGAAGGGCAGCATTCGTTCATCCTGGGCGCCGGACGCGTACCCGAGGTGGACCAGGCCATCGGGCAGATGGGCCAGTGGCTCCGCAAGCACCTCGGCGCGTGAGCGAAAGCCGCGCCTGACGTCAGGTCTGCCCGCCAGGCCGCCGCACCACCGCGATGCCGGTGACCGGGTTCACCGGTCACCGGCATCCTGCTCGACCACGCCGACCGGCATACGGTACGTGTGTCCGACACCGTTCCGCCCGCAACCACACCACCGTCCCGATGCCACAAAGGAGTGCGCGATGGGAACGTACGAGGATGTCTTCCGCGCCAGTACCGAGGACCCGGAGCGCTTCTGGCTGAAGGCGGCGGAAGGCATCGACTGGGATGTCGCCCCGCGCCGCGCCCTGGACTCCTCGGGCGCGCCCTTCTACCGCTGGTTTCCCGACGGACGGCTCAACGTCTGTTTCAACGCACTCGACCGGCACGTCGAGGCCGGCCGGGGTGAACAGCCCGCACTCGTCTACGACTCACCCGTGACCGACACCCGCCGCACCTACACCTACGCGCAGTTGAGAGACGAGGTGGCGGCCTTCGCCGGAGCACTGGCGGGGCTCGGCGTGGGGCACGGCGACCGGGTCGTCATCTACATGCCGATGGTCCCCGAAGCCGCTGTCGCGATGCTGGCCTGCGCACGGATCGGCGCGGTGCACTCGGTCGTCTTCGGCGGGTTCGCCCCGCGCGAACTCGCCCTGCGCATCGACGACGCGGCCCCCAAGGTCGTGGTCTCCGCCTCGTGCGGCATCGAGGGCAAGCGTGTGATCGCGTACAAGCCGCTGCTCGACCGGGCGATCGAACTCGCGGTCCACAAACCGCAGAAGAGTGTGATCCTGCAACGCCCGCAGGAACCGGCCGAGTTGGGGCCCGATGATCTCGACTGGGCGGATCTGGTCGCCGCCGCGCAGCCGGCCGGCTGTGTTCCCGTGCCCGCCACCGATCCCCTCTACATCCTCTACACGTCCGGAACGACCGGAAAACCCAAGGGAGTCGTCCGCGACTGCGGCGGCTACGCGGTCGCCCTGCACTGGTCGATGGGCGCCGTCTACGACGTGGGCCCGGGCGAGACCATGTTCACGGGCTCCGACGTCGGCTGGGTCGTCGGGCACTCGTACATCGTCTACGCACCCCTGCTGGCCGGCGCCACGACCATCCTGTACGAGGGCAAGCCGGTCGGCACCCCGGACGCCGGCCAGTTCTGGCGCGTGGCCGCCGAGCACCGGGCCAAGACCATGTTCACCGCCCCCACCGCCTTCCGGGCCATCCGCAAGGAGGACCCGAAGGGAGCGCTCACGGCCGACCACGACCTGGGCGGCCTGCGCCACCTCTTCCTCGCCGGCGAGCGCCTCGACCCCGAGACCTACCACTGGGCGAGCACCCTCCTGGGCATCCCGGTGATCGACCACTGGTGGCAGACCGAGACCGGCTGGCCCATCGTCGCCAACCCGGTCGGCATCGAGACCGCTCCCCTCAAGCCCGGCTCGTCCACCCGCCCGCTCCCGGGCTGGGACGTCCGCGTCCTCGACGCCTCGGGCGAGCCCGTGCCCGCCGGCGTCGACGGCGCGATCGTCGTGAAGCTCCCCCTGCCGCCCGGCGCACTGCCCACTCTCTGGAACGACGACGAGCGCTATGTCGCGTCCTACCTCTCTGCCTACGACGGCTACTACCTCACCGGCGACAGCGGCCACATCGACGCCGACGGCTATGTCTTCGTCATGGGCCGCACCGACGACGTCATCAACGTCGCGGGACACCGGCTGTCCACCGGCAGCATGGAGGAGGCCCTGGCCGCCCACCCCGACGTCGCCGAATGCGCCGTCATCGGCGTAGCCGACGAACTCAAGGGCCAGATCCCGCGCGGCCTGGTCGTCCTGAAAGCCGGCATCAGCCGCGACGCGAGCGAGGTCGAGGCCGAACTCGTCCAGCTCGTACGGACACGCATCGGAGCCGTCGCCTCCCTCAAGGACGTCACGGTCGTGGCCGCCCTGCCCAAGACCCGCTCGGGCAAGATCCTGCGCAAGACCATGCGAGGCATCGCCGACGGCCACGACGAGCCCATCCCCTCCACCGTCGACGACCCCGCCGTCATCGAAACCCTGCGCCCTGTCCTCCGCCGCGCCGATCGCACGCCGTGAACGGCTGCCCCGGGACATGAGCCACGGGGAGCACGATCCACACCGACGGACGTCGCCGCCGATCACCTCGCACGCGCTGGACAGTTCGACGACTCTGGCTGACAACCGTGCCGACCGCCCGCACCGTGCCCGTGTCCACGGTGATCCGCCCAGGGAAATCACCGTCAAGTCCAGCGAGGTGTACGCCACGCGATGGCGGGCCTCGGCGCGTGGGACCGCACGGCCAACGAGACCGGGTGGACCGCGTTGCTCGACGAGCGGCGCGGCGGCCCGGACGTCTCCCCGTACGCCGCCCCGGCCCGCGCGGAGGATCTGTCCGGGCTGCCCCCGGCCTTCCCCGGCCTCGGCTCGGCCGACTGCCGCTGCTGGTTGCTGGAATGACCGGTCGCGCTCGCCCGTGTTCGTTGCCGGTCGAGTCACCCCTACCCGCGGCTGTCCTGGCAGGGATGACGTCTTGGCGATGTGGGAGCGTGAACAGGTGGTCCGAGGGTCAGGATCCGGTGCCGTAGCGGCTGAGCATGAGGGCGACGGCCTCGTCCACGATCGCGGCGTCGGTGGGGTTGGGCGGGACGAAGTCGGTCCGTACGAGCTGGGGCCACAGGAACTGGGCGCAGATCATGCCGAGGAACTGCTCGGCGACTTCGGCCGCCGACTGTGGCTGTCCGTCGGCCGAACGGAAGTCGAGTGTGCCGGCCTGTGCCTCGGCGTCCAGGTAGTCGCGGAGCCGGTCGAAGAAGGGTCCGCGGTCGATGGCGAAGCCGGTGCCGACGATGTCGGCGAGTTCCGGCATCTGGGGCAGCTCGGTGATGATGAGGCGGCACAGCGCCGCCGTGCCCGGCCGCGCGACCAGGCAGGCGTAGTCACGGCCGATGTGGTCCAGACCGTACCGGGGATCACCGGGCGGGGGCGGTTCGGCGTACTCCACATCCAGCTGCCACTGTTCTGAGGTGACGGCCGCGAACAGCGCGGCCTTGGAGGGGTACCGCTTGAAGAGGGTGCCGGTGGAGACGCGGGCCTCCTTGGCGATCTGAGCCAGGGAGGTCTTGTCGTATCCCCGGGCGAGGAAGAGGTCGCGGGCGGCGCGGACAATACGCGCACGGTTCTCCGCCTTGATCTGCGCGTGATACCCGGCCTGGCACGCATCGCCACCGGTTTCCGCTCGGTCACGGTCCGCCACCGACATACCCACGCCCCCTCGCCCGTCTCCCGGCCGCGTCCCCGCTGTCAGAGAACGGTCTGGCCGCCGTCCAGGATAAGGTCCTGGCCCACCGCGAAGGCGGAGGCATCGGAGGCCAGGTACACGACGGCCTCCGCGACCTCCTCCGGCAGACCCATGCGGCCCAGCGGGATGCCGGCGCTGATCCGCTCAAGCACCGCCGCCTGCACCGCGGGGTCCTCGATCCCGAGCTTGGCGTACAGCGGGGTGTCCACCGGGCCGGGGCTGACCGCGTTGAACCGGATGCCGTGCGACTTGAGCAGGTCCGCGTTCCACGACCGCATCAGGGAGCCGACCGCCGCCTTCGTCGCGGCGTAGGCATTCGAGTTCCCGTAGCCGCCGTGCGCGCTGCTGGACGCGTTGAGGATGACCGAGGACGGGTTGGCCAGCACGGGCACCAGGGCCTGAGTGAGGAAGAAGACGCTCTTGACGTTGATGTCGAAGAGCCGGTCGAAACTGTCCTCCGTGTGGTCCTCGAACGGCCGCCAGTCCGAGACGCCAGCGTTCAGGAACACCACGTCCAGCTTTCCGAAGTGCTCACTCACCTGCTTCGCCAGGGCGCGCTGCGCGTCGAGATCGCGTGCGTCGGCCTGCACCACCGGCACCTTGTCCCCGAGGATCTGCCGGGCCTTGTCGATGCTGGCCGGGGTGACGCCCGTGACCAGCACGTCGGCGCCCTCCGCGACAAAACGCTGCGCGGTCTCCAGACCGATCCCGCTCGTGCCGCCGGTGATGAGGGCGCGCTTGCCCGCAAGACGATTCATGTTGATTGTTCCTTGCCGAGTCGTTAGGTAAGTCGATGGACTCACCACTCGAAGGTAGCTCCCGCACACCCCGAAGGCAAGTCGATCCACTTACCATCGGTGGCCGGGGGTGCCCAAAGCCCGATGAGCGCCGCAGGATTTGTGCGGAGCCGCCCGGGTGGGGAAGACCACCATCTCCCGACTCCCCACCGACGGCCGCGACATGGCATTCGAGTTGCGCACGCCTTGCGCACCGGCGGCACGGATCGTCGCCGCGCGAGCGGGGTGAGGCCCGCCCCGCCTCGAAACCGAGCGGGATCAGGCAGCGTCGACGAATATGTCGAGCGCGAGATCGCCCTCGCATCCGGCAGGGCCGTAGACGGACAGGTCGGTGACGCCTTCGTCGAGCAGGACCTCGTCGTCGATGAACAGGTTGGCGGTGCACGTGCGCGCGTCACGCGTGAGGACGGCGTACGCGGCGTCAGCCACGATCCGCGGACTACGGGCCTGTCCGGCGCCGCCGACCACGTTGCGTACGGCGGCGGTGTCGATCAGGGTTCGCGGCCACAGCGAGTTGGCGGCGATGCCGTCGGCGGCGAACTCCTCGGCGAGCCCGATGGTGCACAGACTCATCCCGTACTTCGACAGCGTGTAACCGAGATGCCTGCCCACCCAGTGCGGCGCGAGGTTCAACGGCGGCGAGAGCGTGAGGATGTGCGGGTTGTCCGCCGCGCGCAGGTGCGGGATCGCGGCCTTGCTCAGCAGGAACGTGCCGCGTGTGTTGATGTCCTGCATCAGGTCGTACCGCTTCATCTCCAGCCGCTCCGCCGACGACAGGTCGATCGCACTGGCGTTGTTCACCACGATGTCGATGCCACCGAAGGCAGCGACCGCGGCGTTGACGGCGGTGCGTACGTCGTCCTCGTTGCGGACGTCACCGACGACGGCCAGCCCCTTGCCGCCGGCGCGCTCGACCTCGTCGACCGCGGTGTGGACCGTGCCTTCGAGCTTCGGGTGCGGTACGGCGGTCTTGGCGAGCATCACCACGTTCGCACCGTCGCGGGCCGCGCGCAGGGCGATGGCGAGTCCGATGCCGCGGCTGCCTCCCGACACCAGGACGGTCTTGCCGGCCAGCGTCCGTGTCATGGTCGAACCTCCACAATAGATTGATGAACTAATCATATGCAGTGCGAATGATATCGTCCACGTATGACTTCCACTCCCGCACGCCAGAGCGACCGGCTCTACCACGAGCTCCTCGCCCCCAAAGAGACCCAGTCCGTACGCGCCGCCGTGCGTCGGATCGCGGAGCAAGAAGTGGCTCCGCACGCCGCGGCCATCGCCAACGGAGACGAGCGCACCGACGGCTTCCCCCGGCAGGTGTTCGACGCGCTCGCATCGGCGGGGGTCTTCCGGATCCCCTTCCCCGGCGAGGTCGGCGGCGACGGTCTGACCCACCCGGCGACCGCCACCGCCGCGGCGATCGAGGAACTGGCCTACTACTCCAGCAGCGTCGCGGCCGTCTTCGACGTGCACTGCATCCTGGCGGGCAACGCCCTGCGGCAGGGCACCGAGGAACAGCAGCAGCGCTGGCTGCCCAAGGTCGCGGAGGGCTCGGTGGTCGGCGCGTTCGCCACCACCGAGCCGGACGCCTCCAGCGACCTGTCTCCGCAGGCCGTCCGGACCGAGGCCGTACGCACCGAGACCGGTTGGGTGCTGAACGGCCACAAGCGGTGGATCTCCAACTCGCCCGTGGCCGCGTTCGTGGTGGTTCTCGCCCGTACCGGCGAGCGGCTGAGCATGTTCATCGTCGACACAGCACTTCCGGGCGTGGAGGTCGGCCTCGCCGACCGCAAGATGGGCAACCGCGGCCAGCTCACCGCGGACATCCGCTTCACGGACGTACACCTGTGCGACGACGACCTCCTCGGCGGCACCGAAGGACACGGACTGCGCCACGCACTGGCCACCCTCACCTACGGCCGGATCGGGATCGCCGCCGCCGGGGTCGGCATGGCACAGGCGGCCTTCGACCACACCGTGGCCCACCTGTCGACGCGCCACGCCTTCGGCAAGCCGGTGGCCGCCAACCAGCACTGGCAGTTCCTGCTCGCCGAGCGGGCCACCGAGATCGACAACGCCCGCACCCTCGTCACCAAGGCCGCCCTGCGCCTGGACGCCGGCAACCCGTCCCCGGAACCCGAGGCCGCGATGGCGAAGTACTACGCCACCAAGCTGTCGGTGGACATGGCGCGCGACGCCGTCCAGGCTTTCGGCGGCCTCGGCTTCGCCCGCGAACTGGGCGCCGACGGAAGCCCTGGCCCCGTCGAGGCGATCTACCGGGACAGCAAGATCGGCGAGATCTACGAGGGCACCAACGAGATCCAGAAGTGGGTCATCGCCCGGCAGATCTTCGGCCGGACCATCGTCGGCTGACGGCTGCGGCCCAGCCGATGCCCTGCCCTGCGAGCCCCGCTTCCCGCGCACCGGGATCGCCGCCCCGGTCCGGCCGCCCCACGCCTTCTCGTACGATGGATCCAGACGATACGCAGGGCTAACCATAGGCGGGATAAACGATGTCCGAGGCTCCGCTGGTACCGGGGACAGTGGCCGAACACACCATCTGCCTGCTGGTCAAACTCGGACAGGTGGCTTTCAGGATCGCCGAAGACGGCATCAGCGGAACCGGCCTGCGCGTGCGCCACTACAGCGTCCTGCAGGCCCTGGCCGACAACGGCGCCATGCCGCAACTGGCGCTCGGCTCGTTCCTGCGTATCGACCCGGCGACGATGGTGACGAGTCTGGACGACCTTGAGCGGGCCGGATACGCCGAGCGGACACGCGATCCGCAGGACCGACGCCGCTACGCCGTCAACATCACGGACGACGGGCGCAAGGTCCTGGCCGACCTCAACCGCACACTCGTCGGCCTCGACACCGAGATCCTCCCCGACCTCGGCACCACTGAGCGGCACTCGCTCCACGCCCTGCTGGGCAGCCTCGCCGGGAGTCCCGCTCTCACCGCCGTGTTCGATGCCGTCCGCGAACAGAGCGGCGCGAAGAGGGCTTAACCGCAGGAGGAGATTTCCACCGTCCGGGACGACACGCCTCGGCCGCGATGGCCGGGCCGCACGGGCAGTCAGCCGCCCCCGCCGCCGATTCGAGCCGCTCGCCTTCGCGGTCGGCGGCGGCTGCGAGGTGGTCTGCCCGCTTACAGGTCGTCACGACGATGACGAGTTCACAGTCACGATGGTCGGCCTCGTCTCCGGGATGCCGTCCATGGACGGTTCCCGTCAACCGCGTGATCGGCCACCTCGGCGGTGGCCTGGTACATCCCCCTCAGCGCCCCGTTGCCACGGCGTACGCCCAGGACGGTCGTCGCCGATCGCGGACCCCGTCGACTTCGCGTATTCCGGCCTCGGCGGCACCGAGTCCGAGGGGCTCAAGGCGCGGGTCCGGCGGACGGCGTCGGTGTATGGCGCCCCGCCTCGGGCCGCGGTGGCCTGTCGTCAGCGTGCCGCCTCGTCCTCGATGTCGCGGACCAGGTCGATGGCCCGGCCCAGGGTGGCGAGTCGGGCGTCGAGGGTCTGACCGGCGGGATAGAAACGGACGGTGTCGACACCGACGTCGCGCCACACGCGCAGCCGCTCGCGCACCATGTCCTCGGTTCCGATCAGCGTGGTCGCCAGCACCATCTCGTCGGTGATCAGGCCGGCCGCGCCGTCCCGGTCCCCGGCCTGCCAGCGGGTCCGTACCTCGGCCGCGACCTCGGCCCAACCCTGACGGCTGTAGGCGTTGTTGTAGAAATTCGTGGTCGCGGATCCCATGCCGCCGAGGCTGAAGGCCAGTTCCTTCTTGCGTCCGGCCACCATCGCGCGCAGCGCGTCCTCGTCGTCCGCGAAGGCGACCTCGGCGCCCTGGCAGATGTCGAGGTCGGCGCGCGTACGGCCGGCGTTGGCCAGGCCGCGGTCCAGGTGGTCGAAGTACGCCTCCTTGGCGCCTTCGGGTACGAAACTGGTGCCCAGCCAGCCGTCGGCGATCTCACCGGTCAGACGCAGCATCTTCGGCGAAAGGGTGGCCAGGTGGACGGGGATGTCGTACTCGGCGCGCATGGACAGGCGCATGGGCTTGCCCTCCCCGCCCGGCAGCGGGATCTGGAATTCACGGCCGGAGTGGGAGACCTTCTCCCCCGAGGCGGCCTGTCGCACGATCTCGACGGTCTCGCGCATCCGGGACAGCGGCCGGTCGAACGGCACGCCGTGCAGTCCTTCGATCACCTGTGGTCCGGAGGGGCCCAGCCCGAGAAGGAAACGCCCCTGGGAGATCTGCGACAGCGTGATCGCGGCTCGGGCGATGGCCGTCGGCGTGCGGGTGCCGAGCTGGATGATCCCCGATCCGAGAAGCATGCGCTGCGTCTTCGCGGCGAGATAGCCCAACGGCGAGGGCGCTTCGGAGCCCCACGCCTCCGCCACCCAGCAGATGTCCAGACCGAGTCGCTCCGCCTCGGTGACGTAGTCGACGATATCCCGCCAGTCGCCACCGGAGGCTTCGATCGTGGTGGAAGTACGCATCAAAGGCTCGCCTCGCCCGGGGCGCTCTCGGCCAGCTTCTTGACCCCTTCGAGGGTGACGGTCATGTTGGCCTCGAACTCGCGCATACGCACGAAGACGATCTTCTGCTCCTTCTCCGGCATGCGTTCGATGGCGAAGGAAAGCCCCGAGGGGGCCGGCCCCATCTGCATCCATTCCCGCAGCAGAGTGCCCCCGTCCTGCGGCTCCAACGTGAACCGCCAGATCGCTGTCGGGTGCTGCGGATCCTCGACCGCCCAGGCGAGCCTCCTCGGCGGCTCGCATTCGACGATGTGGGACGTGGTGGCCCACTCCCCGAATGCTTCGTGCTTGCTCCGGCCGACGAACCGGGCCCCCAGAGCAGGGCCGTTCCCGCCGTTCAGCCATTCCACCGACTGCAACTCGGAACTCATACGCGGCATCAGCTCGATGTCGGACACCAGCGTCCACACCCGTGCCGGCGCGGCGGCGATCCAGGTGTGGACCTCAACCGTCGGCCTGTCCGCATAGCGTGCACCTGTCCACTCCATGACCCCGCACCCTCCCGACCCGCCAAGAAACACCCACATGAGTACCTGGCCAGTAAAGTTGCGTAGATAGACCTACCTGTCAAGGGTGACGTGACGACCACGGCACTGCCGAATCAGCCTGCGAACCGCTCCCGCACGTCCGGCCGTTCGGCCAAATGCTGCGGATAGCCGGGACCCATCCGGGGACGGGTGTTGTCTGCGGTCATGGGTTCGGCGCAGGCGGCGCACACCACCTCGGCATGCGTCTCCTGCCCGCACGCCTCGTGGCGCATCGTCACCGGCGGGCCCGCTTCACCGGACAGCCAGCGGTCCCCCCACCGGTTCATCACCAGCAACACGCCATAGAAGTCGCGCCCCTTCTCGGTGAGCACGTAGTCATGGCGGACCGGCTCCGTCTGGTAGGGCCGCTTCTCCAGCAGCCCCTCCTCCACCAGCCGGCGCAGCCGGTCCGTCAGCGTGTTGCGGGCGATCCCCAGCGACTCCTGGAACGCGTCGAACCGCCGGATCCCGTAGAACGCCTCACGCAGCACCAGCGGCGTCCACCAGTCCCCGAGCAGGTCCATGGTGCGCGCGATCGAGCAGGGCCACTGCGCAAAGGATGTCCGCCTCATGACGGCCAGCATAGGTTCGTCCGGTCGTGAGACCCAGCAGGTGAACCGGACAGCGACCGGTGCGCGGTCTCTTGTGCTCCATCAATAACGAAGTTATGTTGCCGCCATGAAACGTGACTTGCGGGGCAGAAAACTGGTTGTCACCGGAGCGGCACGCGGTATCGGCGAGAAGGTGGCCCGCCTGGCCGCCGCCCGAGGGGCCCGGGTGACCGTGATCGGCCTCGAAGCCGATCGGTTGCGCGCCCTCGCCGACGAGCTGGGTCCCGCCGCTTCGTGGCGTGAGGCCGATGTGCGCGACGGGGCCGCTCTGCGATCGGCGCTCGACGAGGCCGCCGAGGTCATGGGCGGCATCGACCTCGTCGTCGCCAACGCCGGCGTCGTCGCGTACGGGACGGTGCGCCAGACGGACGAGGCGTCGTTCGAGCGGGTCCTGGACATCAACCTGAACGGTGTGTTCCGCACCCTCAAGTACGCGACGCCGCACCTGGAGCGCAGCCGGGGCCACGTGCTGGTCGTCGCGTCCGCGCTGTCGTTCATGCCGCTGGCCGCGATGGCCTCCTACGGCGCGAGCAAGGCCGGGGCCGAACTGCTCGCCCTGACCTACCGGCAGGAGGTGGCCCACCTCGGAGTCACCGTCGGCGTGGTGCACCCCTCCTGGATCGACACGGACCTCGTGCGAGGCGCCGAGGCGGACCTCCCCTCGTTCCAGGACCTGCGCGCGCGACTGCCCTATCCGGGCAACGTCACCACGAGCTCCGACCGGGCGGCCGCCGCGATCGTCGACGGACTCGTACGCCGGCGCGCCCGCGTGTACGTCCCGCGTGCGGTCGTCGTGGCCAACTGGGCCAAGGCGGCGCTGAATTCACCGCCGGCCTGGCCCTGGGCGAGGCGTTTCGCGGCCCGGGCGGTGCCGTCCCTCGAACGGGAGGTCGCGGCGCTGGGGAGGCAGGACCAACTCACGCCTGGCACAGATGCCCCTCCCGCGGAGACCAGGGCGTCCTAGCCGGCCGCGCACCGGGGCAGCACCCGACGACCAGGCCCCTCAGCGGCCTTGGACGATCGAGTCGTACAGGCGCGCGCCGGTCTCGTGGGATGCCTCGGCGCGTTCCCGCTCGTCTCCCAGGCCGACAGCGAAGGTCACGCCCATCGGCAGGAGCACCTGCGCCACGGCGTCGTCGAACTCGACGAAGTGTTCGGCCAGTTCGAGGGTGATGTAACCGTGCACGTAGCTCCACAGCTGGGCGGCGATGGCTTCGGGTTCCCGCCGCTCGACCCTGCCGGAGTCCACGAGCCGTTCGCACGCCGCGGTGACATGGGCGTGGGCTTCCCGGAAGGCCGGGGAGTGCCCGCTCAGGCGCCGGTCCGTATCCGGCAGAGGCCGGTAGGTCGCCCGAGTGGACAGTCCGAACATCAGGTCGTAGAGGTGAGGGTTCTCGCGGGCCTGCCGACGGCAGGTCAGGGCCATGGCGAAGAGATCCGCGATCGGGTCCTCCGTCACCGGCACCCGGGCGAACGCCCCGCCGAGTTCCTTGAACCCGTGGTCGGCGACAGCGCTCATCAGCTCGGGGATCCCGCCGAAGTGGCTGTAGACCACCATCGTCGACAGTCCGCTCGCGGAGGCCACCGTGCGCGCCTTCACAGCCGACGGACCCTGCTCGGCCAGCAGGCCGATGGCCGCCTGCACGAGTCGTTCCGGTGCGTCTTCGAGCCTCGCCCGCCCTGCCATGTTCCGCACGCCTCCACCGTTGACACACCAGAAATAACTTGGTTATGTAATTCTTCGCGGCAATAGTACACATCACGCGTGACGTGCCGCCTTCGATCCACGCGTCCGCCTTCGGACACGTCATCGCGCGCTGGTCCAGTCTCCTGCCGCCCGTGCGGGCACAGCGTGTCGGGGCGAACCCGACCTCATCGCTGCGACACGCATCCGCGGCCCTCCCCACGCACTTTCCCATCGCCATGAACTCAGCACGGGAGCAGAACTCATGCCATACAAAGACAAGGGCCGTCTCACGGTCGAAGATCGCGGCGCCGTTCTGATCGCGCGGGTCGACGGCGGCCCGCACCAGGAGTTCGGCCTCGACATCGCCCAGCAGCTGGAGAAGCTGGTGGCCCGAGCCGACCGTGATCCGAACATCCGTGCCGTCGTCTTCACCGGGGCACATCCCGAGCGGTTCGTCAGCCATGCCGCGGTCCGGTGGCTGCAGGAAGAGGGAGCCGCGAGCCCCACGGTCGGCCGGCGCGCTGCCTCAGCCGTCGTCCGCCTGGCCAAGCACGTGGACCGGTTCCGCCTCCTCGGGTCCGTGATGCGCAGGACCCCGATGCGCGGGGCTCTGCAGCTGGAACGTCTGCACAGGACCTTCCTGCGGATGAACGCCAGCGGCGTGCTCTACGTCGCCGCCCTCAACGGTTCGGCTCTCGGCCTCGGCGCGGAGTTCGCCTGGGCGTGCGATCTGCGGGTCATGGCCGACGGGGACTTCTTCATCGGCCAGCCGGAGATCCTCCTCGGCATCATCCCGGGCGGTGGCGGCACCCAGCGGCTGACCCGCCTGATCGGCACCCACCGGTCCCTGGCCGCGATCCTCGAAGGCAAGCCGTTCACGTCCGCGGAAGCTCTCGCCAACGGCGCGGTGGACAAGGTCGTCGCGCAGGACAAGGTGGTCGCGCAGGCGGTCGAACTCGCCGAGCACTTCGGGAAGCGGTCGAAGGGGTCGGTCGCGGCGGCCAAGAGGTCGGTGTACTTCGGCGGCTCGATGTCACTGGAGGACGGTCTGCACGTCGAACGCGCCGAGTTCTTCGCCCAGATCATGTCGGAGGAAGGCCAGAGGCTGATGCTCGACTACCAGGCCACGACCGCCGCCACCGGCGAACTCCCGCTCTACACACCGGGTACCTACGCACGAGCCCTCGCCTCGGGCAGCGTGCCGGGCCGTCGCCCGACGAGCGGGCGGTGAACCGACGATGACCACTCAGCGGTCGTTCACCCGTCACGACATCACGTTCCCTTCCGGCGACAGCACCTGCGCCGGCTGGCTCTACCTCCCCACGGGCGTCACGTCTGCGCCCGTCGTCATCCTCGGGCACGGCCTCGGCGCCGTCCGCGAGATGCGCCTGGACGCCTTCGCCGAGCGCTTCGCGCAGGCCGGCATCGCCGCGGTGGCCTTCACCTACCGGCACTTCGGCGACAGCGGCGGCCACCCTCGCCAACTCCTGTCGATCAAGCGGCAGCTCGCCGACTGGGACGCCGCCATCG
This sequence comes from Actinobacteria bacterium OK074, assembly GCA_001298575.1. Classification (GTDB taxonomy): domain Bacteria; phylum Actinomycetota; class Actinomycetes; order Streptomycetales; family Streptomycetaceae; genus Streptomyces. Next base: position 27,293 of record LJCV01000257.1, read on the forward strand.
CCTACGTCAAGGCCCGCACGGACGTCGACCGCACCCGCATCGCCGTCTGGGGCAGCTCGTTCGGCGGCGGCCATGCCATCACCGTCGCCTCCCGCCACCCCGAACTGCGCGCGGCGGTGTCGCAATGCCCCTTCACCGACGGTCTCGCCTCCGCGCTCGCGCTGGGCCCTGCCGCCTCGCTCAAGGTCCTCCCCGTGGTCGCCCGCGATCTGGCGGCCAGAGGCCGCGGAAAGCCGCCCGTGATGGTGCCGATCGCCGCCGCCCCCGGCACACCGGCCCTCATGAACGCCCCGGACGCCCTGCCCGGATACCAGGCGCTCCAGCCTCCGGGAACGACGTTCCGCAACGAGGTGGCGGCGCGGGTCATCCCGACCATCCTCGCCTACCGGCCCGGGCGCGCGGCCAAGAAGATCGCCATGCCGATCCTCTTCTGCGTCAGCGACACCGACTCCGTCACGCCTCCCGCCCAGACCCTCCGCTACGCGCGCACCGCACCCAAGGGAGAGATCAAGAGGTACGACGCCGGCCACTTCGACTTCTACACCGGCGAGACCTTCGACGTACTGGTGCGCGACCAGATCGAGTTCCTCACCCGCCAGCTGAACCCGGCAGCCGCCGCGTCAGCTGCGTGACCGGACCGCATCACACCCAGACAGGTACGCCCTCGCCATGAATTTCGCATCTCTGCCCGACCGCCGCGCGTCCCTCGACCCCGACGGGGCCGCGGTCTCGGACGGCCGCCAGGCCCTCACCAACGTCCAGTTGCTGCGTCGCGTCCAGGCGGCGGCACGTCACCTCCAGGACCTCGGGATCGGCCCCGGCGACGTCGTGGCCCTCAGACTGACCAACCGCGTCGAGTTCGTGCTCCTGCTGTTCGCCGCCTGGCGGCTCGGCGCCACCATCACGCCGGTCAACCCGAGCATGACCGACATCGAAGTGGCCCGGCAGCTCACAGACTCCGGCGCACGCCTTCTGGTGAGCGAGGACGGCGAGGCCGCGGTGGCGGACGGGACCGCCGTCCTCGCCGTCGGCGAACTGCACGACGACACAGCGGCAGAACCGGACGAGGCCCCCCTCCCGGACCCGTCCGCGCTGGCCCTGCTCATCTACACCAGCGGCACGACCGGGGTTCCCAAGGGGGTGATGCTCGATCACGCCAACATCGACGCCATGGCGGACATGGGGCGTCGGGCGCTGGAGGTCGGTCCGGCCGACCGCTGCCTGCTGATCCTGCCGCTCTTCCACGTCAACGGCATCGTGGTCAGCACTCTCGTACCGTTGCTGGCGGGCGCGAGCCTCACCATCGCCGACCGGTTCAATCCCCAGACGTTCTTCGACGTGGTCGAGCGCGAGCGCCCCACGTTCTTCAGCGCCGTGCCGACGATCTACAGCATGCTCGCGGCGCTCCCGGACCAGGTCCGCCCCGACACGTCGTCCCTGCGCTTCGGAGTCTGCGGTGCGGCACCCGCCTCCGCCGAGCTGCTGACCCGGTTCGAGGCCCGTTACGGTTTCCCGCTCGTCGAGGGGTACGGGCTGTCCGAGGGAACCTGCGGCTCCACCATCAATCCTGTCGCGGGCCCTCGACGCGCCGGAACCGTGGGACTGCCCTTCCCCGGCCAGGAGATCCGGATCGTCGACGCCGACGGCAGCGAGGTGCCGCCGGGCGTGGAAGGAGAGGTCGTCGTGCGGGGCCCCAACGTCATGCGGGGCTATCTCGGCCGCCCGGAGGAGACAGCCAAGGTCATCGTCGACGGCCGGCTGCACACCGGCGACGTGGGCCGGCTCGACGCCGACGGATACCTGACCCTGGTCGGACGGTCGAAAGACATGATCATCCGGGGTGGGGAGAACATCTATCCCAAGGAGATCGAGGACGTCCTCGTCGGTGACCCGTCGGTGCTTGAGGCCGCCGTGATCGGCGTCCCCGACGAGAAATGGGGAGAGGTCGTCGTCGCCTACGTCCAGCCCCGACCGGGTTCGACCGTCGATCCCTCGGCACTGCAGTCCCTCTGCGCGCGCAGCCTCACCGGCTTCAAGCGCCCGACCGCGTTCTTCGTGGTGGATGCCATCCCGAAGAACCCGGTCGGCAAGATCGACAAGGTCTCGCTGCGCGCTGCCCACACTGAGGTCTCTGCGCGGACCTGACCTCCGTGGATGGCGCCGTGGGCTGTCTGCGGTGGCGGCCCCCACCTCCGCGGCAGGAGCCGAGTGGCAGTTCCGGGCTCCCCCGGAACTGCGCGAGCTTCGCCACACGCCCCGCCTCCCGGGGACATCCGCGGAGTTGCTCGCAACAGCGGCGCAGGCCCTTGGCCGACCGGGCGGCGACGGTGAAGGCCGTCGCCGGCCAACCCGACCGGTGCGCTCGCTCCCGTATTGCAGTGGCAGGGTGAGCGAAAGCAGGCCCCACGAGAGCGACTTGTCCGACGACGCTGGGCATTGATCGAGCCGGTGACCACTGGATGGAAGGCCGAGCACCCCTCCGTCAGCGGCCATCAGGGCAGATACGGGATGCGGGAGATCGTCAACGCGCTCCTGTACCAGTCCCGTACCGGCTGCCAGTGGGATTACCTGCCGCACGACCTGCCACCGCCCGGCGCGGTGAAGTACTCCTTCTACAAGTGGCGCGACGACGGCACCGACGAGGTCATCCACGACCTGCTGCGCCGGCAGGTGCGTGAGGGCCGGGGGCGATTAACCGACCCGAGTCTGGTGGTGCTCGACACGCGGAGTCTCCATGCCGCCGCCGGAGTGCCCGCGGCCACGACCGGGCGGGACGCCTCGAAGAAGGTACCGGGCCGCAAGCGAGGGCCGGCCGTTGACGTGCTGGGCCTGGTGGTCGCTGTGGTGGTGCTGGCCGCCTCCGTACACGACAACGCCTTCGGCACCGCGCTGCTGGACAAGGTCGCCGCCGGGACCTCCACGGTGACGAAGGCCCTGGTGGACCAAGGGTTCGAAAAGACCGTGGTTGACCACGGCGTCGGCCTGGGCATCGCGGTGGAGATCATCGAGCGCAACCCGGCCGACCGCGGCTTCGTCCCGCAACCGATCCGCTGGAGAGTCGAGCAGACCAACGGGATCTTGATGCTCCACCGCAGGCTGGTCCGCGACTGCGAACACCGCCCGGTCTGGGCCGAGTCACGGGTGTACTGGGCGATAAGCGACGTGATGGCCCGTCGGCTGACGGGCGCCTCCGCCCTGGCCCGGCGCGGCGCGTGAGCGGCGCCCCGCAGCAGACCCTCGGCGCCCTGCTGGCCCGCCTGGAGGTCCGCGAGCGGAGGATCGCCGTGGAAGCGGAGGCCGCTCACGAGCAGATCATGCAGCTGACCGCACTGCTGGACGGACTCACCCAGGCCGCCGAACACATCGCGATCACCCGCAAAACGCTCCTGGAACTGACCGACGAGGCGCCCCTGGCACCGGCAGAGCCGGCTGCGGCCCTGCCGGACGGCCCCGCCTACCAGCAGATCATGGCCGTGTTCGCCGAACGGGCACAGTGTCGCCGGTCGGGCGCCTGTCCAACAGTGTCGCCGGTCGGGCGCCTGTCCATGGGTGAGTGGGGCTGCCGCATGGACAGGCGTGACCGTGGGCCTCAAGCCGTTTCGAGGAAGGGGTAGTCGGTGTAGCCCTCGGCGCCCTGCCCGTAGAACAGTTCGGGCCGTGGCTCGTTCTCCGGGTGGCCGTCCTGCCAGCGCTCGACCAGGTCGGGGTTGGCGATGAGGGCGCGGCCCACGGCCACGGCGTCGGCGTGGCCGGCCTCGATCTGCTGGAGTGCCTGCTCGCGGGTGGTCTGCCCTCCGAGGGGGCCGTTGTTGACGATCAGTTTGCCGTCGAAGCGCCGCCGCAGCTCCTGCACCAGGTCGCCGCCCGGCTCGGTGTGCAGTACGGAGAGGTAGGCCAGGCCCAGCGGACGCAGTTGGTCCAGCAGGGCGCCGTAGGTGGCCAGGACGTCGTCCCGGTCGGTCTCGAAGACGTCCCCGAGGTCGCCCTCCGGCGAGATCCGCAGCCCGACCCGCTCGGCACCGACGGCCTGGGCGACGGCCGTGACGACCTCGACGACGAAGCGGGCGCGGTCGTTCGGCGAGCCGCCGTATCCATCGGTGCGCCGGTTGGCCGCCGGGGAGAGGAACTGCTGGAGCAGGTAGCCGTTGGCGCCGTGGATTTCCACGCCGTCCGCTCCCGCCCCGACGGCCCGGCGGGCCGCGGTGACGAAGTCCTCCAGGGCTGCCCGGATCTCCGCGGTGGTCATCGCTTCCGGTACGGGGTAGGGCTGCTGGCCCTTCTCGGTGAACGTCTGATTGTCGATGGCGATCGCGCTGGGGGCGAGGATGCGGCGGCCTCCGTTGATGTCGGGGTGGGTGCCGCGGCCGGCGTGCATGATCTGCAGGACGATGCGACCGCCCTCGGCGTGCACCGCCTCGAACACCCGCTGCCAGCCGGCCGCCTGCTCGTCGGTGGCGATGCCCGGCTCACCGACGTACCCCTGGGACGCGTGGTCGGGGTAGGTGCCCTCGGTGACGATCATTCCGACGCTCGCCCGCTGCCGGTAGTACTCGACCATCAGGTCCCCAGGGATGCCGGAGGAACCGGCCCGGACCCGGGTCAGCGGTGCCATGACGACGCGGTTGGCGAGCTCGATCTTCCCGAGCGAGACGGGGGAGAAAAGCGACGGGACGGATGAAACTTCTGAATTGTTGAGAGACATGGGCTTCTTTCTTCAATACGGAGGGAAACGGGATGAATGTCTGCGAAGTAGGGGGTCCACGCTGCCTTGGCGGTGGCGCGGATGCGCTCCTCGGGCAGGCACGGGGTTGGCGGCGAACGCGGCGAGAGCCGAGCGGGACGTCCGCGACAGCCTTGAGGTGGCTGAACGTCTCAAGGGAATACCGGCCGCGGTACCGGCCCATGCCGCTTTCTCCGACGCCACCGAACGGCAGGCCGGTCATGAGCAGTCGCATCACCCGGCTGACCCCAGGCGACGCCGCCGGAGGACGTCTCGTTCACCAGGCGCGACTTGGTGGTCTCGGACTCGGTGAAGGCGTAGAGCGCCAGGGGGCTTGTCGCGTTCGTTGATGAAGGCGATGGCGGCATCGAGGTCTTCGACTTCGACGACGGCGGGGATCGGACCGAAGATCTCCTCCTGCATGACCGGCGGTGCGGGGTCGACATCGGTGAGCACCGTCGGTGCGATGAACAGGTCGTCACGGTCGTGCCGGCCTCCCACCGCCGCACGGCCGGAATCCAGCAGACGCGTGAGCCGGTCGACATGCCGCTCGTTGATGATCCGGCCGAAGTCGGCCGCGGTCTGCGGGCTGGTGCGGAACTGGACTTCGACCGCCGCGCGGAGGGCGGGGACCAGTGCGGCGGCGGTGGCTGGACCGGCCAGAACATGGTCGGGGGCTACGCGCTGCTGACCGGCGTTGCCGAACTTGGCGCCGACCAGCCGCTTGGCGGTCTCGTCCACGTCGGCGTCGGGCGCCACGAAGACCGGTGACTTGCCTCCGAGTTCGAGCGTGACGGGGGTGAGGTTCTTGGCGGCTGCGGCCATGACGATCCGGCCGACGGTGCCGTTGCCGGCGTAGAAGATGTGGTCGAAGCGCTGTGCCAGGAGGGCCGTGGTCTCCTCGGCGCCCCCCTCGACCACGGTGAGCACGTCAGGGTCGAAGTACTCTCGCAGCAGGCGTGCAGCGACCGCCGAGGTGTGCACCGAGATCTCGCTCGGCTTGGCCACCACGGTGTTCCCGGCGGCCAGGGCGCCGATGATGGGGTCGATGAGAAGGTGCAGCGGGAAATTCCAGGGAGCGATCACCAGGACCACCCCGAGCGGGTCGTACGTGGTGTAGGCCGTGGTCGTGGGACCGAAGTGGGCGGGGACCTCCACCGGGCGAGGCTGAAGCCGGTTCTCCAGATGCGCCAGCGTTTCGTCGATGTCGGCGACAGCGAAGTCGATCTCCTGCGTCTTCGCCTCGGCGGGGTTCTTCCGCAGGTCCGCCCAGAGCGCTTCGATCAGTTCCTGCTCGTTCTCGACCAGCAGTGCCCGCAGCCGCTGCAGCTGGTTGACGCGCCAGTCCAGTCCGCGGGTGACACCGGTGTTGAAGGTCGCACGAAGGCGGCCGACCGCCTCCACGGCCGTTTCGCTCTGGAACGTCCTCGACTCGGCCCCCTGTGTTGCGGTCATGGGTTGTGCTCCGTTCTCGATGCAAGCCACGCCCCGGCTGCCTTCCAGCCGGACACGGTCTCGAGCGTGCTGGACGATCCGGTATTCACCCAGGTCACGGCTTTGCGTATGCTCGCGATGCCTACCACTGGTTGGGTCAGGCTGGTGTGCGTCCGGCCGTGGATACTCAAGGCATGGACGAATACCTCGAACCGGTGCACGAGCCCGCCGCCGGCGCGCTGGACCCGCGTGCCGAGCTCAGCGAGTTCCTGCGCACCCGGCGGGCCCGGCTGAAGCCGGAGGACGTGGGCCTGCCGGACTTCGGACGGTACCGGCGGGTGCCGGGGCTGCGCCGCGAGGAGCTGGCGCAGCTGGCCGGAGTGTCGGTGGCGTACTACACGCGGCTGGAGCAGGGCAACGGGCGGCACGTGTCGGCGGAGGTCCTCGACGCCATCGCCCGCGCGCTGCGGCTGAGCGACGCCGAGCACGCCCACCTCACGCACCTGGCGAAGCCGAAACAGCACAAGAAGAAGCCGGCCGGCCGCACCCAGCAGGTGCGGGGCCCCCTGCGGACGCTGCTGGACACCATGGACGGCGTCCCGGCGATCCTCGTGGGGCGGCGCTCGGACATCCTCGCCTGGAACCGGCCGGCCGCGGCGGTCTTCGGCTACTGGGAGGAGCTGCCGGCGCACGAGCGCAACTGGGCGCGGCTGGTGTTCCTGCGGCCCGAGTACCGCGACCTGTTCGTGGACTGGGAGCACAAAGCCAGCGACGTCGTCTCTCAGCTGCGCATGGACGCCGGCTCCCATCCGGACGACCCCCGGCTGTCCGCCCTGGTGGGCGAACTCTCCGTGAAGAGCGAGGAGTTCCGGCGGCTGTGGGCCACCCACGACGTCAAGGAGAAGTGCCACGGCATCCAGCGCCTGCACCACCCGCTCGTCGGCGAACTCGACCTCCGCCTCGAGTCGTTCCACCAGGCCGACGCCCACGAACGGATGCTGGTGACGTACCACGCCGAACCCGGTTCCCCGTCGGCGGAGGCACTACGGCTGCTGGCCAGCTGGGGCACCGACGCGACAAGTGCGGGAGCCGGGATGCCGCCGGCACGCACGGCTTGACGAGCAGTTGATCATCGGTAGTTGGTTTCGCGCCTCGGCCCCGGCACGCGCTGTCTCGCCAGCCTCCGCCGCAGCGTCGGCATCCCGCGCGCCCTCGGAACCGCCCACTACCGCAGCACCCGCAGCTCCTCCGCCCGTCGCGCCGGCCTCGCGCGAACCACGGAAAACCGAAGTACGTACGCAGATCCCGGGCTCACCAGCTGACTACGGCTTTGGCCAGCTGCCCAACGCGAGGTTCGCGACCTGCAGCAGCTCAGGGCGGGAACTACCACTCGCGGCCTGGACGGCAATCCCATTGGCGACCGTTCTCAGGTAGAGCGCAAGCAGATGAGGATCTGTGGAAGGCGGAAGGTCACCGGCGTCCACCGCCTGTTGAAACCGGCGCGTCAAGTGGGCTATCCCCTCCTCACGCCATGCGATGAGTGCGTCTCGGACTTGGCGGCTCTCGTCCCCGGTGGCCAACGCACCCAGCACGCCAAGACAGCCCGTGGGCAATCCCGGCATGGTCGCCGCCTCGACCGTCCCGTGGAGCACAGCAGTAGCCACCGCTCCGCTTGTGGGCTCTGCCAGAGCTTGAGCGAAGTAGGAGGTCAAGCCCTCGGTGTACCGCTCCAGCGCCTTGTAGAAGAGGTCTTCTTTGCTGCCGAACGCCCTGTACAGGCTGGGGCGGCTGATACCCATCGCTTCGGTGAGGTCGTCAAGGCTGGCTCCCTCGAAACCCTTTGACCAAAACACCAGGACGGCACGATCGAGTGCCTCGTCGATGTCGAACGCGCGAGGTCTGCCAGGCCGGACCGGTGTCGTCGGGAACATTTCTCCATCCTACCCCTTCGATACCGATCGGTACGGATGTGCTAACGTGTTTCGTACCAATCGGTACACTATAACGAGAGGTGACACCGTGTCACAGACCGTACTCATCACTGGCGGAACGTCAGGCATCGGCTTGAGCCTCGCGCAATCCTTCGTGGAGCTCGGGGCGTCCGTCGTCGTTTGCGGGCGTTCGCAGGCTGCGCTTGACCGATTCGCGCAGGCACACCCGCAGGCGCTGGCCGTGCGGGCTGATGTGACGAACGCAGCCGACCGGGCAGCGTTGTTGCAAGCAGTCGCCGATCGCTTTGGGCGTTTGGACGTGCTGGTCAACAACGCCGGTACGTTCGAGGAACGAGACTATGCCACCGGCAAGAACCCCAATGCGACTCTCGATGACGAGGTGGCGTTGAACCTCACCGCCCCCATCCACTTGACGGGTGAAGTGCTTGAGCGATGGCCATCGCCCGACGCGATCGTCTTCATCACCTCGGGGTTCGCTCTGGTCTCGCCCACTCGCGCGCCCACCCACGGCGCGGTGAAGGCCGGCCTGCACGGCTTCGCGGACGGCTTGCGCCGTCAACTCGCCCCGCAGGGTCACACCCATGTCCTCGAGGTCCTCCCACCGTCCACGGACACGCCCATGAACGCCGAAGCCACGGGGAAGAAACTGACTCCCGCACAGGTGGCGGCGGTCACGATAAAAGCTCTTCGGCGGGGGCGGAACATGGCATTCCCCGGCCAGACGAAAGCCATGCCCGCCATGCTGCGCATCGCGCCGGGCACACTACGACGCGTCGTCGCCGAGCTCTGAACCCCATGGAAATCATCGCGGGTGCCGGAGACGGGGCCCAGGTTCCGGCCCAGCCGCGGCAGGCGCCGCGGCGGCGGTGATTCCGGCGACGAGGAGGGTGAGGCCGGAGGCTGCGGCTACCGCCGTACGGCCGTACCGGTCGACGAGCCGGCGGGTCAGTGGGGAGGGGCAAGTGCGCCGGCTGCGGCGTCGCCGGGCGGCTACGGCCGCGGTTGGGTGGACAAGCCTTACTCGGTCCCAGCCGCTCTTCCCGACCTCGGTCAGGCCGTACACCAGCAGCAACATACTGGCGGTGATCAGTACGGCGCCGGGGACGTCGAACGGCTTGCGCTCGCCGACCGGGTCCCCCTTGAGGGTGAAGACCGCACCGAGCGTGGCCAGGATGCCGAGCGGGACACTGGCGTAGAGGCACCGCCGCCGGCCGAGCTGCTGTCCGCGGAGGGACGGGTCCGCTCACTGCGCGGGGTGCACCCGCTGTCCGACGAGGCGATCCGCGAGATCTCCCGCACCACCGCCGACCTGTTCCTGCGCGCCCACCGCCCCTCGGGCCCGGCGACCGCCTGACGGGACATCAACCCCGCAGACCCTCCCCGGACGCCCCGACCACCCGGCGCCCGGAAAACCGCACCCGGAGCGGTCCGCCCAGGCGCCGGCCACCGAAACGCGAAGACCCACCACCAGCACACGGCACACGGCACACGGCACACCCCAGCCCCACCGCCGGAACGCTCCCCCAAGCCGTCAGCAAATTCCTCCACCCATAAACCGCCCCTATGAGGTCATAGACCCACCCCCCGTACCAGGTTAGGTCTGCCTTAGTTTAGGGTTTCCCCGGGAGTCACTCTGTCATCGCCGAAGGGAACCTGATCATGCCGCGCCCTCTGCGGGTAGCCATTGTCGGAGCCGGTCCTGCCGGGATCTATGCCGCCGACGCGTTGTTGAAGTCCGCAGCGGCCGCTGATCCGGGCCTGGCCATCGACATCTTCGAGCGGATGCCCGCGCCGTTCGGTCTCATCCGGTACGGCGTCGCCCCCGACCATCCGCGGATCAAGGGCATCATCACCGCCCTGCACCAGGTGCTCGACAAGCCGCAGATCCGGCTGTTCGGGAACGTCGACTATCCGTCCGACATCAGCCTGGACGACCTGCGGACCTTCTACGACGCGGTGGTCTTCTCCACGGGTGCCACCGCCGACCGTGCGCTCGACATACCCGGCATCGACCTTGAGGGGTCGTACGGCGCGGCCGACTTCGTGTCCTGGTACGACGGTCACCCGGACGTGCCGCGGACCTGGCCGCTGGAGGCCGAGAAGGTCGCGGTGCTCGGGGTCGGGAACGTGGCCCTCGACGTGGCGCGGGTGCTCGCCAAGACCGCCGACGAGTTGTTGCCCACGGAGATCCCGCCGAACGTCCACGACGGTCTGAAGGCCAACCGGGCCAAGGAGATCCACGTCTTCGGGCGGCGCGGCCCGGCCCAGGCGAAGTTCAGCCCGATGGAGCTGCGGGAGCTGGACCACTCCCCCACCATCGAGGTCGTCGTCAATCCCGAGGACATCGACTACGACGACGGTTCGATCGCGGCCCGGCGCGGCAGCAAGCAGGTCGACATGGTCGCCAAGACGCTGGAGAACTGGGCGATCCGTGACGTCGGCGACCGGCCGCACAAGCTGTTCCTGCACTTCTTCGAGTCGCCCACGGAGGTGCTCGGCGAGGACGGCAGGGTCGTCGGGCTGCGCACCGAGCGGACCGAGCTCGACGGCAGCGGCAACGTGCGCGGCACCGGCGCCTTCACCGACTGGGACGTCACGGGGATCTACCGCGCGGTGGGCTATCTGTCGGACCAACTCCCCAAGCTGCCCTGGGACATCGACAGCGGGACCGTCCCGGACGAGGGCGGGCGTGTCATCACCACGTCCGGCGAGCACCTGCAGTCGACGTACGTCACCGGCTGGATCCGGCGTGGTCCGGTGGGCCTGATCGGGCACACCAAGGGGGACGCGAACGAGACCGTGGCCAGTCTGCTCGACGACCACGCGAACGGTCGTCTGCACTCCCCCGCCTCGCCCGACCCGGAGGCCGTCGACGCCTTCCTCGCGGATCGCGACGTCCGCTTCACCACCTGGGAGGGCTGGTACAAGCTCGACGCCGCGGAGCGCGCGCTGGGCGAGCCGCAGGGGCGTGAGCGGGTGAAGATCGTCGAGCGGGACGCCATGCTCGACGCCAGCGGCGCCTGACCTCCTGCCGCCTGCTTCTTCGTACGGCCGCGGTGACCTGGAAGGGTCGCCGCGGCCGTACGGTCGTTCTCATTCCGTCGCGTACGCCGCCAAGAGGCCCGCCAGCAGGGCCGTGCGGGTCGGGACGTGGTCCAGGAGGACGTGTTCGCCGCGGGCGTGGGCGCCGGCGCCCACCGCGCCCAGGCCGTCGAGGACGGGGCGGTTCAGCGCGGCGACGAAGTTGCCGTCGCTCGCGCCGCCGACGGCCGTCTCGCGGGCGGTCCAGCCCAGTTCCGCGGCGGCTTCCTCGGCCTGTTTGAACAGCACGCGGGAGGCCGGGTTGGGGACCATCGCCGGGCGGTTCCAGCCGCCGGTGACGGTCACCGTCACCCGTGGGTCCGAGGGGCGCAGGGCGGCGAGTCCGGCGTCGATGCGGGCCGCTTCGGCGGGGTCGGTGATGCGTACGTCGATGCCGCAGTGCGCCCGGCCCGCGACGACGTTGCGTCCCGTACCGCCGCCGATCAGGCCGACGTTGACGGTGGTGCCGTCCTGCGGTGCGCCCAACGCGGCGATGCGGGTGACCAGTTCGGCCAGCGCGTGGACGGCGCTGGCGCCCCTCTCGGGTTCCAGGCCCGCGTGGGCCTCGATGCCCTCGACGGTCACCTCGAACAGGCCGACGCCCTTGCGGGCCGTCTTCAGTGCGCCCTCCGGTCCGGCCGCCGCCTCGCACACCAGGGTGGCCGCCGCGTGCTCGCTCAGCCGCTCGATGTGGGGGCGGGAGGCCGGGCTGCCGATCTCCTCGTCGCCGTTGAGCAGCAGCCGTACCGTCGGGTGGGGTGCGCCGGTCTGCCGCAGCAGTCGTAGCGCCCAGACCGCTTGCGTCAGGCCGCACTTCATGTCGAACGTGCCCGGGCCGCTCGCCCGGGCGGTGCTGCCTTCGCCGGTGACCGTGAACGGCCAGTCGGCGAGGGTCCCGGCCTGCCACACCGTGTCGTAGTGGCAGAGCATCAGGACCGTGGTGGGGGTGTTGCCCCGGTACAGCAGTTCCAGCAGGTCGCCGTGGGGGCCGCCGTCGTGGCGTTGGGATTCGTCCGGTGGGCCCAGGCGGTCGTGGGCCCAGCGCTCCACGGCCGCGAGGCCGGTGTTCAGCAACTCCTTGTCGTTGCTGGGGGTTTCGAGTTCGACCAGGGCTTTGAGGTCGGCGGTCATCTCCGGCAGGGCGGTACGGGCCAGGGACTCGATGTCGGGCAGGTGCACTGCGGCTCTCCTCGGGGGTGGGCGAAGGGTTTTGTCAGCGGACCGCGACTCCGGGGCCGAGCGGGATGCCCAGCGCCCACCAGGCGTAGAACAGCAGGGTCCAGGCCGCCAGCATGGTCAGGCACAGGGGCAGGGTCAGGGACATCAGCGTGCCGATGCCGGCCGAGCGGCGGTAGCGCTGGACGATTCCCAGGGTCATGACGAAGTAGGCGCTCATCGGGGTGGCCGCGTTGGTGCACGAGTCGGCGATGCGGTAGACGGCCTGGGTGACCTCGGGCGGGATGTCCAGGAGCATGAACATGGGCACGAACACCGGGCCGACCAGGGCCCATTGGGCGGATCCGCTGGTGACCAGGAGGTTGATGACCGTGCACACCAGCAGGATGCCCAGGAAGGCCACCGGGCCGGTGACGCCCGCGGACTTGAGGAGGTCGGCGCCCCGGATCGCCATGACCTCGCCGACGCCGGTCCACTTGAAGTAGGCGAGGAACTGGGAGATGGCGAAGAACAGCACCAGGATCGGCGCCATTTCGCGCAGTCCCTGGGCCATGAGGTCGGGGATGTCGCGGCCGGTGCGCACGGTGCCGACGGCGCGCCCGTAGACGGCGCCGACGAGCAGGAAGGCGACCGCGAGGACCACGGCGATGCCGGTGAGGAGGGGCGACTGGACGATGCTGCCGCCGTCGCCGCGCAGTGGTGAGGTGGTGGGGATCATCGCGGCGACGAGCACGGCGGCGTAGGCGAGCAGGGCCCGGCCGGCGTGGCGCAGTCCGCGGCGTTCCTCGGGGGTCAGGGTGAGGGTGTCGGCCGCGGGCGCGATGGATTCGGGGGTGGGTTCGGGTTCTTCGGGCATCGCCTCGACGCGGCGGGCGAGGACCTTCTCCGTGAGGACGGTGACGACGACCGCCAGGATCACCGAGGAGCCGATGGAGAAGAAGTAGTTGGACAGCGGGCTGACGACGTAGTCGGGGTCGACGGTCTGGGCGGCGGCCGTGGTCAGGCCCGCGAGGATCGCGTCCGTGGGGGTGACCAGGGGGCTCGCGTCGTATCCGGCGGACACCGACACGAACGCGACGACCGCGCCGAGCACCGGGCTGCGGCCCACGGCCCTGAACGCCAGGGCGCCGAGCGGCACCAGGACGACGTACGCGGCGTCGCCCGCGACATGGGCGACCATCGCGGTGAACGCGAGGGTGAAGGTCAGCCACCGGGCGGGGACGCGGGCGACCGCGGCCCGGAGCATCGCCGGGAGCAGACCGGAGCGGTCGGCGACGGCGACGCCCAGCATGACCACGAGGATCGTGCCCAGTGGCGGGAAGGTGGCGTAGTTGGTGACCGCGTCGCCGATCATCATCCGCAGTCCGTCACCCGAGACGAGGTTCAGGACGGTGACGGTCTTGCCGCTGGCGGGGTTGAGCGCGGAGGCGCCGGCCGCGGACAGGGCCCAGCTGGCCAGGGCGAGGACGACGCTGAGGATGCCGAACAGCCAGAAGGGGTGCGGGAGTTTGTTGCCCGCGCGCTCGATGCGCACCAGCAGGGCGAGCAGGCCGGACACCGGTGTGGCGGCGGCCTTCTCGGGCTGCGCCTCCGGGTCGGCGGGCTGCGGCTCGGTTTGTCTCTCGGCGGAAGTCATCGGGGTGGGGGCCTTCCTGATGGGGCGTCAGGGGGTGCGCGTCGGAGGGGCGGTGGGGGCAGAGGTCTTCAGCGGGTGTGGTGGGGGGGATGGTTGGGGACGGGGATCTTCAACCGGGCGCTGTGTGGGGGTGGTTGGGCGCGTTCGTGGTGGGCCGGGTGTGGGTGCCGGGCCGCCTTATTGCTTTTCTATTGAGGGGGCAGAGGATGGAATCGTGCAAGTAAAAAGGTTGTTGCGCGCGTATCGTTCATGTGAATCGGATGACTGACGGATTCGTTCTGTGGGGAGATGTGGGGCATGGAGTACGTCGGCGGTGGCCCGGGATCGGGTGTTCAGGTGCTGGACGGGGACGACCTGGACGTCGTGGCCGCGTTGCAGCTCGCGCCGCGGGCGCCGCTGAGTCTGCTCGCGCAGGCGCTCGGGGTGTCGGCCAGTACGGCCGGGCGGCGGCTGGCCCGGCTGGAGTCGGAGCGGCTGCTGCGGGTGATCGGGCAGCTGGACTGGTCGGTGTCGGGCGAGGGCCATCCGTGGCACGTCTGGGTGACGGCCGAGCCGGGGCGGGCGCCCGAAGTGGCGCGCAGGCTCGCCGAGTTGCCCGAGGCGACGCTGGTCGCGGTCACCGCCGGGCAGGCCGACGTCTACTGTGCCGTGCAACCGGCGCGGCGGGAGCGGACCCGGGAGCTGCTGACCCGTTCCATACCCGGCACCCCGGGGGTGCGCTCGGCGCGTTCCGAACTCGTCCTGGGATCCAGTGCGAAGTCGGACGCGTGGCGGTTGCCGCGACTGACGGAGGATCAGGTGGCGCTGCTGGCCGGGCAGTTGGACGGGGGCGGGTCCGAAGCCGGTCCCGCGGCGGGCGGCGGTGTCCAGGAGGCCCTCGGCGCGGACGAGTTGCGTACGCTGCGGGTGCTCGCGGGTGACGGGCGGGCGACGGCGGCGCAGGTGTCGCGGGAGCTGGGCATCGGCCGGTCCACCGCGTACCGCATCACCCAGTCGTTGCTCCAACGCGGCCTGGTCCGGCCGCGGGTGGAGATCGAGCCCGGGCTGCTCGGCTACGCCCTGGAGGCGGTGGTCTCCCTGACCGTGTCCCCCGGCGCCGTCCGCGAGGCGGCCCGCCGGCTGGCCGAGCATCCCTCGGCCCGGTACGTGTCGACGACGGCGGGCGGTTCCTGCATCGTCCACCAGGGTGTCTTCCGGGACGAGCACGGTCTGTCCGACTTCCTCACCCGGGATCTGGCCGAACTGCCCGGTGTGGTCTCCTTCGACGTCTCCGTGGTCCTGGAGGCGCTGCGCCGCCACTGGCTCGACCGCGCGGACGGGCGGCTCGCCCCGGGGGACGCGTCCCGGGATTCCTGATCCACATCCGCGCCCACGCCCCTGGTCCGCGTCCCCGAAAATCCTGATGGTTCGTCAAGATGGCCGAGATGGTGGGGTTGTGCGGGATTCTGGCGGGTGGTGATGTCCCTGGCCAGGGAGGTTGTGCCGGTCGCGGGTGCCCTGTGGTCACAGCCTGCGCACGAACACAGGTCTACCGCTTGACTACCGGGCGTCACACGCGATTTGCTCCGGCACAGCGAGACGACAGGCGCACGGGTCGCGTTGCCGTCCCCGAGTCCACAGGGGGACGTGCGGCCATGGTGTCTGGCGTGTTCGGCGACCCGAAGAACCTTCCGCTCCGCCACCCCGAGGTGCAGCACTTCCATGAACACCCCTCCCCCCTCCCTCTCCGCCCCAGGGCACATACGGCGGCCCGCGCTGACCGCCGGTCTCACCGCCGCCTGTCTGCTCGCCGCCGGGTGCTCCGCCCCCGGTGAACCGGTCGCCGACACCTCGCCCGCCGCGGGGGGCTCCGCCTTCAAGGTCGCCCTCATCACCCACGGCGCCCAGGGCGACGACTTCTGGAACCTGGTGCGCAAGGGCGCACAGGCGGCCGCCGCCAAGGACGGCATCGATCTGGCGTACTCCAGTGACGCCGATGCCACCGGGCAGGCGGAGTTGATCCGGGACGCGGTGCGCGACCGGGTGGACGGCATCGCGGTGACCCTGGCCAAGCCGGAGGCCATGAAGAGCGCGATCTCGGCGGCGAAGGCGGCGGGGATCCCCGTGGTCGGGCTCAACTCCGGTATCGACGACTGGCGTTCGGACGATCTGCTGGAGTACTTCGGGCAGGACGAGAGCGTCGCGGGTCAGGCCGTCGGGGACAAGCTGGACGACCTCAAGGCGAAGCACGCGCTGTGTGTCATCCACGAGCGGGGCAACATCGCCCTGGAGGCGCGCTGCGCCGGGGTGAAGAAGACGTTCGGCGGCGAGACCGAGCTGCTGTACGTCGACGGCACCGACATGAGCGCGGTGAACAGTGTGATCGCCGCCCGGCTGCGGCAGGATCCGAGCATCGACGAAGTCATCACGAACGGCGCCCAGTTCGCCCTGACCGCGGTCAAGGCGGTGAAGGCGGCGGGCAGTTCGGCCAAGGTCGGCACGTTCGACCTCAGCAGGAGTCTGGTGACGGCGGTGCGCGGCGGGAACATCCAGTTCGCGGTGGACCAACAGCCCTACCTCCAGGGCTATCTGGCCGTGGACGCGTTGTGGCTGTACCGGACCAACGGCAACCTCAGCGGCGGCGGGGAGGCTCCGGTGCTGACCGGTCCGGCGTTCGTGACGAAGGAGAACGCCGCGTCGATCGCCAAGTTCGCCGCCCGTGGCACCCGTTGACCCGCCGCCGGTGCCGTCCGCGTCCGCGGTGCCGGTGACACCCGGCACACGGTCGATCCGTCGGTGTCATACCCCGACGCACTCGCCGAATTCGGACTCGCGTCGTGCGTACGGTCAATTGTACGGATAGCATCCTGCGCACCCCGTGTTCCCCGCGGGACGCGCGGTCACCCGCCGCATCCGTTCCGCAGCCCGTTCCCGCAGACCACCCCCACCGTTCACCGCTGATCGCCCTAGGACGACGATGTCTCCACGGACAGGTGCCCGGCGCCGTCTCGGCTCCATACGGCTTTCGCTGATCATTCTGGCTCTGGTTCCCAGTCTCACGCTGGCCGCCATCTGGGGCGTGACGACCATCCAGATGTTCTCCGAGGGGCTGCGGCTGCGGACGCAGACGGAGTTGAGCGAGTCGACCGGTGCCATGGGCACCGACGCGACGCTCTCCCTCCAGCGGGAGCGCGCCCTGTCGGCCGCGTGGCTGGCCTCCCCGCACGGTTCCCGGGCCGCCCTGGACGCGCAGCGCAAGCAGACGGACGCGGCGGTCGCCAAGCTGGTCGGGAAGTCGGCCGAGATCGAGCGGGCGCCCGCCCGTATCAGTGAGCGGCTGTACTCGGTGCTCGCCTCGGTGGGCAGTCTGGAGTACTACCGCGGGCAGGTGGACAAGCCCACCGACATCACCGCCGACCAGATCCTGGACCAGTACACCTCGATCATCGGCGCCCAGCTCAGCGCCTTCCAGCAGCTCTCGCAGGTCGACGACGGCGACCTCACCTCGCGGGCGGGGCCGGTGGTCACGCTGGAGAACACCGGGGAGCTGGTCTCCCAGGAGGACGCGTACCTGACGCTGGCCTGGCCCTCGGGCAGCTTCGACGAGGCGGCCTGGACCCGTTTCGCGCAGCTGGTCGACGTGCGCCGCTGGGTGGTGGACACGCAGCTCGTACGGTCCGTGACGGGTTCCGCCAAGACGCAGACCGAGAAGATCCTCGCGAGCCGGGACTGGAAGACCCTGCAGAAGATCGAGGACAAGGTGATCGCGGCCCGGGCGCGCGGCGACGCCACTTCCAGCTCCATCGCCCTGCCGGACCAGCAGAAGCAGTGGAACACCGCGATGGCGGGGCTTTCGGCGCAGTACGAGAAGCTCGTGCGGCAGCAGACCAACGGCCTGTTGCGGAGCAGCAGCGACAAGGCGCAGGGCCTGCTGGTGAAGGCGGCCTCGCTGAGCGCGGGCGGGCTGGCGGCGCTGCTGCTGTGCATCGTCCTGTCGTGGCGCATCACGCGGTCCCTGTCACGGCGGCTGCGCGGGCTGCGCGAGGCGACGCTCTCGCTGGCCCAGCAGCGGCTGCCGGACGTGGTGGCGGCGCTGGAGCGGGGCGAGACGGTCGACGTGGAGTCGGCGACGCCCGAGCTGAACTACGGCCGGGACGAACTGGGCCAGGTGGCGCGGGCGTTCAACACCGCGCAGCGCACCGCGGTGCACACGGCGGTCGAACTGGCCGACACCCGGCGGGGGTTCCAGAAGGTGATCCTGGGCATCGCCCGGCAGTCGCAGAACCTGGTCAATCTCCAGCTGACCAAGCTGGACGCGCTGGAGCGCCGCCACCAGGACCCGGAGATCCTCCAGGGGCTGTACGAACTGGACTCCACGGCCAGCCAGTTGCGGCGCTACGAGGAGAACCTCGTCATCATCAGCGGGGAGCAGCCGCGGCGCAGCTGGAGCGAGCCGGTGGCGCTGGTCGACATCCTGCGCAGCGCGGTGGGTGAGGTGGCCCAGTACCAGCGGGTGGAGGTGCACACGGAGGAAGAGGTCTTCCTGGCCCCGCCGTCGGTGGCGGACGTCATCCACCTGCTGGCCGAGCTGATCGACAACGCGACCGCCTACTCGCCGTCGCCGAGTCCGGTCACGGTGCGGGCCTCGGTGGTGGCCAAGGGGCTCGCCGTCGAGATCGAGGACCGGGGGCTGGGGCTGTCGGAGGAGGACTACGTGTCCTTCAACGAGCAGTTGGCCGTGCCGGTGAAGTTCGACGTGGTGGCTCTCGCCGACGATCTGCGGCTGGGCATGTTCGTGATCGCCCGCCTCGCCCAGCGGCACGGTGTCGCGGTGACGCTGCGCCCCTCGCCGTTCGGCGGGGTGACGGCGATCGTGCTGCTCCCGCACGACATCGTGGTGCGGGACGGTGCCGGTGCCGCCCCGGCCGCCGGGGCCACGTCCGCGGCGGCGGACGGTGACGCGGTGCTGGTGGCCGCCCCGAGTGCCGTCGACGGCGGCGCGGGACGGCACGCGCGGCGCTCCGCCGCGAAGCCGAAGGCGGGGCCGGTGCCGGGGACGAACGTCACGGTGCTGCCCGGTGCGGGGGCGGCCCGGTCCGCCGGGCCCGCGCCGCTGCCGCGCCGGATCCCGCAGACCAGCCTGGCCGCCGAGTTGCGGGAGGAGGCCGGGCCCGGCCCGGACGACACGTCCGCCGACGACTTCACGGCGGAGCGGGCGGCCTCCTCCCTGGCCGGGTTCCAGCGCGGCACGTACCAGGCCCGTGACGACGACGGCGGAAGCGTCTACAACGAGAACCAGCAGGAAGAACCGGAAGCCGCTGTCCCCGAAGGCCCCCTGCGCCGGGCCGCCGCCCCCGAGCCGTCCGTTCCCCCGACTCCGCCCGTTCGCCGCTCATGAAGGACTTTGACATGACACGCGCCACACCCGCCACGCACAGCCAGCTCGACCAGCTGCTCACCGGACTGGTGGAACGGGTCGCCGAGGTCAACCACGCCGTCGTGCTCTCCGAGGACGGGCTGGTCGTCAGCAAGTCCACCGCGTTCGTCCGGGACGACGCCGAGCGGCTGGCGGCGACGGTCTCCGGGCTGATGAGTCTGAGCAAGGGCGTCAGCATGGACTTCCGGGGCGGTCCGGTGCGGCAGGCGCTGATCGAGATGGCCAACAGCTACCTGATCATGACGGCGGCCGGTCCCGGCGCCCATCTGGCGGTGCTGACCCACCAGGGCGCGGACGTGGGTGTGGTGGCGTACCAGATGAACATGCTGGTGAAGAAGATCGGCGAGCACCTGACCGCGCCGCCGCGGCCCAACGCCGCCGCCACCGCCGACAACGGCGGGTGAGGTGAGCGAAGGCGACAAGGCCGGCCGTCTCGTCAGACCCTTCGCGCTGACCGGTGGCCGGACCCGTCCGGACCGCACCGACTTCACGCTCATCACGTCGGTGACCGCGGTCGATCCGCCGCCGACGGGCGGGATCCGGCCGCAGCCCGAGCATGCCCGGATCCTGCGGCTGTGCGCCGAGCCGGTGGTGGTGGCGGAGCTGGCCACCCGGCTCGACCTGCCGGTGAGTGTGGTGGCCATCATGCTGTGCGACCTGCTGGAGGCGGGCCGGATCGCGATCCGCCCGCCGCGTCCCGTTTCCCGGGTTCCAGACCTGGACCTGCTGCAGAAAGTGAGGGACGGCCTTGGCCGGCTCTGACACCACCGTGACCGGGGCCGCGGCGCCCGACACGGTGAAGATCCTGATCGCCGGGGGTTTCGGCGTCGGCAAGACCACGATGGTCGGGTCGGTCAGCGAGATCGTCCCGCTGCGCACCGAGGAGCCGCTGACGGCGACCTCGCTGGGCGTGGACGACCTGGCCGGCATCGAGGAGAAGAAGGCCACCACCGTGGCCCTGGACTTCGGCCGGATCACCATCAGCCCCGAGCTGGTGCTGTATCTGTTCGGTACGCCGGGGCAGCAGCGGTTCTGGTTCATGTGGAACGACCTGGCGATCGGCGCGCTGGGGGCGGTGGTCCTGGTGGACGTGCGCCGGCCGGAGTCGAGTTTCGCCGCGCTCGACTTCTTCGAGCGGCGCCGGATCCCGTTCGTGATCGGCGTCAACGGCTTCCACGGGCTGCATCCGTACCGGCCCGACGAGGTCCGGGAGGCGCTGGCGGTGCCGGCGAACACGCCGGTGCTGCTGTGCGACGCGCGGCAGCGGGAGTCCTCGCGGGACGTGCTGATCGCCCTGATCGACCGGCTGATCTCCGTCGCGGGCGTGGGCCGGGCGGGCCGTCCCGGTGCGCTGCCGGGGAGCGGGGCCTGACCGGCGGGCGGGGGGCGGGGCCAACTCGGGGGGAATCGTTGTCCTTTCACCCTTCCGGTCGGTGACGTGGGGCTGACACACTGCGGAGGGTGCCCGACTTCGACATCCTCGTCATCGGCTCCGGCCCCGGCGGCCAGAAGGCCGCCATCGCCGCGGCCAAGCTCGGCCGCCGTGTCGCCGTGGTCGACCGCCCCGACATGGTCGGCGGCGTGTCCATCCACACCGGCACCATTCCCTCCAAGACCCTGCGCGAGGCCGTCCTCTATCTGACCGGTCTGACCCAGCGTGATCTGTACGGGCAGAGCTACCGGCTCAAGGACGACATCACCGTCGCCGACCTCACCGCCCGCACCGAGCACGTCGTGGGCCGTGAAGTCGACGTGATCCGCAGCCAGTTGTCCCGCAACCACGTCACGCTCTTCGCCGGCACCGGCCGTTTCGCCGACGAGCACACCATCCGGCTGTGCGATGTCACCGGCCAGGAACGGCACTTGAGCGCGGAGCACATCATCATCGCCACCGGCACCCGGCCGGCGCGGCCCGCGAGCGTCGAGTTCGACGGCCGGACGATCCTGGACTCGGACAACGTGCTGAGTCTGGAGCAGGTGCCGCGGTCCATGGTCATCGTCGGGGCGGGGGTGATCGGCATGGAGTACGCGTCCATGTTCGCCGCCCTCGGCAGCAAGATCACCGTGGTCGAACAGCGGCCCGGGATGCTGGACTTCTGCGACGGAGAGGTCATCGAGTCCCTCAAGTACCACCTGCGGGACCTCGCGGTGACGTTCCGTTTCGGGGAGACGGTGGCCGCGGTCGAACGCCATCCGCGCGGCACGCTGACGATCCTGGAGAGCGGCAAGAAGATCCCCGCGGACGCCGTGATGTACTCGGCGGGCCGTCAGGGTCTCACCGACGACCTGGACCTCGGCAAGGCGGGCCTGACCGCGGACAGGCGCGGCCGGATCGCCGTGGACGACCACTACCGCACCCAGGTGCCGCACATCTACGCCGTCGGTGACGTGATCGGGTTCCCGGCGCTCGCGGCGACCTCGATGGAGCAGGGGCGGGCGGCGGCGTACCACGCGTGCGGTGAACCCGTGCACGGGATGGACCAGTTGCAGCCCATCGGCATCTACACCATTCCCGAGATCAGCTTCATCGGCCGCACCGAGGACCAGCTCACCGAGGAGTGCGTGCCGTTCGAGGTGGGCATCTCGCGCTACCGGGAGCTGGCGCGGGGACAGATCATCGGCGACTCGCACGGCATGCTGAAGCTGCTGGTGTCGCCGGAGGACCGCAAGCTGCTCGGGGTGCACTGCTTCGGCACGGGCGCCACCGAACTCATCCACATCGGGCAGTCGGTGATGGGGTGCGGCGGCACGGTCGACTACCTGGTGGACGCGGTGTTCAACTATCCGACGCTGGCGGAGTCGTACAAGGTGGCCGCCCTGGACGCGACCAACAAGATCCGGCAGATCGACCGGCTGCGGGACTGAACCGGCCCCGGTGCGCGGGCGACGCCGTAGGGGCGTCGTCCGCGGGCCGGGCGGGCGTGCGGTGCGGGCGGGGCATAGGCTCGGTGTGTGGCGAAGTACTTCGACGTGCACCCCGACAATCCGCAACCGCGCAGCATCCGGCAGGTCGCCGACGGCATCCGGGCCGGTGACCTGGTGGTGTATCCGACCGACTCCTGTTACGCGCTGGGCTGCGGCCTCGGCAGCCGGGACGGGGTGGACCGGATCCGGGCGGTCCGGCAGCTGGACGACCGGCACCACTTCACGCTGGTGTGCCGGGACTTCGCGCAGCTGGGGCAGTTCGTGCGGCTGGACAACGACGTGTTCCGGGCGCTGAAGGCGGCGACGCCCGGCCGGTACACGTTCATCCTGCCCGCGACGAAGGACGTGCCGCGGCGGCTGTCGCATCCGCGGAAGAAGACCGTGGGGGTGCGCATCCCCGACCACGCCGTCGCCCAGGCGCTGCTGGCCGAACTGGGCGAGCCGCTGCTGTCGAGCACGCTGCTGCTGCCCGGGGACGAGGATCCGCTGACGGTCGGCTGGGAGATCAAGGAGCGCCTGGACCACGTCGTGGACGCGGTCCTCGACTCCGGCGACTGCGGTACCGAGCCGACCACGGTGGTCGACTTCTCCGACGGGGTGCCCGAGATCGTCCGCAAGGGGGCGGGCGACCCGGCCCCCTTCGAGTGACAGCTGCCTTTGGCTGCACGGCAGTTGGCGTCAGAAGCGGGTGGTGAGGCCGCCGTCGACCGCGATGGTCTGGCCGGTGACGAACGAGGCGGCGTCGCCCGCCAGGAACACCACGAGGCCGGCGATCTCCTCGGGGCGGCCCCAACGGCCCAGCGCGGTGCGGGTGTTGAGGAAGCTCGCCCACTCCGGGTCCCGGGCAAGGTGGGCGTTGACCTCGGTGGCGAAGGTGCCGGGGGCCACGGAGTTGACGGTGGTGCCGCTGGGGCCGAGGTCGGCGGCCAGGGCGCGGGTGAGGCCGTCGAGTCCGGCCTTGGCGGTGGCGTAGGCGAGGTCTCCGGTGCGGCCCAACTGGCCCATGACCGAGGAGACGTTGATGATCCGGCCCGGTACGCCGCGCCGGGCCAGGCCCGCGGCGACGGTGCGGCTGAGCGCGTACGCCGAGGTGAGGTGGACGTCCAGCATGCGGGCCAGGTCGGCGGGGGTCGTCCCGTCCAGGCCGCGGCGGTCGCGGTGGCCGACGTTGTTGACCAGGATGTCGACGGGGCCGAGTGCGGTCACCGCGCGTTCGGCGGCCTCGTGGTCGGTGACGTCGAAGGCGGCGGCCCGGGCGTCGAGTCCGTCGGCGCGCAGCCGGCCGGCCGCGGCGTCGAGCGTCGCGGGATCGCGGCCGTTGAGGACGACCCGGGCGCCCGCCCGGGCCAGCCCCCGGGCCATCTCCAGGCCGAGGCCGCGTACCGAGCCGGTCACCAGTGCGGTGCGCCCGGTGAGCTGGAAATCCGTGTGGCCGCCCATGACGTCGCCTCCACTGAAACACTCGTTTCAGTTACGGTAGCGCAGGTGTCCCCCGGCCGTCACGGGGCTTTTGACCTTCGTGGAGTTTCGGGGAGCGGTTCGTGGAGTGGAGAGGAGCGTCCATGGGCGCGGAGCGATCGGCGCACGAGGGCGGCGACGGGGACGGCGAGAGCAAGCGGGCCTCGCCGCGGCGTGCCGAACTCCTCGACGCCTGTTACGCGTACGTCCTCCAGCACGGTCTGACCGGGCTGTCGCTCAGGCCGCTGGCGGCGGCCACCGGGACCAGTCCGCGGGTGCTGCTGTATCTGTTCGGCAGCAAGGACGAGTTGCTGCGGGAGCTGCTGGGCCGGGCCCGGCACGACCAGGTGGCGCTGGCGGCGGCCGTCCTCGCCCCCGCGCCCGGTGCCGGGGACGGCGACGCGTTCGAGGTGCTGACCGACCGGTTGTGGGAGTGGCTGTCGGCGCCCGCGCAGCGGCCCATGGTGCGGCTCACCTACGAGGCGTTCCTGTTCTCCCTCGGACACCGGCCGGGGCCGTGGGCGGGCTTCGCCGCCGAATCGGCGCGGGAGTGGCTGGAGTTGCTGGTGCGCGTGCAGCCCGGTGTGGCGCGGGAGCGGGCCGAGGTGCGGGCCACACGGGCGCTCGCCCTCGTACGGGGGCTGCTGCTCGACCTGCTCGCGTGCGAGGAGCCGGAGCGGGTGGCCGCCGCCGCCCGGCCGGAGCGGTGACGGGCGTGCGGGAGACCGCACGCCCCTCACCACTCCGCTCCGGTCCGGTCAGGCGAACAGCCACTCCGTGACGACGGCCTCGGTGTCGGTGCGCACCCGCAGGGCGAACGGGCCGGTCACCGTGCGGTCGCAGGTGAAACGGCCGAGGATGTCGGCCGTGAGCACGGTCGGTGCGCCGGCCGGGCCGCCGGTGAGGATCTCGACCCGGGCGGGCCCCGGCGGCAGCAGCTGCCCCATCAGCGTCCCGGTGGTCAGCTCCACGTCGACCGTGAGGTCGCCCGCGCGGAAGGTGAGCATCCGGGGAGCGAGGGTGGTGCCCCGTACGGGCATGGCGTCCAGCAGCGAGTCGAAGGTGAGTTCGGCCAGCTGGGCGTCGAGGTCGTGCAGGGCGTAGGCGGCGACCGCGGCCCGTTCCAGTTCGGCGGGGACGGGGTCGTGGACGGCGACCGATCCGCGCAGGGTCTCCTCCAGGAGGTCGTCCGCGAGGGCCTCGTCGTTGGTGAATGCCTCGTCGTCGGCCAGGGCCGGGTCGTCGTCCGGGAAGCCGTCGTCCGCGAAACCGTGGCCGTAGCCGTCGCGGGTTTCGTCGTCGCGCTCGTGTTCGTGCTCGTTCACAGGACCCCCCGGTCGAGGAGTCGGGCGCGCAGGCGGCCCAGGCAGCGCCTGCGCAGGGGGCCGATGCTGCCCACCGCGATGCCGAGCGCGGCGGACACCTCCTGGTAGCTGGGTGGCGGGGAGGCGATCAGGACCCTGAGTAATCGGCGGCAGCTCTCGCCGAGTTCCTCGAACTCCTGCCACAGGCGGCGGTTGCGCTCCACTTCCGCCGCCGCGTCCTCGGACTCGATCAGCTTCTGCTCGGGGGTGCCGTCGTCGCTGACCCGGTCCAGCAGCCGTGGATCGTCCGTGGGGGTGAGCCGGGTCAGACTCTTGATGACCCGGAGGCATTCGTGCCGCGCGGTGCTGGCGAGCCAGGAGCCCGCCTTGTGGGGTTCGCGGATCCGCCCGAGGTGCTGGGCGAAGCGGAACCACACGATCTGGTACACGTCACCGCCGTCGCTGTCGGACAGGCGGTGCGCGCGCACCACGGACCACACCAGCGGGCTCAGCCCCCGGACGAGTTCGTCCCAGGCCGCCGCGTCACCGTCGACGGCGGACTGCACCAGCTCGCCGACAGCCGCACGTTCCACTGACCCACCTCTCGTGTACGGCCTGTCATCGTACGCCGTGGAGGGGGTGGTTCCGGACCTCATGCGGGAGGAGAGTCCTTCCCTGTGGGCACCGGCCGCCAGGTCGGCGGGAGCAGCGCGGGGACGTGGGCGCCGCGGACCTCGGCGTAGCCGGTGTTGATCCGCAGGAGTTCCTTGCGGGCGGCGCGCGGGTCGCTCTCCTTGTGCGCGCTCATGTGGGCCGCTACCAGGGCGGCGGCCACCGGAGTGGCGAACGAGGTGCCGCTCCAGTGGGCGAGTCCTTCGAACAGGACCCGGTCGGGTGGGGTGGGCACGGGGTTGTTCCCTTCGCTGAGGCCGCCGGTGTGGCGGGGGGACTGGCAGGTGCAGTCGTAGGTGAAGCCGTGCCGGCAGGCGTCGTACGTGCTGTGCTGGTAGTCGTACGGGACGGGTGCGCCGAAGCCGGTGAGGGCGCTGGTGACGCGTTCGCCGGGCGCGTAGGCGTTCACCCAGGAGCCGTGGTTGCTGAAGCAGGCGCCGTACTCGCCGTCGCTGCGCAGGGCGCCGACGGAGAGCACGGCGTCCTCGTAGCCGGGCAGGGTGGAGTAGGCGGCGGGCCAGAACGGGGTGGCGCTGGCGTTGTTCCCGGCGGCGGCGACGAGCAGGGTGCCGGGGTGGGCGAGCAGTTCCGCCATGAAGGCGTTGAGTCCGAGCAGGCCGTCGGTGCGGCCGTTGGAGGTGCCCGCGGACAGGCTGATGATCGCCGGCCAGCCGTGCGCGTCGACGGTTTCGAGGATCTCGTGCCCGAAGTCGTGCTCCAGGATGGCGCCCGCGTTGTTGAGGGTGCTGCGGACGGTGATGCGGGTGTTGGGCGCGACGGCCGCGAGCAGGCCGGCGATGAACGTGCCGTGGCCCGCGTACTGCTGCAGGACGCCGGCCGCGTCGGTCTCGCCGGGCTGCGGGTCGCCCTCGGTGTGGGCGAGCGGCGGGTAGCTGCGGTAGTCGTGGTTGAGCCCGGTGTCGATCACCAGGACGCCCACGGCCGTCCCGGGGTCGTAACCGACCTCGGCGACGGCCGGGTTGGGGCCCTCGGCGGCCGGTGCGGGCACGGGCTCGTCGCCGGGGCAGGAGTTGACGTTGCCTGCGATCGAGACGACGTGGTTGCGGCTGACCAGGCGGTGTCCGGCGCGGCCCTCCGCCGCGCGCAGGGAGCGCAGGGCGTGCGCGACGGCCAGGTCGGCGTGCCGGTCGCCCGCTCCCGGGTCGCCGACCCGGATGCGGGTGACGCCGGAGCGGTTGGTCTCCGGTGCGGCCCGGCGGACCTCGTCCTGGACGAGGTCGGGCGAGGCGGTGAAGTGCTCCCGTACGGTGCTCAGGACCAGGTTCGCCTCCTCGCCGTCGCGGGCCAGCACGTGGCCCTTCTCGTAGACGAACTCGGCGGAGTCGTCCGGGCCCATCGCCAGCGGGACGTCGGGCATGGAGCGCTGGATCTGTTCGAACTGCTCGTGGAATCGCTGCGGTGCCATGGTGTGTCCTCCCCCTCACAACACGCGGATGTGCCGTGGAACCCTTCAACCTTTCCTGAGCCGGTGCCTCTTCGTCAGTCAGAGCCGCGAGGCCGCCGTTTGATACAGGCCCCTCGGATACGGCACCGATACGGCACCGGGCCTGTGGGGCGTACGACCGGAGCACTACCATCCTGTGGGTGACTGCGGGAAGCGACTCGGTCCTCGATCTGGTGCCGATGGTCTTCGCCAGCCCTGGCGAGGCCCTCGCACGTGCGCAGGAGGTGCTCGGCACCGATCCGTCACCGCTGCACGCGTCCGTCGCCCATCAGGTGATCGGCATCTGGCAGCGGGACTTCGGCGATCTGCGCCTGGCGCTGCACCATCTTCGGCGCGCCCGGGACCTGGCGGCGCGCGCGGGTTCGGCGGAGCGGGAGGCGGACGTGCTGGCCGCGCTGGGGGTGGCGCTGATCCACTCCGGGCGGACCCGGCAGGGTCTGGCGGCCCTGGAGCGGGGGGTGGTGCGGGCCACCGGGCACATGCGGGCGAAGGTGCTGTTCCGGCGGGCGTACGCGCGGTGGGTGCTGGGCCACCACCGGGAGTGCCTGGAGGACCTGCGCAGGGCGGCGCCGGTGCTGCGGCAGGCGGGTGACGTGATCTACCACGCGCGGGCGCTGACCCTGCGGGCCACCGTGCATCTGGCGCTGGGGGCGCTGGAGCGGGCGGACGCGGACTTCGCGGCGGCCGAGGAGATGTGGGACACCACCGACCAGGAGCACGACAAGGCGGACGTGGTGGAGAGCCGGGCGCTGGCCGCGTTCCGGGCGGGCGACATCCCTGCCTCGCTGCGCCTGTTCGACCAGGCCGCCCAGCGGTACGCGCCCCTGGACACCCCGACGTTCATGCTGAGCATCCGGCGCTGCGAGGTCCTGATGGCGGCCGGGCTCGCGCCCGAGGCGCTGAACGAGGCGGACACCGCGATCACGGCCCTGGACCGGCTGGGCGGCCAGTCCACGCGCAAGGCGGAGCTGCTGCTGGCGGCGGCGCGGGCGGCCCGGCTCGCGGGTGATCCGTACACGGCTATCGCACGCGCGGACGCGGCGGTGCGGCTGTTCTCGGGGCAGCGGCGCGGCTGGTGGGAGGCGCACGCCCGGCTGGTGCTGATCGAGGCGCGGGTGGCGTCGGGGCGCGGTTCGGGGCGGCTGATGGCCGACGCGGCGGCGGTGGCGGAGCGGCTGCGGGCCTTCGGGGCGCCGTCCGCACCCGAGGCGTGGCTGCTCGCGGGCCGGATCGCGCTCGGCCTGGGCTGGCAGACCGACGCGGACGGGCATCTGGAGCGGGCGGCCCGCAGCCGGCGCACCGGTCCGCCGCTGGCGCGGATGACGGGCTGGGCGGCGCAGGCGCTGCGGGCCCGGGCCGCGGGTTCGGCCCGGGGTGTCCTTCAGGCGTGCCGCAGCGGTCTGGCGGTGCTGGACGACCACCGTACGACGCTGGGCGCCTCGGAGTTGCGGGCCCGGGCCACCGCGCAGGGTGCGGAGCTGGCGGCGCTCGCGCAGCAGGCGTGTCTGGAGGCGGGCGGGCCGCGGCGGCTGCTGGTGTGGAGCGAGCGGTGGCGGGCCACGCTGCTGTCGGCGCCGCCGACCCGGCCGCCGGACGATCCGGAGCTGCTGGGGCGGCTGGCCGCGTTCCGCTATGTGGCCGCGCGGGCGGAGGAGGCCCGCTTCGACGGGCGGCCGCTACCCGCCCTGGAGCGCGAACAGCGGCGTCTGGAGCGGGAGATCCGCTCGCACACGCTGCATCTGCGCGGTACGGCCGCCGGGGACGACCAGGACCGTTTCGACCCCGCGCGGCTGCTGCGGCACCTGGGCGCGACGCGGCTGGTGGAGCTGGCCGTGGTCGACGGACGGGTGCACGTGCTGCTGTGCGGGCAGGGGCGGGTGCGCCGGTTCGCGGCGGGCCGGCTCGCGGAGGCGGAGGCGGAGGCCGAGCACGTCCAGTCCGGGCTGCGGCGGCTGGCGCACCCGGGCGCGGAGGGGCGGATCGCGGTCCTGGAGGCGTCCGGGCAGCGCCTTCAGGAACTCCTGCTCGGGGACGCGGTACGGCACTTGGGGTCCGGTCCTGTGGTCGTGGTGCCGCCGGGGGCACTGCATCAGGTGACGTGGGCGCTGCTGCCCGCGCTGCGGGAGCGGGTGCTGACCGTGTCGCCGTCGGCGGGGAGCTGGCTGCGTGCCCTGCGCACGCCCGCGCCGCCGCACGGGCGGCACGTCCTGGTGCGCGGTCCGGGCCTGGCGACCGGGGGCGCGGAGGTGCCGGACGCGGCCGACCGGTACGGGGAGCCGGTGGTGCTGGAGCGCGAAGGGGCCAGCGTGGAGGGTGTGTTGGGGGCGCTCGACGGGGCGGCGCTGGCGCATCTCGCGGCGCACGGCACGTTCCGGGCGGACAGTCCGCTGTTCTCGTCGCTGCGGATGGCGGACGGGCCGCTGATCGTGCACGACTTCGAGCGGCTGGACCGCAGCCCGTACCGGATCATCCTCTCCAGCTGCGACACCGCCCGGCTCGCCTCGGTGGGCGCCGACGAACTGCTGGGCCTGGTCACGGCGTTGCTGCCGCTGGGCACGGCGGGGGTGGTGGCCAGCAGTGCGCCGGTCAACGACGCCGCGGTGGTGCCGTTGATGCTGGCGCTGCACAAGGGGCTCGGCGCGGGCCTCTCCCTCGCGGAGGCGCTGCGGGACGCGCGGGCGGCGCTGCCGGGGGACGCGGTGCACCAGGGGCCGGGGTGGGCGTTCTCGGCGTTCGGGGCGGCGTAAGGGTGCGTTCACGGAGGTCTTGAACCTCCGCCTGCCGCACGGGAGTTGGAGCCACTGAACCTCCGCCC
>LJCV01000258.1 GCA_001298575.1 Actinobacteria bacterium OK074
GGGGGGGGGGGGGGGGGGGGGGGGGGGGCGGGGGGGGCCCCCTCCGCCGCGGCACGGCCCGCGCTGGTACGGCGGCGTCCGGCACTGGGGTAGGGGGGGGGGGGGCAGGGGTAGAGGCGGTAGCGGAGGGTGATCGCGTCAGTGCGGCGTTAGGGATGGGCCGCGGCTGATCAAAGAGCCGTATACGGGCGGCGGTTGACGGGGATTTCGGTCTTAGCGTCGGAGCGCCACCCGATCGGAGCGCCATCTGGCCGGAGCGCCCCCTGATCGGAGCGCCCCCTGATCGGGGCAGCCCCCTGACCGAGGCAGCCCCACGGTCGCGAGGCAACCCGCGATCGAGGCACCCCACGATCGCAACCACCCCCACCAGCGGGCCACACCCACCCGCCGAGGAGACGCCCATGACCACCACCGTGCCCGCACCTGCCCCTGCCCCTGCCCCCACCCCCACGGCCGGCCCCCTCGGCGGCGACCGGCGCACCGATGCCCTCGAAAAGGACATCATGCGTTTCCGCACGGTGTCGGGCCCCGACCTGACCACCCGCAACGACGCCTACCTCGCCTGGCAGCTCGACCGCCAACAGGCCGACCTGTGGCCGTACTTCCGCCACTACGAGACCCCCGCCCTCACCACCCGCGCCACCGTCGTCTCCGACACCGGAGTCGTCACCGACGGCCCCAACTTCGGTGGCCAGGACTACCTTTCGCTCACCTCCCACCCCGCCGTCCGCGACGCCGCCCACCAGGCCCTGCGCGACTACGGCCCGCTCACCGCCGGTTCCCCCGCGCTGGGCGGCGCGACCCCGATCAGCCGCGCCCTGGAGGCCGGGCTCGCCGAGGCGCTGCGCACCGAGCACGTGGCGCTCTTCCCCACCGGCTGGGCCTCCGGCTTCGGCACCATCCGGGCCCTGATGCACCGCCGCGACCACATCCTCCTCGACAAGCTCTCCCACGACTCCCTGCGCCAGGGCGCCGCCGCCAGCGGGGCGACGGTGGAGTTCTTCCGCCACCTCGACAACGACGCCGTACGACGGCACCTGTCCGGCATCCGCGCGAACGACACCAAGAACGCCGTCCTGGTCGTCACCGAGGGCGTCTTCTCCATGGACTCCGACACCCCGCACCTGGCCGAACTCCTCGGTGTCTGCCGGGAGTTCGGGGCCCAGCTGATGGTCGACGTGGCCCACGACTTCGGCGCCATGGGCGAGCACGGTGGCGGGCAGCCGGAGGTGCACGGGATCCTCGGCGAGGTCGACTTCGTCGTCGGCGCCTTCTCCAAGACCTTCGCCACCACCGGCGGCTTCCTGGCCACCCCGTCCGCCTCCGCGCGGGAGTTCGTGCGGATGTTCGGCGGCCCGCAGACCTTCTCCAGCGCCATCACGCCCGTACAGACCGCGGTCGCCCTCGCCGCGCTCGGCGTCGTCACCTCGCCGGAGGGCGCCCGGCGCCGGGCGGCGGTCGCGGCCGTCGCCACCCGGCTGCGCGCGGGGCTGACCGCCCGCGGTCTGGAGGTCATGGGCGACGTGGTCTGCCCGGTCGTCCCCGTCCTCATCGGGGACACCCCTACGGGCCGTACGGCCTCGGGTCTCATCGCCCGCGCCGGGCTCGTCGCCCACCTCGTCGAGCAGCCCGCGGTAGCCTCCGACGCGGCCCGCTTCCGCATGCAGGCCATGGCCGACCACACCGACGACGACGTCGACACCGCGATCGACATCCTCGACACCTGCATCCGCGAGGCCCGGCGGACGACCGCCCGCTGAGGGCCCCGCGGGTGCCGCCACCGGCTCAGCCGGTGGTCCCGGACCCGCCGTCGTCGTCCTGGTCCAGGCGGTACTCCTGCGGCTCCGCGTCGTAGGAGTACAGCTCGGCGTAGCGGCCCCAGTCGGTGGCCGTCTCCAGCTGGGCGGTGACCTGTTCGCTGGTGAAGTGGTGGGCGAGGAGGTCGCGGAAGAAGCCGGCGCGCAGGGGCCTGCCGGGGTGCTGGTGCAGGCTGCGGGCGATCAGCTGGACCAGCGGGGCCCGCATGACCGCCGCCGCGAAGATCTTCTTCGACTCCTGGACGTCCGCGCCCGCGAAGGCGGTGCCCGCCTCGGTGAGCAGCAGGTCGTCGCCGCCGAGGGTGGTGAAGCCGAGCAGGTCGAGGGCGTCGACCTGGGGGAGCAGGTCGTCGACCTCCAGGCCGAGGTCGTCGGCGAGTTCGGCGAGGTCGCAGCGGCCACCCTGGTGGGCCACCATCTCGGCCAGGCCGGACAGCCCGTCGACGCTGGCCCGCGGCAGCGGGGTGTTGGCCGGGGTGCGCTTGTCCAGCTCAATTCCCTCCGCCCGGCCGGGAGTTCGGCCCTCCTTCTGGCGGCCGGTCATGGTCCGGTAGACGCGGTCGATGA
This sequence comes from Actinobacteria bacterium OK074, assembly GCA_001298575.1. Classification (GTDB taxonomy): domain Bacteria; phylum Actinomycetota; class Actinomycetes; order Streptomycetales; family Streptomycetaceae; genus Streptomyces. The sequence goes on from LJCV01000258.1 coordinate 2,385, forward strand.
GATCCTCGAAGGCGTCCGAGGTACGGTCGCGGGGGCGGTCGAGGCCGACCTCGAAGACCTCGCGGATGGTGCCGTAGGGGCGGGCGCCGAGGACGACGATCCGGTCGGCCATCAGCACCGCCTCCTCGATGTTGTGCGTGACCAGCACGATCGCCCGGGTCGGGAACTGGCCCGACTCCCACAGCTCCATCAGCTCGCCGCGCAGATTCTCGGCGGTCAGGACGTCGAGGGCGGAGAACGGCTCGTCCATCATCAGCACGTCCGGCTCGACGACCAACGCCCGTGCGAAGCCCACGCGTTGCCGCATCCCGCCGGACAACTCCTTCGGATACGCCGACTCGAAGCCGTCCAGGCCGATGAGGTCGATGGCCTGACGGGCGGACTCGGCGCGCTCCTTGGGACCAACCCCCTTGGCCTCCAGGCCGAGTTCGACGTTCTGCTGCACGGTCAGCCAGGGCAGCAGCGCGAAGGTCTGGAAGACCATGGCCGTACCCGGGTTGGCGCCGGTGAGCGGGGTGTTCTTGTACGTGACGGTGCCGGAACTGGCGGGTACGAGACCGGCCAGGCAGCGCAGCAGCGTCGACTTGCCCGAGCCCGACTTGCCGAGCAGCGCGACGACTTCGCCCGCGCGGACCTGGAGGTCGATGCCGGACAGGACGGGCAGTTCGCCGTCGGCACCCGCGTAGGACTTGGTCAACCCGACGGTCTCGAGGAGCAGTTCACCGTCGGTAAGGGTGGGAGTGGTGGTCATCGCCATGGCTGGCTCCAAGTGCTGTGCTGTGGAGGGAAGTTCAGAGGGAGTAGCGCGACTCGGCCAGCCGGTACAGGCGGCGCCAGAAGAAGCGGTTCAGGCAGACGACGTAGAGGCTCATCACCGCGACGCCCGCGATCAGCTGGGGGAAGTCGCCGTGCTCGGTGGCCTGCGCGATGTAGGCGCCGAGGCCGGTCGCCACCAGCGTCGTACCGCCGAAGCCGACGACCTCGGAGACGATCGAGGCGTTCCAGGCACCGCCCGAGGCGGTGATCCCGCCGGTGACGTACGACGGGAAGATCCCGGGGATGATCAGCCGCTTCCAGCGCTGCCAGCCCCGCACGCCCAAGTCGTCCATGGCCTCGCGCAGGTCGGAGGGGATGGCCATGGCACCGGCGATGGAGTTGAACAGGATGTACCACTGGGCGCCGAGCGCCATGAGGAACACGCCGCCGATGTTGATGCTCAGCCCCGTCTTCAGGAAGAACCAAACGGCCAGCGGGAAAAGGAAGTTGGCGGGGAAGGAGGCCAGCACCTGCACCACGGGCTGCGCGATGCGGGTCAGCTTCGGCGAGAACCCGATCTTCACGCCGACCGGCACCCAGACCAGGGTCGCGACGGTGACCAGCACGACGACCCGGGCGAGGGTGGCGAGCCCGAGCAGCAGCGGTTCGCCGAACACGCCGAGCCCGGTGCGGTCGTAGAGGTAGTGGCCGAGGTCGACGAGCCCCCACAGGATCAGCCCGCCGGCGACGACGGTGAAGGCGATGTCCCCGGTGCGCTGCCGGGCGCGGTCGACGACGAACGACCGGTCGTCGACACCGAGGAGGCGCCCCGCCCGGCCCAGGGCCTGCCCGGCGGGACGCAGTGCGCGGCCCAGGAGTCGGGGCCAGTGCGAGCGGCGCAGAAAGTCCAGGACGTACGACCGCTGCACCTCACTGGCCTCGGACTGCTCGTTCTTGAAACGCTCGGCCCAGGCGGTCAGCGGGCGCCAGAACAGGAAGTTCACGCCGATGACCATGACCGCCATGGTGAGGATGGCCCAGCCGACCTTGCCGAGGTCGCCGGCGGCGATGGCGGCACCGGCGTAACTGCCCACGCCGGGAAGGGCGTAGTCGTTGTCGCCGAGGGTGACGGCCTCGGAGGCGACGAGGAAGAACCAGCCGCCGCCGAAGCTCATCATGCCGTTCCAGACCAGGCCGATCATCCCGGAGGGCAGTTCCACCTTCCAGAACCGCATCCAGCGGGTGAAGCCGAACGACCGTGACAGCTCGTCGAGTTCGCGGGGGAGCGAGGTGAGCGAGTAGTAGAAGCTGAACGTCATGTTCCACGCCTGCGAGGTGAAGATCGCGAAGATCGAGGCGCACTCCAGGCCCAGCATCGAGCCGGGGAACAGGGCGACGAACCCGGTCACGGCCACCGTCAGGAAGGCGAGGACGGGGACGGACTGGAGGATGTCCAGCGCCGGGATCAGGATCCGTTCCAGGCGGCGGGACTTCGCGGCCGTGTAGGCGTAGACGAAGGTGAAGACGGTGGACAGGGCGAGTGCGACGAACATGCGCAGCAGGGAACGGGCCGCGTCGTAGGGGAGTTGGCCGACGCCGGTGTCCACGTGGGTGGAGCGGCTGGGGGTGAAGGAGACCGTGGTCCCCTTCCCGACCCGCAGGGCGAGGTAGAGCAGCACCAGCACGGCGGCGGCGACCACCACGTCCACCCACGAGAAACGGGACAGCCGGCCCGCGAACCGGGCGGAGAACGACGACCGGGTGGCGGGCGGGGGTGTGCTCGTCCGGAACGACATCACAGGAACCTCCAGCCGCACGGCACGACGACCGGAGGGCGGTGCGCGGGCGCGGCGAGAAAAGGGTGGTGAGGAGGGAGAAGGGGGCGCTACGGGCCGGGGGGCGCCCCGGGGGCAGCGGAGTCCGTCACGGCTGGGGCCGCGGCCGTATGGGCACGCGGGACCGCATGGCTGTGGTGGCCGTGGTAGCCGTGGTGGCCGTCATGGCCGGAAGTGAATCAGAGACCTCGGCGACTGCCGTGGAGGCAGCGGCATGGACTGGGTGGGTCGATATCCACGGGTGCCTCCGTTCGGTGGTGTCGTTCCGGTGGTGGACAGGCGGGTGCCGTGCCGACAGGTAGTGTGCCGCTTCTTGCGTGGATACGCAAATAGTGGTCCGGGGGCGGCGGTGTCGGAGTGCGTGCCCGACACCCCGGCGACAGCCGGACATGGTAGACAACGCCGTTGGGGGAACGGGTCGTTGGCGTCTTACGCATCACGTCGAGCCCGTACGGAGACGGAAACGGAAACGGAATGAGTGGCCCGTGCTTCTGAAGACCTTTCGCTGGTCGTTCGTGGTCACCGCGGTCGGCCTGGCCGCGGGCGTGCTCTACGACGGCTGGGCGGCCCTCGGGATCGTGGCGATCCTCGCCGTGCTGGAGGTGTCGCTGTCGTTCGACAACGCGGTGGTCAACGCCGGGGTCCTGAAAACGATGTCGGCCTTCTGGCAGAAGATCTTCCTGACGGTGGGCGTCCTGATCGCGGTCTTCGGGATGCGGCTGGCGTTCCCGGTGGTCATCGTCGCCGTCACGGCCAGGAAGAACCCGGTCGACGCGGTCGACCTGGCGCTGACCGACAAGGACCAGTACCAGCAGCTGGTCACCGACGCCCACCCGGCAATCGCGGCCTTCGGCGGCATGTTCCTGCTGATGATCTTCCTGGACTTCATCTTCGAGGACCGGGACATCCAGTGGCTGTCCTGGCTGGAACGCCCGCTGGCCAAGCTGGGCAAGGTCGACATGCTGTCGGTCTGCATCGCCCTCGTCGTCCTGCTGATCACGTCCTTCACCTTCGCCACCCAGGCCCACCAGCACGGCGGCACCCACGCCGACAAGGCGCAGACGGTCCTGGCCGCGGGCATCGCGGGCCTGATCACGTACCTGGTGGTCGGCGGCCTGTCGGGCTACTTCGAGGACCGCTTGGAGGACGACGAGGAGGCAGCCGAAGGAGGGGCCAAGTCGGCGGTGCTGCTGGCGGGCCGGGCGGCGTTCTTCATGTTCCTCTACCTGGAGGTCCTGGACGCGTCGTTCTCCTTCGACGGCGTGATCGGCGCCTTCGCCATCACCAACGACATCGTCCTGATGGCGCTGGGCCTCGGCATCGGCGCGATGTACGTCCGCTCACTGACGGTCTACCTGGTCCGCCAGGGCACCCTCGACGACTACGTCTACCTGGAACACGGCGCCCACTACGCGATCGGCGCCCTCGCCGTGATCCTCATGGTCACCATCCAGTACGAGATCAACGAGGTCATCACCGGCCTCGTGGGTGTTGTCCTGATCGGCTGGTCCTTCTGGTCCTCGGTCCGCCGTAATCGGGGGTTGGCGGAGGAGGAGGAGGGGGAGCGGGAAGCGGTTACGGTGCGGTAGCGGGGCGGGGTGCCGTAGCCGGGCGGGGCCGGACATGACGAGGGCGGAGCCCGAAAGCCCCGCCCGAACCCCACCGAGCCAACCCGCCTCACGGCCAAACAAGGCAATACGGCTGATGCCCCGCCTCATGCAACCGATGGCTGAAGTCCTGCCATTCCCGCAGCAGTTGGTACAAGTTGAACGCATCGCGAGGTCCGCCCCGGTCCGGCACCGTCGACCAGATGAAGGCCGCCGCGCCCACCGCCTCCTCGCCGATTCCGCGCAGGGGGTCGACGACCGTCATGGGGAGCTTGACCACCGCGTAGTCGGGGTGCAGGACGACCAGTTCGAGGGGCGGGACCTTGTGGAGGGGTACGCCTTCGATGCCCGTCAGGACCATCGCGGCCATCGTCTCCGGCTTGATCTTGGTGAACATGCCGCCCATGCCCAGCTCGTCGCCGCCGAGTTCCTCGGGGCGCATCGAGATCGGGACGCGGGCCGCCGTGGCGCCGTCCGGCGCGCCGAAGTATTTGTACGTCACCCCCACCCGACCACCATTCCCGCTCCCGTCCCGCAGCCGCTCGACCCGTCGGCCGAACCGCTCGGGGTCACCGCTCTGCACACCCTGCCTGTCCTGTACGCCAGGTATGCCCTGCGCGCCGCTTTGTCCGACGCCCTGCACGCTGCCCGGCAGAGCTGAACCCTGGGGGCGTGTCTCGGTCGTCTCCTCCGCGTCGCGCCGGTGCCTTCCCCGCCGGGCACGCCGAGGACCCAGGTCGTCAGTCCCCTCGCCCAGTCCGCCACCGCGATGCATATCTCCACCCGACTGCTTTTCTAGGATGCGTGGCCCCCGCCGCGCAACCCGATCATCGTGTCAGTGACCTCCCCCACGTCCGGCCGCCGAAACGTGCGTCCAAACACCAGTCCGCGGGAAAAAATCACGGCTTCGACACCGTCGATCAGTGCGCGTCGGCCGGGCCGTCCGCACGGTGCCGCCAAGCTCCGTCCGTCCGTACGACGCCCCGGTTCTCCTCTTCTCCTCCTTACCTCTCAGTCTCTCAGACGTATCCGAGCTGACGTGCGCTCATTCGGGGAGGGAACAAGGAGGTATCCCACAGCTTCCCGAGGGTTCCCGCGGGGGGTGCCAGGGGAGCCCCGAAACATCTGCGGGTCCCCGGGGAGCCACGGGCAGGTTCCCACGCGTTCCCGTGAACCCCCACAGCTCCCTGCGGCTTCCCACAGGTCCACCGCGGCTTCGCACAGCCGCCCGAAGACCGGCCGGCCCCCGACGAGGGGAGCACCCCGGGCCGCAACGCACCCGCAACCCCGCCCACCCCCTGGCCTACGCTGAGGGAATCACCAGCGAGGAGCCGGAGAAGTCCCGTACATCCGAGAAGTCGGAGAATCAGCAGGTCATGAGCGAACGACCCCAGCACCCCGAGGCGGCAGCCGCCTCGGCCGCGGCGGCAGTGCCCCCGCCACCCCCGCCGTCCCCGCCGTACCCCTACCCCTATGACGCCCCCGTCTCCCAGGGCCTCTTCGACCGTGCCGCGGCCGTCACCCCCGGTGGCGTCAACTCCCCGGTGCGGGCCTTCCGGGCCGTCGGCGGCACCCCCCGGTTCATGGTCTCCGGCAAGGGCGCGTACCTCACCGACGCGGACGGGCGCGACTACGTCGACCTGATCTGCTCCTGGGGGCCGATGATCCTGGGGCACTCGCGCCCCGAGGTGATCGCCGCCGTCCAGGACGCCGTCTTGCGCGGCACCTCCTTCGGTACGCCCGGCGAGGGCGAGGTCGCGCTCGCCGAGGAGATGGTCGCCCGGATCGCTCCGCTCGACCAGGTGCGGCTCGTCTCCAGCGGCACCGAGGCCACCATGTCCGCGATCCGGCTCGCCCGCGGGTTCACCGGGCGCGCCAAGATCGTGAAGTTCGCCGGGTGTTACCACGGTCACGTCGACGCGCTCCTCGCCGCCGCCGGGTCCGGTCTCGCCACCTTCGCGCTGCCCGACACCCCGGGTGTCACGGGCGCCCAGGCCGGCGACACCATCGTCCTGCCCTACAACGACCTCGACGCCGTCCGCGCCGCCTTCGCCGCCCACCCCGGCGAGATCGCCTGCGTCATCACCGAAGCCTCCCCGGGCAACATGGGCGTCGTCCCGCCCGTCGACGGGTTCAACCAGGGCCTCAAGAACCTGTGCACGAGCAACGGCGCGCTGTACATCTCCGACGAGGTCATGACCGGCTTCCGCACCAGTCGCTCCGGCTGGTACGGCATCGACGGCGTCGCCCCCGACCTCATGACCTTCGGCAAGGTCATGGGCGGCGGCTTCCCCGCCGCCGCGTTCGGCGGCCGGGCCGACGTCATGGCGCACCTCGCGCCCGTCGGGCCCGTCTACCAGGCCGGCACCCTCTCCGGGAACCCCGTCGCCACCGCCGCCGGTCTCGCCCAGCTGCGCCTGCTCGACGACGCCGCCTACGCCAGGATCGACGCCGTATCGGCCGAGATCCAGGGGCTGGTCACCGCCGCGCTCAGCAAGGAAGGCGTCGCCCACCGGGTGCAGCACGCCTCCAACATGTTCTCGGTCTTCTTCACCGACCGGCCCGTCCTCACCTACGAGGACGCGAAGGCGCAGGAGTCCTTCCGGTTCACCGCCTTCTTCCACTCCTTCCTCTCCCAGGGCGTCTACCTGCCGCCCTCCTCCTTCGAGGCGTGGTTCGTGTCCACGGCCCACGACGACCGCGCGGTCCAGCGCATCGCCGACGCCCTCCCGGCGGCGGCCCGAGCAGCGGCGGAGGCGACCGCGGCATGAGTGAGATCACCGTCGTCCATGTCATGCGGCACGGCGAGGTCGCCAACCCGGAGGGTGTGCTCTACGGCCGCCTCGCCGGGTACCACCTCTCCGAACTCGGGCGCCGGATGGCCGACCGGGTCGCCGAGCACCTCTCCTCCCGCGACATCACCCACGTCGTCGCCTCCCCGCTGGAGCGCGCCCAGGAGACCGCCACCCCGATCGCCAAGGCGCACGGGCTGGGGCTGGCCACCGACGAGCGGCTCATCGAGGCCGGCAACGTCTTCCAGGGGAAGACCTTCGGGGTCGGGGACGGGGCGCTGCGCCGCCCGGAGAACTGGAAGCACCTCGTCAACCCGTTCAAGCCCTCCTGGGGCGAGCCCTACGTCGACCAGGTCGTCCGCATGATGGGGGCCGTCGACGCCGCCAAGGACGCCGCCCGCGGGCACGAAGCGGTGTGTGTCAGCCACCAGTTGCCGATCTGGATCCTGCGCAGCTACGTGGAGAAGCGGCGGCTGTGGCACGACCCGCGCAAGCGGCAGTGCACCCTCGCCTCGCTGACCACGTTCACCTATCAGGACGACCGGATCGTCTCCGTCGGCTACAGCGAGCCCGCCCGCGACCTCGTCCCGGCGCATCTCCTCGCGGGCGCCAAGCCGGTCAAGGGGAAGTCGAAAGCCTTCGGAGCCTGAAGCCCACTTAAAAAACCCCGCCCCGTGCGCCCACAACCGACTCTCAGGTAACAGCTACACCGGGCATTGCGTAACAACTCCCGCCGTACCCCTGTTTCTTCGTAACAGTCGCCTCATACGACGACATGGGCGGAACCCCCGCCGTGGTCGCGCCCTCTCATCGGGTGCCCCGCCCCGCAGGGCGCGACCACGGACGAAAGCAGGGGGACCGCATGAGCGGCATACACGACCACCGCAAGCACGCCGCCACGCGACGGGACGTCGGAAGGCGGGAACTCCTCGGGGTCGGGGCCGCGGTCGCCGCCACCGTGGGGCTCGCCGCGTGCGGCACCCAGGTGTGGGACGGCGGACACGCCTCCGGCGGTTCCGCCAAGGGCTCGACCCCCGGCACCACGGGCACCAAGAGCCTCGTCCGCCCCATCGGCGACGGCTCCACCGCCCGCACCGGCAACCAGCCCCACCAGCCCGCCGCCCCCAAGCCGCTCGAAGCGGGCGAGACCCCGCCGCAGTTCGTGATCTTCTCCTGGGACGGCGCCGGCGAGGTCGGCACCGGCCTCTTCCCCCGCTTCCTCGAACTCGCCAAGCAGCACGAGGCGGGCATGACCTTCTTCCTCTCCGGGCTCTACCTCCTGCCCGAGGCCAAGAAGCGCACGTACCTCCCGCCGAACAACGCCCCCGGCGCCTCCGACATCGGCTATCTCACCGACGAGCACGTCAAGGCCACCCTCGGGTACGTCCGCCAGGCATGGCTCGACGGCCACGAGATCGGCACCCACTTCAACGGCCACTTCTGCTCCGGCTACGGCACCGTCGGCAACTGGACGCCCAAGCAGTGGGCCGACGAGATCCGCCAGGCCAAGTCCTTCGTCAAGGAGTGGCGCACCAACACCGGCTGGAGCGACCTGCCGTCCCTGCCGTTCGACTACGACAAGGAACTCGTCGGCGGCCGTACCCCCTGCCTGCTCGGCCAGGACAACCTGCTGCCCACCGCCCGCGAACTCGGCTGGCGCTACGACGCCTCCTCGCCCGGCGGCCAGCAGATCTGGCCCCGCAAGAAGCTCGGCGTCTGGGACCTGCCCCTCCAGGCGGTGCCCTTCCCCGGCCACAGCTTCGAGGTGCTGTCGATGGACTACAACATGCTCGCCAACCAATCGGTCAACTCCACGAAGGCACCGGCGTACAACTACCCGGGCTGGCGCACCCAGGCCGCGCAGGCGTACATCGCCGGGTTCCAGCGGGCCTACGAGACCAACCGCGCCCCCTTCTTCATCGGCAACCACTTCGAGACCTGGAACGGCGGCATCTACATGGACGCCGTCGAGCAGGCGTTCCAGCACATCGCGGCCGAGAAGGAGAAGGGCGCCGACGTCCGGCTGGTCTCCTTCCGGCAGTTCGTGGACTGGCTCGACGTGCAGAAGCCCGAGGTGCTGGCCCAGCTCCAGACGCTGAATGTGGGCGAGCAGCCGGCCGGTGGCTGGAAGACGTTCCTGAAGGGAAGTGCGAAGACTCCCGCCGCCGCCTCTTCCTGACCCCGGAGACCCCGCCTGAAATGCGGGTTTCCGCCCACAAGGGGGGTGCCCAAGATCCTCGGAACGGACATGCGAAACTTTTCACATGAGTGCCGCCCGCCGCGCCCCCCAGCGCCTCAACCGCACCACGATCACCGATAGCCCAGGCCGTCGCCGCCTGCTCCTCGCCGCCGCCGGGACGGCGATGGCGTTCGCCCTCACCGCCTGCGGCAACGGCGGTACCTCCGGCGGATCCGGCAACACCAACTTCATCGCGGGCAAGGACGGCATCGACACCGTCACCAAGGGCGAGCGCGAGGCCGCGCCCGACCTGTCCGGCAAGACCATCGACGGCAAGACCCTCGACACCGCCGACTACAAGGGCAAGGTCGTCGTACTGAACGTGTGGGGCTCGTGGTGTGCCCCCTGCCGGGCCGAGGCACCCAACCTCGTCAAGGTCGCCGAGGCCACCGCGAAGGACGGCGTCCAGTTCATCGGCATCAACACCCGGGACACCAGCACCAGCCCGGCGGTCGAGTTCGAGAAGTCGTACGACGTCCCGTACCCGAGCCTGTACGACCCCACCGGGAAGCTGCTGCTCCGCTTCAAGACGGGCACCCTGAACCCGCAGGCCATCCCCTCCACGATCATCGTGGACCGGGACGGCGACATCGCGGCACGCACGCTTCAGCCGCTCAGCGAAGAACTGCTGCGCAAGATGCTCAAGCCCGTGCTGGCGGAAAAGTGAGCCGCGGAGAAGTGATGAGTACGACGAACGACACCGGCAGCCCCACAGCAGAAGACACAGCAGCAGAGAAGCCCACCACCGAGGCCGAGGAGCTCGGCGCCGCCGGTTCCCAGCTCTCCACCGCCCCCGTCGAGTCCACCGTGATGCCCGGCTCCTTCGGCGGCTCCCGCACCCCGGGGCTGAGCGGCTGGATCGGCTGGAGTTGGCGCGAAACCGTCGGCTGGGCGCGCTGGTTCTGGCGGCAGCTGACCTCGATGCGGGTCGCGCTGATCCTGCTCTTCCTGCTCTCCCTCGGCGCGATCCCCGGCTCGCTGATCCCGCAGACCGCGGTCGACGCGCTGAAGGTGCAGGACTTCCAGTCCGCCCACAAGACGCTCGCCCCGATCTACGAGAAGCTCGGCCTGTTCCACGTCTACACCTCGGTGTGGTTCTCGGCGATCTACATCCTGCTGTTCGTCTCCCTCGTCGGCTGCATCATCCCGCGCAGCTGGCAGTTCGTCGGCCAGCTCCGGGGCCGTCCCCCGGGCGCCCCCCGCCGCCTCAACCGCCTTCCCGCCTACGCCACTTGGCGCACCGACGCGAGCCCCGAGCAGGTCCGCGCGACCGCCCTGCGGGTGCTGAAGAAGCGCCGCTTCCGCGCCCATGTCGACGGGGACGCGGTCGCCGCCGAGAAGGGGTACGTGCGCGAGTTCGGCAACCTCTCCTTCCACATCGCGCTCATCGTGCTGCTGATCTCCTTCGGCTGGGGCCAGCTGTACAAGTCCGAGGGCGACAAGCTGGTCATCGAGGGCGACGGGTTCTCCAACACCCTCATCCAGTACGACGACTTCCAGTCCGGCTCCCTCTTCACGTCGGACGACCTGGTGCCGTTCAGCTTCAACCTGAAGAAGTTCACCGGCACCTACGAGCGCACCGGCCCGGAGCGGGGCACCCCGCGCACGTACGAGGCGGCCATCACGTACAGCAAGGGCGCCGAGGGCAGGACGCACGACACCACCATCAAGGTCAACGAGCCGCTGCACATCGGCGACTCGAAGGTGTACCTGGTCAGCCACGGGTACGCGCCCGTGGTCACCGTCCGGGACGCCAAGGGCAAGGTCGTCTTCCACCAGGCCGTGCCGCTGCTGCCGCTGGACTCCAACGAGACCTCGCAGGGCGCCGTCAAGGTCCTCGACGGCTACACCGACGCCCAGGGCAAGAGCGAGCAGCTCGGCTTCGCCGCGTTCTTCGTGCCGACCTTCGCGGGCGCGGGCGCCAAGACGATGTTCAGCCAGTTCCCGGGGCTGGACAACCCGGTGCTCGCGGTCTCCGCCTACCACGGCGACCTCGGCGTCGACTCGGGCATCCCGCAGAACGTCTACCAGCTCGACACCAAGAACCTCACCCAGTACAAGGACGCCAAGGGCAACATCCTCAAGGCCCGGCTCAAGCCCGGCCAGACGATGAAACTGCCGAACGGCAACGGCTCCATCACCTTCGACAAGGAGGTCAAGGAGTGGGCCGGCTTCCAGATCGTCCAGGAGCCCGGCACCGGCTGGGCACTGGGCGGCGCGCTCACCGCGATCTTCGGCCTGGCCGCGTCCCTGTTCATCAGCCGCCGCCGCGTGTGGGTGCGGGCGGCGACCGGCCCGGACGGCGTCACCGTCGTCGAGATGGCGGGCCTGGGCCGCAGCGAGTCCGCGAAGGTCCCGGAGGAACTGGGCACCCTGGCGGGCCTGGTGCACGACGAGGCCCCCACCCACGACGACACGGCCACCGCGGCCGACCCCGACGAGACCCCAGACGCCGACCCCGTTCAGGAGCCGGGCGCCACCACCCCCGTACCTGCCGCTGAAGGGGCACAGAAGCAGTGAGCACAGGAAGCACCGGAAGCACGGCCACCGACGTGGTGAGCCTTGCCATCGCCACCAACGAGCACCTGGCGAACCTGAGCAACACGCTCATCTACTCCGCGATGGCCGTCTACACCCTGGCGTTCTTCGCGTACATCGCCGAGTGGACCTTCGGCAGCCGCAGCAAGATCGGTCAGACGGCCGCCGCGCTCACCCCGCAGGGCCAGAAGGCCGCCGCCGCGAAGAAGGCCGCCGCCCCCGCGGTGACCGTCAAGCAGGGCGGCTCCACCACCGTCCTGGAGCGCCCCCAGGTCGTCACCCGCTCCGCGCCCGGCACCCGTGACGTGCCGGACGGCCCCGGCGCGCACGGCGGCGACGAGAAGGGCGACCTGTACGGCCGGATCGCGGTCTCCCTCACGGTGCTGGCGTTCCTCGTCGAACTCGCCGGCGTCGGCGCCCGCGCGGCCTCCGTGGAGCGGGCCCCGTGGGGCAACATGTACGAGTTCAACCTCACGTTCTCCACGGTCGCGGTCGCGGTGTACCTCACCCTGCTCGCGCTGAAGAAGAACATCCGCTGGCTCGGCCTGTTCCTGGTCACCACCGTCCTGCTGGACCTCGGCCTCGCGGTCACCGTCCTGTACACGGCGAGCGACCAGCTGGTCCCGGCGCTGCACTCGTACTGGCTGTACATCCACGTCTCGACGGCGATCCTGTGCGGCGCGGTCTTCTACGTCGGCGCGGTCTCCACGCTGCTGTACCTCTTCCGCGACTCCTACGAGAACAAGCTGGCCACCGGCGGCAAGCCGGGCACCTTCGCCACCTCGGTGATGGAACGCCTGCCCGCCTCGGCGACGCTCGACAAGTTCTCCTACCGCATCAACGCGGCCGTCTTCCCGCTGTGGACGTTCACGATCATCGCGGGCGCGATCTGGGCGGGCGACGCCTGGGGCCGCTACTGGGGCTGGGACCCCAAGGAGACCTGGGCGTTCATCACGTGGGTCGCGTACGCCTGCTACCTGCACGCGCGCGCCACGGCCGGCTGGAAGGGCCGCAAGGCGGCGTACATCGCGCTCATCGCCTTCGGCTGCTTCCTCTTCAACTACTACGGCGTGAACATCTTCGTGAGCGGAAAGCACTCGTACGCGGGGGTGTGACGCGCTGCTCAGGCGGCCTTCGCGGAGTCGATTCGACTTCCGCGCACGGAACGACAGATTATGGCGGACATGGCAGAGAACGTCTTCTTCGACATCACCATCGACGACCAGCCCGCGGGCCGCATCGTCTTCAAGCTCTACGACGACGTCGTCCCCGAGACGGCGCGGAACTTCCGGGAGCTGGCCACCGGCCAGCACGGCTTCGGCTACGAGGGCTCGTCCTTCCACCGGGTCATCCCGGACTTCATGCTCCAGGGCGGCGACTTCACCCGGGGCGACGGCACCGGCGGCAAGAGCATCTACGGCGAGAAGTTCAAGGACGAGAACTTCCAGCTCAAGCACGACAAGGCCGGCCTGCTCAGCATGGCCAACGCGGGCCCGAACACCAACGGTTCGCAGTTCTTCATCACCACCGTGGTGACGTCCTGGCTGAACGGCAAGCACGTCGTGTTCGGCGAGGTCGTCGAGGGCCTGGACCTCGTGAAGACGATCGAGTCGCTCGGCAGCTCGTCCGGGACCGTCAAGTCCAAGGTCACCATCGCCAAGAGCGGCACGGTCTGAGCCAGGCCCCCAGTACCGCGCAGTAACCCCGCCTGCCGTCCTCCTCACGAGGGCGGCAGGCATTCCTTCGCCGGGGGCTTGTCCTCCGGCCAGGCGATCCGCACGAACCGCGCCCCGCCGTCCGCCGTCACCTCCACGATCGGCACGGCCTTGTCGTACGGGTTGCCGTGCACGTCGAGGCAGATCCAGCCGCTCGCGCCGTCGACCTTCTGCGAACCCTTCATCAGGGACCACTCGTTGACGACGTCGGCGAGCCTGGGCGCGGCCCTCCCGGCCGGGGTGGCCTCGCGCAGGCCCTGTACGGCGAGGGTCATGGCGTCGTAGGCGATGATCGACTGCCCGTCGTCCAGGGTGACCTGACCGATCGGCCCGACGGGTTCCGTGCCGGCGCGGGCCACCAGGGCCTGGAGGCGTTGTGCCCCCGCCGGGCTGCCGCCGGTCTTCGGCGGGTCGGTCCGCCACTCGTCGGGGTGGGCCAGCGCCGCGTACCGCACGGACAGGTTCCGGCGCAGGGCCGCGCGGTCGAGCTTCTGGTCGCCGGTGAGGTAGGCGCCCTCGTCGCCGGTCAGCAGGGTCAGCTTCCGGTCGGTGCAGCCGCGTTTGCCCAACTCGTTGATGAACTGCCGCAGTTGGGTGTGGCGCCCGGCGAACAGGATGGTGTTCATGGACTTCGGGGTGTCGCACACCAGATGGGTGATCTGCCGGAAGGCGTTGGCGGTGGTGCCCTCTTCGTTGCGGTTGGCGGGCGGGGTGAACGGCCAGGGCTGGTACGGCGATCCGGCCAGCAGTTTCTCGAAGGAGGACTGGAGGGTCCGGGTGTACGGGTCGCCCGGCTTGTCGTAGACCAACACCGCTCGGCCCGCGGCGAGTTGGGCGAAGGAGGCGAGCGCGCGGGCCTCGTCGGTGTTGGTGGGGGAGACCCGGGCCAGCCCCGGGAAGGGGTCCTTGCCGTCCTGCCCGTTGGCGAGTTCGTTGGACGTGATGGAGGACCCGACGACGGGGATGCCGCGCGCGGTCAACGCCCGTACGGCGGCGGTGTTGTTGTCGGTGCTGAGCCCTATCCCGGTGACCGCCCGCAGCCGGTCCGAACCGGTGGTCATGGCGGCCAGCTGGTCCACCACCCGCTGCCAATGCGCCCCGTCCGAACCGGTGTTGGCGAGCACGAGCCGGATCGGCGGGGGCTCCCCGGTGCTGTCGTGGTTGGCCTGGTACTGGGCGAGATAGGCGCCCTGGAGTTCGTGCAGCACGTCACTGAGGCTCTCCGGGTCGTTGGCCGTGAACGGCTCGACGAGCGCGACGGTGACGTAACTCCCGGGCTTGAGGCGCCTGTTCTCGCGGTCCACCGCCTTGATCGCCTCGGCGAGGCGGGCGCGCCCGAAGTCGTACGCCGTGCTGGAGACCCCGACGCATTCGTCGGCGCCCGCCGGGCGGACCACCCCGGGGGCGCAGGAGCGGTCGGTCCTGGTGGCCGTCAGGCCGCCCCAGACGCCGAGGGCCGCGAGCAGCGCGGCCAGCGTCAGGGCGACGTAGCGGCGGAACCGGATCTCCCACACGTCCTCGCGCAGCCAGGTCCACAGCCTCCGCATGCTCATCGCCCCCCGTGCTCGTCGTCGGGTGTGCCCGGTGCGGCGCCCTCGCGCGGGGCCACCAACGGCCGTCCGGCGAGGGCGTCCCGCGGCCAGTCCCGGGAGGCCCGCCACAGCACGGTGGTGGACTCCGGGCGCAGATTGGACAGTTGCTCCAGCTCGAACCGGAGCCGCTCGGCGACCCGCGGCTCGGGCAGCACCAGCGGATCCGTCAACTGCCAGACCGCGTACAGCAGTCGGCGCACCCGCAGATGCAGGACGGCGTCCACGCCGGCCGGCGGTCGCCACTCGGCGTCGCGTTCGCCGAGCGCCACGGCGGCACGGTCGTCGCGGTGCGCCCCGGCCCCGGTGAAGGTGAAGTCGTGCCCGTCGTCCGGGTCGTGGGCGTGGTAGTACGGCGCCGACGCGATGAACACCAGCGTGCCGAGCCAGGCGGCCGGGGCGGTGTCCGGAAAGCTGTCGCGCAGGTGCGCCACCGCCAGGTCGGCGTGGCCGAGGGCGAGTTCGTGGTGCAGCCGGTACCCGGCGGCCGTCTCGGAGCCGTCGGCACTGTAGTGGTCGATGAGGGTTTGGTGGGCCGAGCGCCAGCGGGTGTGGTCCCGGTCCTGGTGGTGCAGCCGCAGCAGGAGCAGGGCGCGCAGGAAGGGGTCGCCGACGAACTGCCCGGCGGCGGGCGGCCAGCCGTCGGTGGCGAGCCGCTCGGCGAGGTCGAGGACCCCGGCCGCGCCGAAGTCCTCCGGCAGGTGCGCCTCGGCCAGCGCGCGGGCGGAGGCGTCGTCGTGCGCGGCGGCCAGCAGTGTCAGTTCGTCGAGCCGGCCGCCGGGCACCAGCCGGTCCAGGAGTTCCAGGTGGGTGGGGCGGCCGTCGTGGTCGTCCTGGACGGCGACGTGGGCGGTCAGCAGCGCGCCCAAGGAGGCGGCGGGCGGCGGCAGTTCGGGCAGGTTCCGGGCGGCGGAGCGAGCCAGCAGGGCGCAGCCGAGCGGGTTGCCGCCGGTCAACCGGTGGATGGCGGGCGGGAGTTGGGGCGGCATGGTGATGCCCTGGCAGACCGCGCCGACCAGGTGGAGGGTGTCGTCCGGGGTCAGCGGCGGCAGCGTCACCAGCAGCGCCCGGGTCGAAGGGGTGGCGCCCGGCGTCCAGTTGGTGTGCCGGGTGAGTTCCGGCAGCGACTGCCGTCGTGCGTGCCGCAGGGCGAGCGCGGCGGTACCGGCGGCGCGCAGGCCGGGGGTGGAGCGGATCCAGGAGTCGGGCGAGGCGTCGCCCGGGGCACCGGCCTCGGGTCTCTCCGCGGGGGGCGGGCCGACGTACCCGCGCAGGGCGGCGAAGAACACGACCTGGTCGGCGATGCCGTCGGCCCGGTCGCGCAGCACACATTCCATCAGGCCGTGCCCGGCGGGCTCCTGCACGTTGTCGACGAGCACGACCGGGCGGCCCACGTGCCGCGAACGCCGGATCGCGCCGCCGTACGCCTCGTCGAGGTCGGCGAGCAGGGCGCGGACGAGATACCGCTCCGCGTGCCGCCGGGAGTCGCCGCCCGCGCGGAACTGCTGGGAGAGGAAGATCAGCCCGAGCTTCGGGTTGCCGCCCGCGTTCGGGTAGTCGCGGTACCAGGTGGCCGCCCGCCGCAGCCGCCGGTGCGTGGGCGAGACCCCCTCCGAGAACGCCTCCAGGGTGGCCTCGATCACGGGCGCGACGACCGGTCCGGTGCCCGACATGGACGCCAGCAACTTCGAGATCACCTTGCTCACCCAGCGCCCGGCGAACCCCTCGAAGAACGGTTTCGCGTCGTTCAGCAGCAGGATCCGCTCGGCCTCGCGGCGGATCCGCGGCTCGTCCGTGTGGCGCCAGCCACTGGCCGCGACGGCGAGCAGCCCCGAGGCCAGCCGCGGGAAGTGGATCCGGCCGGTACCGCCGCGCACCGGCCCGGCGAGCTGCTCGGCGACGGTGGTGAGTGCGTGCGCGAGCGGCGACCAGGAGGCGGCGGGGCGGTCGCCCGGCGGGCCCGCGAACGGTGGGGCCTCGCCGTCCATGAACGCGACGGGCGTGATGCCGAGGTAGGCGGCGTGCAGTCCGCCGAGCACGGCGCTCTTGCCTAGGCCGCGGCCACCGGCGAACACGACGAAGGGCAACGAGGCTTCTGGGCCGAAGGGTTCGAAGGGGGAGGTTCGTAGGCGGGAGGGTTGCAGCCCTACGAGGCGTGGGGCGAGGCCCGGTGGTTCCGTGTCGAACAGCGCGCCTCGTCCGTGCAGTTGGCTGTGCACCGCGTCTCCCCCCGATGGCGACGGTTGTTGGCTGCGGGTGGGTGGGGGCTGGTCGCGCAGTTCCCCGCGCCCCTAAAGCCGGGGCTGCGCCCCGCTTTTTAGGGGCGCGGGGCTGCATCTAATATGCGGCTCCGCCGCGTGGGCGCGAGCAACCACAACGAACCCGCACACGCCAACGCACCCAACCCCCTACCCCACTCCGCGCGTTACTCCTCCCCATCCCCCGGATCCACCTCGAACCGCAACAGATCCATCTCGTCCAGCAACGCCTCCGGCGGCCGATGCGAGGTCATCGCATGCCGCTCGATCCCCACGGCCGCCCACCCCGTGAGCACCATGACCAGGACACGGAGCCCGTCAGAGCCGTACTCGGACAGGATGTCATCCGCGGTCTCCATGGCCCGCTGCGCGATCCGCTCCTCCGGATAGAGCCCCACCACTTCGCGCAACAGCCGGACGGAGACCCCGGAGATGTCGGGCGTCATGGCCATCAACCGTCGGTCCTCGGCTTCGTCCACCACCTCACCGTACGCAATCGGGTGACTTCTGTCCGTCCCTCTCGCAGAAATATCCACAACCTGGGGGCACGGCCGGGACACCGGCCGTGCGAGCGGTCACGCCACCGTCCGCAGCCCGCCCGCCGCGGCCGCCGGTACGCCCCGGACGATCCGGTGCGCGCACAGCGCCGTCAGCAGGTCGCCGAGCAGGTCCGGATCGTCGACGTCGAGGTCGAGGAGGGTCTCGATGCGTTCGAGGCGCTGGTAGAGGGACTGGCGGCCGATGTGCAGCAGCGTCGCCGTACGGGTGGGGGAGCAGCCGTTGCGGAGGTGGACCTCCAGCGTGCGGGTCAGGTCGCTGGGGTGGGCCGACTCCCAGGCCAGCAGCGGGCCCAGGGTGTGCTGGACGAGCGCGGTGAGGCGGTCGCGGTTGGCGGCGAGGCCGCCGCGGGTGAGTTCGCGTTCGAGGGTGAGGGCGCGCGAGGAGGTCACCAGCGGGCCCGGCGCGGCGGACGGCTGGGTGGACGGCTGCGCGGACGGCACGGTCAGCGCCAGCTCCAGCGTCGTCCGGGCGGCCCGCAGCGTCTCGCTCCAGCGCAGCCAGCCCGCGCCGGGAAAGGACGGCATGCCGACGGCGGCGGAGGCACCCCCGGCGGTGGCCCGGCCCGTGCCGCCGACCGCGTGCCCCACCGCGACCGTCAGCCCCGGTTCGGCGACCGCGCGGAACGCCTCCTGCACGGCCCGTACGGGATCGCGGGGGCTGCCGCTCTCGGGGCGGGACAGCAGGGCGAGGACGTCGCCGGGGAACGCGGCGGCCAGCACGCCACCGCCGCCCAGCGCCCGGACCGCCCGCTCGACGACGCCCGTGTCGCGGGCCCCGTGCACCGACACGCCGATCAGCCGCGCCCCGGGGCCCGGCTGGAACCCGGCGAGCGCGGCCCGCGCCTCCACCTCGGGCTGGTTGAGGGCCTGGCCGTCGGCGAGGTCGGCGAGCAGGGCGGCGGCGTGGTCGCCGCCCCAGGGCCGTACGACCGTACGGCCGGACAGGCCGCGCGCGACGATCGCCCGGTTGGCGGCCTCGGTGATGCGCACGAACGGCACCACCCGGTGCAGCGCGAGCAGCGGCAGCCCGAGGCGCTCGGCCTCGTCGGTGACCTCGGCGGGCATCCCCGTCAGCGCCCGGCCGATCTCGACGGCGAGCCCGGCGGCGCCCCGGGCGGCCAGCTCGCGCACGTAACGGCGGCGGGTGCCCTCGTCGGTGTCGGTGAGGCCGAAGCCGTTGGTGAGCAGGAGTTCGCCGCCGTCGAGGAAGTTGGCGCCCTCGTAGACCTCGGAGGAGTGGACCCAGCGCACGGGCCGGTCCAGGGAGCCGGCGCCGGCCAGCAGGGCGGGTTCGGCGGCGCGGACGGGGTCGAGGGCGAGGATCTCGCGGAGGGTGAGGGCGGGCACGGGAACCTCCTGGGCGCGTCCGGTCGCTCGAACGCCCGGTCGGGGGGCCCGACACTTCGTCCGGGGCCGGGCTGCCCGGAGAGTACTTTCCGCACGTTGCCCCGGTGTTTCCGGCGACGCAGAGTGAAGACATGGATCACGCGCAGGCACACAGCTGGCTCGCCACCGCCGTCGCCGAGGCCCGCACCGGCCTGGCCGAGGGCGGCATCCCCATCGGCGCCGCGCTCTACGGCCCCGACGGCACCCTCCTGGGCCGCGGCCACAACCGCCGCGTCCAGGACGGCGACCCCTCCACGCACGCGGAGACGGCCGCGTTCCGCGATGCGGGACGGCAGCGCTCGTATCGCGGTACGACGATGGTGACGACGCTCTCGCCCTGCTGGTACTGCTCGGGGCTGGTCCGGCAGTTCGGGATCTCCCGGGTGGTGGTCGGCGAGGCGGCCACCTTCCACGGCGGGCACGACTGGCTGGCCGAGCACGGCGTGGAGATCGTGTTGCTGGACGACGCCGAGTGCGCCGCGCTGATGCGCGACTTCATCGAGAAGAATCCCGAACTCTGGAACGAGGATATTGGTGAGTGAGACGAGTGGGGCCCCCGTGGCCCCCACGGTTTCTGCGGCCCCCATGGCTTTCGTGGCGCCCCGGGTCCCGACCATCGACCTGGGCCCCTGGCTGAGCGGCGACGCCGAGGCCCGCGCCGGCATCGCCCGTACCGTCGACGAGGCCCTCCAGAGCGCCGGGTTCCTGCTGGTCACCGGCCACGGGGTGGACCCGTCGCTGCGCACCCGGATCCGCGAGGCCGCCCGCGCGTTCTTCGCGCTGCCGGTGGAGACCAAGCAGGCGTACGAGGCGAAGGTCGGCGGGCGCGGCTGGCTCGGCCCGGGCGCCGAGGCCAACGGCTACTCCGAGGGCACCGAGACCCCGCCCGACCTCAAGGAGTCCCTGACCTTCGCCACGCACGAGCCGTACGACGACCCGGCCGTCAACGCCGAGTGGTACGCGCCCAACGTCTGGCCCGAAGAGGCCCCGGAACTACGGGAGTTGTGCGAGGAGTACCTGGAGCGGATGGCGGAGCTGGAGAAGCAGCTGTTGTCGCTGCTCGGCGAGGCGCTCGGCCTCGAAGCCGATTTCTTCTCCCGGCACATGGCCCACCCGACGTACGGCTTCAACATCAACTGGTACCCGGCGGCGGAGGAGATCGGCGAGCCTCAGCCGGGCCAGTTCCGTATCGGCCCGCACACGGACTTCGGCACCGTCACGATCCTGGACCGGCAGGCGGGCAAGGGCGGACTCCAGGTCTACACCGACGAGGGCGGCTGGGAGGACGCGCCGTTCGACCCGGCCGCGTTCACCATCAACATCGGGGATCTGATGGCCCGTTGGACCGGCGACCGCTGGCGCTCCGGCCGCCACCGGGTGCTGCCGCCGCCCGCGGACGCCCCGGCGGAGGAGCTGATGTCGCTCGTCTACTTCGGCGAGTGCACACCGGGGACGGTCGTCGAGTCGGTCCCGGCACCAGTGGGGCGGGTGGCGTACGCGGCGGTGGACTCGCATGTGTATCTGCGGGAGAAGCTGGACTCGATCAGCGTGGGGTGAGTCTGCCGGGGCGCCGGTGTGACCGGTGGCGACCCGGTGGCCGTTCTGGGGGACGGCTGCCGGGCCACCGGCGTACGGCACGGTCAGGATCTCCAGGCTGTGGCCGTCCGGGTCGGGTCGACGGGTACGAACGGGCCGAAGGGGGCGCCGACTTCGCGGCATGAGGGCCATGTTGTGACCTTGGTCACGCGGGTTGCGTCGTCAGGGACTTGGCGGTGAGGTGTCAGACAACTCCGTTTCGATGCTGCCGTTCATGACTCCCGATGAGCCCCCCCACCACGAGGAGTGCGATGAGTGACATCCTTGCCGACGCCCAGGAGGCGTCCGGCCTGGCCGAGTACCCCTTCCCCCGGGACCTGAAGTGTCCCTTCGACCCGCCCCCGGAGCTGCGTCGGCGCCATGTCGAGGAGCCGGTGTCCAAGGTGCGGCTCTGGGACGGCACCACGCACTGGCTCGTGACCCGCTACGAGGACCAGAAGGCGCTCTACGCCGACCAGCGGCTCAGCGTCGACACCACGAAGCCGGGCTTCCCCTACCTGAACGAGGCGTTCCGGGAGACCGCGGCGAAGACCCCGCCGTCGTTCCTGAACATGGACGACCCCGAGCACGCCCGGATCCGCCGGATGGTGACGGCGCCGTTCGCGATCAAGCGGATCGAGGCGATGCGCCCGGCGATCCAGCGCATGACGGACGACCTGATCGACAAGATGCTCGCGGGCCCCAACCCGACCGACTTCGTCGAGGCGCTGGCCCTGCCCCTGCCCTCGCTGGTGATCTGCGAACTGCTCGGAGTCCCCTACGAGGACCACGACTTCTTCCAGAGCAACAGCAAGGTGGGCCTGCGCCGGGACGTGACCGCGGAGGCGGTGCGGGCGTCCTTCGGCGCGATCTTCCAGTACCTGGACAAGAAGCTGGACGAGAAGATCGCCGACCCGGCCGAGGACATGCTCTCCGAGCTGGGCGCACGGGTGCAGGCGGGCGAACTCACCAAGCAGGACGCCACCATGCTGGGCATCCTGCTGCTCGGCGCCGGCCACGAGACCAGCGCCAACATGCTCGCCCTGGGCGTCCTGGCCTTCCTGGAGCACCCCGAGCAGCTCGCGATCGTCCGCGACACCGACGACCCGAAGGTCCTCGCCAAGGCCGCCGACGAGATGCTGCGCTACCTCACGGTCGTCCACAGCGGCCAACGCCGCCTGGCGCTGGAGGACTTGGAGGTCGGCGGCCAGCAGATCCGCGCGGGGGAGGGCCTGATCATCCCCGGCGCCACGGGCAACTGGCAGTCCGACGTCTTCCCCGAGCCGGAGAAGCTGGACATCAACCGCGACTCCCGCCTCCACATGGCCTTCGGCTTCGGCATCCACCAGTGCCTCGGCCAGCCCCTGGCCCGCCTCGAACTCCAGGTGGTCTACAGCACGTTGTTCCGCCGCATCCCCCAACTCCGCCTGGCCGTCGAGCGGGAGACGCTGCCGTACAAGGACGACGGGATCGTGTACGGGGTTTATGAGATGCCGGTGGCCTGGTAGTAGCGGATGTAGTGGATACGGGCGGAGGGGTCGCGGGCCTGGCATCGGGTGTGACAACGCCCGGTGGGGGGCGCGCCCGTGGCCCCCGTGCGTCACACTGGTCGTATGGTCGACAAAGTGGACTTAACTGAGCCCGTGGCCCCCGTCGGGGGCGTTGACGGGGAATCGTCCGACGATCGCTTCGACGATCACGCGGAACCGGCGGACCTGTTCGACGACCGGTTCTGGCGCGACCCCTATCCCCTCTATGCCCGGCTGCGGCGCGCAGCGCCCGTCCGGCCGGTTGTGACGCCCGACGGGCTGCGGATGTGGCTGGTCACCCGGTACGAGGACGCCCGGGGGCTGCTCTCCGATCCGCGGCTGTCCAAGGATCTGAGCACCGCCGGGCCGCTGTTCCGGCGGCACACCGCGGAGGGGACGGTCGCGCGGTACGACAACAGCGCCGTCAGCAAGCACATGCTGCGCGTCGACCCGCCCGACCACACCCGGCTGCGCAAGCTCGTCGGCAAGGCGTTCACACCGCGGCGGGTGGAGCGGCTGCGGCCCCGGGTGGAGGCCGTGTCCGCGCAACTGCTCGACGCCGTCGAGGGACGGGGCGAGGTCGATCTCGTCGGCGAGTACGCCTTCCGGATAGCCATCACCGTCATCTGCGAACTGCTCGGACTGCCCGGCGACGACCAGGAGCAGTTCCGCGTCTGGACGCAGGACTACAACGACACCGGCCACCCCGAGCGGTACACCGCCGCCTCGCACGCCATCGCCGGATACGTCACCGAACTCATCGCCGACAAACGGCGCCACCCCGGCGACGACCTCATGTCCGCGCTGATCGAGGCCAGCGACGCCGAGGACCGGCTCTCGTCCGACGAACTCGTCGCCACCGTCTTCCTGTTGCTCAGCGCGGGCCACGAGACCACCGTCAACCTCATCGCCAACGGCATGCTCGCCCTCGTCGACCACCCCGAGCAGATGTCCCAACTCCGCGGCGACCCGGGGCTGTTGCCGTCCGCCGTGGAGGAGTTCCTGCGCTACGACAGCCCGGTCAACACCTCCACCTACCGCTACACCACCGAGCCCGTGACCGTCGGCGAAGTCACCGTCCCCGAGGGCGAGTTCGTCCTCGTCGCGCTCGCCTCCGCCAACCGCGACCCGGGCCGCTTCACCGAACCCGACCGGCTCGACATCACCCGCTCGGCCCAGGGGCACGTCTCGTTCGGGCACGGCATCCACTACTGCCTCGGCGCCCCGCTGGCCCGCCAGGAGGCCGAAGTCGCCTTCGGGGACTGGCTGAAGCGGTACGGCAGCATCGAACTCGCCCACCCGGACGAGGCCCTGACATACCGTCACAGTCTGCTCATGCGGGGGCCGGTGGCGCTTCCGCTGCGAGTCACCCCCGCATAGAACAACCGTTGCTGGGGTGCGACGTCCGCGCGGGGCGGCCTCTTCCTCCCCCGGGGAGGAGCGGACGACGCCGGTGCCGTCGTATTCAGAAGGAGCTGTCCCGAAGGGGCAGACCTGTGGGCCAATCCGTCCCGCACGGGCGGGAATTGGCCATCCCGTCCGGACCACGGTCCTATGCTGAGCTGGCCCGTGGAGGGCACCGGCCGGGACCGGGAGGGAATTGTGGCAGCTCTGGAGCCGGACGACCCGCGCTCCGTCGGGGACTACCAGCTGCTGAGGCGGCTCGGCTCGGGCGGCATGGGCCGGGTCTACCTCGGCCGTTCCCCGGGCGGCCGGGCCGTCGCCGTCAAGGTTGTGCACGCCGAACTCGTCCGGCACCCGGAGTTCCGCTCCCGGTTCCGCCGCGAGGTCGAGGCCGCCCGGCTGGTCAGCGGCGCCTTCACCGCACCCGTCGTCGACGCCGACCCCGACGCCCCGCTGCCCTGGCTGGTCACCAGCTACATCGCCGGGCCCTCCCTCCAGGAGGCGGTCCTGGACCGGGGCCCGCTGCCCGCGCCCGCCGTGCTCGCGCTGGCCGCCGGGCTCGCCGAGGCGCTGACCAGCATCCACGCCGTCCACCTCGTGCACCGCGACCTCAAACCCTCCAACGTGCTGCTCGCCGACGACGGCCCCCGCGTCATCGACTTCGGCATCGCCCGCAGCGTCGAGTCCGAGACCATCACCCGTGCCGGACTCATGGTCGGCTCGCCCGGGTTCATGTCCCCCGAACAGGTCGCCGGCGGCGGGGACGTGACCGTGGCCAGCGACGTCTTCTCCCTCGGCGCGGTCCTCGCCTACGCCGCCACCGGCGGCAACCCCTTCGGCGACGGCTCCACCCCCGCGCTCCTCTACCGCGTGGTCCACGACGAACCCGACATCGCCGCGATCACCGACCCGGACCTCGCCGAACTCGTCGCCCTGTGCCTGGCCAAGGACCCGGCCCAGCGCCCGACCCCGCGCGAGGTCCTGTCCCGGTTCGGCCCCACGGCAGCGCTTCCGGCCGCCGCCGACCCGCGCGGCGACCTCGTCCGCGTGCCGGCCCGGCCCAGCGAGCGCCAACTCGACTTCGCCGAGGCCCCGGTGCCGTCGTACGGCACGGCGCTGCTGCGCGGCGGCAGCGGCGGCGGGGGAGTCCGGGGAGGCGGGGGTCAACCGCTCGCGCTCCCGAGCCGGGAGGCGCCCGCGCCGCTCCCCATGAACGGCCCCCACGGCACGGCCCTGCACCCCGACCCCTACGAGGCGGTCACCCACAACAACCTTGTGGTTCCGCCGAGTTCGCCCCGTTCCCGCCGCACGGTCCTCTTCTCCGGCCTCGGTCTCGTCGTGGCCGCCGCCGCGGCCGTCTCCGTCGGCCATGTCCTCAACTCCCGCGACGACTCCGGCACCGACGCGGACGACGGCCCCGTCGAGGCGAAGGTGACCGTGCCCAACCCGGTCGGGGCCTGGGCGCTGGACGAGACCTCCGGCAGCGTCGCCCTCGACAGCGCGGGCACGCACAACGGCACGGCCAGCGCGGTGAGTTGGGGAGCGGGCCAGGACGGGGCCGCGCTGTTCGACGGCGGCTCCAGCCAGATCGCCACCCAGGGGCCGGTGCTCAGGACCGGCAAGGGCCGCAGCTTCACCGTGTCGGCATGGGTGTGCCTGGACCGCACACCGGAGTTCTACGCCACCGCCGTCAGCCAGGACGCGGGCACCGTCAGCGGGTTCTACCTCCAGTACTCGATCGCCGAGAACCGCTGGGCCTTCGCCCGCCCCGACCGGCGCGCGGTCTCCTACAGCGTCCCCCGGATCGGCGTCTGGACCCACCTGATCGGCGTCTGCGACGGCCCCCGCCGCCAACTGCGCCTGTACGTCGACGGAGTTCAGCAGGCGGGCATCAACGACGACAACCCGGTCGCCTCCTACGGCGGCCTGATCATCGGCCGCGCCACCAGCGGCGGCGCCCCGTCGGACTTCTTCCCCGGCTCGATCAGACAGGTCCAGGTATTCCAGAGGGCCTTGACCCCGGCACAGGTCAAGGCCCTTCTGTGAGCGGATGATTGACGGCCCGTGAGTTATTGAGAGGCTTTACGGCCGCGCAGTGCGGCGTAGAGCACCGCGCTCAGCGCGAACCCGACCAGGGGCGTGATGTCACCGAAGGCGGGGTGGTGCTTGGGCACCCAGCCGACGTAGTCCTCCTGGTTGGAGAAGAGCGGGACGGACACCGCGACGCCGATCAACAGGGCGGCGAAGCCGGGCCAGTTGGTGAAGGAGGAGTCACCGAGCCGGCGCGCGAGTTCCGCGTCCTGAGCCGTCCGGGACTGGAACCACCGCTCGACCAGCACGACCCCCAGCCAGGGTGCGACCCAGTACGCGATGACCAGGAGGAACGCCTCGTAGGCCGAGCCCGCGTCGGACAGCGAGGCCCACGCCGCCGCCGTACCGGCGACACCGGACACCACGACCAGCACGCTGCGGTTCAGCCACTCGGGCAGCTTCAGGCCGAGAGCGGTGATCGAGATCGCGCCGGAGTACACGTTGAGGGCGTTGGCCGAGATCGCGCCCAGGATGATGGCGATCAGCACCAAGTCGCCCAGCCAGCCCGGGAGATGACCGGTGAAGGCGGCCGTCGGGGTGGCGTCCTTCGGGGCGAGGATGGTGGCCGAGGCCGCACCCATGACGGCGACGAGCGTGACCGACACGAACAGTCCGACCGCCGGGTAGAGGACGGTCCTGAACTTGTCGGCCGTGCGCGGCAGGTAGCGCGAGTAGTCGGTGGCGTACGGGTTCCAGCCCGCCGCGTACCCCCAGGCCGCGCTGAGCGCGAGCAGGAAGCCGCCGATGCCGCCGCCCGAACCGCCGCCGCCGAGGTGCGCGTCCTTGAAGGTCCACACGGCGGCCAGCAGGAAGATCACCGCGAGGGCGGGGAAGGCGTACTTCTCGAAGGTGTGCACGAAGTTGTGGCCGATGAAGCCGATGAGGATCTCGACCACGACCACGAGGAGGAGCGAGGGCAGCGGGCGCAGCCCGGTGAGCGTGTTCAGCGCGAAGGCCGCGCTCACACTGTTCACCGCGAACCAACCGACGCCCGCGACAAGGCCGTTGGCCGCGGCGGGAAGCATGTTGCCGCGGAACCCGAAGGAGAGGCGCCCGATCACCATCTGCGGCACACCGAACCGCGGCCCGTCGAGCGACAGCACGCCCTGCGTGACCGCCCCGAGCGCCGTACCCAGCACGATCGCACCGGTGGCCTGCCAGAAGCTGAGCCCGAAGAACAGGACCGCGATCACGCCGATGTAGACGGTCGCGAACTCGATGTTCGGGGACGCCCAGGTCCACAGGAGCTGGAGCGGAGTCCCGTGCCGTTCGGCATCGGGAATGGGGTCCGAGCCCGCCGTCTCTACGGCGATGACCCGGTCGCCGTACTCGGGTACGGTCGGTGCGGTGGTGCTGGCGGGAGCGGTCGTCATGCGAGGTAAGTGTCCGGGCGGGGGGTGGGTCCCGACAGGGGCGCGATGTCCGCTTCGGGGGGCTGGGGGGCGTACAGAACGTCTGGGTCGGCGTTGGGGGCCTTGCGGGTCCTGGCCATCGGGGCTCGCTCGTCACTCAGCCTGGTTCATCACTCAGCCTTGTTCATCATCCAGCCTTGTTCATCACCGCGAGCCGCGAAATCCCGTTGGAGCACCGGACACCCGGGGCGGGGCCAGGGTGACGATCTCCCGGTCGAAGAAATCGTGGAATCCCTCGCCACGCTCATAAAGCGCATCGAATCCGACGTTCGTTTCCCGGATCAGTGAGCGGTCGGTATAACGGTTGGCTCCGGCCGCATTCCCGTCCTCGTCGTAAACGACCTCATACATGGCTGCATCGCCGAGGACCACTACTTCTGGAACCGGTCGACTCCGCTCGATGTTCGAAATATCGCGAGCGTCGAGAACCTTGATGTCGTCGCCCAGTTCCACGCGTACGCGCAGGACGAAGAACTCCCATTGCACATAGGGTGTGACCGGGAATTCCACGACGCGAAGGCGGCGGTGTGTGACGCCCAGTTCCGAAGCCCGCCGGATTTCCCGGGCGTAGTCCTCGCGCCTCTCGTCGGCCAGGGACAGGGCCCTCTCCCAGTCGCCGACGGCGAAGGCATCCCAGCTCGGGAAGCCGAGCTCCTTGAAGTGCTGGCCGCGCTCAAGCTTGTTGAGGAAGCCGATCCCGCTGGTGTAGACCTGGCCCAAGTCCGCGTGGTACGTGGGGCGATCCAGGCGTTCGGAGGTGCCGCCGGGAAAGGAGTCAAACACTGGGGATGTCCGGCTTCGCCGCGATGAGCATGTTCCTGGGGATGACCACGAGGCGTTCGTCCGACCCGATCGAGACTCCGGCGGGCAGGTCGGTGCCGAGCGACTGGGTGAGGTCCCGGCCGATGACAGCGATGTCGCCATTGGTGAGTTCCCAGATGTCCGGGCAGTCAGGAGTACCGGTTGTGTTTCCCAACTCCTGGGGTGTCTTTCCCAGTCGCCGTTTGAAACTGGTGTACGGATCCGCTTCCCATGGCCTGGACATTTCCACCGCCTCCTCGATCGGTCGAGAAACTTCACTGTAGCGCGCAACGGGCCTCCCTGACCATGTGTTGGACCCGGCGTGCAGGGGTAGCGGATCGGGAAGAAAATAACGCAGCGCCCGGCGGGCGATTCTTTTCAGCTGTGTGGCCGGATCTTTTCAGCTGCGCTGTCCGGATAATCACGTGAACGGAGGGATGGCTGTGGACCCAGAAGTGACCTCGCTCGCACAGAGCGCGGGTGCCACCTTGGTCACGTTGATGGCGACCGATGCCTGGCACCGTGCGCGTGACGGGATCACGCAGCTCTGGCGCCGCACGCAACCCGAGCGCGCCGAGACCGTCGCCGCCGAACTGGAGGCCGGTCGCGAGGACGTGCTGGCTGCCATGGCGGCGGACGACCAGGAGACCCTGCATGAACTACGCCTTCAATGGCAGGGGTTGGTTCGGCGGCTGCTCGTAGCCCGGCCCGCCGCCGTCGAGGAACTGCGTGCACTGCTGGACCGACTCGATCCCGGTGGCTCGGCCGCCCGGCAGATCACCCAGCACGCCACCGCGTCCGGTCGGGCCCGGGTCTACCAAGCGGGACGTGACCAGCACATCGCAGAGCGATGACGGGTGGGACGGACGGCCACGCCGAGGATCAGGGACGCGTCTACCAGTCGCGGGGCGACCAGCACATCAGCGAGCACCACCACTACGGCGGTGACGGGCCGGAGCACGGTGGACCGGACTCGGTGCGACGCCCGGCGGTCGGCCGGCCCCCCGTCGCGCTCCGCGACCGCAGCGACGTGATGGAACGCCTGCGGGCGAGCGTCGAGGCGGAGCGCGGCGGCCAGGTCTACGTGCTGTACGGCATGGGCGGCTCGGGCAAGACGGCGGTCGCCTGCGCCCTGTTCCAGGAGATCACCGGAGAACAGGGCCGGGTGGGCCTGTGGGTCAACGCCTCCGACCGCGCGAGCCTGCGCGCCGGCATGCTCGCCGCACGCAACGGCCTCAGACCTGCCGCCGATCTCGTCTGGACGTATCTCGACCGTTCCGCCGAACCCTGGTTACTGGTCCTGGACAACACCGACGAGCCGGAGATCCTGCGGGACGGCAACTGGCTGCGCACCAGCCCGCGCGGCATCGTCGTGGTGACCACACGGCGAGCGGCGGCCCGGTGGTGGCCGGGCGCCGAGTTGCAGTACATCGGCGTACTGCCCCGGGAGGATGCCGCGCTCGTGCTGCGCGATCTCGCACCGCACAGCGGTACGACGGAGCAGGCGGCGCGGGTCGCGGACCGGCTCGGGCGGCTGCCGCTCGCCCTCACCCTGGCGGGCGGCTTCCTCTCCCACCAGGTCATCGACCCCTGGACGATGGACACCTACGGGGACCAACTCGACGGAGACGAACGGGTCCAGCTGATCGACCGGGGAGCCGACGCGCTGTCCGCGGCGGACCCCCGGCATCTGGTCGGCCTGACCTGGCAGCTGACCCTCGACGCGTTCGAGGCGCGCGGGCTGCCCGAAGCGGCGGCCCTGCTCAGACTGCTGGCCCGGCTCGCCGCCGAGCCACTGCCGCTGACTCTGCTCAACCACGCCGACATCGGCGCCGTACTGCCTCGTGCCCGAACCGAGACGGCCCTCAGAGCGCTCCTCGACCAGTCGTTGTCCGAACTGGTCGACGCCGCGGGCGCGCGCTGCGTCCAGAGTCACGGCATCCTGCTCGACAGCGTCTCGGCGGCGACCCCCGCGGACCTGGTGCCCGTCCTCGACACGACAGCCGTCCGGCTGCTCGACGCGGCCGTGCCCGGCGTGCCCGACGCGGGCCCGCACGATCCGCGACTGCGCCTGCTGGTACCTCACGCGCTGGCCCTGCTGGGGCACATCGGCGGGCCGTCCGCCGCCGACGCCGTGGCCGTCGCGACGCGGCTGTCGGTCGCCCTGCACCGGACCGGTGACTACCTCTCCGCCTGGGAGACCGCCCGAAGCACGGCGGACCTCGCACAGCGACTCCTCGGCGCGGACCACCGTACGGTCCTTGCCGCCCGTTCCAGGGCGGGGCGGGCACTGTTCCGGCTGGGCAGATACGCCGAAGCCGAAGCGGCACTCCGCGCGGTCCGGGACGCCCAGGAGCGCCTGTTCGGCGCCGACGACCCCGACACCACCGACAGTGGCTATGGACTCCAGCTCGTGCTGGCGAACCTCGGCAGACGCGAGGAATCCGTCGCGCTGCTCCGCGACACCGTCGCCGGGCGGTGCTCGACACTGGGCCCTACGCATCCGCTGACCCTGCGGGCCCGCGCCGGCCTGCTGGAGATGCTGCCCGCCGCCGACGTGGTCACCGAGGAGGGCGGCACACTGCTCACGCTGCCGTCGGAATGCGATCGGTCCCTCGGTCCCGACCACACCGTGACACTGGGCGCCCGGCACAACCACGCGTGGGCGCTGTACCTCTTGGGCCGCTTCGACGAGGCCGACCAGGAGATCCGGCTGGTCGCCGAGACGTATGTGCGGCGCTTCGGGCCCGAGTACCCGATTGTTCTCGCCGCCCGGCAACTCCTCTCCCGTACCCGGGCCGCGCTCGGACACGTGGAGGAGGGAATCGCGCTGATGACCGACGTCGTCGAGCGCCGGGAACGCGGCCTCGGCCCCGAACACCCCTTCACGGCCGCGAGCCGGCAACTGCTGGACGCCTACCGGTCAGGGCGATGGCGGCCGTAGCGCCTACGACGGGACGGGAGCGGCCCGCCTCCCCCGACATGGACGGGGAGGCGGGCCGTTCCGCTGAGGGCTGCGATCAGGGCTGGTCGAGTCGGCCCCGCGCGTCACCGACGAAGACGGCGAACGCCTCCGGAGCGAACAGCAGCGCCGGGCCGTGCGGGTTCTTGGAGTCCCGTACGGCTATGGCGGCGTGGGTGCGGGTCACGTCGGCGACCTCGACACAGGAACCGCCATGCTGGTCGCTGTAGGAGGACTTCTTCCACAGGTGCTCGGCCGCCACGTCGGGGGCCGTCAGTTGCGTGTTGATGGCTACTCGATCTCTCGTGCTAGTTGGTGCAGGAAACCGGCTGTTGCCGAGGGGCCCAGGGCTTCGGCGCGCATGGCGTCGAACCTCTGGCTGTGCTTCCAGACATCGATCTCCTTGTCGGTGACCGTGATGGCACCCGAGATGTCCGACTGGACGATCGGGGCTACGGAAGAATCGAAGTCCAGGACCGCGAAGTTGATGTCGGCTCGGTAGCAGACGAGCTTCTGCGGGAGGATCTGGACCGTCACGTTGTCCTGTTGTGCGAGCCGTTCGATCTCCTCGTACTGCTCCTTCATCACCTCCGGGCCGCCGATCATCCGGCGCAGCGCCGACTCGTCGAGGATGACGCGCAGGCTCAGCGGGCTGTCCTCGCGGGTGATGAGCCGCTTGCGCTCCAGTCGCAGTCGGATGTTGTTCTCGACGAACGCCGTGGTGGTTTCCTCGACGGACTTCCCGGTCAGGAACATCGACCGCATGTAGCCCTCGGTCTGGAGCAGGCCGAAGACGTACGAGGGTTGCCAGGCCCGCATCGCACGCGCGTCTGCCTCCAGCCCCGCGTACAACGACATGCCGGACGGCATCGTGTCCCGGTACGGGATGTACGGGTCGCGGCTGAGGGAATCCCGGTGCAGCACCAGGAGGGCGTCCCGGTCGTCGATGTCGTCCACGCCGTACCGGTCGAGAAGCTTCTCCAGGTCCTCCACTCGCGGGAGGTTGTTGTGCCCCGTCTCGACGCGGCCGAGCTTGGTGTCGCTGAAACCGAGCCCTGCGACGGCCTGCTGAATGGTCAGTCCGGCCTTCTCCCGCAAGCGTCGGAGCTCCTTGCCCAGTGCCCGCCGTCGGAACGTCGGCCCCCTTCGTGCTGCCACCTGTGTGTCCTCTCCAAGTCCATGTTGGCCCATGGCGCGCGCGTGTCCAGAGTTTTTCACTCCCTGTCCCCCCGCACCAAGCCCCTGCTGATGCAGTGGCATGTGCCAATTTTGCCGCAACCTAAGACTGGCTTGCATGTTAATTCACGAATAAGTCACGCTGATTGAGCGCTGAGTGATCGGGAGCCATTGCCCGAGGCATGGGCGCGTTGGGGAGCCATGTGCTGGTCCCCCGTGGCACGGGTGCCCCCTCGCGTGCGGCTCGGCTTCGTCCGTCGGGCCGCACGCATCCCCTCACCACCGCACGAAAGAAGGTGCCGGCGATGGCCCTCACCCCTGACGCCAAGTCCTCTGGTCGAGACGGCAGTTCGCAGTGGTGACGGGCCGCGCAGGCAACTGCCTGTCAGTGGCCCGCGCGACGGAGCCGGCCGATGCCTCGGTCGCCTTGGTCGCGCGCCGCATCGCCACCCCCGGTTTCGAAGTCGCGTTCCTCCCGGAGCGGTTCCGTGTGCGGACCATGCGCCGGATCACCGCTGCCTACGTGCGCCACTGCGGTCTGTCGGTCCTGCTGGACGATGCTCTGCTTGTCGTGTCCGAGTTGGTCGGCAATGCCGTCGAGCACGGTGGGGGGCATCCGGTGGGGCTGCGGGTGGCGGCCCTCGTCGACGAGCTGCGTATCGAGGTCGCCGACGGGAATCCGGTTCCGGCCCGCCGGAGGGTTGCCGGTGAGGCCGACGAGGACGGCCGCGGCCTGCTGCTCGTCGACGCCGTCGCGCGGGAGTGGGGTGTCAGCCCCGACGGCACGATGACGTGGTGCTCTCTGGCGATCCCTGAAAACGTGATTCCTGAACTCGCGCTGCCCGATGGGGAATTGTGAGGGCCACGATCGCGGCCGATGCCGTCGCCCGGCTGCTGAGCCGTCCGGCCCCGGACAACAGGGAGACGCTGGACCTGCTCTTCGCCGGCCTGCGCCGGGTGCTCGTGCGCGAGGCCGTCGGTGAGCAGGTGTACGACGACCTGGAGGCTGTCCTCGGCGAGTACGCGCGCCCGGGTCCGTACGAGGTCTCGGTGGCCGTCGCGGCCCGGCTCCGGGAGGTGGCCGCCACCCTCGTAGAAGAGGTGGTGGCGTATGTCGTGGAGCCGTATCCCGTAGGGGCGGTGGAACGCCTGACCGCAGTGTGCGCCGAGCAGCCGTGCGCGCGGGACGCCCGCGGCCATCTCGTCCGCCTCGCCCTCGCCGTCCTTGAGATTCTCGATCTGCTGGGGGACGACGTCCTGTGAAGCATGCTGCCTTACGGGACGCCGGGCCCGTCGTCCTCGTCGTAAGCCTGTTGGTCGTGCTGGTGGTGCTGGATGTCGCCGCGCACGCCGTCGCCAGGCGGCGTTGGACCGGGCGGGCGCGGGACGAGGGGAAGCGGTGGCCGTGACCGTCGCGAGGATCGTTCTCGCGCCCCGGGAGAAGCACGTTCTTGAGGGGCTGGCCGACGGCGGCACGCTCGCCGAGGTCGCGCTGGGCCTGGGGATCCGGCCGGGCACAGCGTCGGACTATCTGCGGACGGCCAAGCGCAAACTGCGGGGCGCGGACGAGGACGCGACGGCCCTCGCCATCGCCTACGCCACCCTCGCCCTCGATCCGCCCGAGCCTCTGGAACTGGGCGAGTTGTACATTCCGCGCCAGCAACGGGACCTCGTACCCCTGGCTGTGGCGGGCATGCGGGCCGCCGACATGGCCGTCGAGCTGCGGCGCCCGGTCGACGTCGTCCGGCGGGATGTCCGTGGGCTGACGGCGAACCTGCGGGCCCGCAGTCCGGCCCATCTCGTCAAGCGGGCGTGGCAGTACCGGCTGGTCACGGCGGAACAGGTGCTCGCATGGCTGCGGTGAGCGAGCGCGACCGAGAGAGTCGCGAGGGGGCGGGACCGCCGTCGACCGGATGCGCCGGCCATCAACTCTCAGCCCTCGTCCTCCGCCTTCCCCCGCCCCTCCCTCCGCCTGTTCTCCGCGTCCAGGTTCTTCAGGAAGTCGGGGTTGTCGTCCGGGGCGACCCAGGTGTGGCCCGTAGGGGACGCGGCGGTGGCGTCCGGTCCGTAGCCCGGGCGGCGCTTGCCCGCCAGGAGCCAGGCCAAGGGGCCCACCAGGACCTCCCCGAACAGCAGAATCACCACCACCCACCCCAACTTCGGCAAGCCCCGTACCTCGTTCTCCGGGGTGTTCAGGCAGTCGACGAAGGCGTAGATCCACAGCGCCAGAACCAGCAGGAAGGGCAGATACCTCAGCATGGCCGTACGGTCCCCCCGGAGAAGCGGCAGGGGCGCGGAACACCGCCCCGGTGACGCGCCCAGAGTAGCCGTTGACCGATACTGGAACGCATGGCTTACGACGATCTTCGCTCCCTCCTCCGCGCGCTGGAACGCGAAGGCGACCTCAAGCGTGTCAAGGCCGAGGTCGACCCGTATCTGGAGGTCGGGGAGATCGTCGACCGGGTGCAGAAGGCCGGCGGGCCCGCGCTGCTCTTCGAGAACGTGAAGGGCGCGGCCATGCCGCTGGCCATGAACGTGTTCGGCACCGACCGCCGCCTCCTCAAGGCCCTCGGGCTGAAGTCCTACGACGAGATCAGCGAGAAGATCGGCGGGCTGCTGAAGCCCGAGCTTCCGCACGGGTTCGTCGGGGTTCGTGAAGCCTTCGGCAAGCTCGGGTCGATGGCCCACGTCCCGCCGAAGAAGGTCAAGTCCGACAGCGCGCCCGTACAGGAGGTCGAACTCCACGGCGACGAGGTCGACCTCGACCTGCTGCCCGCGCTGTTCACCTGGCCGCAGGACGGCGGCTCCTTCTTCAACCTCGGGCTCACCCACACCAAGGACCCCGTCAGCGGCGTCCGCAACCTCGGGCTCTACCGGCTCCAGCGGCACGACAAGCGCACCATCGGCATGCACTGGCAGATCCACAAGGACAGCCGCAACCACTACCAGGTCGCCGCCCGGCGCGGGGAGCGGCTGCCCGTCGCCATCGCCTTCGGGTGCCCGCCCGCCGTGTCGTACGCCGCCACCGCGCCCCTCCCCGGCGACATCGACGAGTACCTCTTCGCCGGGTTCGTCGCGGGCAAGCGGATCGAGATGGTCGACTGCAAGACGGTGCCCCTGCAGGTGCCCGCGCAGGCCGAGGTCGTCATCGAGGGCTGGCTGGAGCCCGGCGAGATGCTCCCCGAGGGGCCCTTCGGCGACCACACCGGCTTCTACACCCCGCAGGAACCCTTCCCCGCGCTGACCATCGACTGCGTGACTATGCGTCGACGGCCGCTGCTCCAGTCGATCGTCGTCGGTCGGCCTCCTACCGAGGACGGGCCCCTCGGACGTGCCACCGAGCGGTTCTTTCTGCCGCTGCTGAAGATCATCGTTCCGGACATCGTGGACTACCACCTCCCCGAGGCCGGTGGCTTCCACAACTGCGCGATCGTCTCGATCGACAAGAAGTACCCGAAGCACGCGCAGAAGGTCATGCACGCGGTCTGGGGCGCGCACATGATGTCGCTGACCAAGCTGATCGTCGTCGTCGACGCCGACTGCGACGTCCACGACCTGCACGAGGTCGCCTGGCGCGCCCTCGGCAACACGGACTACGCCCGCGATCTGTCGGTCGTCGAAGGGCCCGTCGATCATCTTGACCATGCCTCCTACCAGCAATTTTGGGGTGGGAAGGCGGGGATCGACGCCACCAAGAAGTGGGTGGAGGAGGGGTACACCCGGGACGGCGGGTGGCCGGAGATGGTCCTCTCGGACCCGGATACGGCGGCCCTGGTCGACCGCCGCTGGAAGGAGTACGGACTGTGAGCAGTGCCTCCGCAGCCATTCCCCAGCCGGGGCGCACCAAGGCATTCCTTCGCCTTGTCATGATCGAACACTCCGTCTTCGCGCTGCCGTTCGCGTACATCGCCGCCCTCAGCGCGATGTTCCAGCTGGACAAGAACGTCCACTGGGGACGGCTGCTGCTGGTCACCGTCTGCATGGTCGGCCTGCGCACGTTCGCCATGGCGGTGAACCGGATCATCGACCGCGAGATCGACGCGCGGAACCCGCGCACGGCGCAGCGCGAACTGGTGACGGGCGCGATGAGCGTGCGGCACGCGTGGACGGGCGCGCTGATCGCCCTCGTCGTCTTCCTCGGTTCGGCGGCGCTGCTCAACCCGTTGTGCCTGGCGCTCGCCCCCGTCGCCGTCGTCCCGATGGTGCTCTACCCCTACGGGAAACGCTTCACGAACTTCCCGCAGGCCATCCTGGGGCTTGCCCAGGCGATGGGCCCGATCGGCGGCTGGCTGGCGATCACCGGGGAGTGGTCGTGGGACGCGGTGATCCTGGGGCTGGCCGTGGGCGTGTGGATCGGCGGGTTCGACCTGATCTACGCCTGCCAGGACGTCGAGACGGACCGCGAGATCGGCGTCATGTCGGTGCCGGCGCGGTTCGGGATCCCGGCGGCGGTGTGGGGGGCACGGGTCTGCCACACCGTGACGACCGCGCTGTTCGTCTGGTACGCGCTGGCCACCGGGGCCGGGGTGTTCTTCTGGCTGGGGCTGGTGATCGTGGCGGGGGCGTTCGGGTACGAGCACACGATCGTGCGGCCGCACGATCTGTCGCGGCTGAACCGGGCGTTCTTCAGCGTCAACGGGTTCATCGGGATCGCGCTTTTCGTGTGTGCTCTGCTCGACCTGCTGGTTCGTGGTCTGACGGTCTGATGACCGTTCCTGGCCGCAAGAGCCTCGCGCCGGGCCGGGCACCCGTCCTCAACTAGATCCGGCCCGCCGGTAGGCTCAGGGTGTGAACGCAGGAGAAACGCAGCGCGCGCCTTGGATCGTGGGGGTGTCCGGAGCCTCCGGTACGCCGTACGCGGCTGCCGTGCTGCGCGCGTTGCTCGCGGCGGGGGAGAGCGTCGACCTGGTGGTCAGCCGGGCCTCGCGGCTCACGCTGCTCGACGAGACCGGGATCGCCTACCGCGACGCGCACTGGCGGGACGACCTGCGCGCCTGGCTGTCCCGGGGCGCCGACGGCAAGCCGGACACGTTCGTCACCGACATGGACGCCGATGCCGTACGGCACTGGAGCCCCGGTGACCTTGCCGCCGGGCCGTCGTCGGGGTCGTATCCGGCGAAGGGCATGCTGATCGTGCCCGCGTCGACGGCCTGTGTCGCGGGGGTCGCGCTCGGGCTGTCCAAGGACCTGTTGCAGCGGGCCGCGAGTGTCACGCTCAAGGAGCGCCGGCCGCTCGTCGTCGCCGTACGGGAGACGCCGTTGAACGGGCAGACCCTGCGGCACCTGGTGACCCTCGACGACGCGGGCGCGAGCGTGGTGCCCGCGTCGCCCGCGTTCTACGCGGGGGCCACGCACATCCAGGACCTGGTGGACTTCGTCGCCGGGCGGGTGCTGGACGCGGCGGGCGTCGGGCACCGGCTCTACCGCCGGTGGGAGGGGGATCTTGGCGGCGGGTCCCGTACGGCATGACGGTCCCCGGGTCGGACGACACCGGGACCGGTACGGGCGCTGGTGCCGGCCCTGGCACCTCGCCGGGCCCCCAGGGTTTGCAACACCCCATTACTTTTCGGATTCAGCGGATTCAGCGGAAGGCTTTCGATCGCATGGACGCGGTGGACAGGCAGCTCATCCAGGCTCTCAGGGAGAACGGCCGGGCTTCCTACGCGGAGCTGGGACGGCTCGTCGGGCTGTCGGGACCCAGCGTCACCGACCGGATCAACCGGCTGGAGGCGGCCGGGGTCATCACCGGCTACCGGGCCACCGTCGACTCCGCCTCGCTCGGCCTCGGCGTCACCGCGCTGATCGGGATCTCGCTCTCCGACGCCGCCGACCACGAGGACGTGGCGCGGCGGCTGAAGGACCTGAGCGAGATCGAGGACTGCTGGTTCATCGCGGGCGACGACTCGTTCATGCTCAAGGTGCGGGTGTCGGACGTGGACGGTCTGGAGAAGACCATCCGACGGCTGTCCGGCACGACGGGGGTCTCCCGGACCCGTACGACGGTCGTGCTGTCCACGAAGTGGGAGAACCGGGTGGGGGAGCTGCCCGAGGAGGAGTACTAGGGGAGTACTAGGGGAGTACTGAGGCGTACTAGGGGGGTAGTCGAGGGCGCGTCCGGGGGTGGGGGCGTCGGCGGCGTACGGTTGAGCAGGTCCCTCTTGCGGTGATCGGTGATCGGTGTCGTGATCGGTGTGGTGAAAGGTGTGGGCATGGACGTCGGGCTCAAGCGCGAGCTGGAGGAGAAGGTCAGGGCCGGTGAGCGGCTGACCCGCGAGGACGGCGTCGCGCTCTACGAGTCGGACGACCTGGCCTGGCTGGGCGGGCTCGCCCACGAGGTGCGGACGCGGAAGAACGGCGACGTCGTCCACTTCAACGTCAACCGGCACCTCAACATGACCAACGTGTGCACGGCGTCCTGCGCGTACTGCTCCTTCCAGCGCAAGCCGGGGGAGAAGGACGCGTACACGATGCGCATCGAGGAGGCGGTGAAGCTCGCCAAGGCGATGGAGGGCGAGAACCTCACCGAGCTGCACATCGTCAACGGGCTGCACCCGAACCTGCCGTGGCGCTACTACCCGCGCTCGCTGCGGGAGTTGAAGGCCGCGCTGCCGGACGTCTCGCTGAAGGCGTTCACGGCGACGGAGATCCACCACTTCGAGACGATCAGCGGGCTGTCGGCCTCCGAGATCCTCGACGAACTCATCGACGCGGGTCTTGAGTCGCTGACCGGCGGCGGTGCGGAGATCTTCGACTGGGAGGTACGGC
Source organism: Actinobacteria bacterium OK074 (assembly GCA_001298575.1). Taxonomy (GTDB): domain Bacteria; phylum Actinomycetota; class Actinomycetes; order Streptomycetales; family Streptomycetaceae; genus Streptomyces. Next base: position 41,375 of record LJCV01000258.1, read on the forward strand.
AGCACATCGTCGACCACCGCACGCACTGGGAGGACTGGTCGCGCATCCACCGGCTCGCGCACGAGAAGGGTCTCAAGACCCCGTGCACGATGCTGTACGGCCACATCGAGGAGCCGCGGCACCGGGTGGACCACGTGCTGCGGCTGCGGGAGTTGCAGGACGAGACCGGCGGCTTCCAGGTCTTCATCCCGCTGCGGTACCAGCACGACTTCGTGGACGTGAAGGACGGGAAGGTGCGTAATCGCCTTCAGTCGCGTACACAGATGGCGACGGGTGCGGAGGCACTGAAGACCTTCGCGGTGTCCCGGCTGCTGTTCGACAATGTGCCGCACGTCAAGGTCTTCTGGGTGATGCACGGCGTCCAGACCGCGCAACTGGCGCTCCAGCACGGCGCCGACGACATGGACGGCTCGGTGGTGGAGTACAAGATCACCCACGACGCGGACAACTACGGCACCCCGAACAAGCTGACGCGCGAGGACCTGCTGGACCTCATCCGCGACGCGGGCTTCCGCCCGGTGGAGCGGAACACTCGGTACGAGGTGATCCGGGAGTACGCGGGGGCGGATCCGTCGCGCCGGGAGTCGCCGCAGCCTATGCGGGTGTGAGGGGTGTGAGGGGTGTGAGGGGTGTGAGGGGTGTGAGGGGTGTGAGGGGTGTGAGGGGTGTGAGGGGTTTGCGGGGTGCGAGGGGTGCGAGGGGTGCGAGGGGTTTGCGGGGTGTGAGGGCTTTGCGGGCCCACTCGCCCGTCCGAAAGTGGCCAACCGTCGACCGCCCCGCCCCTTGGTTTGAACCCCTTCCAAACTAAGGGTTACCTTACTTCCATGTCTTCGACGCCCCTCACGTTCCAACTGGACCCACCCGTCACCCCCGCCCTCCGCGACGAGATCCTCCGGATGTGGACCGACGTGTCCAACGCGGGTGGCGCCGTCGGGTTCGTCGCGCCGGTGACCGCGGAGGAGATACGGCCCGAGCTGGTGAAGCAGTTCGTGGCGATGGTCGAGGGGCGCGGCCGGCTGCTCGTCGGGCGGGACGGTGACGGTGCGGTCGGCGGTGACGGTGCGGTCGTCGCGTCCGTGTTCATCGCGCAGAACACCCACCGCCTCATGCGCCACTGGGTGTGGCTGCACACCGTCATGGTGCACCCGGAGCGGCAGGGGCACGGCTACGGCCGCGAGCTGCTCCAAGCCGCCGCCGACGCCGCCCGCACCCTCCCCGGCATCACCGCGATCCGCCTCGGCTGCCGCGGCGGCCACGGCCTGGAGAACTTCTACGCCTCCTGCGGCTACAAGGAGGTCGGCCGCGTCCCCGACGCGATCCGGGTCGCCGAGGGGGACTACCGGGACGACATCGCCATGCTGCTGCCCCTGATGTGAACCACGCCCCCGGGGCCCCGCATTCAAGATCCACCCACCGGCGTGCTTCACTGGACGACGGCCCTGGATGACGGCCTTTGCGGACGTTGGAAACGTTCGGAGCATTCGGAACGGAAGAGTGGATTGAGATGTTCCGCTACACGATGATGCGCCTCGGGATCTTCGTGGGCTGCCTGCTGGCCGTCTGGGGGCTCGTCTACTTCGGCCTTGTCCCGCGCGGCTTCGGCGCCTCCAACGACATGTGGATCGTGCTGCTCGCGCTGCTGGTCTCCGCGCCGATCAGCTTCGTCGTACTGCGCGGCGAGCGCGACCGGGCGGCGGTCCAGGTCGCCGCGCGGGTCGACCGCATGAAGGCGAACCTGGACGCGAACCGCAGCCAGGAGGACGAGGAGGACGACGTGGCACGGGATGTGACACGGGGCGTCGCGCGCACGGAGGAGAGCGAGCCGGCGCAGCCCGCACAGGGTCAGCCTTCCTGACCAACCGGGTCAGCCTTCCTGACCAGGGGTCCACGGAGTTCCACAGGCTTACCCGGGGTCCACCTCCGCACGGCCCAACTACTCTTGCCCCCATGGGCGCTGTGAAGACCAAACGGATGCCGCGGGCGGTGCGCGAGCGGCAGATGCTGGACGCCGCCGTGCGCACCTTCGGCCAACGGGGCTACCGTTCCGCCTCCATGGACGAGATCGCCGAACTCGCGGGCGTCTCCAAGCCGTTGGTGTACCTGTACCTGAACTCCAAGGAAGACCTCTTCACCGCCTGCATCCGCCGTGAGGCCGCCGCGCTCGTCAAGGCCGTCCGCGGTGGCGTGCGGCCCGAACTGCCCGCCGACCGGCAACTCTGGGACGGACTGGGGGCGTTCTTCACGCACACCGCCGAACACCCCGACGGCTGGGCCATCCTGCACTTCCAGGCGCGCACGCATGGTGAGCCCTTCGCCGCGGAGGTCGCCGGGATGCGGTGCGAACTCGTCGCGTTCGTCACGGAGTTGATCCTGGCCGCCGCGCGGGAGGCGCACCGCGACCCGGACCTGCCCGCGCGCGAGGTCGCCGGGCTGGCCGAGGCGCTGGTCGGCGCGGCGGAGTCCCTCGCGGCGTGGGCGAACGCCACCGAGGGCGTGTCCGCGCGGCAGGCCGCGGCGACGCTGATGAACTTCGCCTGGGCGGGCCTGGGCAACATGATGCGCGGCAGCTCCTGGACCCCGCCGGCGGCCTGAACCGCCCTCTCCGCCACGGCGGTTGCCCTCGTGTGAGGGAACTGGGAACCGTCTGTGTGCGATACCGCGTGCCCCCTTGTGAACTCCGGCGTCGGGAGCACAATGCCGGTACCCCTCCGGGTGCCCGGTGTCCCACGCGACACGACGTTCGCGGCACCCGTCGGGGGAACGGGGAAGGAGCCGCAGCCGATGCTGCCTGCTGTCATGTGCCATGGCCCGGGACGCGAACGTCCAGGAAGCCGTGCGTTGTTGAAGGCGTCCGCCTGGGCGACCGCCGTACTGCTGAGCGCAACTCCGGTGCTGTTGCCGGGGGTTGCGACGGCGGAACCGGGGGCGGCGGCGCGGGCCGTCGTCGCTGCGGGCAAGAAACCGACGCCGTCCGGCCGGTCGTTGACACAGCTCGACGACTGGTTCGACACCCCCGTCGGCCGGATGGCGCTCGTCGCCCGGGAGGCGAGGCGCCTGGAGAACAAGCCCCTGCGGAACATGGCCGTCGGTTTCGTGGACATCACCGGCCTGGAGGATCTGGACACCGCGGGCTACGAGATCGTGGACGTCGACGAGTTGAAGGGGTCCGACCCCGCGCTCTACCAGCAGCTCGGGCTCGCCGACCGCCCGCAGATCCAGAAGTTCGCCATCATCCGGCAGTCCAACAACGCGTCCAGCAAGGTGTCCGAGAACCACTCCGAAGTCCTCATGATCAAACGGGAGTTGCCCTACCTCGGGGTCAGGGACTCCAACCGGGTCTTCTTCGTGGGCAGCGACCGTTCGCCCTGCAAGAGCTGCGCTCCGCAGATCCCGAAGGACGCGGACGTGGTCTACGGCGTCAAGGACGGCAAGGGCTCGACCACGGAGCTGGAGGAACGCATCGCGGCGGCCAAGTCCGGTGTGGAGAAGGACGGGACGTTCAAGAAGGAGGTGGCGCAGGAGCGGGCGCGGATCGAGGAGCGCAAGAAAGCGGCACCGCGGCGCAAGGCGCGACTGGCCAAGCAGACACGGACGTTCTTCCAGACGGACCCCGGGACGAGCGGCAGTTGCGGCCTCGGCCTTGGTTCCCACCCCTCCGGCGTCCAGCAGGCGGCCTTCACCTCCACCTCCACCTCCCGTGCCGTACCGGCCGACTGCGGCGACAGCGACGAGTCGAAGTCCGGCACCGCGGCCGGCGTACCCCAAAGCGGCCTGGTCACAGCGCTTTCGCAGCCCGTCGCCCAAGCCCCCGGCGGCATCGACTTCTCCTCCCTCCAGCTCCGCTACCTCTCCGACCCCGGCGACGGCAGCGGACTCCAGTACTCCTTCCAGGCCCCCACCTCCACCACCGGCGGCACCGCCCCGGTGGAGGGCGTCGACGCCGCCCGGCTCACCTCGGACGCGTTCTTCGTCTGGCTCGAACTGCACCCCTCGACGTTCTGGGTGAACCTCAACCCGACCGAACCCGACCGCATCGTCGACGCCGACATGGGCCGTACCGACGTCGGCCGGATCATGCTCCAGGCGGACCTGCGGCTGAAGAAGGACGTCGGCGCGCTCATCCACCCGGACACCGCGCTCGGCAAGAAGTACTACGCCCGACTCGACGGCACCTGCTCCTCGTCACGGGTGTGGATCGTGCCCGCAGCCGCCGACGTCCGCCGCGACGGCGACAAGCTGTACATCCTCAAGGCGCCGCTCAAGGTCAAGATGGAGTCCGAGTACCTCCAACTCCCGGCCGACCAGGAGTCGTTGGGCAGCTGCCCGAAGGAGGACGACGCCACCCGCGCGCACAACGAGGCGCTCTTCCGCAGCCTGGTCCTGCCGGAGCTGACAAAGCGGGTGAACACCGCCGCGGCCTACGCCGACCTCCGCCGCGTCTACCTCGCCCGCGTCGCCGCCCAGTGGTACCGCGACCTCAGCCAGTCCCAACAGACCACCTACGGGGGCCTGGTCGACCAGGGGGACATCAACTCCTGGAAGACCAGGACCACTTGGAAGCCCAAGGACACCTTCGACCGGTACGTCCGCTCGTACACGAAGGGCGACTACCACGTCACCCGCACGGTGACCAAGGGCAACTACCGCTACACGTACACCTATGTCTACGGCGGCGTCGACCTCACCTCCGTGCCGCTGCACCAGGTCTCCGACAGCTCCTTCGACACGCACTACTCGGGCCTGTCCAAGGACGTCGACGCCTCCCTGACCCACCCCTCCGGCGGCGGCGACTCCGGCGCGCTGTGGCTCGGCTCCCCGACTCCGCTCCAGGCGGCCGGACTTGACGCACCGGACGCCGGATCCACCTCCTGGCTACGGGACGTGACGGCACCCCGCGTGCTGCTGCCGGTCCTGCTCGTCCCGCTCGCCGTCCTCCTGCTGTGGCGCCGCAGCCGCCGTCTCTCCACCGCCGGTACGGCAAGTCCCTTGCGCCGGGCGGCCGTTCAACGAGATCGACGAGATCAGCGAGATCGCCGAGTTCCACGAGGGAGGAAGCCGTGATGTCCGACGACGAACAGAACCCTGTCCCTGTCCCCGTCCCCGCGCCCACCCTCGCCGCCGCCGACGATCCCGAACGCCGTCCTCGCCCCTACCTCCGGCTGATGGCCGCCGTCGGGGCCGTCGGACTTGTGGCCGCCGCGGTCGCCGTCATCGTCTCCGTCTCCACCGACCCCGTGTTCCAACTGCCGGAGAGCGTACCGACGTTGCCCAGCGTCCTCCCGACCGGCACCACCCTGCCCAGCATCCCCGACATCCCGGTCCTGCCCAGCGATCTGCCGACCGACTACACGACCAACCTCCCCACCTCCATCCCCACCGAGGACTTCCCGACCTCCCTGCCGAGCAACCTCCTGCCCGGCTACGACCTCCCCAGCTACGACCTCCCCAGCGACCTCCCGACGGACCTGCCGTCCCTGTCGCTTCCCCAGGCCGGAGGCGGCCAGTGACCCCCACCCCCGAAGCGATTCCCCCGACTTCTCTGGTGCCGTCGATGCCCACACGCCCACCGGGCGCCCCGAGTTCGGGCCCGAGCCCGAGCCCACGCGTCCCGCGGCACGGCATCGCGAGCGCGATTGCCGTCGCCGGTGTGCTGTCCGTGGCGTACGCGATCGGCCAGATCCTGTACTGGGCCGCGCCCGACATCGTCTCGCCGTCCCCGTGGGTGAAGGTCTGGCTGCTGCCGGAGCCGACGCCGTTCCGGGTGACCCGGTACCTGCTCGTCGCGGGCTGGTGCGTCGCCGCCGCGCTCGCCCTCGTCCTGCTGCTCACCCGCCGCCACGCCACCACGGCCGACGCCGACGCGGTACGCTCCGAACTCCCCTTCCTCCTCCAACTCGCCACCCGTACCTGCCAGTTCGGCATCCTCGGCGCGCTCCTGCTGCCCTTCGCCGCGATGCCACTCGCCGCTCTCGGCAGCAACTTCCCCCAACTCCTGCTCTGCCTGCCCACCACCGCGGCGGCCCTGTTCCTCGTCCACCGGGCGCAGTTGTACCGCCGGATGCCCGGCTGGCTGCTGCTGTCCGGCTTCGGCTGGGGCGTGCTGATCGGCGGCGGCTTCGGGCTCGTCATGATCACCTGGTTCCAGCGGTACGGCGCCGGGTACTTCCTCGACTTCAGGCGCCCGCGCGGCAGTATCCGCGAGATCTACACGCTGTTCTGCCTCAACGGCGCCGTCGTCACGGAGTTGGGCAAGGCCGCCGGGGTCGCCGTCCTCTTCCTGCTCTTCCGGCGGCACATCGACGGCGTGGTCTCCGGGGTGGTGCTCGGCGCGGCCGTCGGGCTCGGGTTCAACCTCACCGAAACCGTCCACTACTTGGGGTTCATTCAGTCCGCGCACCACCCCGCGCAGTTCTGGGACCGCCAGGTGGTCGGGCTGTTCGCGGCGCACGTGGCGTTCACCGCGCTCGTCGGGGCCGGGTTCGGCGCGGCCCGCTGGCTGCCGGAGCGGCGGGACCGGTGGGTGGCCGTCGGCGGCGGACTGCTCGCCGCGGTGGGCGGGCACTTCGAGACGGACGTGGTGCTGATGCGGCTCGACCAGCACCGGGGCGAGTGGTTCGGCCACCACGAGACCCTGAGCCTGCTCCTGGGGATCCCCCTGATGACCCTCATCACCTCGGGCGTCTTCGTCGTGCTGTACGTGCTGATCCTGCGGCGGGGGCTGCGCGCCCAGGCGGCGGGGCTGGCCCGTGCCCTGCACGCGGAGTCGGGGCTGTCCGGTGGGCCCGCCCGCGCGGCCGTCACCGCCCCCGAGATTCCCCTACTGCTCTCCCCGCGCCGCCGCCTGCTCCTGGAACTGCGGGTCTGGCGCCGCGACGGCACCGCCGGGCTACGGCACCTCGTCCGCTTCCAACAGGCCCAGCTCGACCTCGCCACCCAACACTGGCACCGGGAACGCGACGGCGCCGACATCTTCGTACCCGACGATCATCAACTCCGCGCGAGGGTGCTGGAGTTGAAGGGGCTGGGGACCGCCGCGGCGACCCCGTCCGGGCAGGCCCCGCCGGCACAGGAGGCACTCTCGTGACGACCAGTATGCGTCCCGCCCTCGTCGGACGGCTGGCCGCGCTCGCCGCCGCCACCGTGCTGCTCGTCCTCGGTACGTCCGCGCCCGCGTCCGCGCAGTGCGCGGCCCCTACGTATCACGGGGGTCTGCCCGTACGGGTCGGGGCCTGCCCGGAGGGGGTCGCCGGGGGCGCGTCGGGCGGGGTGTGGGCGGTCGTCGTCCTCGCGGTGGGGCTGTGGATCGCGTACGCCCGGTCCCGCTCGGGGGCCACGACGGAGGCGGATCTGGGCGTGATCGATGCGGTGTTCGGCGCGGCGGCGGAGGCGACCGCGGCGGAGGCGACCGCTGCGGAGGCAGCCGCTGATGAGGCCGAGGAGGGCACTCCGTACGAGCACCCCCCTCACCCGGGAGCCACGGAACCCGAGCCCACGGAACCCGGGCCCACCGCACCGGGTCCCCCGGAGTCCGGGCCGCAGGGAACCCCTCCGGGAACCCCTTAGCCCAGTCGAGCCAGTGCCGACCGCCGAGCAGCCCGGCTACCGACTGCCCGGCCGTCGGTCGCCCGCCTAATCCAGATACCCCCACGCCCCCGCCATCCCCCGCAACCCCTCCGGGATCTCCTCCGGTCGTGGCAGGGGCCTGCCCGGCTGGACCGTGCCCGTCTTGATCTTGTCCTTCCAGTCGCCGATGCCCTTGGCGAAGTCGCCGTGGTCGTGGCGGCCGTACTCCGTCATCGTCGGTTCCCAGCCGATGTCGAGGAAGTCGCAGACCGCGCGGGTGGTCTTCTCGGGGTCGGCGGTGAGGTCCTCGTAGCGGACCGTGTGGCCGGGGATGGCGTCCCGGGCCTGCTCCAGGGCCTGCATGAACTCGCGGGTGTGGCGCACCGCTTCGTCCATGGGGCGGGTCTCGGGCGCGCCCTCGTGCCAGGAGCGGGCGATCGAGTACGGGTGCCGGATCAGGAAGAGGAAGCGCGCGTCCGGCCAGGCGGTGGCGAGGCGTTCGGCGACGAAGACGTTGCTCGGGGTCTTCTCCACCAGGAATTCCTTGCCGCTGACGGCGAGTTCGCGGTGCAGCAGGCGGTCCCAGAGGATGTGCTCGACGTCGGCGATGTTGTGCCCGGCGGCCTGCATGGCCTGACTGGCGGGCTCGGTGGTGAACTTGACGGTGATGCGCCGGAAGTGGGTCTCGTGCGGGGAGTGCAGCCGGGAGTGGCTGTTGAGCAGGACCCGCAGGAGGGTCGAGCCGGAGCGGGGCGGGGAGAGGACGAACACCGGTTGCCGCAGCAGCCGGTCGGTTTCCGGCCGGGCGGGCGGGCGCGCCATGGCGGCGACCCGGCCGACGGGCTGTGTCCCGTCGGCACCCGAACCACCGTCGCCGGTACCGGAGTTGAGGGGCCTGCGCGCCCTGCTGACGCGCAGGCCGGTACAGCTCTCGAAGGCGGTCTTCGCCTTCTGCTTCAGGTTGCTGTTCTTCTGTGGCATCTGTGGATTACCTGTCCCAGTTCAGGTAAGGCCGACCCGGAGGCGGGCCGACTCGCGTGTGACACGAGACCCACATGTAACTCAGATACCTGTGACGTACCCATGCGTGGCGTACGTCAGCTGTTGGTGACCTCTTCCAGGAAGGCCGCCGCCCGCGGTGACGCGTCCGGTTCCAGCCAGCCCGTCACGTCGGCGGCCACACTGATCTCCACGCTCGTGCCGGTGAGCACAAGAGGCAGTGTGTGCAGGACCGTTGACGGCAGCGTCACCAATGTTTGCGCGACCGGTCCCCTCAACAGCTCCAGTTCCAGCGGGATTTCGGGTCGGACGATCTCCAGTGAGCCGAGGTCGGCGAGCCGGGACAGCTTGGCGGGCTGTTCGCGGCGGTGCGCGAAGTACCGCTCGGCGCCGAGCCGTTGGGCCAGTGCGGCGACCTCGGTGACGTAGCGGCCGGGGTCGATCAGGCCGGTCTCGGCGAGGGAGGTGCCGATCAGGTCGGTGCCGGGGCGCACCTGGGGCGGGCCGAAACGGCGGCGCGCCCAGGAGTAGTTGTTGACCGAGACGACCCCGCCGGGCGGCAGCCGCAGGTTCTGGGTGAGGCAGGAGAAGACCTCAAGTCGCCTGCCGTGCCCGGGAGTCAGCCGCCGTCCCGCGCGGGCGGCGGTGGCCGAGGGGCGCCCGGCGTGGTGCCAGCGGACCAGCGGCTCCCCGGCGAGCAGTTCGCGGGAGAGCTCCAGGGTGGCGGTGCCGTCGTCGACCAGGACGACGTCACGGGTACGGGCGAGCGGCAGCAGCCGTTGGATCATGCCGGAGAAGGGGTCGCCGATGACCAGCCGCCCGGCCGTCGCCAGCTTCGGCGTGAGCGTGGCCAGGGCGCGGGAGAGCGGCACCGGGTTGCGGCGCACGTCGTGCAGGACGACGGTCAGGCCCTCGCCGCGCGCCACCTCGGCCATCGCGTCCAACTGCCGCCGGGTGCCCGCGTCCCGGGGCAGCAGCACGGCGACCTCGCACCGCGCCCGGCGGGCCGCCCCGCGCCGCTCGCCGAGCGCCCACTCCAGGAGATTGAGCACCTGGGCGGGCGACTCGACGAGCGCGAGGGTACGGGTCACCGTGAACTCCCGGAATTCCTGCGGCGTTTGGCCATCTGTACGGACCGGTGTCCGGGTCTGTTCACATCTGGCCCCAGCGCCGCAGCGTCGGGGCGACCTTCTGATAGCCCACCCGGTAAAGGGACTTGGCGCTCTTGCGAGCGGCGCGGCGGACCGCGGCCTTCATGCGGTTCGCGTCGTTCGCGCCCAGCGGCACCGGCAGCGGACGGCCCTTCTCGTCGAAGCCGTTGCGCTCCAGCAGGCCGCCCAGGTAGACCCCGGCCTTCTGCGGTGTGTAGTACGGCCGCAGCGTGGGCAGCGGTCCGGAGGCGCGCAGCGCGGCGATCCGGGCGCGGGCGGCGGCGTACGGGTCGGACTTGCCGATGCCCTGCGCGGCCGTCCAGGCGGGGTCGGGCTGCGGCAGGGCGCCGTCGTCGAGTTCGTCCCAGGAGGCGAGGCAGCCGGAGTGCACGAAGTAGTGGTTGCCGTGCGCCTCGCGGACCCCGAAGTCGCTGAGGATGGCGGTGGGGATGCCGCGGTGCATCGACTCCAGCGCGGCGGTGGAGCTGACCGTCACCAACAGGTCGGTACGGTCCAGGACTTCGCCCATGTTGCCGTAGACGAGCTGGAGGTTCGGCGGCGCGGGCTCCGCCAACTCGTCGATGAGGAGCTGGTAGGGGTCGGCCTCGACGTGCGTGGTGTGCTCGCCCGGCAGCGAGCGCAGCTTCATCAGGACGAGCCGGTCGGGGTGGCGGCGGGCGTGCGCGGCGGCGCGCTCCAGCAGCTTGGTGCGGGACGCCTTGCCCTTGGGCACGGACGGCTGCACGGCGAAGGTGAGCGTGAACGGCCGGTCCTCGGACGGCTGGTAGGGGTCGCCGTCCAGGAAGGGCAGCGCGCATTCCACGACCGAGGACTGGTCCATGCCGATGCTGGCCAGCGCGGTGCCGAACCGGTCCGCGTCGTAACGGGAGTTGGCCAGGATGATGTCCGAACCGGCCCTGGTCATCAGGCCGTCGATCATCTTCTCGTAGACGACGCCGACGTATCCGGTGACCACGACCGGCCGGTGCTCGCGCCCCTCCCAGGCCAGCCCCAGGCTGTGGATGAGCGACAGGACCGTACCGCCGACGATGGCCATGACGACGACGTCGGCGTCCGCGAACTCCGCGCAGTCGACCAACTCGGTGGCGGGCAGCTCGCGTTGGGTGTCCGGGACGATGCCGACCTCGGCCAGCTGGCGCTCGGTCGGGGTGGAGCGGCTGCGCAGGAAGTAGGCGTCCAGGGCGGCTCCCGGCGCGATCTGCCGGGCCACGGACGCACCCCACTTCCAGCGGGTGTCCGAGTCAGCGAGTACGGCGATGCGTCTGGTCGGCATGGCTCGGGAGCCCTTCCTGGCGTGCATGCTGTTCATGCGGTGTGAGGGGTGAACATGAGGTTGACACTGCGGTGCAGGAGGTGTGCAGAGGGTAGGTGCGAGGTCTGAGCATGGTATGAGAGATTGCTCTCCTCATGCTGTGCGGGGGTGTGGAACGGCTGTGCCTCACCCCTCAACTCTGCTGGCCACACCGGAAGTTCCCCGGGCGGCCGGACCAACGAGCCGCCGACGCTCAGGGAATGTTCGTCTTCTGTTCATGTGAAGGTTCCCCGGAGGTCCACTCGCGCGTCCCGCCGGTGGGCCCGCACGTCTCTCCGCCGAGGCCCCGTGCCGCCTCGTCGAGATCGCCGAGATCGCCGAGGTCGTCGAGATTCCGCATCGCTCCACTGAGGTGCGGCCGGGCCCGCCCGGCCTCGGCCTGCCCAGCCTCCCCGCTCCCGCCCCCGCTCCACAACTCGAAACGCCCGTCGTCGGCGGCGGCGTACGTCACGGTCGACGGCAGCGGCAGCGGCGCCCGGAAGTCGGCGCGGACCCGGACCCCGGGCCCGGTGCGCGCGCTCTGCTCGGCGAGGCACCGCGCGACGCTCCACATCCCGTGCGCGATGGCCGCGGGAAACCCGAACAGGCGGGCGGCGAAGGGGTAGAGGTGGATGGGGTTGCAGTCGCCGGAGACGCGGGCGTAGCGTCGGCCGACGTCGTGCGCGAGGCGCCATTCGGCGCGGGTGGGGAGGGCCGGCTCGGGCGCCGCGGTGGGACCGGCGTTCGCGGCCCGGGGCGCCTTCCCGGTTCCGTCCGGTCGCCGCCCCCGCCGGTCCTTGGCCACATACGTACTGCTCGACTCCCATACGACCCTGCCGTCGCCGTCCCGGAACTCCGTTCGCAAGGTGACCGCGGTGCCCGCGCGATGGGGCGCCAACTCCTCTGCCCCTACGGCGATTTCGTACTCCCCGTGGGCGCTGAGCGACCGCCGTCGGGTGATCTCGACGGAGGTGTGCACGAGCCCGAGCAGGGGCAGCGGGAAGCGCCGGGCGGCCATGATCCGCAGTGCGAGCGGGAAGGCGAGGACGTGCGGATAGGTGAGGGGGAGGGCGTCGGCGCCGGCCGCGGTGGCCTCGGTGGGGAACCCGCACACGCGCTCGTAGGCGGCGAGGTGGGCGAGATCGATCCGGACGCCGGGGAGGGTGAGCCGGGCGGGCGCCCAACTCCCGTCCGTGCGGGCCCGTTTGAAGGGGGAGAGGAGGGCGCCGCGCAGGAGGAGGGGGAAGAGCGCCGGAGAGGTCGAGAGGCGGGGGAGTGGGGGAGCGGATCGGGGGTAGGCGGACCGGGTCCCGGTCTCGACGTGGGCGGCGGTGCCGGGCGGAAGACGGTGATCGACCATGGTGCAGCCCCCTGTTTGGTCGCATGGCGCCGTGCTCTTTACTCCAGAGTAAGGTTACCTTCGGTAAGCCCGGCAAATGCACGCCAAAGATGAAAAAGATTCAGGATAAGTCGGACCCGGGTCCGTTTCCAGGGCCCCATCCGGAGGCTGCACATCCTCGCCCCGGAATCGCCCCGCGATCGTCACAGAGCGCGCACCGGGGAGCCGTACGATCGCGAGCCTGACTTACGGTGACGGTCGGCTGTAACCCTGCTTGGCCCGGGCCCCGAAAGAGGCGCGGGGCTGTATCGATGTGCGGCTCCGCCGCCTGGGCCCGAGCAACCGAAACGGGCCTTCAGTCGCCCGAAGACATCAAGCAACCGAGTTCCTGGGCGAACGGCCGAATCGCACCGCGCATCCCCGGGAGCCGCCGTGACCACCTCGCACCACCCCGCTTCGTCTGCCGAAGGCATCACCCCCACCCTCGTGGCCCCGGAGATCAAGCGCCTGGACGGCGTCGTACGCGAGGTCGCCGTCCCCCCACTGGTCACCCCCGTCACCCACGGCTCCCTCGCCGACATCCCCTTCGACACCGCGGCGGCACACCCCGCCGACGAGATCCTCAGCCGCCGTGACCAGGACGGCAGTTGGCGGCCGGTCACGGCGGAGGAGTTCGCCGCGCAGGTGCTCGCCGTCGCCAAGGGGCTGATCGCCGAGGGCCTGATGCCGGGCGACCGGCTGGCGATCATGGCGCGCACGACCTACGAGTGGACGTTGCTGGACTTCGCGGCGTGGGCGGCGGGCCTGGTCACGGTCCCCATCTACCCGACGTCGTCGGTCTTCCAGGTCCGCTGGATCCTCCAGGACTCGGGCGCGGTGGCGCTCGCGACGGAGACGACCGCGCAGGCCGCCGCCCTCGGCCCGGAACGCGACCGGCTGCCCGACCTCGCCCATCTGTGGATCTTCGAGAAGGACCACGTCGACCGCCTGGCGGAGCGCGGCCGTGACCTCTCGGACCACGAAGTCGCCGTACGGCGTGGGGTGTTGGGCCCCGACACGCTGGCGACGGTCGTCTACACCTCGGGCACCACGGGCCGCCCCAAGGGCTGCGCGCTGACGCACGGCAACTTCTTCAACGAGGTCGACAATGCCGTCGAGTTGCTCTACCCGGTCTTCAAGTCCCGTACGAAGGAAGAGGCTTCGATCCTGCTCTTCCTGCCGCTCGCGCACATCTTCGGCCGCATGGTGGCAATCGCGTGCCTGCGCGCGCGAGTTCGCCTCGGCCACGCGGCCAGCCTCCGCTCCGAGGAACTGCTCGCCGACCTCGCGGGCTTCAAGCCGACCTGCCTGATAGCCATCCCGTACGTCCTGGAGAAGGTCTACAACACGGCCCGTGCCACCGCCGAACGCATGGGCCGGGCCTCGTCGTTCGACCGCGCGGCGGCGCTCGCGCGCAAGTACGGCGAGGCGGCGGAGGCGCGGCAGCACGGCGAGGGCGGCGGCCCGAGCCGCGCGCTGAAGGTGGCCCGCACGTTCTACGACCCGCTGATCTACCGCCGGATCCGCAACGCCCTTGGCGGCAGGGTCCGTTACGCGATCTGCGGCGGCTCCCCGCTGGGCCGCCCGCTCGCCGCGTTCTACGCGGGCGCCGGCATCGAGATCTACGAGGGCTACGGCCTGACCGAGGCGACCGCGGCGGCCACCTGCACACCGCCGCTCAAACCCCGCATGGGCACGGTGGGTTGGCCGATACCGGGCGCGAAGGTCCGGATCGCGGCGGACGGCGAGATCCTGCTGTGGGGCCCCACGGTCTTCCGCGGCTACTGGGAACCGCACGCGGGCGGCCTGACCCCGGCGACCACGGACGGCTGGTTCCGCACGGGCGACATCGGCAGCCTCGACGACGACGGCTACCTGACGATCACCGGCCGCAAGAAGGAGATCATCATCACCGCGGGCGGCAAGAGCGTGGCCCCCGCGCCGCTGGAGAACTGGCTGCGCGCCCACCCGTTGATCTCCCAGGCGGCCCTGGTCGGCGACCGCCGCCCCTACGTCGCCGCCCTGCTGACCCTGGACCCCGACGGCATCACCCACTGGCGCCACATGAACGGCAAGCACGGCGTCCCCGCCCAACTCCTGCGCGAGGACCACGACTTGAGGGCGGTCCTGCAACGCGCGATCGACGAGGCCAACAAACTCGTCTCCCGCCCCGAGTCCATCCGCCGCTTCACCGTCCTCCCGGGCGACTTCACGGAGGAGTCCGGACACCTGACCCCGTCGATGAAGCTGCGGCGGGAGACGATCGCGGAGGAGTTCGCGGGGGCGATCGAGGAGATGTACGACAGCTGAGGGCCGCGCCCGGCCCTGGTGGTCCCCGTGCCCGATCCGGCGACCCCAGTACCTCCCTCTCAGCGCCCGATGCCCCAGTACCCGATGCCCCCAGTGCCCGGAGCCTCAGTACCCGACGGTGAAGCGCCGCTGGACGAAGCGCGGCAGCTCGGCTTCGTCGACGAGCGCGACGGCGGCGTCCTCCGCGGAGATACGGCTGTGCCCGTCCGCGTCGAGCACCAACTGGTCCCCACCGATCCGGAACCGCCCCGTGCGCTCGCCGGGAGCGATCTCCTGCGCCGGACTGAAATAGGTCCACAGCCGGTTGGAGGCGCGCAACACGTCCAGCGCGTCCCGGCCTCCGCGCACGGCCGCCGCGTACTCCCGCGGCAGCCCGAGCCCGTCGAGCGTCGCGTCCAACCACTCCTCGGAGTCCGCCGCGACGACACCGGGCGCTATCTCCAGACTGCCCGTGCCGCCGACCACGATCAGCCGGGTCCGCGGCCGGCTCTCCAGCGCCTTGAGCAGGGCCTGGGCGGCACGGACGTAGACCGTGGGGTCGGCGATCGAGCGCGCCACGGTGTCGGCGATGTCCCGCCCGGCGTTCCCGGGCTGGTAGCTGCTGATCAGCACGTCGAGACCGGGCAGTACGGCGGCGACGGCGTCGGCGTCGTGAATGTCGAGGCTCTCCCACTCGATCCGGTCGCGCTCCTCGCGGATCAGCGTGGCATCCCGGGTGAACGCCCGGACGTGGTGGCCCCGTTGAAGGGCTTCGGCGACGATCCGACTGCCGATGGTGCCGCTCGCGCCGATGACTCCGATGTGCATGACTCTCCCCTGGTCGTGACAGCGTGCTGTAACTATACGGTGTGAAGTTTAAATACGGGAGGCAGTAACGGAACGCTGTACGGTGGTCGCGTGGAGAGCGTGAGAGGGCCAGGACACCCGGCGAGCCCCGGAGGCGGCACGGTCGGCGGCTCGGGGAGAGGGCCGACGGCGGGCAGCCGCCGGGAACGGCTGCGGGCCGAGACGACGGCGGAGATCAAGAAGACCGCCCTGGAACTGATGGCCGCCGACGGCCCCGACGCGATCACACTGCGCGCCATCGCCCGCGAGATGGGCATGACCGCGAACGCCATCTACGGCTACTTCGCCACCCGCGACGACCTGGTCACCGTACTGATCAGGGACGTGTACACGGCGCTGGCGGACGTGGTGGACGCGGTGTTCTCCCCGTCGGCAGCCGAGGCCGAGCGGGCCCCGGCGGCCCGGATCCAGTCATGGGCACACGCCTTCCGGAACTGGGCGCTGGCCAACCCCGAGGGCTTCCGGCTGGTCTACGGCGACCCCGTCCCCGGCTACTGCACGCCACCCGGCGGCGCCGCCCCGGACGCCGCGCTCCGCGTCTGCACCGGCCTCGTCGGCATCGCGCACACCGCCTGGCCGTACGCCCAACACCTCTACGCGGACAGTGACTTCGACTGGTCCGACTTCGACCCCGGCCTGCTGGCCAAGGTCCGCCCGGTCTACCCCGACCTCCCCCCGGCCGCGGTGGCACTGGCGCTGCGCATCTGGGGCCGCCTGCACGGGATGGTGTCGCTGGAGGTCTACGGCCACCTGAGCACCCAGACCACCAGCCCCGACAAACTCTTCCGCGAGGAACTGGCAGCACTCGTACGGTCGTTGGGGCTGGAGCCGACGGCGGGGCCCACCGCCCGGCCGTCCGCCTGACCCGCAACGGCCAGGACGCCTGCGAACTTCGAGAAGCGCGCAGCCGGACTCCGGGCACCCGAGAGGCGCTCAGCCGCAGCTCACACGGGCGGCATGAGCACGGCCCGCACACAGGTTGAGTACGGGTACTCATCCCAGGCCGCGCCCTTTGGCTCACGGTGGAGGTCACCCCCGGACCGACACCGCCCGCCTGATCGACCGACCGGCTGACCAACTCGGCCGCCCGATCGATCGATCGACGACCCGAAGGACCCCTCGATGCCGCCTGCCTCCCGCCCGCGCCGCCTGTTCGCGCTCGCCACGGACAACCGGGTCGCCCGGGTCTACCTGGCCGCCGTAGCCGCCTCTGCCCTGATCATGCTCCTGTTCCCGGACAACGCCTTCGCCCCGAGCCCGCTGCTGCTGACGGCACCGTTGTCGTTCCTGACCGTGGTCCTCCCGTTCGGCCCGGGCACGGAGGGCGGCGGGTTGGCCGAGGCGGCGGCGATCGGCTTCTGGCTGGTATGGCTGGTTCTCTGCGCCTTCGTAAACGCTGCCGTGCTAGGGGCGTTGGCCGAGCGCGGACCCCGTCAGGAGCAGGAGCAGGACACGGACTCGGACACGGCGGCCCCGGACCCCGTACGCCCCCGCCCGCAGCGGGTACGGGCCTTGCTGGCGCCCGCGGTGGACAACTGGCTCGCGCGCGGGTATCTCGCCGTGGTCATGGCCGCGTTGGGATTCTTCCTGGCGGCGGCATACGTACTGCCGGACCCGGGTTTCGCCGGCATCTGGCCGCTGATGGCCACGGCACCGCTCAGCATCGCCGCCCTGCTGGTGGCGACCCCCGCCGAGTACTCCTCGCTCGGCTGGCTCAACCCGCTGCTCTTCTCGGCGGGTTCGGCCCTGTCCGGCCTGTTCAACGCCGTACTGCTGGGCCGATTCGCCCGCAGGCTGCGGACGGGGGACCCGCGCCCGGCGGCGTGACCGGGCTCGGGCAGCGCGAGGGCCGCCGCCATCGCTCCCACGCGACGACGGCGGCCCTGACTCAGTTGCCTACCGCACTACTTGACGTCGACGTAGTCGGACGCCGACTTCGACGCGGCCGTGCTGGTGTTGGTCGCGAAGGTGAAGCGGTAGTACCCGTCGGCCTTGGCCACGGTGATGGCCTTGAGCGCGCCGCCGGTGCCGCTGGTGACCGTCTTGAGGGTGGTGTAGGTGTCGCTGGTCTTGGGGCGGTACTGGAGCAGCACCTTCTGCCCGGTGTAGCTGGCGTACGTGCCGTCGTTCCAGTTGGCGCGCGTCAACTTGCCGGTGACGGTGATGTTCTTGCCCTTCTTCACCGGCTCCGGGGTGGCGTTGAGGGTCAGCCGGGACACCTTCTTGATGTGGGTGGTGGCGACGTCGTCGTCGTAACTGGCGTTCGCGTAAAGGTCGTAGCCGCCCAGGAACAGCTTCCAGGTCCCGGCGACGCCGTTCTTCTTCAGGTCGGTGGCGGCGTTGATGGGGAAGACGGCCGTGCATCTGTAGGTGCCGGTCTGGGTGGTCGACTCGACGCAGTCGGGGTCGTCGGTGGTGCCCAGGCCGCCGGTGATGGTGTCCGTGCTGGAACTGTCGGTGCCCTGCCAGAGGAAGGCTTCCGTGAGCGCGACACCGCTCGAACTGGTCGCGGTGTACGTGACGGTGACGGACGTCTTCGTCGTGGTCCCGAGGACGATGTCCTTGCCGCCGTTGATGACCGCGTTCGAGAACTTCATGCTGCCCAGCGCGTCGTTCGGGCGAACGGTCTGCGGGGCAAGGGAGTTGGCCTTCGCACCGAAGGCGCTGAGCTTCGCCGCGGCACCCGCACCCGGGTGCTCCGCCGCCTGGGCGGCCACCGGCAGGGCCAGCGCGGACAGGACGGCGGCACCGGACAGAGCGGCACCGGCAACTTGCATACGCATAGGAATCCCCCCAGGGAACGAGAGAGGCCCGCCGAAGTCTCCCTCCGGCCGGGCCTGTTGATGTTCGAATCGTACGGATCAAGTGGGCTGCCTGTGTAGATCCTTTGGGCAATAAGTGTGTAACGGGACCTAGTTGGCCCTACCGGACGTTCACGAGATCGTCAACGAGCGGTGGCCGAAGGGTTTTTCACCCGCGACCCGGCCGGGCCATACCTCCGGCCGCTACGGTCCTGCCATGGGACAAGAGGGGGAACGCCGGGCGGAAACGGACGGCGAGCGGCCGGTCTCCGCGGAGGGCGACACCGCGATGGCGGCGGTGGCGGGGGACGGCGGCGCGGAGGTGCAGGCGGGGACGATTGGGACCCTGAACGTGCACCTGCCTTCGATTCCGGGGCCGATTCCGGGGCCGGGGCCGGGGTCGGGGTCGGAACCGCCCGCGCTGTCCCCGGCGGACCTGGCCGAAGCCCTACGGCACTACGCGACCCGGGTTCGCGAGTGCTACGGCGGCCTCGACCTGGAGGTCCTGATCCCCCTGGAGGAGGGGGAGCACCCGGCGGTCGCCCTGAACGAGGTGTTCGTCCCACCGAGCGTGCGCGCGGACCCGCCGCCGGTCGAACTGCCGCGTGACATAAGGCAGTTGCTCGTCGACTCGGGCGACTGGCCGTCCAGCCTGCCGCCGGGCCTGGAGCGGGAGGCCCTGGAGCGCGCCCGCCAGGCGTACGCGGAGCGTCCCGCTCGTGACGTGCTGGAACTCCTCGCCGACCCGGCCGCCGACCGGATCGTGCTGCTGGGGGATCCCGGAGCGGGGAAGTCGACGTTGGCGCGGCACTTGGCGTTGGCGCTGACGACGGAGGGGCTCGCCCCCGGCGATCCGTTGGGCGGGCTGGCGGGCCGGGTGCCGTTCGTCGTGGAGTTGCGGGAGTACGCGGCGGGGTCCTGGCGGGACCAGACGTTCGAGGATTTCTTCGCGTACCTGGCGATGAAAGGCATGGCGCCATCCGCCCGGGTCACGGAACACCTGCTGGCACAAGGCCGTGCCGTGGTCGTCTTCGACGGCCTCGACGAACTCTTCGACCCGGCGGCACGCGAACAAGTCGCCCACCGCATCGCGGACTTCACGGCGCGGCACGTGGGGGTGGGGGTGCGGGTGGTGGTGACCTCGCGGGTCATCGGCTACCGGCGGGGTGTGCTCGAACGCGCGGCCTTCGAACATCACATGATCCAGGACCTCACGAAAGAGCAGATCGCGCAGTTCGCGAGGCAGTGGTACGCGACGGCGTACCCGCATGACGAGGAGCGCGCCCGACGGCTGTGCACGCGCGTGACGGACGCGGTTGCCCACTCCCGGCCGGTGGCCGAACTGGCGGGCAATCCGCTGCTGTTGACGATCCTCGCCATCATCGGCCGGCGCCGCGATCTGCCTCGCGACCGCCAGGGCGTCTACCGCCATGCGATCGCCGTCCTGGTGGCCCACTGGGACGAGCACGCGAAGCACTTGCGTGCGGCCGATGACGTGGAGGCGCTGTCGTATCTCGGGGACGAGGACCGGCATGAGCTGCTGCGGCTGGTCGCTCGACGGATGCAGGACGGGGCCGGGGGTATCGCGGGGAACCACATTCACCAGGGCGAACTGCTGGCCACGTTCAGGGAATACCTGTGCGAGCAGTACGAACTACCGGTCGCGCAGGCGGTTTCGGCCGCGCGGACGATGGTGCGGCAGTTCAGGGAACGGAACTTCATCCTGGCTCATTACGGGGGCGGGGTGTACGGGTTCGTGCACCGGGCGTTCCTGGAGTACCTCGCGGCGGAGGACATCGACCGGCGGTACACCCGCTACCGGGAGTGGACCCAGGAGGAGTTGATCGAGGAGATCTTCGCGGGGCATGCGGAGGATCCGGCCTGGCACGAGGTGTTGCTGTTGTTGGCGGGGCAGTTGGGGGAGCGGGAGGCCGGGGCCGCGATTGACCGGTTGTTGGAGATGCATCGGCGTCGGGTACCGGACACATGGGGTGCGCCGTTGCTGCTGCTGAGTGTGCGGGCCTTGGCGGAGGTGCGCAGGATCGGTGTGCTGGCCTCGCAGAGCCGGGCTGTCGTGGACGGGATCATCGCCTTCTTGGAGGGGGCGTACGTCGGATCCGAATTCATTGTATCCAGCGATGGACTCCCGACAGCTCTGGCCGCTTTCCCACCTCATTGGAGCGGACGAAGCCGGATCCTGCGCTGGTACCACTTGCGAGTTCAGTTCAACGCTTTGGGGGTGGAGCCGGGGCCGGTCGCCTCCATTCTCTATCAAGGCTCCGAAGTGCCGCAGGCCATGGCGGCACACGCCCGCTCCATCCCCGCTCGCGCCGAAATGCTGAGGGTATTGGTGATGCGATGGGGATCCGTGGAGAATATCCGTACGCTGGTCCGGTCTCGGGCGAGCGCGGATCCCAGTGACGCCGTCCGTAATGTCGCGTTGCATTTTCTGTCCGAAGGCAGGGGCCGCGGAAAACCCAAGGCGATCCGCGACCGTTCGGTTGCCGATTCCCTATCCGGGAAGCGGGCCTTGGCCCCGTCCGGCAAGGACGGTGACGGGAGTCCGGCGTGGACGCCGTTGACCGTCGAACTCGCGCTCTCGGCAGAGGACGAGGGGAAGCGGGCCGGTGCGGCGTCCGCGCTGAGTGAATGCTTCGACGACGCTGAGACGCGAACCCTGTTGTGTCGCCTCGCAGTCGAGGACCCGTCCGGTCTCGTGCGTTCGGTGGCGCTTCAGGAACTATTGCTCCTGTGCGGCGACGACGAACACGTACAAGCGCTGCTGTGCAGCGAGGTGCTGGGGGACCCGGAGGAGCGTGCGCGGCGGGTGGCATTGGAGCTGATCGTTCAGGCGGGTGGGTGGGAATTCGTGGGCCGCCTGAAGAATGGTGAGGCTGACACCTGGGAAATGGCTCGCCGTATCGCTGTGGATGATCCGCATGAAGGGATACGTTCAATGGCGTGCAACGTGTTGTGGCGGATGGCGGCGCACCGTGCCGGGACCGAGGAGATTCTTCGCGACCGTGCTGTGGTGGACTCCAGCCGCGATGTCCGGCACACGGCCCTTCGCGGGCTGATATCCGCGAGAGGCGATGAGGCGGACACCTGGCAACTGGTCCGTAAACGTGTGGTCGAAGACCCTGACGAGGTCGTCCGGGGGAGCGCTTTGGCGCAATTGTGTCGCCACCGGAGCCATGAGACGGATGTCTGGGAGCTGGCATTCAACCACCTCGCGCAAGAGCCGAGCGACGTCGGCCGTGCCGAGGTGCTGCGGTTGTTGAGGTATTACAGCGGCGAGGAAGCGACCGTATGGGCTTTGCTCCACGAGAGCGCGTCCGCGGACAGGGCTGCCTCTGTTCGTATGGCGGCCCTGACGCTGTTGGCCACGGGCAACAGTGAAAATCCCGTCACCCGGAACGTGATCCGGAACCGGGCCACGTCCGATCCCGATCACAGAGTCCGAGTCGAGGCGCTGCGCTGGTGGGCCGTCCACGAGCCGGACGAAACCGGCGCCGAACTCCTGCGGGACCGAGCCGTCGCCGACCCCGACCCACAGCCACGGATCGCCGCACTCCAGTCCCTGGCCTTCGGCTGGCCCGCCCACCTCCCAACGCTGCCGCTGCTCCGGGAACGGGCCGACACCGACGAGGACGAGGACGTACGGAACGAAGCCGTACGAGCCCTCGCCGCAGCCGAAGCGCTCGCGCCCCTGGCCGACCAACTCCCTTGACAGGAAGGTCGATCAGGCGCCCGCGTCGCGAGACGGCTCGCCGAGGCTCAACTCGCCTCCTGGGGCGTCCCGTACGTGCCGACGAACGTCACCGCGCACCCGGCAAGACAGTGTGGGCCGAACTCCCGCTCCGCTGAGCCGAGTTGTGCCCGCCCCGGCTCACTCCCCCCGCAACGCCTCGAACGCCCTGTCCAGCAACGCGTCCAGGTCCGCCCGCCCCTCCGACCGAGTCCACTGCTCCACCGCGATGTTGAGGCACTCCACCGCCGCCGCCGCGCGGACCAGCGTACGCACCGGCGGCACGGCGGACGCGGGCTCTCCGGCCCGTTCGGCCAGGGCGCGGGCCAGGGCGTCGCGCCAGCGGACCTGCTTCTCGCGGCGGCCGGCCGCGAGTGCGGGGGTCTCCTCCAGGAGGCGGGCGAGGGGGAGGACGTCCTCCGGGGCCTGGCGGAAGGGGCCGAGGTTCAGCCGCATCGCGTGGCGCAGCGCCGCCCACTCGTCCTCGGCCGGCGGCCAGGACCGTACGGCGTCGGCGGCCTGTTCGTCCTGGGTGTCGAAGGCGAGGAGGATCGCGTCCTCCTTGCTGGCGAAGTAGCGCAGGAAGGTGCTGCGCGACACCCCGGCCGCGGCGGACACCTTGTTGACGGTGACCTGGTCGAACCCTTCGCGGCGGAAGAGATCCAGCGCCACCTCGACGAGCCGCGCCCGTACGGCGGCCCGCGCGATGTCCCGCGTACTCGTGACGGCCCCGGCCCCAGCACCCGTCCCACCAGCCCTGGCTCCGACCCCGGCCCCCTTCATGTCCCCGTCCATCCATGTGCGCGCCGCTTCCGTCATCCGGTGATCGTACCCGCGCCCGTTCCCGTACGCGAAGCACGTACACGCTTGCGAAGCATTATCGCGCATGTGAGACTTGGTCTCACGAACGTGTACGTGTATCACAAGGAGTGGCGCATGAGGGGTCTACAGGGCAAGCGGATCGTCGTGGCGGGCGGAGCCACCGGGATCGGTGCCGCGACCGCCGAGCGACTGGTGCAGGAGGGTGCCTCCGTGGTCGTCGGCGATCTCAACGTCGCCGGTGCGGAGGCCACCGCCAAGCGTGCGGCGGAGGGTGGAGGCGTGGCGATACCCGTGGCCTTCGACCTCTCCGACGAGGCGTCGATCCAGGCGCTGATCGACCGCTCGGTGGCCGAACTCGGCGGTATCGACGGGCTGTTCAACGTCGGCGCCGACGTCTCCGACGCCAACCTCGGCCGCGACGCCGACCTGCTCGGCATGGACCCGGCCGTCTGGCGGCGCACCTTCGACGTCAACCTGCTCGGCTACACCCTCGCCTCCCGCGCGGCCATCCCGCACCTGCTGGCGGCGGGCGGCGGCGCGATCGTCAACACGTCCTCGGGGGCGGGGTGGAGCGGTTCGCCCGTGCGGCCCGCGTACGCCGCCTCCAAGGCCGGGGTCAACGCCCTGACCAGGCACATCGCCACCCGCTGGGGCAAGGAGGGCATCCGCTGCAACGGCCTCGCCCCCGGCCTGGTCATGGGCGAGACCCAGGTCCGGCAGGCCGACACGGCGTTGCAGGCCAAGGCCATCGAGGTCGCCCTCAGCCCGCGCCTCGGCCGCCCCGACGACCTCGCCGGCATCGCGGCCTTCCTCTTCTCCGACGACGGCGAGTGGATCAACGGCCAGGTCTGGTCGATCTGCGGCGGCATGAACCTGCGCGCCTGAGCCCGGAGGCGGGGTTCCCGCAGTACGGAGGTGGCGCCGCTGTCGACTGTCGACGGGCGCCACCTGCGTCGTCCTCTCTGCCCCCGCGCATCCGTCCCGACCGGAGTGATCTCCTCCGTTCGCCCGCCCCACACCACCCGTTCACCCCTGGCCAGGAACATGCGCGTCACCGACATTCCGCAACCAAGGGACGTACGACGCCATGAACCGCCCCAAGCCCGGCGCCCTGCCCGCCGAGCGACCCACCCCGCTCCCCAGAAGAACCGTCCTCGCGGCGGGAGTCGCCGCGGGCGCGGCCGCCGCCGTCACGGCCGTACCCCGTCCCGCCGCGGCGGCGACCGGCAGCACCGCAGCCCCCGCGCCCGGCCCCCTCGCCGTCACCTCCCCCGACGCCCGCCTCGCCCTCACCCTCGCCCTGGACTCCAGCGGTACCCCCACCTACACGATCACCGCCGACGGCATCCCCGTCGTCCCGCCCAGCCCCCTCGGACTCAGCCTGGACGACGCCGACTTCACCACCGGCCTCACCGTCACCGACCCCGGCCGCGTCCGCCGTGTCCCCGTCCGGTACTCCCTCCGTCAGGGCAAGGTCGCGCACGTCCGCAAGACGGCCGCCGAACGCACGGTGACGCTCGCCAACAAGCGCGGCCTGGCCGTCCAACTCCTCCTCTGGGCAGGCGACGAGGGCGTCGCGTTCCGGCTCCGCTTCCCCGAAAACGGCAGCGGCGACGGCGTCACCCGTACCGTCACCGCCGAGGCCACCGGCCTCACGCTCACCGTTCCGGCCGACGGCGGCGCCCAGTTCACCCAGCCGTACACGCCCACCTCGCCCAAGTACCAGGAGTGGTACGTCCCGCGCGCCCACCACACCACCCCCACCCTCGGCACCGCGACCACCTCCACCGGCGGCGCCTCCTTCCCGCTCCTCGCGCGTACGACGGCGCAGGACGGGGCGAGTTGGTGGGTGCTGGCGGGCGAGTCGGGCATGGACGGCAGCTACCCGGCCTGCCACCTCCGCCAGCCCGCCCTCAACTCGGACTCCACACAGGCCACTTACTCCATCGCCTTCCCCACCGACGACGAGGCCCTCGGCCACCTCGGCCCCGGTACGCCCCAGGTGAACGGCAGTTGGCAGACGCCCTGGCGGTTCGTCGCGCTCGCCACCGACCCGGCGCGGCTCGCGGACACGACGATCGCGACCGACCTCGCCGAGCCCTCCGCCGTGACCGACACCTCCTGGATCCGGCCCGGCGCCGCCGCCTTCAGCTGGCTGACCGCCCCGACCAGCCCCACCAGCCTTGAACAGACGCTGCGTTGGTTCGACCTGGCGCAGACGATGGGCTGGCCGTACGCGCTCGTCGACGCCAAGTGGGACACCATGACGGACGCGGCGGGCGACCGGATCCCGCTGGAGCGGCTCGTCGACGAGGCCGAGCAGCGCGGCATTCGGCTCTTCCTCTGGTACAACTCCGCGGGCGAGAACAACGACGCCACCGCCAACACCCCGCGCGACCTGATCGCCGACCCGGCCACCCGCCGTGCCACCTTCCGCCGTCTGCGCGACCTCGGCATCGCGGGCGTCAAGGCCGACGGCTGGCAGAGCGACAAGCAGCAACTCGTCGCCCGGCAGCGTGACTTGCTCGAAGACGCGGCCCGCTACCGGCTGCACGTCGTCCTGCACAACACCACCGTGCCGCGCGGCTGGGACCGCACCTACCCGCACCTGCTCGGCGTCGAGGCGGGCATCGCCAGCGAGTACTACGCCAACACCAAGCCGTACGCCGACCAGATCCCCGAGCAGACCACGATCGCCGCGCTCACCCGCAACGCGGTCGGCGCCTTCGACTACGGCACCACCCTGCTCGCCCCGTACGTCTACGCCGCCAACCGCCGCCGTACGACCGACGCGCACGAGCTGGCCCTCACGGTGGTCTACCAGTCCGGTTTCAACGGCTTCGCCGACGGCCCCGACAGCTACCTCGCCCAACCCGCCGCCGTACGCGAGCTGTTGAGCACGGTCCCGGTCGCCTGGGACGAGACCCGGCACCTGGCCGCGGACCCCGGCAGCCACGTCGTGGTGGCCCGTCGCAAGGGCCGCACCTGGTACGTCGCCGGCGTCAACGGCCGTACGACGTCCATCGCCCCCGGGCTCGACTCCACGGCCGCCGGGTACACCGCCCCCGTCGGCGAGGCCCGGCAACTCACCGTCGACCTGCACGATTTGGGCATCCGGCACGGCGCCACCGCCCAGCTGTTCGCCGACGCCTCGACGACCGACGCCACCCTGCGCACCGCGACCGTACGAGGCCGCCGCTTCACCCTGGACACCGCACCCTTCGGCGGCTTCCTGCTCGTGATCCGTCCCAGCTGATCCGCCGCACCCTGCGTAACGGCTCCGCCGGGACGGGTCGGGCGCCTACCGGGATGGGGGCGCGGGGGCGCCGGAGAAAAGGCAGGAGCCCCTGCGCCAGGCGGGCGCGGGGCTCCTTGGGTACTGCACTCAGGTCTGGATGTCCTGAACGAGTGTTCAGGCGGGGGTGACGTTCTCCGCCTGCGGGCCCTTCGGGCCCTGAGTGACGTCGAAGGTCACCGCCTGGTTCTCTTCCAGGGAACGGAAGCCGTTCGCGTTGATCGCGGAGTAGTGGACGAAGACGTCCGGGCCGCCGCCCTCCTGGGCGATGAAACCAAAGCCCTTTTCGGCGTTGAACCACTTCACGGTTCCGGTAGCCATAAAGCCCTCCTTGGGCCCAAAGGGTCGCCCTGCTCCAGAACCTGCAAGATTGTGAAACGGCTGCCGCACAACTGCATACTTCTGAAAAGACTAGAGCCCGCGGTCACATGCTCCGCAGGCTCTGTACTGCAAGGGAAACCAAACTGCAACTTGCGAGGAGCCTAGCACGCAGGGGCGGGAAAGCAATAGAGGTCAAGATCACGTCACTCGTACGTTTGGGGGCGGGGGGTGGGATTGACGGGTGGGGGTGGT
>LJCV01000259.1 GCA_001298575.1 Actinobacteria bacterium OK074
GGATGCGCAGTTCCCCGCGCCCCTGATGACGGTGAGGTGTGCCCCGTAAGGGGCGCGGGGAACTGCGCGAGCGCCCCCCGCCAGCTGTAGTCGCCCCCGTCGAGCGGAACTCCTCAGATGCGGTCCAGCACCTTCGCCAGCAGTGACCCCATCCTCGTCGCGCTGTCGCGGCCCGCCTGGAGGACCTCCTCGTGGTTCAGGGGTTCGCCGGTCATCCCTGCCGCCAGGTTTGTCACCAGGGAGATGCCCAGGACCTCCGCGCCCGCCTCGCGCGCGGCGATTGCCTCCAGGACCGTCGACATGCCCACCAGGTCCGCGCCGATCACCCTCGCCATGCGGATCTCCGCGGGGGTTTCGTAGTGGGGGCCCGTGAACTGGGCGTAGACGCCCTCCTCCAGGGTGGGGTCGATCTCCTTGCACAGGGCGCGCAGGCGGGGGGAGTAGAGGTCGGTCAGGTCCACGAAGTTCGCGCCCACGATCGGTGACGCCGCCGTGAGGTTGATGTGGTCGCTGATCAGGACCGGCTGGCCGGGGCGCATGGTCTCGCGCAGGCCGCCGCAGCCGTTGGTGAGGACGACGGTCTTGGCGCCCGCCGCCACCGCCGTCCGCACGCCGTGTGCGACCGCGGCCACGCCGTGGCCCTCGTAGAAGTGGGTGCGGCCCAGGAAGACCAGGGCGCGCCGGTCGCCGATCCGGTACGAGCGGATGCGGCCGCCGTGTCCCTCCGCCGCCGGTGGCGGGAATCCGGGCAGGTCGGTGACCGGGAGGTCCGCCTCGGCGTCGCCGAGCGCGTCCACGGCCGGCCCCCAGCCGGAGCCCATCACGAGGGCGACGTCGTGGGTCTCGGCGCCCGTGAGTTCGCGCAGGCGCGAGGCGGCGGCGTCGGCGGCGGCGTGGGGGTCGCCCTGGATGTCGTCCGGAAGAAGAGATGCGTTCACGCGCACGAGGGTAGCCGGTCGGAGCCTACGCGCGTAGATGGACGAGGTCATGGGACGGCCATCGTTGTCTTGTCGTTTCCGAGAGGGGGCGGTCGTGTCCGGGGGTGGGGCGTTTTGCCCCGCCGGTGGCCTTGGTGGACTCCGCCGCTAGCTCAGCACGGGCGTTTGCGCAGTTCCATCACGTAGTCGTGGGGTGCCCCGGCCGACTCCGCCGCGTCCGCGATCTCGCCCAGGTAGCGCGCCGACGGCAGTCCGCCCTCGTAGCCGTTGAGGACGTACGCCCACGCCGCCTCCTCGCCCTCCAGGGTGTGGACGCGGATCCTCGTGCGGCGGTAGATCTGGAGGCCCACGCCCTCCCAGCGGTCCAGGGACTCCTCGTCCATCGGCGCGATGTCGTACAGCGCGACGAAGACCTGCGAACCCGGCGACTCCACGACCGTCGTGAGCGCGCCCTCCCAGCCCATGTGCTCCCCGCCGAACGTCAGCCGCCAGCCGCTGAGCCAGCCGGTGGCGCGCAGCGGCGAGTGCGGGGCGCGGCGGGACATCAGCCGCGCGTCGAGGTTGCCGGCGTACGCGGCGTAGAGCGACATGGTGTCGAGGGTACGGCAGCGACACGCGCGCCTCAGCCGTACCTTTCGCATCTTTCGTACCTCGGTGACCCCCCTGGGAGGAAGCACCTTGATGCGTGCGGGACAATGGGGTACGTGACTCGGATCGTGATCATCGGTGGCGGACCCGGCGGATACGAGGCGGCCCTGGTGGCCGCCCAGCTCGGCGCGGAGGTGACCGTCGTCGACTGCGACGGTCTGGGCGGGGCGTCGGTGCTCACCGACTGCGTACCGTCGAAGACCCTTATCGCCACGGCCGAGGTGATGACCACCTTCGATTCGTCGTACGAAGAGCTGGGGATCATCGTCGCCGACGACACCCCACCCCTTGAGCAGGCCGCCCGCGTCGTCGGGGTCGACCTCGGCAAGGTCAACCGGCGGGTGAAGCGGCTCGCGCTCGCGCAGTCGCACGACATCACCGCCTCCGTCACCCGCGCCGGCGCCCGCGTCATGCGTGGCCGCGGCCGGCTGGAGGGCATGCAGGCCCTCGACGGCTCCCGCAAGGTCGTCGTCCGGGCCGCGGACGGATCCGAGGAGACCCTCACCGCCGACGCCGTCCTCATCGCCACCGGCGGGCACCCGCGCGAGCTGCCCGACGCGCAGCCCGACGGCGAGCGCATCCTCAACTGGACCCAGGTCTACGACCTCACCGAGCTGCCCGAAGAGCTGATCGTGGTCGGATCCGGCGTCACCGGCGCCGAGTTCGCCGGTGCCTACCAGGCGCTCGGCTCCAAGGTCACCCTCGTGTCGTCGCGCGACCGCGTGCTGCCCGGCGAGGACGCGGACGCCGCCGCCGTCCTCGAAGACGTACTGCGGCGGCGCGGCATGAACGTCATGGCCCGCTCCCGCGCCGAGTCCGCCAAACGGGTGGCCGACGGCGTCGAGGTCACCCTCGCCGACGGCCGCGTCATCACCGGCTCGCACTGCCTCATGGCCGTCGGCGCCATCCCCAACAGCGCCGGGCTCGGCCTGGAGGAGGCCGGGGTCAAGGTCCGCGAGTCCGGGCACATCTGGACCGACAAGGTCTCCCGCACCACCGCCCCCGGTGTGTACGCCGCCGGTGACGTGACCGGCGTCTTCGCGCTCGCCTCCGTCGCCGCCATGCAGGGCCGTATCGCCATGTACCACTTCCTCGGCGACGCGGTGGCCCCCCTCAACCTCAAGACGGTCTCCTCGAACGTCTTCACCGACCCCGAGATCGCCACCGTCGGTTACAGCCAGGCCGACGTGGACGCGGGGAAAATCGACGCCCGCGTCGTCAAACTCCCGCTGCTGCGCAACCCGCGCGCCAAGATGCAGGGCATCCGCGACGGCTTCGTCAAGCTCTTCTGCCGGCCCGGCACCGGCATCGTCGTCGGCGGTGTGGTCGTCTCGCCTCGCGCCTCGGAACTGATCCATCCGATTTCGATCGCCGTCGACAACAATCTGACGGTCGAACAGATCGCGAACGCGTTCACCGTCTACCCGTCCCTTTCGGGCTCGATCGCCGAGGTCGCCCGCCAGCTGCACACCCGCAAGGCGGGCGACGAGGGCGGCGAGGGGTAGCAGTGGCCCGTGGGGGCCGCCGACTTCCCGCTGGTCACGGGGAGTTGTCGGGCATGCGTACGGCATAGGCGGCCGGAGTAGGCACGTATACCACTCCGTGCCCTGTCATGCGAACAACTTCTGTTATTCGGCGCAAACTGCTGAAAGCAGACGGTCGCTGGGGTTACTGTCAGTTTCGTGTTCGCTGCTGAACGTCGTCAATTGATCCTCGAAATGGTGCGAGCGAACGGGGCCGTATCGCTCCGTGAACTCGCCCGCGTCGTCCAGACCTCCGAAGTGACCGTACGGCGGGACGTGCGCGCGCTGGAGGCAGAAGGACTCCTCGACCGCCGGCATGGCGGTGCGGTATTGCCGGGCGGGTTCACGCGAGAGTCCGGCTTTCCGCAAAAATCCCATCTCGCGACCGCCGAGAAGACGGCCATCGCCGACCTCGCCGCGAGTCTCGTCCAGGAGGGCGAGGCCGTCGTGGTCGGGGCGGGGACCACCACGCAGGAGCTGGCCCGCCGGCTCGCGCGGGTCCCCGGGCTGACCGTCGTCACCAACTCCCTGCTGGTGGCCCAGGCGTTGGCCCATGCCAACCGCGTCGAGGTCGTGATGACCGGCGGCACTCTGCGCGGCTCCAACTACGCCCTCGTGGGCAGCGGGGCCGAACAGTCGCTGCACGGGCTGCGGGTCTCCAGAGCCTTCCTCTCCGGGAGCGGGCTCACCGCCGAACGCGGCCTGTCCACGTCCAACATGCTGTCGGCGTCCGTCGACCGGGCGCTGGTGCAGGCGGCGGCGGAGGTGGTGGTGCTGGCCGACCACACGAAGCTCGGCACCGACACGATGTTCCAGACGGTGCCTACGGACGTGATCACCCGGCTCGTCACGGACGAGCCGCCCGCGCATGACGATCGGGCGGCTACGGAGTTGCAGGCGCTGGCGGATCAGGGTGTGCAGATCGCTGTCGCTGGGACTTCGGGGGGGTCCGCCGGGGGCAACGGGGCTCACGGCTCACCCGGCGGTGGTGATGCGATTCCCGCGGGGAGTCGGTATCCGCAGCAGCGGCGGGACATGCCTGTGCCGGGGCAGCGGCGGAACCAAGGCCCTGGTGGGCAGCAGTTGCGGACCACCGCGGTGTTGGGGGAGCCTCCTGCCGGTGAGCGGGCGCGGGTTGCCGATCTGCGGCGGCGGTAGCTCTTCCGGGGTGGCGCGCCCAAGGGGTGGGTGCTTTGTCGTCGTGCGCGGCTGCGGGTTGGTGGGGGCTTGCCGCGCCCACGCGGCGGAGCCGCAGATCAGATACAGCCCCGCGCTCCTGACGGGGCGCGGGCCCCTCAAGCGTTGCCAGGTCCCGGAGGCTCCGCCCTGTACGGCTCGAATGCCGCCTCTGCCGCTGGGGCGTAGTGGCGGCGGCTCATGCGGGTGACCAACTGCCACATCGCACGCTCGGATGCGAGGTTTTTCGGTAGGACCAGGCCCAGGGCGTCCGCCAGGGGTTTGCGGCCGAGGTTGACCAACGCCCTGACGCCCGCCGCCCATTCGTCCGTCGCCGCCACCGCCGCGCGGTACCAGACCGGGATCAGCGCGGCCAGGCAGACGCCGGTGACCACCAGCACCGGGCGGTCCGCCCCGGAGGTCGCCAGTGCGGTGAACGCCGCCGCGGCGACCACACCGTGGCCGTACAGGAGAGCCACGAAGAAGTCGACGTTCGCGCGAGCGGTGTCGACCTGGCGGCGCGTCCACTCGGGGGCGACGCTCGTCAACTCGTTCCAGAGGACCTGGGTGTCGAGGCGGTAGCGGTCGTGGCCGTACTCCTCGAAGCGGCGGATGGCGTTGCCCAGCCGGGTCGGGGTGATCTGCGCGTCGTCCGCCGGGTAGCGGCTCAACTTCTCGTTCAGCAACGCCCGTTGGATCGACGAGGTGAGCGCGGGTGAGGCCAGGCGGTCGGCTATGCGCTGCCGTCGGGCCCGTTGGGTTCGGCAGCCGCGGTCGTACGCCCCCGTCGGCCACAGCGCGTATCCCTCCAGGAAGCGGTAGAGGGGGGTTTGCAGCGCGTTGACGACCAGGCCCAGGAGTACGGCCGCCACCAGGAGCAGGAGTGCGGTGTGGCCCGTCGAGCCCGGCCACACCCGGTCCAGGAACTCCGGGCGGTGCAGGCTCGGCGCCACCGCGAAGGTGAACACGGCCAGGTTCAGCGCGGTCGGCAGGATCCAGCCGACGAGCAGGGTCCAGCCGCCGCCGAGTACGCCTTTGGCGATGTCTCCCATGGGCGGTCAGCGGTTCCGGGGGTCCTGGGGTTCGCGTTCCCAGTCGTCGTCGGGGTCGATCACCGGGCCGGGGGTGACGTGGTTGTTGTCGGGGGCGACGATGGTGAGTGGCTCGTCCGTTACATGGACGTTGTCCGGCGCAACGGGGTCGTAGTCCGGTTCCGCCTCCCCCCGCCCCAACTCCTCCAGCACCCGCCGAAGTTCGGGAAAGTCGTTCCGGCTCGCCACCGTGACCTCGGCCTCGCCGCCCGACGAGTGCCGCACGCCGACCCGTACCGGCCGGTTCACCGTCTGCGCGCCGAACCACTCCGCCAGCGCGCCCACCAGCAGCCGTGAACTCTGGTCCGGTACGCGGACCTTGACCGTGCCGTCACCTTCGGGAGCCGCGTCCGAGAGGACCGACCAGCCCGACGCCGCCGGTTCCACCCGCAGCCGGTCCAGCAGCACGGCCGTCGTGTGCACCACCGGATCGGTGACGACGGTGAAGAGGAAGTAGTCCACGAAGCCCCCGTACGGATGACACCCCTACCGGGATCAGCATAGGTCCCGTCAACAGCGCGGCCCCCGACGCCCAGTCGCAGGCATCGGGGGCCAACCCGTCATCGTAGAACGGGTGTTCAGTCCTTGATCTCGCAGATCGTCGCGCCCGACGTGAGCGACGCGCCCACCTCCGCGCTCAACCCCTTGATGGTGCCCGCCTTGTGGGCGTTCAGCGGCTGTTCCATCTTCATCGCTTCGAGGACGACGACGAGGTCGCCCTCCTTGACCTCCTGGCCCTCCTCGACCGCGACCTTGACGATCGTGCCCTGCATGGGCGAGGCGAGGGTGTCGCCCGAGGCGACCGGGCCGGACTTCTTCGCCGCGCGGCGCTTCGGCTTGGCGCCCGCCGCGAGGCCCGTGCGGGCCAGGGACATGCCGAGCGCGGACGGGAGCGAGACCTCAAGGCGCTTGCCGCCGACCTCGACGACGATCGTCTCGCGGTCGCCGTCCTCGTCCGCCTCGGTGTCGGCGGGGGCGGCGAAGGGCTTGATCTCGTTGACGAACTCGGTCTCGATCCAGCGGGTGTGGACCGTGAACGGAGCGTCGGAGCCGGTGAGTTCGGGGGCGAACGCCGGGTCCACGACCACCGCGCGGTGGAAGGGGATCGCCGTCGCCATGCCCTCGACCTGGAACTCGGCCAGCGCGCGGGCGGCCCGCTGGAGCGCCTGCTCGCGGGTGGCGCCGGTGACGATCAGCTTGGCCAGCAGGGAGTCCCAGGCCGGGCCGATGACCGAGCCGGACTCGACGCCCGCGTCCAGGCGCACGCCCGGGCCCGACGGCGCCGCGAACGTCGTCACCGTGCCGGGCGCGGGCAGGAAGCCGCGGCCCGGGTCCTCGCCGTTGATGCGGAACTCGAAGGAATGGCCGCGCAGTTCGGGGTCGCCGTAGCCGAGTTCCTCGCCGTCGGCGATGCGGAACATCTCGCGGACGAGGTCGATGCCGGCGACCTCCTCGGTGACCGGGTGCTCCACCTGGAGGCGGGTGTTGACCTCCAGGAAGGAGATCGTGCCGTCCATGCCGACGAGGAACTCGACGGTGCCGGCGCCGACGTAACCGGCCTCCTTCAGGATCGCCTTCGAGGACGCGTACAACTCGGCGACCTGGGCGTCCGAGAGGAAGGGCGCGGGCGCCTCCTCGACCAGTTTCTGGTGGCGGCGCTGGAGGGAGCAGTCGCGGGTCGAGACGACCACGACGTTGCCGTGGGAGTCGGCCAGGCACTGGGTCTCCACGTGCCGGGGCTTGTCGAGGTAGCGCTCGACGAAGCACTCGCCGCGGCCGAAGGCGGCGACCGCCTCGCGCACCGCGGAGTCGTAGAGCTCGGGGACCTCTTCCAGCGTGCGGGCGACCTTCAGACCGCGACCGCCGCCACCGAAGGCGGCCTTGATCGCGATCGGCAGGCCGTGCTGCTCGGCGAAGGCGACGACCTCGTCGGAGCCGGAGACCGGGTCCGGGGTGCCCGCGACCAGCGGGGCACCGGCGCGCTGGGCGATGTGGCGGGCGGCGACCTTGTCGCCGAGGTCGCGGATCGCCTGCGGGGGCGGGCCGATCCAGGTCAGGCCGGCGTCGAGGACGGCCTGGGCGAAGTCGGCGTTCTCGGACAGGAAGCCGTAGCCGGGGTGGACGGCGTCCGCGCCCGAGTCGGCGGCGGCCTGGAGGACCTTGGCGATGTCCAGGTAGCTGGTGGCGGGGGTGTCACCGCCCAGGGCGAACGCCTCGTCCGCGGCCCGCACGTGCAGGGCGTCCCGGTCCGGATCGGCGTACACCGCGACACTCGCGATGCCGGCGTCACGGCAGGCCCGGGCGACACGGACAGCGATTTCGCCCCGATTGGCGATCAACACCTTGCGCACGATGGCTCCCTCTCCTTGAAACAAGCCGAGTTTAGGGACTGCCGACACGAGGTTTCGACCCGTCCCCAGTGGTGACCTTGCCCACACGGAGCGTGAGTCGCGGGCCACTCCACTGGTGAAATCCCTTGTCGCACCGGAGTACGAGGGGAGTCCTCGGGAAAACCCTAGCCCGCTGACGTGGCCGAGGTCTCTGTGCGCCCGTGCTGCGGCAGGTCGGGTTTCTTTGTGGAGTCCCTACTAATGGCCCAATGTTCCATCGCTGTACTTGAACCCCTTGTCCAGGGCTTTACCGGTTAGTAGCGTTCGAACTGGCTCCGAAGGTACGGGCGGTGGCCGGAAGAACGCTCGAAAGTGGGTGGGGACACGTGGTGCGCAGGCCGGTGGCGCTGACGACGGCGGTCGTTCTCTTCGTGGAGGCGTTCGGTGTCGCCCTGCTGAACTGGTTCCTCGGCGTGGTCGTCGACCGCCAGGACATGTCCCTCGCCGGGCTCGACCCGAGCGCGATGTCGGTCTCCTCGAAGGCCGGCGGTGTCGTCTTCGGCCTCTACTTCGCGGTGTGCGGCGTGGCCGCGCTCCTGGTGGCGATACGCGACCGGGCCCCCGCGGGCCTGTGGCGCATCCTCCTGATCAGCGCGGCCGTGGTGCACGCGCTGCTCGGCGCGTTCGCGGCCGGCCTGGTCGGCTGGGGCGCGTTCGCCGCGCTGATGGTGATCTTCGGTCTGATCCTGCTGACCCTCATGACGTACGACGCCGTCGAGGGACCCGTGGAGGAGAAGAAGCACGAGGACGGCGGCGGCTCCCCGCTCACGCCTCCCGTGGCACCCACAACTCCGTGATCCCGACGCCCAGTTCGGCCAGCAGCCGCCGAACGAGCGGCAGGCTGAGCCCGATCACGTTGCCGTGGTCGCCGTCGATGCCGTCGATGAACGGCGCCGAACGGCCGTCGAGGGTGAACGCGCCCGCCACATAAAGGGGTTCGCCGGAGGCCACGTACGCGGCGATCTCGGCGTCCGTCGGCTCGCCGAAGCGGACCACCGTGGACGCGGTCGCCGACACGTGCCGTCCGCTCGCGGTGTCCCACACGCAGTGGCCCGTCTGGAGGGTGCCCGCCCGGCCGCGCATCGACTTCCAGCGGGCCGTGGCCTCCTCCGCGTCCGCGGGTTTGCCCAGGGCCTCGCCGTCCAGGTCGAGGACCGAGTCGCAGCCGATCACCAGGGCGCCCGCGACCTCCGGCTTCGCCGCCACCACGGACGCCTTCGCCTCGGCCAGGGCGCGGGCCAGTTCGGCCGGGGTGGGGGCGTGCACCCGGTCCTCGTCGACGCCGCTGACGATCACCTCGGGGTCGAGCCCGGCCTGCCGGAGCAGCCCGAGCCGGGCGGGGGACTGGGAGGCGAGCACGAGACGGCGACGGGGTTGATCGGTCATACGGCCAGGGTATCGGCGTCACCCGGGCCCGCCACGGCCGGCACGGTCAGCACGCGCTCACCCGGCACGACCAGGGCCCACTCACGCCACACCCAGCACGATCATGGCCAGCAGCATCGCCAGCGCCATGAGGACCCCGAGCCGCCGCAACATCGCCTGCGTGTCGCGCAGTTCCTCGGGCGGCTCGTTCTCCGGGTCGGACCACAGCATGCTTCGATCGTGCCGGAGGACGGCCTTCCGCCGCCTGAGTACCCGTACTCAGGCGGCGTGCGCCGACGCACTCAATCCGGGTGGCCTAGCCGGGCCAGTACGACCGCGCCCACCCCGTCGGACCGGGCTGTGGCGTCCGCCGACCGGCGATGCGGGCCGGGTCGGACCAGGCGTCCCGCGGCCCGGACGCGCCGGGCGCCGCGGTGGCCGCCGCCGCGGCACGGGCCCGGACCACCGCCAGTGCGGCGGCCAGCTCCTCGGGGGTCGGATTGCCCCGTACGACCTTGATCGTCACAGCGCCTCCTGGCTGCTGGAAGTCGGGCTAGAGGGGGATGTTGCCGTGCTTCTTCGGCGGCAGGGACTCCCGTTTCGTACGGAGCTGGCGCAGGCCGCGGACGACGTAGGCGCGGGTGTCCGACGGCATGATCACCGAGTCGACGTAACCGGCCTCGGCGGCGATGTACGGGTTGAGGAGGGCGTCCTCGTACTCCTGCATGAGGCGGGCGCGTTCGGACTCGGGATCGTCCGCGTCGGCGATGGTGCGGCGGTGCAGGATGTTGACCGCGCCCTGGGCGCCCATGACGGCGATCTGGGCGGTCGGCCAGGCGAGGTTGAGGTCGGCGCCCAGGTGCTTGGAGCCCATGACGTCGTAGGCGCCGCCGAACGCCTTGCGGGTGATGACGGTGATGAGCGGGACGGTGGCCTCGGCGTAGGCGTAGATGAGTTTGGCGCCGCGGCGGATGATGCCGTCGTGCTCCTGGTCGACGCCGGGCAGGAAGCCGGGGACGTCGACGAAGGTCAGGACGGGCAGGTTGAAGGCGTCGCAGGTGCGGACGAACCGGGCGGCCTTCTCGCTCGCCTTGATGTCGAGGCAACCGGCGTACTGCATCGGCTGGTTGGCGACCACGCCCACCGGGCGGCCCTCCACGCGCCCGAATCCGGTGAGGATGTTGGGCGCGAACAGCGGCTGCGTCTCCAGGAACTCGGCGTCGTCCAGGACGTGTTCGATCACCGTGTGCATGTCGTACGGCTGGTTCGCGCTGTCCGGGACCAGCACGTCGAGTTCGCGGTCCTCGTCGGTGACGGCGAGGTCGGCGTCCTCCGGGAAGGCGGGGGCGTCGCTGAGGTTGTTGGACGGCAGGTACGACAGCAGCTGCTTGACGTACTCGATGGCGTCCTTCTCGTCCCCGGCCATGTGATGGGCCACGCCCGACATCGAGTTGTGGGTGCGGGCGCCGCCCAGCTCCTCCATGCCGACGTCCTCGCCGGTGACCGTCTTGATGACGTCGGGCCCGGTGATGAACATGTGCGAGGTCTGGTCGACCATGACCGTGAAGTCGGTGATGGCGGGGGAGTAGACCGCGCCGCCCGCGCACGGGCCGACGACCAGGGAGATCTGCGGAATCACCCCGGACGCATGGGTGTTGCGGCGGAAGATCTCCGCGTACGCGGCGAGCGAGGCCACGCCCTCCTGGATGCGGGCGCCGCCGGAGTCGTTGATGCCGATCACCGGACAGCCCGTCTTGAGGGCGAAGTCCATGACCTTCACGATCTTCTGGCCGTACACCTCGCCCAACGCACCGCCGAACACGGTGAAGTCCTGCGAGAACACGGCGACGGGACGGCCGTCGACGGTGCCGTACCCGGTGACGACGCCGTCGCCGTAGGGCCGGTTCTGCTCCAGGCCGAAGTTGGTGGAGCGGTGCCGGGCGAACTCGTCGAGTTCGGTGAACGAGTCCTCGTCCAGGAGGAGTTCGATCCGCTCACGGGCCGTCAGTTTGCCCTTGGCGTGTTGCTTCTCCACGGCTCGGGCCGAACCGGCGTGCGTCGCCTCCTCGATTCGGCGCCGCAAATCCGCGAGTTTGCCCGCGGTGGTGTGAATGTCGGTGTGGTGCAGCTCTTCCGGCTCGGACATCGGGGCGCGGCTCCCTGCCTGTGGGCGCTCAAAAGCGAAGACGGCTACTCATCCGTAGAGTAGTGGCGCCCTTACCGTTCGGCAGTGCGGCGTTGACCACACCTAGGGTGGCCGGCATGACACCGCGAGACGCAGCTGACGCATCTGAGGGAAACAACGGTCGGGAGTCCGGGGGCGGTCAGGGTTCTGGGGCCGACGGGGGGGCGGGGGCCGGTGGCCGGTGGTCGGATCTCGACCGGCCGCCGCTCAACGTGACCGCGCTGCGGCGGGCGCTGGTGCGCGAGGGCGGGCTGTGGAGCGGGCTCGACGTCGTCGCCCGTACCGGGTCCACCAACAGCGACCTCGTGGCCCGGGCGGCGGCGGGAACGGCCACCGAGGGCGCGGTGCTGGTCGCCGAGGAGCAGAGCGCCGGACGCGGACGGCTCGACCGGCGCTGGACGGCGCCCGCCCGCTCGGGGCTGAGCTTCTCCGTCCTGCTGGAGCCGGACCCCGTGCCCGTGGCCCGCTGGGGCTGGCTGCCGCTGCTCACCGGGGTCGCGGTGGCCACCGGCCTGTCGCGCGCGGCGGGCGTGGACACGGCACTCAAGTGGCCCAACGACCTGCTGGTCACCGTCGACGGCGAGGAACGCAAGGCCGGCGGGATCCTCGCCGAGCGCTCCGGGGCGGGCGGTGTCGTCGTCGGCGTCGGCATCAACGTCACCCTGCGCGCGGACGAACTCCCCGTCACCCAGGCCGGATCGCTCGCCCTGGCCGGGGCCGCGACCACCGACCGGGACACCCTGCTGCGGGCGGTGCTGCGGTCGCTGGAGCAGTGGTACGGGCGGTGGCGGGAGGCCGGGGGCGACCCGGCGGCGTCCGGGCTCCAGGAGACGTACGCGGCCGGGTGCGCGACGCTGGGGAGGACGGTGCGGGCGGAGCTGCCCGGGGACCGGTCGATCACCGGGGAGGCGGTGGCCGTGGACGGGGACGGACGGCTGGTGCTGGCCACCGGGGAAGGGGTGGAGGCCGTCGGGGCGGGGGACATCGTGCACTTGCGGCCGGCATAACCGGGCGGGGATGGGCAGGGACGGGCAGGGTCGGACGCGGGGGCGGATCCGAGGACGGGCAGGGTCGGACTCAGGGTCGGATTCTCGGGAGTGAGCTACGGCACAGCTGCCGTAGAGTTAGGCCCGGTCGATACCTGACCGCGGCAGATCGGAAGGGCAGCAGGAGTGACCGTCGACGACACGGGCTCGGGCTCGGGCGTACACCCCGTCCCGGACGGTGAACCGGGGCGGGACGACCGAGCCGAGCACGCCGATCCGCCCGGCCGCAGTGAACTGCCCGACCGGGGCGATCTGCCCAACCGGAGCGACCTGCCCGAGTCGGACGAGGATCCGCTCGCGCTCCGCCTCGAAGCGCTGATCATCGGCGCCGAGCGCCGCTACACCCCCTTCCAGGCGGCCCGCAGCGCGGGCGTCTCCATGGAGCTGGCGTCCCGGTTCTGGCGGGCCATGGGCTTCGCCGACATCGGCCAGGCCAAGGCGCTCACCGAGGCGGACGTCCTCGCGCTGCGGCGGCTGGCCGGTCTCGTCGAGGCGGGGCTGCTCAGCGAGGCCATGGCGGTGCAGGTGGCGCGGTCGACGGGGCAGACCACCGCCCGGCTGGCGGAGTGGCAGATCGACTCCTTCCTGGAGGGCCTGACCGAGCCCCCCGAGCCCGGCATGACCCGCACGGAAGTCACGTACCCCCTGGTCGAGCTGTTGCTCCCGGAGCTCCAGGAGTTCCTCGTCTACGTCTGGCGGCGCCAGCTCGCCGCCGCGACCGGCCGGGTCGTGCAGGCGCAGGACGACGAGGAGATGGTCGACCGGCGGCTCGCGGTGGGCTTCGCCGACCTCGTCGGCTTCACGCGGCTGACCCGCCGCATGGAGGAGGAGGAACTCGGCGAACTGGTCGAGGCGTTCGAGACCACCGCCGCCGACCTGGTGGCCGCGCACGGCGGCCGGTTCCTCAAGACCCTCGGCGACGAGGTCCTGTACGCGGCCGACGACGCCGCCGTCGCCGCGGAGATCGCGCTCCGCCTGATCGAGACCATGGCGAACGACGAGACCATGCCGGAACTGCGGGTCGGCATCGCGTTCGGCACGGTCACCACGCGGATGGGCGACGTCTTCGGCACGACGGTCAACCTCGCGAGCCGCCTGACGTCGATAGCCCCGCGGGACGCGGTCCTGGTCGACGGGGCGTTCGCGGAGGAGCTGATCCGGACCGGGGACGCGCCCGCCTCGGAGACGGAGGCGGCGGAGGCCGCGGCCGCCGCGGAGAAGGAGGGCGAGGAGCCCCCCGTGTACCGCTTCGCACTCCAGCCGATGTGGCAGCGGCCGGTGCGGGGCCTGGGCGTCGTCGAACCGTGGCTGCTGACGCGACGGGGCGGGGGCGCGACGGCGTCGTGAGCCAACTGGCGGCCCGAGGTCAACTGGCGGTCTGAGGGCGGGTGTTGATGCCGCTGTCGTCGATGCATAGGGCGATGAGGGGGAGGCAGAGGGGAGGTGGGGTTGGGGCCGGGGTTGTGGTCCGGGTCGGGTTTGTGGGGGGGGTGGTTTGCGGGGTGCCGGTGATGGTGACTTCCGGTGGGGCCGGTTGGTCCGGGTGGTGTGGGGCGGCGGGGGATACGACTCTGGCGTCGCCGGTGGTGATCGGCAGGCCGGAGGGGGAGGCGAGGGAGGGGGGGGAGGTGGGGGAGGTGGCCGATGGGGTCGGCCCTGGCGAGTTTCCTGATGTGGGTACGGTCGCGGTCGTGGTCTCGCCACCCATCGCAGCTGTGGCGGTGGGGATCGAGGTGGTGGCGGCAGCGTTGCCCGCGGTGTCCTGAGTGGCGCCGTCGAGGCGTGGCTCGGCCTCCGTCGTACCCGGGCCGGTGCCGAGGTGGACGTCCGGGGCGGGTCGTACGAGGCTGAGGGCGCCCGCGGCCAGGGCGAGGCCGCCGACGGCGAACAGGACCTTGCGGGGCCGGGGCTTGCGGTGGCGGCCGGAGGGCTGGGGCCACCGGGGTATGGGTGAGGTGGTGGTCGGTGTGTCCGTCATGAAGGGCCTCCCCGTGGTTGTGCGCCAGCGCACGGTATGTGCCGGTCCGGGTGGGGTGGGGGGAGTCGGCGGTTATGTCACCCGATCGGGGAGCTGCCTTGGTGTTAGGGGTGACCCCTAGCTTTCCCCTGAGATCCCCGAGGTTTCCCGGGGACGGCCGGGTGGGGCTTTCCTCGGCGGGGAGGGGCTGGAATGATCGGGGGCAGGAGTTAACCGGCGTTAACCGGGAGGGCGTCATGGGTGAGCAGGGGCAGGGAGAAGGACGGGGCGGCGAGGAGCAGCGGTTCGGGGACGGGGAGTACGTCGTCGTACGACGGCACGGTTACGTCGCCGAACTCGTCCTCGACCGGCCCAAGGCGATGAACGCGATGTCGGCGGACATGGCGCGGGCGGTCACCGGGGCGTGCGCGGCGCTGGCGGTGGACGCGGAGGTGCGGGCGGTGGTGCTGACGTCGACGCACGAGCGGGCGTTCTGCGTCGGCGCGGACCTGAAGGAGCGCAACGGCCTGAGCGACGCGGAGCTGGTGGCGCAGCGCCCGATCTCCCGCGGCGCGTACACGGCCGTACTGGAGCTGCCGATGCCGACGGTCGCGGCGGTGCACGGCTTCGCGCTCGGCGGCGGCTACGAACTGGCGCTGTCCTGCGACGTGATCGTGGCGGACCGCACGGCGGTGGTGGGCCTGCCGGAGGTGTCGGTCGGAGTGATCCCCGGCGGCGGGGGTACGCAGCTGCTGCCGCGCAGGGTGGGTTCGGCGAGGGCGGCGGAGCTGGTCTTCACGGCCCGGAGGGTAGAGGCGGAGGAGGCACGCGAGCTGGGCCTGGTGGACATCCTGGTCGACCGGGGCCACGACCGCGAGGAGGCCCTGGCCCTGGCCACCCGCATCGCCGCGAACTCCCCCGTGGGCCTACGAGCCGCGAAACGCGCCCTACGCCTGGGCCACGGGCTCGACCTCCGTACGGGCCTGGAGGTCGAGGACGCGGCCTGGCGCACGGTGGCGCTGTCACCGGACAGAGTGGAAGGTGTAGCAGCCTTCAACGAAAAACGCCCCCCACGCTGGCAGTAACTGACCGGCCCACCCACCCGCCCGACTCGGTTTGGCCATGGGTGGACCGGGGGGCTTGGGTGCGCTGACTTGGCTTGGGGTTCGTCGGGGCGGGTGGGGAGGGGCCCGCCGGCTGCACCCCACCTGGACTTCGCCCGCTCGGGCTGGGGGCTTGCTGGCCGCGTCCAGCCTTGGACTCCGTCCGTTCGGGGGTGGGAGTCCGTGGGGGTCTGCCTGTTGCATCCCACCTGGACTTCGTCCGTGCGCCCTCCCCTCCGCCCACCCAGCTTCACGCCTTCCGGCGTGGGTCCACCGCTTCCCCGGCCCTCACTCCTGCCCCCGCTGGGGATGCCCCGCCTATCCAGCCCCTCCGGCGTTCACCAGTCCTCCCCTCCGGCGATCCCCGCCCCTCGTGCCCCCGGAGTCTGTCCACCGTCCCTCCCGGCGATCCCTGCGCCTTCCCCCTCCGGCGACCGCCCCCCGGCTGTTTCTAGCCCCTCCGGCGTTTGAGGAGCGGGGGTTCAGGGGGCGGCGCCCCCTGGCGGGGGCCGGGGCGGAGCCCCCGGGGTGGGACGGGTAAGGGCGGCGGGGGCGATTAAAAGCCACCATCCCCGCCTCACCCGCATCCCCACCTCCACCCACCGCAGCGCAAAGTAGTACAAACATCCCTAACCTGGTGTGATGGCTGAGGACCGACGGCTACAGGCCGTAGTCGCGCTGGCGCAAGGGATGGCCGGGGCACATACGTCGCGTGAGTCCTGGCGGGGCGCCGCCCTGGGGGCGTGTCGGGCGTTGGCCGGGAGTTTCGCGGCGTTGTCCGTGTGGGAGCGGGAGTTGGGGCGGCTGCGGGTGCTGGTGAATGTGGGGGAGCTGGCCCCGGGCGAGGCCGAGTTCCCGGAGGAGGAGACGTACCCCGTGCACGAGTTTCCGGAGATCGCCGAGTTCCTCCATGAGCGCTGGGCCGGCGGGCGCGGGCCGAGCGCGTGGGTCGAGACCGCCGAGGGGCCCGCCACCGGGCGACCGGGGTACTGCCATCAGCGCGTCGCCGCCCTGCGTCGGCGTCGCCGCGGCTGCTGCGTCGTCGCGCCCATCGTGCTCAACGGGCGGGCGTGGGGCGAGCTGTACGTCGCCCGCCGGGCCGGTGACCCCGTCTTCGGGCGGGCCGACGCCGACTTCGCCACCGTGCTGGCCTCCGTCGTCGCCGCGGGGCTCGCGCAGACCGAGCGGCTGGAGGAGGCGAGGCGGCTCGCCTACACCGACGCGCTCACCGGCCTCGCCAACCGCCGCGCCGTCGACGTACGCCTCGACGCGGCCATCGAACGGCACCGCCGCGACGGCACCGTCGTCAGCCTCGTCGTCTGTGACCTGAATGGGCTCAAGCGGGTCAACGACACCCGTGGGCACGCCGTCGGCGACCGGCTGCTGGAGCGGTTCGGGTCGGTGCTGTCGCTGTGCGGGGCGATGCTGCCGGGGGCGCTCGCCGCGCGCCTGGGCGGGGACGAGTTCTGTCTGCTGGCGGTCGGGCCGCCCGCCGACGAAGTGGTCCGGGCCGCGGACGAACTGTGCCGCCGGGCAGGCGAGTTGGAGCTGGGGGAGGGGGTCGCGTGCGGGGTGGCGTCCACCGCGGATCCGATCGGCCCGGTGCGTTCCGGGCGGCGGCTGTTCCGGCTGGCGGACGCGGCCCAGTACCGGGCGAAGGCCGTGCGCGCCGAGAAACCCGTCGTCGCGGGGCGCGAGGGGCGGGAGGGGCCCGGGGACCCGGTCGTCCACCTGGCCGACACGTCACCGCCCGTGGCCGCGGAGCGGCGGACCTTCCGGGGGCGCCCGGCATAGCCGCCCCGGCGTGGTGGTACCCGGCGGTGTAAGGGTCGCTTCGGGCACCCGGTCGTGACATTCGGCGATTCAGTCCCTACGATTCTGAATATGGATATGCACTCTGTGGACGCGGGGGAGACGGTGGGTTCTGTGGAAACAGTGAAGTCTGTATCGGCTTCGGACGCGGCGGGCACCGTGGCGCTCGGGACGAGCGGTACGACCTTCGCCGACGTCCTCGCCGTCGCCCGCGGCGGCGCCCGGGTCGAACTGGCACCCGTGGCCGTCACCGCCCTCGCCGCCGCCCGGGCCGTCGTGGAGGCGCTGGCCGCCAAGCCCGAACCCGTCTACGGCGTCAGCACCGGCTTCGGCGCCCTGGCCACCCGGCACATCAGCCAGGAACTGCGCACCCAGTTGCAGCGCAACATCGTCCGCTCGCACGCCGCCGGCATGGGACCGCGGGTCGAGCGCGAGGTCGTGCGCGCGCTGATGTTCCTGCGGCTGAAGACCGTCTGCTCCGGCCACACCGGCGTCCGCCCCGAGGTCGCGCAGACCATGGCCGACATCCTCAACGCGGGCATCACCCCCGTCGTCCACGAGTACGGTTCCCTCGGCTGCTCCGGCGACCTCGCGCCGCTCTCCCACTGCGCCCTCACGCTCATGGGCGAGGGCGACGCGGAGGGCCCCGACGGCGTCGTACGCCCCGCCGCCGAGCTGCTGGCCGC
The DNA here is from genome assembly GCA_001298575.1 of Actinobacteria bacterium OK074. Classification (GTDB taxonomy): domain Bacteria; phylum Actinomycetota; class Actinomycetes; order Streptomycetales; family Streptomycetaceae; genus Streptomyces. The sequence continues at coordinate 17,921 of LJCV01000259.1, forward strand.
GCACGGCATCGAGCCCGTCGAACTCCGCGAGAAGGAGGGGCTGGCCCTCCTCAACGGCACCGACGGCATGCTCGGCATGCTGATCATGGCCCTCGCCGACCTCGACCTGCTCTACACGTCCGCCGACATCACCGCCGCGCTCTCCCTCGAAGCGCTGCTCGGCACCGCCCGCGTCCTCGCCCCCGAGCTGCACGCCGTCCGGCCCCACCCCGGCCAGGCCGCCTCCGCCGCCAACATGCTTGCCGTGCTGGAGGGTTCGGAACTCACCGGGCACCACCAGGACGACGCCCCCCGCGTCCAGGACGCCTACTCCGTGCGCTGCGCCCCGCAGGTCGCCGGGGCCGGGCGGGACACGCTCGCGCACGCCCGGCTGGTCGCCGAACGGGAGCTGGCCGCCGCCGTCGACAACCCCATCGTGCTGGCCGACGGCCGCGTCGAGTCCAACGGCAACTTCCACGGCGCCCCGGTCGCGTACGTCCTCGACTTCCTCGCCATCGCCGTCGCCGACCTCGCGTCCATCGCCGAGCGGCGCACCGACCGCCTCCTCGACAAGAACCGCTCGCACGGGCTGCCGCCGTTCCTCGCCGACGACGCCGGGGTCGACTCCGGGCTGATGATCGCCCAGTACACGCAGGCCGCCCTGGTCAGCGAGTTGAAGCGGCTCGCCGTGCCCGCCTCCGCCGACTCCATCCCGTCCTCCGCGATGCAGGAGGACCACGTCTCCATGGGCTGGTCGGCGGCGCGCAAGCTGCGTACGGCGGTGGAGAACCTCACCCGCGTCCTCGCGGTCGAGCTGTACGCGGCCACCCGGGCGATCGAACTCCGCGAGGGCCTCACCCCCGCCGTGGCCTCCCGCGCGGTGCTCGACGCGATCCGCAAGGCCGACGTCCAGGGCCCGGGCCCGGACCGCTTCCTCGCCCCGGACCTGGCGGCGGCGGAGGCGTTCGTACGGGACGGGGGGCTGGTGGCGGCGGCGGAGACGGTGACGGGGCCGCTGGCCTGAACGTCCGCACGCACACCTGACCGGCACCTTGTATCGACCGGTGCCGGTCAGAACGCCCCCGTGCCCTCCAGCCCGTCGAGGCCGTCCAGGCTCTCCAGCTCCTCCATGCGCTCCCGGCGCACCGAGAACACCACGAATCCGGCGCCCAGGCCGAGGAAGAGGGTGCCGCCGACGACGTACGGCGTGGTGTCGATCGAGCCGGTGTCGGCGAGCTGGGCGCCCGTGGCGTCCGTGCCGGAAGCAGTGGCGGTGTCGGCCGAAGTGTCCGCCGTGTCCGCCGTATCCGTCGTGTTCACGGTGACCGTGGTGTCCGTGCCGGTCGTGGGGGAGGCCGAGGTCTCCTGCCGTACCGGCTCCGGTGGTGTCGCCCGGGCGGTGGGGACGAACCACAGGGCCGCGAGGACGGTTCCCGCGGCGGTGGCGGTCAGCAGCGATCGGCGCGTGGCGGACGACGATCGGCGAACAGCGGACACTAAATATCGATCCCCTTGTGGCGCTGGCGAATTGGCCGTAGGGGCCGATGCTAGTGAAAGGCAAGGGCCGCGGGAAAGTCGTGCAACCTGTGCGTCGTACGCTCCGCATCATGAGTACTTCTGAGACATCACCCTTTGTCCGCCTTCGCGTCGAGTTGGTCCTCGAAGTGGGCGACGCGGACGCCGTGACCAAGGCGGCCCTCGCGCGCATCGCGGAGGACCAGGACATGCCCGCCGAGGAGCGGGCCCACGCCACCACCGCCGTGACCGAGGACACCGCGGAGGCGCTCGCCTACCTCGTCGACCCGTTCGGCCTGGTCGGCGAGGTGCCCGGGGTCGACCTGGCCCAGGCGTCGTGGAGCACCGAGCAGATCGACTACGACCCGGATTCGCCGGACTGGGACCTCGCCGACGACGAGGGCGAAGAGGACGACGACGAGGACGAGGAAGACGAGGAGGAGGTCGGCCTCGGCTGACGTGCCCGGGAGACCTGTGACCCCGGGCGGCGGGTGCGGCCCGGGGTCCCGTCGTTTCCGCGTTTCCGCGCGCGGCCGAGGGTCCCGTCGTTTCCGCGGCCTCTGTCGCCTCTGATGTCTTTCCGCCGCCTCTGCCGTCCCTGTACGCGTGGTGTGCCGCACACCTTTCCCGGATGTGGAACGGCAGGAACCCGCCGTAGCGTTAAGAAACAGGTGAGAAGCCTGAAAAGATGATGAGCACGGGGGATCGCGGTAACCGGTGTTCGGCAACGATGGAGAAGCGAGTGAAGACGAACAGTAAGCGGCGCAGGGGCCTGATGGTCGCGTCCGCACTGCTCGGTGGCGTCCTGGTGCTCTCTGCCTGTAGCGGGAGCGACGACGACAGCTCGGGCGGCAGCGACTCGGGCGCCACCGCCCAGTCCGACTCCGACCAGGCGGCGGCCAAGAAGACATCTGTGGCGGACATCAAGGTCACGCCGGCGGACGGCACCGACAACGCCTCCATCAACAACTCCGCGAAGGTCGCGGTCACCAAGGGCACGCTGACCGCCGTCAAGATGACGACCGAGTCCGGTACGGCGGTGGCGGGCGCGATATCCGCGGACAAGACGAGCTGGGCCCCGACCGGGCAGCTGGAGCGGGCGACGACGTACAAGGTCGCCGCGACCGCGAAGGACGCCGACGGCCGCACGGCGCACGAGAACGCGTCGTTCACGACCGTCTCGCCGTCCAACTCCTTCATCGGCTACTTCACGCCGGACAGCGGCTCCACGGTCGGCGTCGGCATGCCGGTCTCGATCAACTTCGACAAGGCGATCACCGACAAGGCCGAGGTCCAGAAGGCGATCACGGTCTCCTCCACCAGCGGCCAGGAGGTCGTCGGGCACTGGTTCAGCGCCAACCGGCTGGACTTCCGCCCGGAGGACTACTGGAAGGAGAACACCACCGTCACCGTCAAGCTCGCGCTCGACGGGGTCGAGGGCGCCAGCGGGGTCTACGGCGTCCAGCAGAAGACGGTGACGTTCAAGATCGGCCGCAACCAGGTCAGTTACGTCGACGCGCAGACCAAGCAGATGAAGGTCACGCAGGACGGCAAGACCGTCAAGACCATCCCGATCTCCGCCGGTTCGCCCGAGAACAAGACGTACGAGGGCCAGATGGTGATGTCGGAGAAGTTCAAGGAGACGCGCATGAACGGCGCGACCGTGGGCTTCACCGACGACGACGGCAAGGGTGAGTACGACATCAAGGACGTGCCGCACGCCATCCGCCTGACCAACTCGGGCACGTTCATCCACGGCAACTACTGGGGCGCGAAGTCCATCTTCGGCTCGGTCAACACCAGCCACGGCTGCGTGGGCCTGTCCGACACGAAGGGTGCCAACGACGCGAGTACGCCCGGCTCCTGGTTCTACAACAGCTCGATCATCGGCGACGTCGTCGTCATCCAGAACACCGGTGACAAGACGGTCTCCCCGGACAACGGCCTCAACGGCTGGAACATGAGCTGGGCGGAGTGGAAGGCGGGTTCGGCGGTCTGACTGTCTGAGAGCGGTCCGACCGCCTGAGTGCCCCGAGGGGTTCGCCAACTGCCCGCCGTTCCGCACTTGGACGGCGGGCGGTTCGCGTGTCCGGGGGTGTCGCGGGCGCATCCCGAGGTCTCAGGGCCACCCCCGTCTACGCATTCAGGCGTATTTCAAAGGGAAACTGGGTTTGGCCACAGCCTTCTCATCGTTCTCTTATGTCGGGCTTATGGGTTCATCACGCGCCCTCCCTACCTTGCGGCCATGTTCTTCACCTACCTGAGGCGCGAACTGCGCCGCCGCAGAAAAGCGGCCCTCGTCGTCGCCTCCGGACTCGCGCTGGGCATCGCACTGGTCATCGTGGTCAACTCCGTGTCCTCCGGCATGGGGAAGGCGCAGGACAAGGTCCTCCAGTCGCTGTATGGCCTCGGCACGGACATGACCGTGACCAAGGCGGCCTCCGCGACCACGGCCGCGGGCCAGCGGCCGAACTTCAACTTCGACGCCAACGCCAACGGCGACAGCACCACGCAGAGCAGTGACAACGTCCGCGTGCAGGGCTTCCAGACGCTGGCCACCTCCACCGTCACCAAGGTCGGCGCGCAGAGCGGCGTCTCGCAGGCCGTCGGCGGCCTCAGCCTCCAAGTGATCAAGGTGAGCGGCCAGTTCACCCGCGGCCAGTTCCAGCAGAACCAGGGCAGCGGCAGCAACCAGCAGGGCGGCGGCGCCCCCGGCGCAGGTGGCACCGAGGGCGGCACCGGGGGCCGGGTCACCGGCGGCGGCGCCAACTTCGGCGTCAACAACTACTCGGTGTACGGCACCGACGTCACCAAGCCGGCGCTGGGCCCGCTGACTTCGTCGAAGATAACCAAGGGCCGCACCTTCAAGACCAGCGAGACGGACGCCAAGGTCGTCGTGGCCGACTCGGCGTACGCCAAGGAGAAGAAGTACGCGGTCGGGGACACCGTCACCATCAAGAGCGTCAAGTTCAAGGTGATCGGCATCGCCACCGCCGACAGCGGTGACGCGGCGGCCAACCTGTACATCCCGCTCAAGCAGGCGCAGACGCTCGGCGACGCGAAGAACAAGGTCACGACGATCTACGTCAAGGCCAGCGACTCCAAGCAGATCAGCGCGGTCAAGAGCACCATCCAGAAGAACATCTCGGGTACGACGGTGACGACCTCCGCCGACCTCGCCGACACGGTCTCGGGCTCCCTCTCCACGGCGTCGTCGCTCGCGACCAGCGTCGGCAAGTGGCTGTCCATCGCGGTGCTGATCGCCGCGTTCCTGGTCGCGGGCCTGCTGACCTCCTCGGCGGTCTCCCGGCGCGTGCGCGAGTTCGGCACCCTCAAGGCGCTGGGCTGGAAGTCGGGCCGGGTGACCCGCCAGGTCGTCGGCGAGGCCATGGTCAACGGCCTCCTCGGCGGCGTCCTCGGCATCGCGGTCGGCCTGCTCGGCGCGTACGTCGTCACGGAGATCAGCCCCACGCTCCAGGCGCAGCTGGGCGGTGGCACGGGCGGTGGCGGCGCTGCGGGCGCGGGTGCTCCCGGTGGCGGTGGTGGCGGCTTCGGCGGCGGCCGTCAGGCCGCGTCCCGCACCCTCGACGTGGCGCTCACGGCCCCGGTCAGCGTCACCACGATCGTGATCGCGGTGGCCCTCGCGGTGGCGGGCGGCCTGATCGCGGGCGGCTTCGGCGGCTGGCGCGCGTCGCGACTGCGCCCGGCGGATGCGCTGAGGCGCGTGGAGTAGCGCCGCCGGCCGACTGTGGCTGAGGCGCGTGGAGCAGTAGGCGGGTTCCGCTATGTGCCCCGCGCCCCGGGATCGCCGCAGGCGATGAGGGGCGCGGGGCTGCGACACCATGCGGCTCCGCCGCGTGGGCGCGAGCAACCTCCACCCACCCGCACCCGAACAACCGCCCAAAAACCGTACCCACCCCAGGAGTTGCCCACATGTACGAACTTCGCGGAGTCACCAAGCGCTACACGCGCGGCAAGGACACCGTCAACGCCCTGGACGGCGTAGACCTCACCATCGGCGACGGCGACCGCCTCGTCATCCAGGGCCCCACCGGCGGCGGCAAGTCCACCCTCCTCCAGATGCTCGGCGCCCTCGACAAGCCCACCGAGGGCTCCATCGAACTCGACGGCACCGACCTGGCCAAGCTCTCCGAGGCCAAGCTCACCACCGTCCGCAGCCAGAACATCGGCTTCGTCTTCCAGAGCTTCAACCTCATCCCCACGCTCACCGCGCAGGAGAACGTGGAGACCGCCCTCGTACCGCTGGGCGTGAAGGTGAAGGAGCGCCGGGACCGGGCCGCGGAGGCGCTCGCGTCGGTCGGGCTCGGGGAGCGGCGCGGGCACCTGCCGGGCGAGATGTCCGGCGGGCAGCAGCAGCGCGTGGCGATAGCCCGCGCGCTGGTGAAGCAGCCGAAGGTGCTGCTCGCCGACGAACCCACCGGCAACCTCGACGAGTCGATGCGCGACGAGATCATGGACGTGCTGGAGAAGATGTGGAAGGAGCTGGGCCTGACCTTCGTGATGGTCACCCACGACTCCGCGATTGCGAAGAAGGCCCCGCGGCTCGCGACCATCCGCAAGGGCAAGATCACGGTGAAGGAGAACGCGGGCGCGTAGCCGCCGACCCCGGCCGCCGTCGTCATCGTCCGTCGTAGCTTCCGGACGGATCACCTTCAGGCCGCCACAGATTCAGGCCGCCACAGAAAAGATTCAGCCAAGTCTTACCGTCTTCTCATCTTGACGCAACGGATCACCCCCAGGGACCCCTCAGTCAGGGCAGGGGGCGGGCGCGCAGGCGTACGGACGTACCCCCTTCCGGGTGAACAGGCAACGCACCCGGAACTCCAGCAACAGGGGGATCGACCTTGCGCACAGAAGTGAAGAGAGCGGGTGCGGCCGCCGTCGCCACGGCGGCCGCGGTGGTCCTGGCCGCGGGGCTGACCACTCCGGCCCAGGCGACGGCCACCGCGACGGCCAACACAGCTGTTGGTACCGACGCCGGCGCGGTGAAGTCGCTCGCCAAGGGCGCCGCGTTCAGCGGCACCCACCACGTCACCCTGATCACCGGCGACCGTGTCGTCGTCGGTGCCAAGGGCCAGGTCGTGGGCATCGAGCGGGCGAAGGGGCGCGAGCGCGTCCCGGTGCGGATCCGGAAGTCCGACGGGCACACCCTCGTCGTCCCGGCCGACGCCGAACGCATGATCGCCACGGGGAAGCTCGACCGGCGGCTGTTCGACATCACGGAACTGAACAAGTCGGCGACCCGCAAGGCCCAGCAGGGCGGCCTGAAGGTGATCGTCGGTTACAAGGGCACCGCGAGCGCGGCCAGGGCCGACGTCCGCGACTCGGGCACCCTCAGCCGTACCCTCAAGACCCTCAACGCCGACGTCGTCCAGACCTCGAAGCAGGAGACCGCGGACCTGTGGAAGGCCGTCACCGACGGCGACACCACGGCCGCCGGGGTCGCGCACGTCTGGTTCGACGGCATCCGTACGGCGAGCCTCGACAAGTCGGTGCCGCAGATCGGGGCGCCGGCCGCCTGGGCCAGGGGTTACACCGGCAAGGGCGTCAAGGTGGCCGTGCTCGACACGGGCATCGACACCACGCACCCGGACCTCAAGGACCAGGTGATCGCCTCCAAGAACTTCACCACCGCCAAGGACGCGATCGACCACTTCGGGCACGGCACGCACGTCGCGTCCATCGTGGCCGGGACCGGCGCGAAGTCGGGCGGCAAGTACAAGGGCGTCGCGCCCGGGGCCGAACTCCTCAACGGCAAGGTCCTCGACGACACCGGCTCCGGCGACGACTCCGGGATTCTCGCGGGCATGGAGTGGGCGGCCGAACAGGGCGCCTCCATCGTCAACCTGAGCCTCGGCGGCTACGACACCCCCGAGACCGACCCGCTGGAAGCGGAGGTGAACAAGCTGTCCGAGGAGAAGGGCATCCTGTTCGCCATCGCCGCGGGCAACGACGGCGAGTACGGCGCCGGGACCGTCGGTTCCCCGGGCAGCGCGGCCGACGCGATCACCGTCGGCGCCGTCGACGGCAACGACAAGCTGGCGTCCTTCTCCAGCCGGGGCCCGACGGCCGACGGTTCGCTGAAGCCGGACGTGACCGCGCCGGGCGTGGACATCACCGCGGCCTCCGCGAAGAACAGCGTCATCGCCAAGGAGGTGGGCGAGAAGCCCGCCGGGTACGTGACGATCTCGGGTACGTCGATGGCGACCCCGCACGTCGCGGGCGCCGCCGCGATCCTCAAGCAGGAGCACCCCGACTGGACCTACCTCCAGCTGAAGTCGGCGCTGACGGGTTCCGCGAAGCCCGGCAACTACACGCCGTACGAGCAGGGTTCGGGCCGGATCGCGGTCGACAAGGCGATCGACGACACCGTCCTCGCCGACCCGTCGACGCTCGACTTCCCGGTGCAGCAGTGGCCGCACTCCGACGACACCCCGGTCACCAAGGCGCTGACGTACACCAACTCCGGTGACAAGGACGTCACGTTGAAGGTGTCGCTCACCGGCCACGACCCGAACGGCAAGGCGGCCCCCGCGGGCTTCTTCACGCTCGGCGCGGACACGGTGACCGTCCCGGCGGGCGGCAAGGCGTCGGTCGACGTCGTCGTCAACGCGAAGCTCGGCGGCAAGGCGAACGGCACGTACTCGGCGTACGTGACGGCGGCGGGCGACGGCCAGAGCGTACGCACCGCGGTCGGCGTGCAGCGCGAGATCGAGTCGTACAACCTGACGCTGAAGTACGTGAACCGGGCGGGCCAGGCGACCCCCACGCACCTCACCGACCTGGAGTCCTTCACCGGTACGGCGGCGGGTTCGTCCTACTCCTCGCAGACCACGGACGACACGACGACCATCCGGGTGCCCAAGGGCAAGTACCTGCTCGACTCGTTGAGCCTCGTCGACCTCGTCGCGGCCAAGGGCGGCGTGGACTGGCTGGTGCAGCCGGAGTTGAACGTCACCAAGGACACCACGGTGACGATCGACCTGAACAGGACGAAGGCGGCGGACGTCACCGTCCCGGCCGCGGGCGCCAAGCCGCTGAGCGCGCTGGTGCAGTACACCTACGACCCCGTCGGCGGCAGCGGCATCGGCCTGCCGTCCTTCGCGGACATCCGGCTCGCGCAGATCGGCCCGGAGATCGCCAAGGGCCTGAGCCAGAGCTGGTTCGGCCAGTGGTCCGCGGGCGCCAAGGCGGAGTACGACATCGTCTCCGGCCGCACCGTGAAGAAGCTCTCCGGCGGATACACCCGGCACTACAAGGCGAGCGAGTTCGCGACCCTGAAGGTCGGCCTCGGCACGCCGACCGCCGGTAAGACGGGGGCACTTGGTGTCTACGGCGACCTGCCGCTGACGGGCGGCTTCAACACCCCGGTCGAGCAGAAGCTGCCCGGCACCCGCACGGTCCACGTCTCGACGGGCCAGGGCGCCATGTGGTCGCTCGACTTCCAGCAGTACTCCGCCAAGAAGGACGCGGACGGCTTCCCGGTGACGGAGGCGTACTACACCCTCGGCAACGACCAGAAGTTCACCGCGGGCAAGACGTACGCGAAGACCTTCAACACGGCCGTCTTCGGACCGCGGGTGGCCGCCGACTACTACGGCATCTTCCGCTACGGCAACGAGATGTACGCCTACCTCCCGCTGTTCTCCGACGGCCAGACCCACGCCGGTTCCTCGGAGTTCAGCTCGGTGAAGACCACGCTGTACCGCAACGGCACGAAGGTCGGCAGCAACGCGGACCCGCTGTTCGGTGAGGAGACCTTCAAGGTCCCCGCCGCGCAGGCCACTTACAAGCTGACGACCACGGTCACCCGCAGCACCAAGGTGGCCGCGGCCTCGCGCCGCATCGACGCCTCCTGGACCTTCAAGTCCAAGACGGCCCCCGACGGCGTCCAACTCCCCGCCTCCGTCCTGCGCTTCGCGGCCCCCACGGACCTGACGAGCAGCGTCACGGCGGGCAGGAACCTGACCTTCCCGGTCCAGATCCAGGGCCCGGCCAAGGGCAAGAACCTCAAGTCGCTGGGCGTGTACGTCTCTTACGACGGCGGCAAGAAGTGGACGAAGGTGCAGGTGACCGGCGGCAAGATCACGGTCCGCGGACCCGCGAAGGGCCACGCGGTGTCGCTCCGCTCGAAGATCACGGACACGAAGGGGAACTCTTCGGCGGTGACGATCTATGACGCGTACTTCGGGAAGTAGTCCTTCTCCGTAGGTGCGTCTCCGTGGGTGCGTCTTCCGTAGGCGCGTCTCCGTAGGCGAGTGGCGGCCTGTCGGGGCCCGGGGCAACTCCCGGTCCTGGACAGGCCGTTGCTCGTGCCCGGCCGCGCGGGTGGCTCAGTAGCGCGTTGGGCTTGCCAGCAGTGGCGGGTAGACGGTCGTCCGCCGGCCGTCGACGGTGGCGCCGGCGTATTTCAGCATCGGGGCGAACTGCTGCGGCACCCCGGCCGGGTAGTTCAGGGCGGGGGCCGACACCTCGTCGAGGGCGGCGGTCTGCGCCGGGGTCAGGGTCACGTCGAACGCGGTGAGGCTGTTGTCGAGGTGGTCGAGGCGGCGGGCGCCGACGAGGATGGAACTGACGCCCGGTCGGCTCCGGAGCCAGGCCAGGGCGACCGCGGCGGAGCTGACGCCGATCTCCTCGGCGATGGCCGCCACCGCTTCGATGACCTCGTACTGGCTGTCGCTCGGTACCCCCATCAGCGCGCGGGCCTCGCCGACGGCGGGGCCGGGGGCGACGTGCCGGGCGTACTTTCCGCCCAGGAACCCGTTCTTGAGCGGGCTCCAGGGCACCACACCCATGCCGGTGTCCTGCGCCAACGGGATCAGTTCGCCCTCGACCGTGCGCGCGAGCAGCGAGTACTCGACCTCGATCGCCGCGACCGGTGTCCACCCGCGCAGCAGCGCGATGGTGTGGGCCTGCGCGGTGAACCAGCCAGGGGTGTTGGAGAAGCCGACGTAGCGGACCTTGCCCGCGCTGACGAGGTCGTCGAGGGCGCGCAGGGTCTCCTCGACGGGGGTCGACCAGTCGTGGTTGTGCAGCCAGTACAGGTCGATGTAGTCGGTCTGGAGGCGGCGCAGCGACTGTTCGAGCTGGTCGATGACGGCTTTACGGCCGGCCCCGCCGCCGTTGGGGTCACCCACGTGGAGGTTGCCGAAGAACTTGGTGCCGAGGACGATGCGGTCGCGCAGGCCGGGGCGTTGGGCGAGGAAATCGCCGATGACCTTCTCCGAATGCCCGTTGGTGTAGAAGTTGGCCGTGTCGATGTGGTTTCCACCGCGGTCGATGTACGCCTGAAGGATCTTCTCCGACTCTTCGACGTCGCAGCCGGTGCCGCCGTCGCCGCCGAAGGGCGCGGTGCCCAGCCCGAACGGGCTCACCTTGAGCCCTGACCGGCCGAGGCTGACGTAGGAATCGAGTGCCATGAATGTGCCCTCACAACTGGTTTCGCGGACGTGGGAAGGAGCGGACGCGCGGATTCCGTCGGCAGCGCCCATCCCGCGGACTCCGTGGAAGTTTGAACTCCGGTCCGTCCGATCCAACCGTTGTGCCGTGTGGGGTGGTGAGAACGATCCCGCCAGCGGACTGCACGATCCTGTCAATCTCGACGGGATCGGGCCGGATCAGGCCAGGGTGGGTGGCATCGAGCCGGACCGGGTTGGCAGCCCCGGGGCGGGAATGATTCGCTGCGAAGTGTCCCTTCGCACAGGATCTCTCCGCACCGGCGCCCTCCATGAACTCCGCACGCTGATCGCTTCCCACGTGAAACGCGACGGCCGGCCGGCCGACGGCCCACCGGCCGACCGTCCGGCGATCGACGGCCTGCTCCTGTCCGAGGGCGACGAACCGCCGGCTCCGTCGGCGTCGGTACCGGGCCCCGTGCTCGCGATCGTGGCGCAGGGGTCGAAACGCCTGATCCTGGGCGACCGGACCTACGACTACGGGGCCGGACAGTACCTGGTGGTCCCGGTCGAACTCCCGGTCAGCGGCCACTGCGCCCACGGGGGCCCGACGGAACCCTTCCTCGGGTTCGGCCTCGTACTCGAACCGGAGGCCATCGCGGCCCTGTTGCTCGAAACGGGAACCGGCGCCCAGGGCCGCCGGGGCCGGGCCGCCCGAACTGCCCAGCCCTGCCTGGCAGTCAGCGACGCGCCCGGCGAACTCCTCGACTCCGCCGTCCGGTTGCTGCGGTTGCTCGACCACCCGGCCGACCTGCCCGTCCTGGCACCCATGGTCAAGAAGGAGATCCTCTGGCGGCTGCTCACGGGCGATCAGGGCGCGATGGTCCGCCAGATCGGCCTCGCCGACAGCAACCTGACCCACATCAGCCGCGCGATCCACTGGATACGGGACCACCACACCGAAACGCTCCGCATCGAGGACCTGGCACGGCTGGCCGGGATGAGCACGGCCTCCTTCCACCGGCACTTCCGCGCGGTCACCGCGATGACGCCGGGCCAGTTCCAGAAACGGATCCGCCTCCAGGAGGCCCGCCTCCTCCTGCTCGGCGACGCCCACGACGTGGCCACCGCCGGGTACCTGGTCGGCTACGACAGCACGTCCCAGTTCAGCCGCGAGTACCGCCGCCAGTTCGGTGCCCCACCGGGCCAGGACGCGGCCCGGCTGCGCGCGTCCCGGGTCCCGTCCTGAACCTCGCGGCTCCGGTCCATGGCCGGACACCGAAGCGGGGCGGAGCGGTCCGGCGACACCGCCGGTGACGTTGCCCCTGCCGCTGTCGCCGGTGTCACCACCCGCCGTCCCGCAACTCGCACCAGACGGTCTTGTGGTCGGTCCCCGGCTCCACGCCCCAGCGCTGCGCGAGCGCGTCGACGAGGGCGAGACCGAGGCCGTGCTCGTCCGTGGGCGCCGCGTGCAGGAGGACGGGAAGGACGCGCGGGTCGGGGTCGGTGACCTCGACCCGGATACGGTCCCGGTCCCTGTCGGCGCCGATGACGCGGAGCACGCGCACGGTGACCGGGGTGCCCGCGCCGACGTGGTCGATGACGTTGGTGACCAACTCGCTTGCGCACAGCTGGACTTCGTGACCGTGGGCGCGGAGGTGGTGGCGCAGTTCGGGCACGGCCTTCGGGGAGGCGAGCAGGCGGAGTTCGGTCATCCCCGTGCCGACTTCCGCGCCGACTTCCGCAGCGCGGTGGCGAGTTCACGGGCGGTGGCCGTGTCGCAGTTGCCGAGCGCGACGAGCGGGGGCGGCGGGCCGTACCGTGCGGCGAAGGTGGGGAGGTCCACGGTGAGGGAGGGGAGCGTGATGCCGTGCAGGGCGAGGGCGGCGCGGAGTTCCTCCACGCAGCGGATCACGTCGTCCTCGGCGGCTTCGCGGTTCTCGGCCGGTCACGGGGAGGCGCTGCTGGTGGGCAGCTTCTACGGCAAGAGCTCTCTCGCGACATCGAGTGCGGGGAGCGGAGGATGCCGTTGGATCTGGCCCGGCATGTGGATCGTGCGCTGAGTACGGACGGGTTCTTCGGGCGGCGTTGCGAGGACGTACGGAAGGCTCGGCAGAACACCCATGCCGAGTACTTCATCGATGTCGTGGAGGTGGAGATGGAGAAGCACGCGAAGGACCAGCCGTACAGACGCCGGTGGGGTGGGGCGGCCCGGTGGTGTCACCGGGCCGCCCCACCCCACGCACGCCCAGGCGGACGATCAGATCGTGGCCGTGTCGATCACGAACCGGTACCGCACGTCACTCGCCAGTACCCGCTCGTACGCCTCGTTGATCTCGGAGGCGCTGATCAGCTCGATCTCCGAGCCGATGTTGTGCTCGGCGCAGAAGTCGAGCATTTCCTGGGTTTCCCGGATGCCGCCGATGCACGACCCGGCGAGGGTCCGGCGGGCCATGATGAGGGGGAAGAGGTTGAAGGAGACGGGCTCCTCGGGGGCGCCGACGTTGACCAGGGCGCCGTCCGTCTTGAGCAGGGAGAGGTAGGCGGCGAAGTCGAGCGGGGCCGAGACCGTGGAGACGATCAGGTCGAAGCTGCTCGCCAGCTCCTCGAAGGTCTTCGGGTCGCTGGTGGCGTAGTAGTGGTCGGCGCCCAGCTTCAGGCCGTCGTCCTTCTTGCGCAGGGACTGCGACAGGACGGTGACCTCCGCGCCCAGCGCGTGGGCGATCTTGACGCCCATGTGGCCGAGACCGCCGAGGCCGACGACGGCGACCTTCTTGCCGGGGCCCGCGTTCCAGTGCTTGAGCGGGGAGTACAGGGTGACGCCCGCGCACAGCAGGGGCGCGGCCACGTCGAGGGACAGGCCGTCGGGGATGCGGACGGTGTAGTTCTCGTCGACGACGACCTTCTCGGAGTAGCCGCCGTAGGTGGGCGTGCCGTCCACTCCGATGCCGTTGTACGTCGGGATGTTGCCCTTGACGCAGTACTGCTCCTCGCCCGCCTTGCAGTTCTCGCACTCGCGGCAGGAGTCGACCATACAGCCGACACCCACCCGGTCGCCGACCGCGAACTTCGTCACACCGGAGCCGACCTCCGAGACGACGCCGGCGATCTCGTGGCCGGGCACCATCGGGAAGATCGCCTCCCCCCAGCCCTCGCGGGCCTGGTGGATGTCCGAGTGACAGATACCGGCGAACTTGATGTCGATCAGGACGTCGAACTCACCGACCGGCCGGCGCTCGATCGTCGTACGCTCCAGCGGCGCCTTCGCAGTGGGGGCTGCGTATGCGGCAACAGTGGTCATGCGGTGTTCTCTCCTCGGGGGGTAGTCGCACCCGGTCGCCCACCACGGCTGCCTTCCACCGTGGTCACGGCTGCTTCTTCCGTCGCACCGGGCACCACATCAGCATGCCGTACGACGGTGCCGTCACCCAGGCCACAGATGTGCCTACGTTCAGTGGTCCTACTACTGGCGGGGGCAGGCTCACCGTCGTACGACCGGCGATACTGGACCACATGGACGAACACCCCGACTCCGTACAGGGGCCCGCATCTCTCCCCGGTGCCGCCCTGGACCGGCGCGCCGAACTGAGCGAGTTCCTGCGCAGCCGGCGGGCCCGGCTCAAGCCGGAGGACGTGGGGCTGCCGGACTTCGGACGGCACCGGCGGGTGCCCGGGCTGCGCCGCGAGGAGCTGGCGCAGCTGGCCGGGGTGTCCGTGGCGTACTACACGCGGCTGGAACAGGGCAACGGGCGGAACGTGTCGGCGGAGGTCCTCGACGCCATCGCCCGCGCGCTGCGCCTGACGGACGCCGAGTACGCCCACCTCACCCACCTGGCCAAGCCGAAGCAGCACAAGAAGAAGCCGTCCGCGCGCACGCCCCAACTGCGGTCCAGCATCCGACAGTTGCTGGACACGCTGGAGGGGGTGCCCGCGTATGTCATCGGGCGCCGCTGCGACATCCTCGGCTGGAACCGGATGGCGGCGGCGGTCTTCGGCGACTGGTCCGAACTGCCCGCGCAGGAACGGAACTGGGCACGGCTGGTGTTCCTGCGGCCCGACTACCACGACCTGTTCCAGGACTGGGAGCAGAAGGCCATCGACATCGTGTGCACCCTGCGCATGGACGCCGGCTGCCACCCCGACGACCCGCGGCTGTCGGCCCTGGTCGGCGAACTGTCCGTGAAGAGCGACGACTTCCGCCGCCTGTGGGCCACCCACGACGTCAAGGAGAAGACCCACGGCGTCAAACGCCTCCGCCACCCCCTGGTCGGCGAACTGGCCCTGAACTTCGAGTCGTTCCCCCTCCCGGACGACAACGACCAGGTCATGGTCATGTACCACGCGGAACCCAACTCCCCATCGACGCAGGCCCTTCGGCTGCTGGCCAGCTGGGGGACGGACGCCACGCGGGCGGGTGCGGTGTAGGTCCACAGCCGCACGGAACAAAGAACGAGCCGCACGGAACAAGAACAAGCCGCACGGACTTCCGTGCCCGCGCCGGATTCGCCTATTCCGTGGTGAACGGCGCGGACGACGTCATCGGCCGACTGCGTGAGCTCTGGCCGTTCGCCGGCTTCAGTTACGCGCCGCGCCCGTAGGCGCGATCGTCAGCCGGCGTACGGGCCCGCCCGTCTCACCGAACCACGCGCTCCCGCCCCAAAAGCCACAGCAGATACGGCCCCCCGACCAGGGACGTGAGCGCGCCCACCGGGATTTCCAGTGGGGGGTCGAGGGTGCGGGCCGCCAGGTCGGCTGTTACCACGATGAGGGCGCCGGTCAAGGCCGAGGTGGTCAGGGGGAGTTGGGGGGTGCGGGTGAGGCGGCGGGCGAGTTGGGGGGCGGTCAGGGCCACGAAGCCGATCGGGCCCGCGGCTCCGGTTGCCGTTGCGGCCAGGATGACGCCCAGGATCGTCAGGGCGAGCCTGGTTCGCTGGACCTGGACGCCCAGGGCGGCGGCGGTGTCGTCGTCCAGGCCGAGTTGGCGCATCGCGCGGCTCGCCCACAGCAGGGCGGGGAGGCAAAGGAGCAGGACGGCGGCCAGCGGGCCCGCCTGCTCGTAGCCGCGGCCGTTGAGGCTGCCGGTCAGCCAGAGTTTGACCTGTTCGGCCTGGGCGAGTTCGCTCTCGGTCAGGTACAGCTGGACGACCGCCGACAGCGCCACGCCGATCCCGACCCCCGTCAGCACGAAACGGCTCGGCTGCATGCCGTGCCGCCACGCCAGTACGTACACCAGGCCCGCCGCCGTCAGCCCGCCCGCGACCGACACCACCGGGAGCGCGCCGGGCGCGGCCACGGTGCCCGTCGCCAGCGCGAGGACGGTCGCGGCGGCGGCGCCGTGCCCCACGCCGATCACGTCCGGGCTCGCCAGCGGGTTGCGGGTCACCGTCTGGATCAGCGCGCCCGACATGCCCAGCGCGGCCCCCACCAGCGCCCCCAGCACGATCCTCGGCAGCCTCAACTCCCCTACGACCAGGTTCGGTTCGCCCCGCAGCGTGCGCCACACCGCACCGGGCGGCACGTACGACAGGCCCAGGCAGGCCGAGGCGAGCATGGCCGAGAGGAGGAGCAGGAGCAGGGCCGCGGCCAGCAGTGCTGATCTGCGGTGGAGGAGGAGGGATGTGTTCCGGTAGCGGATGACCCGGGGGTGGGTGGGCGGCGGTTGCGTTTTCACGTCGCCACTTCCTTCCGCCGCCGCACCAGCACCACCAGCACCGGTACCCCCACCAGCGCCGTCATCACCCCGGCCGGCACCTCCGCCGGGGGGCGTACGACGCGGCCCGCCACGTCCGCGGTGACCAGGAGGGCCGCGCCCAGCAGGGCCGAGAGGGGCAGCAGCCAGCGGTGGTCGGCCGCGACCAGGCGGCGGGCCAGGTGCGGGACCGCCAGGCCGACGAAGGCGATCGGGCCCGCGGCGGCCACCGCGGCGGCGGTCAGCAGGGTCGCGCCCAAGGCGGTGCAGGCGCGGACGAGTTGGACGCGGTGGCCCAGCGCGCGGGCCGTCTCGTCGCCGAGGGCGAGCGCGTCCAGGCCGCGGGCGCAGGCCAGCACCAGCAGCGCGCCCACCGCGATGAACGGGAGCATCCGGCCGACCGTGCCCGCGTCCCGGCCGCTGAGCGCGCCCACCTGCCAGAACCTGAACTGGTCGAGCGTCGCCGAACTCGTCGTCAGGACAACCGAGTTGAGCCCGGCGACCATCGCCGCGAGCGCCGTACCGGCCAGCGCGAGCTTCACCGGGGAGGCCCCGCCGCGCCCGCGTGCGGCGATCGCGTACACCACGCACGCGGCGAGGACGGCACCGGCGAAGGCGTACCAGACGTAGCCGGAGAAGCCGTTCGCCAGGCCCAGCGAGATCGCCAACACCACGCCCGCCGCGGCCCCTTGGCTCAGGCCGAGGATGCCCGGGTCGGCGAGCGGATTACGGGTGACGGCCTGGAGTCCGGCCCCCGCGAGACCGAGCGCGGCCCCCGCCGTCAGCCCAACTGCCGTACGGGGGACGCGCAATGACCGTACGACCAGGGCGTCGGGCGAACTCCCGCCGTGCGTCAGGGCGTCGAGGACCGCGGACAGCGGGACCTGCCGGGTGCCGACACAGAGGCTGAGCACCCCGGCGGCGACCACGAGGACCAGCCCCGCCGTCAACCAGGCGGTACGCACACGGGAGTTGGTCACGTGCCCGCGGTCACTTCCCGAGGTTCTCGGTCAGCTGGCCGACGACGATCTTCGCGGCGGCCGGACCGGCGTTCAGGTACCACGGGTCGTCGTCGACCTTGATGGCCTGCTTGGCCTTGACGGCGCCCATCGACTTCCACAGCGGACCCGCGAGCACGGCGGCGGCGTCCGTCTTCGACGCGTCGCCCTGCACCGAGTAGAAGATCCAGTCGGCGTCCGCGGTGTCCACGCTCTCCGCGCTGATGTCCTGCGAAATCGCGTTGAACCGCTGCGACTTGGGCCGCTTGAGCCCCATGTCGACGGCGATGGAACCGGTGAAGGACGAGACCCCGAACATGCGCGTGCGGTCCGGGGTGAACCGCACCATGGAGACGGTCGGGTCGCCCAGGTCCTTGCCCTTGTCGGCCGCGTCGGTGGCGTAGTCGTCGAGGATCTTCTGTGCGGCCTCGCCCTTGCCGACGGCGTCGCCGACGAGCAGCAGGTCGCGCTTCCAGTTGATGCCGTTGCCCGCGGTGATCACGGTCGGCGCGATCTTGGAGAGCTTGGGGTAGAGGTCGCCGAGGGAGTCGTTGGCGAGGATGAGGTCGGGCTTGGCGGCGGCCAGCGCCTCCAGGTTGGGCGCGGTGCGGGTGCCCGCGTCGGCCATGGCCGCGAGCTTCTTCTTGTCCTGCGGGAAGGCGTCGGCGAGGTAGTCCGGCACGAGTCCGGCGTTGTCGGCGCGGGTGGTGGCCGTGGGCACGAGATCGAGGGAGAGCAGGTCGTCGAGTTGTCCGGTGCTGAGGACGGCGATCTTCTTCGGCTGCGACTCGATCGTCGTCTTACCCTCGAAGTGCCCTACGGTACGCGGGAATTCGCCGTCCTCGGCGACGCTGGAGCCCATGCCGTCGGCGACGGTGCTCGGTGCGACGGAGGGGCCCTCGGAGGCACCGGCGACGAGGTTCTTCGAACCGTCCGTCTTGGCGGCGGTGCCGGAACCGCTGCCGCCGCTCGCCGAGTCGTTTCCGTCGCCGGACGAACAGCCGGCCATCAGGCCGCCGGCGAGGGCCACGGCCACGATGGCCTTCATCGGCACCGTACGCACACTTGCTCCGATCGTTGTGTCGCTCCGCGGGGGTCACTCGTGACGGCCGTCTCGCTTTGCGAAAGCTTGGGTGAGGCAAGCCTTACCTTAAACACCGTTTATGTGCGCGGTGAACCTGGGGGTCGCGGTCGCCGTCCGTGGGGGATCGGCTACGAGGGCGGACGCTGCCCGGAGACCGCCCTCGGCCGGTTCACCGACGCCTTCACCGACGCCTTCACCGGCCGGCCGGGGGACGACCGGCGGACCTTCGGCCGCCTGCCGGAGCGGGTCGTGGACGGCCTGACGGCCCGGGGGCGAGGGTGACGGACGGCGGCAAGTAAGGGCGGGTATCCGTGAGTTGGGCGCCGTCAGCAGGCGTGGCCGTCGTACGGCAGGTCCGGTGCGAGTTCGCGCCAGCCGTCGCGGTCGACGGCGCCGATGGTCCGGCACATGTCCTCGACCACGCGGTCCGGATCGGTCTCGCGCAGCCGTACGGTGCCGCCCTCGACCGTGGCGAGGAACCGCCCGTCGGCGGAGAAGGCGGCGCCGGAGACGATCGTGCTGTTGTTCAGCAGGGCGTACGCGGAGCCGTCGGAGACGTTCCACAGTCGTACGGTCCTGTCGTCGCTCGTGCTGACGAGGGTGCGGCCGTCGGGGCTGAAGGCCAGGCTGCGCAGGACGCCGGTGTGGCCGGTGAGGGTGGTGCGCACCTTGTGGGTCCTGGTGTCCCAGAGCAGCACGTCGTTGCTGCCGATGGCGGCGGTGGCGAGGAGGCGGGAGTCGGGGCTGAAGGCGACGCCGGCGTTGCCGTCGGTGTACGGCTTCTCCATGGTGCCCAGGTAGGTGGCGTCGCCGGTCGTGTCGGACCTGGTGAGAAGCCGGTCCGCCCGCCACAGGCCGATTCCGCCGCCGTCTCCGATGCTGAGGGCGAGCGTCGAACCGTCGGGGCCGAACTCCATGCCCGGCACGTCGAGGTTGCGGTCCGCGGCCAGCAACGCCGACGTGACCTTCTTGTCCGCCACGACATCCCACACTTCGACGTCCCTCGCCGCGACCGCCACGAAGCGCTTTCCGGGACGGAAGGCCACTTGTTGGACCGGTCCAACGTCGACCGTGATGGTGTGCGTCAGCTTGAGGGACGCCACGTCCCACAGCCGGACCTTCCGTGCCTCGTCGCAGGTCATCAGCACCCGTCCGTCCGAGCGGAAGGCCAGGTCGCGCACGGCGCCGGTGCCGGGCAGGTGGAGGGTGCGGACGCGGCGGCGGCCGGTGGTGTCCCACAGCCGTACGGTGCCGTCGTCGGCCGCGACCGCCAGCAGGGAGCCGGTGGGGCTGAACACCGGCCGGCCGGTGGCCTCGGCGCCCGCCGGGACGAACGTGGACCGGTCCAGGCCCCACAGGATCGTGGTGCCGTCGTCCCCCGTGGTGGCCAGCGTGCGGCCGTCCGCGCTGAACGCCATGCCCCGTACGACACCGGTGTGACCGGTGAACGTGGCCCGGACCTGGCCGGTCGCGAGGTCCCAGAGGCGGATCGCGCCGTCGTTGCCGCTGGTCGCGAGGAACTCCCCGCGCGGGCCGAGAGCGAGTGCGGCGACCTGGGCCACGGGGAGGGACCGGGTGACCGTGCCCTCGGCGGTGTTCCACAGCCGTACCGTCTTCTCGTCGTGGACGACGGCGAGGGTCCGGCCGGAGGGGTCGACGGTGCTCGGCGTCCAGGCGGGATCGCCGGTCGCGGCCGAGCGGACCGTCCGGCCGTGGACCACGTCCCACCGGTGCAGTCCATGCACGTCGTACACGGTCAGGGTGCGGCTGTCGGAGGCGAAGGCAAGTGTGCCGAGCTTGGAGAAGCCGTGGGCGGTGGTGAGTCCGCGCCGCTCCCGGACGTCCCAGATCTGGGCCTGTGCACGGTCTACGGAGGCGGCCAGGAAGCGGCCGTCGGGGCTGAAGGCAATCGCCTTGACGCCGAGGACGGCGGACGCGCTCGACCAGGGTGTGGGGCTCTTGAACGGTCGTGCGGTGAACCGTCCCGCCGCCATGTCCCAGACGCGGACCTCCTGGTACGTGGCGACGGCGAGCAGCCGTCCGTCCGGGCTGAACGCGAGGTCGGTGATGCCGCCGCTCATTCTGTCGAACTTGTCTCGCGGTCTGTTCCTGATGACGCGGATGCGCTCGCGGGTCCGCACGTTCCACAGCGTGACCCCGAACTCGCTGTCTCCGGTGGCCAGTACGCCGCCGTCGGGGTCGAACGCCAACGGTCCCGCGGAGCTGGTGTTCGCGTCGAGCCGGGCCAGGAAGTACGGGTTCCGGCTGCCGAGCAGGGCGCTGCGGGCCTCCAGGGAGGTGCTGTCCTTCCGGAACGCCTCGATGGCGTGCAGCATGGACGACTCGGGGCGGCTCGCCGCCAACGCCTGTGACTGGGCGGCGAGTTGACCGGCACGCGCGGTACGGGCACGGGCGTCCGCCTGGCGGCCGTAGAGGAAGGCCAGGCCCCCGGCGACGAGCGCGACGGTGACCAGGGCGGCGATGCCGGCGACGACGACGTTCCGCACGCGGACACGGCGGCGCTCCGCCGCGCTGCCCGCGGCGATGAACTCCCGTTCGAGATCGGTGAGTTGGTGGTGC
This sequence comes from Actinobacteria bacterium OK074, assembly GCA_001298575.1. Lineage (GTDB taxonomy): Bacteria > Actinomycetota > Actinomycetes > Streptomycetales > Streptomycetaceae > Streptomyces. The sequence goes on from LJCV01000259.1 coordinate 39,182, forward strand.
GGCGCCGGACCGGCCGCCCACTCCTCGGCCGCGGTCAGCGGGTTGCCCCGGTAGAGGAGGGAGGGGTCCCGGTGCGCCGACTGCCAGGCGTCGGCGTCCGCTGTGACGCGCTGGCGGGTGCGCAGCCAGTCGCGGTCCTCGCCGATCCAGTCGCGCAGCGCCGGCCAGGTGTGCAGCAGGGCGTTGTGGCAGAAGGACACGGTCTCCTTGTCGAGCACGAGGAGACGGGCCTTCGCGAACGCGTGCAGGGCCCGTTCGGCGGCCTCCGGGTCGGACACGCCCGCGAGGAGGACCGCCCGGTCGACGGTCCGGATCGTGTCCACCGTCCGGTCGTCGATCCGCACCAGCCTCGGGAACATGAGCCGGACGGCCGCCCGGCCCGCCTCGCTCTGCCGTGCGTAAGTGGTGTCCGCGGTACGGGCGATGGCGCGTTCGATGCCGCCGCTCTTGCCGTAGTCGGCCAGGGTGATCCGGCGGCCGTCGCCTTCCCGCCAGGCGGCGAGGAGGGCGTGGGCGAGGAGGGGGAGGGCGCCGGAGTGGGTGGCCGTCGAAGGTGCGTGAGGCACGCCCATGTCGCGGAGGAGGAGGTCGGGCAGGCCCTCTTCGAGTTCGAGTCCTGTGGCCCGCGCCGGTAGTTCGATTGCCGCTCGCAACTCCTCCTCGCGCATGGGGCCGGCCTGCACCTGCTGGTCGCGCAGGGCGGCGGCCAGGGCGGGGAGTTCCTGGGCGCGGCCGTAGAAGTCCGCCCGCAGGGACGTGACGACGAGGGCGCCGGCTTCGGCCAGGGTGGTGAGGGTGGCGATGAACTCGGTCTGTTCCCGGGGGACTTGGCAGAGGGTGAAGAGTTCTTCCAGCTGGTCTACGACGATGACGAGGCGGTTGGCGAGAGGGGCGGTGGCCTTTGCGGTGGTCTCCGGGGTGGCCTCTGTCGCGGCCTCTGCCGTGGCTTCTGTCGTGGCTTCTGCCGTGGCCTCTGCGGTTGGCAGGGCGGCTCGGAGGCTGTGTACGGGATGTTCGCCGGGGGTGAGGGTGACGCAGCGCCATCGGGTCGAGCCGGGCAGGTCGGGGTGGCCGCGGTGGAGGGTGGCGAGCAGCCCGGCGTTGAGGAGCGAGGTCTTGCCCGCGCCGGACGGTCCGACGAGCACGACCGGCTGTCCGTGGTCCAGCGATCGGCCGCAGGCGGCGAGGAGTTCGGCGGTCAGCGCGTCGCGGCCGTGGAAGTAGGCCGCCTCGTCCGTGGAGAAGGACTCCAGGCCGGGGTACGGGCAGGGGGCGGGCGGCGGTTCGTCGGCCTGGGCCTCGTTCTCGTCCGCGGTGCGGGGGCCGGGTACGGCGGCGGGGGCGGCGGCCCGGTTGACGGTGATCACCAGGCTGCCCGACCGGTCACCGGCCTGGCGGCGGGGCAGGGGACCGCCGCGGCTGTGGAAGGTGCGGAAGAGGTGCTCGTAGATGTCGTTCAGGGTGAGCAGGCGCGGTCCGCGCGGGACGCCGTCGTCGAGGAGGCGGATCAACTCCCCTGTGAACGTGGTGAATTCGGCGTCCTCGGGGGCGAGCGCGAGCTGTTCGGCCGAGCCGAGCAGGTAGAGCCCGTGGCCCGGGGGCAGGCTCAGTGACGGCGGTTGGGGTGCGGGACGGGTGTCGAGCACGGCCCGGCCGGAGAAACAGCAGTCCAGGATGACGATGACGGAGGAGGCGCGGCACACCGACAGCGCTTCGCACAGGGAGGTGAGCGACAGCGCCTGGTGGCCGGCCAGCCCCGGTGTCAGCCGGTCCGTGGCGCGGGCGGCGAGGTGCAACTCGTCGTTCGGCCCGACCAGTCCGTGCCCCACGTAGTGGATCAGCAGGGTGGTTTCGGCGAGTTGTACCTCGGTGGCGATGTGTTCGGCCATGGTTCGCGCGTCGGCCGGGTCGATCAGCGTACGCAGCTGGCCGGGCAGCACCCCGCACCGCTCGACCAGCCGCTCCGCCAAGGCCCGTACGGTACGGGGAGCAGCGGGCACCGGCGTGAGGGTGGGGCCGGGGTGGTCGCCGGTGCCGATGAGGAGGACGCGAACTCCGGGGGTGGAGAGGGCGGTTGGAGGGTGCGGGGGAGCGGGCCCGGGCTCTTGTCGCGGCGGTGGCGCCGACGCCGTCACCCGGACGTCCCGTCGGTCGGCCCGGAACCGTCGTCACCATCGTTGCTCTCCAGCATCCGTGCGGCCGTGTCGGCGAGGTTCTTCAGCTTCTCGTCGGTCAGCAACTTGACGCGCTTGCCGGTGAGTTCGAACGAACTGCCGTCGGGCCGGGTCAACTTGACGGTGATGTCGCTGCGTCGGCTGCGCACCCACGCGATCACGCCGGTGGTCAGCGCGGTGGCCATACCGCTGGAGCCGAGGACGACGCCGATCGTTTCGATCAACGGCCCGAGCGTGCCGGGTCGCGGGGGCTTCTCGACGGCCATGATCTGCCCCCGCAGCTCGTCCGCGTCGGCCAACCACCGCAGCAGCGACCGGGATTCGTCCGCGACGAGGACCTCGTCCGCGGCCCCGTCCGCGACCGCGGCACCCGACACGCGCACTCTCACATGGGTACTCATCTGCCTCGCCTGCTCTCGTCTACGGCTCTATCCACGGCTCTACGGCTCTACTGCTCCGCTGCTCTACGGCTCTGCTGCTCTACTGCGGGCCGTCGAACGTCCACACGGCATGCGCGCCGGGCCCGACGGCGAGGGTGGACCGCCCGATCCGCTCCTCGTGCCGGTCGTGCACCGCCCGGTTGAGCGACATCCCGACCTCGCGCAGTCCGGCCCGCTCGCGCGGCACGGCGTCGAACCGGATCGTGGTGCCGCCCCCGTGCGCGACGACGCCCCCGCCCGGCAACTCCCGTACGGCGAAGCCGCCGGCCCGCAGCAGGGGCACCGTGCTGGCGAGGTCGTGCGCGGTGATCGCGAAGCGGACGGAGGTCACGTTGCGCATCAGGTGGTCGCGGTAGGCGTCGGAGAGGTAGCGCTCGCGGCCGACGTCGCCGGGGTGGTCGGCCGGTTCGGTGTTGCTGCGCGGGTCGGCGAAGTACTCCGGCCGGTACTCCATCGCCCAGGAGCTGAAGGAGTCGTACTGGAGGGTGGGGAGGAGGGCGTCGAACCACGGCACCGGGACGCCGTCGCCGAAGTCGCGGGTCTGGAGGAACTCGATCGGGTCGGCGACGCCCTCTTCCTTCAACCGCTCGCCCACGGCGGCCAGTTGACCGGCGTTCTCGACCGAGAGTCCGAGCCCGGCGGAGCCGAAGGTGCCGTCCTGGCCGGGCACGTCGCCGACGCCGAACAGTTCGAGGTAGGTCTCGCGGCCCATCAGGTAGCGCCCGGTCCAGACCTCGCCGCCGGCCCCGGTCGTCGTACGCACCTGGAAGTTGGCGAAGTCCCGCAGGTACGTGGAGTGTTCGATGGCGTCGGCGGTTTCGCGGTCGAGCACGCCGTAGGAGTGGTTGTAGAAGAGGAGCTGCGAATGGGCGGACGTGGCCGCGGAGTTGGAGTCGGCCGCGGACGTCGCCCCGTCCGCCGCCCGCGCCACCACCCGCGTGCCGCTCTCGAACGCCCCGGTGAACACCGCGGCGAGAACCAGGACCAACACCATCCGTAATGTCCGTCTCAGTGGCATACGGGGGATGGTAAGCCGGAGGGGTTGCTTCCGGCGGGGGATTGACGGGGGTGCGTCAGTTCGGGGGAACGGGGTGGACGGCCCGCCGCACGGTCAACTCGTTTGGCCGGCCGCGTGCAACGGGCACCCCGTGTTGACACGGGAGGCGAGTTCGGCCCGCAGGATGGCGAGTTCGGCCATGCGGGCGTCGACGACCTCGATCTTCTGCTCGAACAGCGCGGACAGCGCCTCCGCGGAGTCGGGTGCCTCCCGCAACTCCTCGCCGTGGCGCGCGATTTCCGCCAGCGAGAAACCTAGCGTCTGCGCGGTGCGGACGTAGTGCAGCCAGGGCACCGCCTCGGGCGGGAAGTCGCGATAGCCGTTGGCCAGCCGGCTGCCCGTGACGAGGCCGACCTTCTCGTAGAACCGGATGGTGTCCCTGCTCATGCCCGTCTGTGCGGCCAGTTCTCCGATGCGCATGAACTCTCCGTTGGGCGGCGGACGTTGGATGGCGGACGTTGGGCGGCGGACGTTGGGCGGCGGACGTTGGGCGGCGGGCGGCGGGCTTGACCTTGGACCGTACTCCACTGTTTAGCGTGAGGCGTCGCACTCCCGCGACCTGGCCCAATGTCTGTCCCGCGGTCTGTCCCGCGGTCTGTCCCCATGCTGTCCCGAGCCCGTTTGGAGCCTCATGACGATGATCGTCACCCGGACCATCGCTTCCATCGCCTCCATCGCGTCCGTCGCCCCCGTAGCTCCCGAACGTCCCGCCTATCTCCGCGTCGTGCGCGCGAGTGCCTGGTACGACCTTGTCGTCACCGCGGGCTTCGCGACGCCGTGGACGTACGCGCTGGTGCACGACGCGCTGTCGTCGTCGGGCACCGCGCTGGGGCTGGGCGCGCTGCCCCAACTCGACCCGATACAGGTCCTGTACGCGAACCTGATGGGCTCGGTCGTGGTGGTCTGGGCCGTCCTGCGCATCGTCCGGCCGCTGCCGGTGCACGGACTGTTCGACGGCGTCGCGCGCACGCTGTTCGCGGCGTGGCAGTCGTACGCGCTGGCCCACGGCGCCACGCGGCTGCTCTGGCTGTTCTTCGGCGTCGAGGTGATGTTCGGTGTCGTCCAACTCGTGCCCTGGTGGCGAGACCGGATCACGAACGCCGTTGCTTCCGGGGCCGGTTGGCGGCGACGGTGACTCGACGGCTTTCCCGATCGATCTCGTCGAGGACGTCGGGGGAAATCGTCATCGTGTACGTCACCGTGATGACGGCGGTCGACCCGTCCTGTCGCGCGAGCAGGGCCGAAGCCTCGTCCGTCTGCCGCACCAAGGTCTCAACGAAGCTGTCGAACGCGTGAATCGACCCCTCGGAGAGCCGTGAGGTCACCTCGAACAGCTTGACCAGGCGGGCGGGAGGTCTCGCCGAACGCAGCGCGACGGCCCAGTCGATGAGGGATTCGTACGTGCTGAGGAGCCGTTGGACGATGTGGGCGATGAGGGCGGCGTCCCCCGGTGCTCCCGGCGGGCCGAGTGCCCTGAGCTGTGCGTCGGGGGACAGCCACCTGCCGACGCTCGCACTGATCTGCCGCAACTCCTGGACGGCCGCGTCGAGATGGGACATCGCCTCGGCTTCGTCCCGGATCAACGGCCCGTTGGTCCGGTGTCCGAGGGCATGGTCGAGTCGCTTCGCCTCCAGGGCCGTCCACCCGACGTGGAGTTCGCCGGCGTAGAGGAGGTGCTCCCAGAGGTTCGGTCGCGACCGCCGGGTTTCGGCGATGTCCTCGGCGGTTCGGGGCACTTGGGCGCCGAGGGCCGGGGGAGTCGTGGCGGGGCGCGGCTGTTCCGGCCGCGAACTGCCGTCACCGGCCTGGTAGTTGACGGTGACGCTCTGAATGACCCCGGCCTGTACGACGGGTCCGGCGACACTCCCGGAGACGGCGTTGCCGACGTGCCGCGGAGGATCGCCGACCGGCCGCGGAGGCGCAGGCGGACCGGGAGGCCGGAGCAGGAAGTCCCCGTCGTCCCCCTCCACCGGCTCTACCGGATCCACCGGCACAACAGCCATGCGGTCTCCCCGTGCTCACAGCTCACTCCTGCTCACCCCGGGCAGGACGCGTGTGCCGCCAGATTACCGGTGAGGTGTTCGTGGGGGTGGCGGGACGGGGTGGGGCGGGATCGGCTGCGGTGGCCGTCGTCCGGCGGCTCGTCGTCCGGTGGTCTGCCGTCCGGTGGCCCGTCCTCCCTCTTCCCCCCCGTCGCGTCGATTGCCTTGACGATTCGTCAAACGTCCCACGTGCGCGGCAGGTTGCCCGACCGCGTGCCCCGCAGTCCCTCGCCCGGCCGGAACCTTTACGGTGATACTCCCTCAAGTCCGGGGCCACGCACATGACTTGCCCCGCAACCTCGTTGGGCCGTCCTGCCTCGACACCCGGTCCTGGCTCGACACCCCGCCCAGCCTCGTCAGAAAACGTTCTGGAGACACCCCGATGAAGCTCGCCAAGCGTCTCGTCCTCACCACCACGGCGCTCGCCGCCGTAACCGCAGGCACGCTGTTGAGCGCGACGGTCGGCCAGGCCGCGCCCGCGCAGTCCGCCGGCGCCGCTGTGGACGCTCCCGCCGCCCTGAAGGTCCCTGACGGCAACAGACTCACCGGCCTCTTCTCCGCCGCGGGCGTCCAGACCTACACCTGCACCGACGGCGCCTGGAAGCTGCTGGAGCCCGCCGCCACGCTCTGGGCGAAGAACGACCGCTCCCGCCGCGCCGTCGCCCTCCACTCGCGCGGCCCCGTCTGGGTGTCCACGGTGGACGGCAGCGCCGTCAACGCCGCGGCCATCGCCACCTCCCCGAAGACCGACGCCGTCCCCGAACTCCTCCTCCAGTCCACCGCCACCCGCGGCAGCGGGGTCTTCGCCGGCGTCTCCTACATCCAACGCCTCAACACCCACGGCGGCGTCGCTCCCACCACGGCCTGCACGGGCACCGACCAGCTCAGCGTCCAGTACTCGGCCACGTACGCGTTCTACAAGCCCGCCAAGTGAGCCGTAAGTCGTATGTCGTGAGCCGCGAGTCGTAAAGAGCGGCAACGGCGGGGCCCCTCCGGACAGTTGGCCGCTTCCGGAGGTCTCCGCCTCCCCCCGGCCCGGTTACGGACGCAGCCCGCCCAGCAGTTCGTCCGCGGCGGGATAGGGCCGCTCCGGCGGCAGCAACCGCGCCGCCGAGTCGAGGTCGCCACCACGGACGAGCGCGTGGATCTCGTGGGCGAGCGGAGTCACGTCCCGGATCGAGACCGTCCACTCGTCCGCGTAACGCCGTACGGCCTCCCCGGACAGCCCGAGTTGCAGGGCGCGGTACGGGAGGGGGCGCAGGCGCAGGTCCCGTTCGGGGTCCCACTGGATCCGGGCGGGCGCCCGCTTGAGCTGCCGTTGCCAGGTGGCGAGGTCGGGATGCACCCCGCGTACGTAGCTCGACAGGCAGGCGTTGCGCAACGCCCACTCGAAGCCGTCGCGGGTGATCTCGACGGCCAGAACGGTCTCCTGCCCCGGCTTCGCACCCCAGCCGCAGCGGTACATCATCCACAGGAAGGACGGCTTGACCCATGTCATACGATCCCGCTTCCACGCGGCGGGAAACCGGCCCTCGCGGACGGCGGGCAGCCCGATTTCCGGGGCGTATGCCTGGTAGACGGTGATCGTGGATTCCGCGTAGACCCCACGGATCCGGCGGTGCGGTTCTTCCTCCATGCGGTACAGCGTGGGGCCGCCCCGGCCGGGCGGCCACTGATTTTCACCCGCGGCCGGCTTCGGCCAATCCGCCGGCTCCGGCCCCTCCGCCTACTCCGGCGAATCCGCCGACTTCACGGACGAACAGGCCGCAGCACCCTGCCAGTTACCGGTGCCGCGGCCGTTCCCTTCACGCACCGGGACTTGCCCCACCGGCTACTTCTCCGTCGCCTCGACCACCTTGGGCGCGGAAGCGACACCGATCGGGCAGGAGACTCCCGTCCCGCCCAACCCGCAGTACCCCGCCGGATTCTTGTTCAGGTACTGCTGGTGGTACCCCTCGGCCGCGAAGAACTCGCGGCCCTCCGCCGGGAGGATTTCCGTGGTGATCGTGGTGTAGCCCGAGTCCGTGAGGACCTTCTGGTAGGCGTCACGGGACGCCTCCGCCGTGGCCTGCTGGGCGGGGGTGTGGGTGTAGATCGCCGAGCGGTACTGCGTGCCGACGTCGTTGCCCTGGCGGAAGCCCTGGGTCGGGTTGTGGGACTCCCAGAAGACCTGGAGCAGGCGCTCGTACGAGATCTGCGCGGGGTCGTAGACCACGCGGACCACCTCGGTGTGGCCCGTCTGGCCCGAGCAGACCTCCTCGTAGGTGGGGTGCTGCGTGTAGCCGCCCTGGTAGCCGACGAGCGTCGTGTACACCCCGGCCGGCAGCTCCCAGAACTTGCGCTCGGCGCCCCAGAAGCAGCCCAGGCCGAAGTCGGCGGTCTCCAGGCCCTCGGGGTACGGGCCCAGCAGCGGCGTACCGAGCACCGTGTGCAGCTCGGGGACCGGGAAGAGGCGTTCCGGGCGGCCCGTCAGCGCCTGCTCGGGGGTGGGCAGAACGGGTATGCGGCCGAACAGCATGACGTGGACTCCTTCGTCTCCTGGCCCCGGGTCCTGGCAAGGTCGAGGTCCTGGCAAGGCCGGCAAGGGCCTGGCGGGGCTGCCACTATGCCCAACGTATCCCCGCCGCCCCGAATTCCGTCCAGGGGCGCCCGCTCGGCGGCGCGGGCCGCGAACCCCCCGGCCGGCCGGTCGCCCCGAGCCACCCCGCACCCCTCAGCGCGAAGCTCAGCGTGACAGCTCAGTACGACCGCTCAGTGCGACAACGTCGCCGGGCTCCCCCCGTTCGCCTCGTAGCCGGCCACCGCCAGGGCGCGGTATATCGCGTAGTCCGCGGCAGGGTCGGCGGTCAGGGTCCAGGGGAGGGCCCCCACGTGGCCGTCGACGTGCACCAGCTGGCCCATCGCCTCCGCCCACCGCTCGCCGCGGACCAGGAAGAAGACCAGCAGGTGGCGTACGTGCGCCAGCATCGGGTCGTCCGGGCGGGCCGAGTGCACCGCGTACAGCGCGCCGTGCACCGCCTTCGTGACGACCTCGCTCTGGTGGAAGCTCCTGACCAGGTTCACCTCGGGGAGGTGCTCGAACACCGCGAACAGCGGCATCGCCGCCAGCAGGGAGCCCTGGGGCGCCCGCGCCGCCGCGGCCTCCGCGAAGGCGTACGCCAGCTCCCGCGAACCGTGCCACTTCTCACACCAGTAGTGCAGCGCCGCCAGGTGCGCCCCCATGTGCGTCGGCGCCCGGTCCAGGATCTTCAGCCACAGCTGCTCGAACTCCGGCTGGGAGTACGCCAGTCCGCGCGCCACCGACAGTTCGACGATGTACGGGACCGGGTCACCGGGGGCCAGCAGCGCCGCCTCGCCGCACGCCGCCCGGGCCTCCTCCATGATGATCCGGAAGTCGTCCGTGCCCGGCGTCGACGTCCGCCACGCCTGCTGCACCAGGAACTCCGCGTGCACCGCCGCGCCGCCCGCGTCCTTCGGCTTCTCCGCCCGCCACACCCGCAGCCACTGCCCGCCGGGTGTCTCGCTCACGCCGCCCGGGCGCCGCATCAGCTCCAGCGCCGCGGCGCCCGCGAACGCCTGCACGCGCTGCCAGCGCACCTCGCCGTCCTTCTCCGTACCCGCGAGGAGCTGGGCCGCGGCCTTGTAGTCCTGGGTGCGCTGCACCAGGTCCAGGACGTCCAGGAGGTCCCGGTCGGGGCCGGGCATGCGGATGTCCAGCTCCTCCTGGAGCACGAAGCCGTAGTTCGCCGGGTCCGCGGCGTCCGGATCGCCGGGCGCGACCTGCTGGATGCCGGCGCGTCGGCGCAGCGTGAACGGCAGCAGGACCATGCCCATCATGGCCAGTGCGAACAGGACCCAGAGAATTTCCATGACTCAAGCGAACCAGACGGGTCCGACAATTGGCCAACGTGGCCGCCGGCCTGTGGATAACTTCCCCGGACCGGTGCGCCTCCGTGGGCGTCTCCGGCACCGGACCGCGCCGCCCCCGCCGTAGCACTACGCTCGGTACCCATGAGCGACAGGCACATCAGTCAGCACTTCGAGACCCTCGCGATCCACGCGGGCAACACCGCCGATCCCCTCACCGGCGCGGTCGTCCCGCCGATCTACCAGGTCTCGACCTACAAGCAGGACGGCGTCGGCGGACTGCGCGGCGGCTACGAGTACAGCCGCAGCGCCAACCCCACCCGCACCGCCCTGGAAGAGAACCTCGCCGCCCTTGAGGGCGGTCGCCGCGGCCTCGCGTTCGCATCCGGACTGGCGGCCGAGGACTGCCTGTTGCGCACGCTGCTCGCGCCCGGCGACCACGTGGTCATCCCGAACGACGCGTACGGCGGCACGTTCCGCCTCTTCGCCAAGGTCGTCGCCCGGTGGGGCGTGGAGTGGTCCGTCGCCGACACCAGCGACCCGGCCGCCGTCCGCGCCGCGCTGACCCCGAAGACCAAGGTCGTGTGGGTGGAGACGCCCTCCAACCCGCTCCTGGGCATCACCGACATCGCCGCCGTCGCCCAGGTCGCGCGGGACGCGGGCGCCCGCCTGGTCGTCGACAACACCTTCGCCACGCCCTACCTCCAGCAGCCGCTCGCGCTCGGCGCGGACGTCGTCGTGCACTCGCTGACCAAGTACATGGGCGGCCACTCCGACGTCGTCGGCGGCGCGCTCGTCACCGGTGACCAGGAGCTGGGGGAGGAGCTGGCGTACCACCAGAACGCGATGGGCGCCGTCGCCGGTCCCTTCGACTCCTGGCTGGTGCTGCGCGGCGCGAAGACGCTGTCGGTGCGCATGGACCGGCACAGCGAGAACGCCACCAAGGTCGCCGACATGCTCACCCGCCACGCGCGCGTGACGCGCGTCCTGTACCCGGGGCTGCCCGACCACCCCGGCCACGAGATCGCCGCCAAGCAGATGCGGTCCTTCGGCGGCATGGTGTCCTTCCAGGTCGACGGCGGCGAGGACGCGGCCGTCGAGGTCTGCAACCGCGCCAAGGTGTTCACCCTCGGCGAGTCCCTGGGCGGCGTGGAGTCCCTCATCGAGCACCCCGGGCGCATGACGCACGCGTCCGTCGCGGGTTCGGCCCTGGAGGTCCCCGCCGACCTCGTACGCCTCTCCGTGGGCATCGAGAACGTCGACGACCTGCTGGCGGACCTCCAGCAGGCGCTGGGCTGAGCCTCCGGGTCTTTGAGGCGGGGGTCGTTCGGCCCCTGCCTCACCAGTCCGTGACCGGCGGCGTCACCTCGGACGGCGGCTGTACCCACGGACGGGCGACCACCGCCCACACCGTGAAGGCGACGACCGCCGCGATCAGCAGCAGCCACAGCGTCCGCCGGGCGAGCCGTCTGCGGCGCTGCATACGGCTGCCGCGGCGCACCACCTCCGCGTACAGGTCGGGCGGCACCGGGGGTGGCACCTGCTCCAGCAGGTGCCGTACGGCCGCCTCACGCTCGCGCAGGTTCACCGTTCACCTCCGTGTCCGACCCGTCCGTGAGAGCCGCTTCATGAAGGCGCCATTTTCACCACCGCCGGTGCCGGGCCGCGCGGCGGATGCAGCAGGGTCGCCATGGCGCGGTCGCAGAGGGTCCGTACGCGCTCGGTGGGCAGTCCGAGCAGCGCCGCGGTCTGTTCCTCGGCGACGCCCTCGTAGAGCCGCAGGACGAGGATCAGCCGTTGCTGGGGCGTCAGCCGGGCCAGGGCGCCGTGCGGTGCACGGCGGTGGCGGCCGGGCAGCGCGTACTGGTGCCACACCTCGCGCGCGAAGCGCAGGGCCAGTTGCTGCCGGGCGTGGTCGTAGGGGTCCTCGCCGCGCAGCCGGTCCCAGACGGCGTACGTGTGGGCCAGGGCCAGCGTGAGCAGGCGTCGCGCGCGTGGGTTGCTCTTCGGGGGCTCCGCGGTGAGCAGCGTGGCGGCGTGCAGCAGCCGGCCGGCCGCGCCCGCGACGAACGCCTCGAACTCCCGGTTCCGGCCGGCCCGCCCGGACGCCTGCCGTTCTCGCACCGCCCCTCCCGCCTCCGAGGGCCACCCCGAGGGAACCTTGGGGACAGCGGACCCGGGCCGCCCGCGCCGTAACCGCCGGGGGCCGGGCGCCAGGCGCCGACGGGCCCGCGCGTCCGTACGGCCGACCGTGGTCCGGTCCCATATCAGGCCCTGCGCGGCCTTCCGGTCAAGAGTGCGACGCAACCGGCGTAGGTCTCATGCCGGACATCCTCGCGCGCGTGCCCGGCGTCCGTGAACGGCCCCGCCCACGCGCGCGTGGGGCCGCCCCCGGAGTGCCCGCCTTCAGGAAGCCGTCGGCGGTTCCGCCTCCGGGAGGCCCTGGGTGGCCTGGCGGGCGGAGAGGGCCACGTTGAAGCGGGTGAGCAGCGCCGTGAACGCCTCGCGCTCCTCCGCCGCCCAGTCCTGGGTCAGTTCGGCCATCAGCTGGCGCCTGGACGAGCGGACCTCCTCCAGGCGGGACTGCCCGCGCGGGGACAGCTGGAGCACCACGGCGCGGCCGTCCTCCGGGTGGGAGGTGCGCTTGACGAGGCCGGTGTCGACCAGCGGCGCCACCTGGCGGGTGACCGTCGACGAGTCGATCCCCATGCTCGCGGCGAGCGCCTTGACGCCCATCGGGCCTTCCTTGTCGAGGCGGTTGAGCAGCAGGTACGCGGCACGGTCCATGGAGTTGCGCACCTGCCCGACGCCGCCGAGCCGGGTCTGTTCGGCACGGCGCGCGAACACCGCGACCTCGTGTTGCAACGTGTCGAGAAGACCGGGGTCACCGAAGGTCGTCATGTCCATCGACATTTCAGGCGTTGTGGGCATGGCCGGGGGCTCTATTCATGCGTGGGAGCTGGGTTGGGGGACAAGGTTACGCGGCCGGACGGCGGCCCGTACCTACGCTGCGCAATCCGTTCTCGGAGCTTGGTCACACGTACGGCGGCGCGTCGTGAACTGCGAGACTGGTGAGCATGAGCTACAGCACGGCCGACTCCCTGACCACGGTGACGCTCGACGACGTACGAGGCGCCCAGAAGATGCTCACCGGCATCGCGCGCGTGACCGCGATGGAAGGCAGCCGGTACCTGTCCCAGCTCGTGGGCGCGCCGGTGCACTTCAAGTGCGAGAACCTCCAGCGGACCGGCTCGTTCAAGCTGCGCGGGGCGTACGTGCGCATCGCGGGGCTGCTGCCGGAGGAGCGCGCCGCCGGAGTGGTCGCGGCGAGCGCCGGCAACCACGCACAGGGCGTCGCCCTCGCCTCCGCCCTGCTCGGCGTGCACGCCACGGTGTTCATGCCCAAGGGCGCCCCGCTGCCGAAGATCAGCGCCACCCAGGACTACGGCGCGGACGTACGCCTGCACGGCCAGGTGGTGGACGAGACGCTGGCCGCGGCACAGGAGTACGCGGAGCGTACGGGCGCGGTGTTCATCCACCCGTTCGACCACCGGGACGTCATCGCGGGCCAGGGCACGGTCGGTCTGGAGATCCTGGAGCAGTGCCCCGAGGTGCGCACGATCGTCCTCGGTATCGGCGGCGGCGGGCTCGCCGCGGGCGTCGCCATCGCGGTGAAGGCGCTCCGCCCGGACGTGCGGATCATCGGCGTGCAGGCGGAGGGCGCGGCGGCGTACCCGCCCTCGCTGGCGGCCGGGCGGCCCGTCTCGGTCGACCAGCCCACGACGATGGCCGACGGCATCAAGGTGGGGCGCCCCGGGGACATCCCGTTCCGCATCGTCGGCGACCTGGTGGACGAGGTGCGCACGGTCTCCGAGGACGACCTGGCGAGCGCGTTGCTGCTCTGCCTGGAGCGGGCCAAGCTGGTGGTGGAACCGGCCGGGGCGAGCCCGGTGGCGGCGCTGCTGCGCGACCCCGAGACCGTCGAGGGGCCGGTCGTCGCGCTCCTGTCCGGGGGGAACGTGGACCCGCTCCTCATGCAGCGCGTCCTGCGGCACGGCATGGTCGCGGCCGGCCGCTACCTCCAGGTCCGGGTGCGCCTCACCGACCGGCCGGGCGCGCTGGCGACGCTGCTCGGGGTGCTGTCGGTGGCCGACGCCAACGTCCTCGACGTGAGCCACGTCCGCACCGACCCCCGCCTCGGCCTCACGGAGGCGGAGGTCGAACTGCACCTGGAGACCAAGGGCCGGGAGCACTGCGCGGAGGTCGGGCAGGCGCTGGGTGAGGCGGGGTACACCGTCATCGGCTGAGGCAACGGGTGCGGCGAGGGGGCATGCGCCCCCGTTGTCGTGGCGTCATTTTCGCAGGTCAGACCATGTTTTGTGGCATTCGGGAAAATGGATTGAGGCTCGCGATACATCGCGTTATGGTGAGGGGGTCGTCACTTCTCCGCGAGCGGACGGAGCGGCGCAAAACTACTCTTTTCGCGTAATCCCCGAAGACGTGGAGAACGGTATGCCAGGCGCCATCTACGCCGAAGGTCTGGTGAAGACCTTCGGTGACGTAAGGGCTCTGGACGGCGTCGACCTGGACGTCCCGGAGGGCACCGTCCTGGGCCTCCTCGGCCCGAACGGAGCGGGCAAGACCACCACCGTGCGCTGTCTGACCACGCTGCTGCGCCCCGACCGCGGCCGAGCGGTCGTCGCGGGTATCGACGTGCTCGAACACCCCGACGCGGTCCGCCGCTCGGTCGGTCTCTCCGGCCAGTTCGCCGCGGTCGACGAGTATCTGACCGGCCGTGAGAACCTCCAGATGGTGGCCAGGCTCTACCAGATGCGGTCGCGCGGCGCGAAGGCACGCGCCGCCGAACTGCTGGAACAGTTCCATCTCGCCGACGCCGCCGACCGGCCCGTCAAGACCTACTCGGGCGGCATGCGCCGCCGCCTCGACCTCGCCGCCGCACTGGTGGTCTCACCACCGGTGATGTTCATGGACGAGCCCACGACCGGCCTCGACCCGCGCAACCGCCAGCAGTTGTGGGACGTCATCAAGCAACTGGTCTCCGGCGGTACGACGTTGCTGCTGACCACGCAGTACCTCGAAGAGGCGGACCATCTCGCCCACGACATCGCGGTCGTCGACCACGGCCGGGTCATCGCCCGCGGTACCTCCGACCAGCTCAAGGCCCGCACCGGCGGCGAGCGCGTCGAGGTCGTCGTGCACGAACGCGAGCACATTCCGGACGCGTCGGCCGTGCTCACCCGGTACGCCGTGCGGGGCGTCGGCGGTGACAGCGGCGGCGGGGGTGGCGGGGACGGCGAGGTCACCGTCGACGAACACACGCGCAAGCTCACCGTCCCGGTCACCGGCGGGGCCAAGCTCCTCGCCGAGGTCATCCGCGACCTGGACACCCGCGGCATAGAGATCGACGACATCGGACTGCGCCGCCCCACCCTCGACGACGTCTTCCTGTCCCTGACCGGCCACCTGGCCGAGGTCCAGGAGGAGGAGAACGGCGGCACGGGGTCAGGGGGCAAGGGCAAGGGCCGCAGGCGCGAGGACCGGAAACGACAGAAGCGGCAGCCGGAGCAGCAGGAGCAGCAGGACCGGCGGGACGAGAAGAAGGAGGCCGTCCAGTGAGTACCGTCACCGACGCGGTGCGGGTCGCGCCGTCCACGAATCCGTTCCGTCAGTCCGTGCGGGACTCACTGGTCGTCGCGCACCGGAACCTGATCCGCATGTCCAGGATCCCCGAAATGGTGGTGTTCGGAGTCATCCAGCCCATCATGTTCGTGGTGCTGTTCACCTACGTGTTCGGCGGCTCCATGAACATCGGCGGCAGTACCAGCTCCTCCGTCTACCGCGAGTTCCTGATGGCCGGCATCTTCGCGCAGACCGTCACCTTCGCCACCGCGGGTTCCGGGGCGGGCATCGCCGACGACATGAACAAGGGGCTGATCGACCGCTTCCGTTCCCTGCCCATGGCGCGCGGGGCGGTGCTGACCGGGCGGACCCTCGCGGACCTGGTGCAGACCGCGCTGACGCTGCTGGTCCTCGCCGTGGTCGCGCTGCTGGTCGGCTGGCGCACCCACACCAACATCGGTGAAGTGCTCGGCGCCTTCGGGCTGTTGCTCCTGCTGGGGTACGCGTTCACCTGGGTCGGCGCGCTCATAGGGCTCTCGGTGCGGACCCCCGAGGCGGCCACCTCGGGCGGGCTGGTGTGGCTCTTCCCGGTGACGTTCGTGTCGAACGCGTTCGTGGACTCCGCACGGATGACGCCCTGGCTGCGCCATGTCGCCGACTGGAACCCGTTCAGTGCGACGGTCGAGGCGTCCCGCCAACTGTTCGGCAACCCGGGCGTCTCCACGTCGGACGCCTGGCCGATGCAGCACCCGGTGTGGGCCTCGTTGATCTACTCGATCCTGATCATCGTCATATTCCGGACGCTGGCGGTACGGAAGTACCGGTCGGCGACAGCGTGAGGCGGGAGCCCGGCGCTGCTCCCGGCAGCCGAGGGGTGCCGGGAGCACCGTAGAAGGCGACCGTGGTGGTGCTCGGCCCCGGTGGGGCGGCGGGGTGCTCAGTCCTGGTAGGGCACGGCCTTGAGGATCTTGACCTGGGCCTTCTTGCCGTTCGGGAGTTCGTACTCCGCGTCCTCGCCGACCTTGTGGCCGATCACGCCGGTGCCCAGCGGGGACTGCGGCGAGTAGGTCTCGATGTCGGAACTGGCGTACTCGCGGGAGGCGAGCAGGAAGGTGAGGGTGTCGTCCTCGTCGCCGTCGAAGGCGATCGTCACGACCATGCCGGGCGCCACCGCGCCGTCCGCCGAAACCGTCGCCTCGCCGACCTTCGCGTTCTCCAGGAGCTGGGTCAGCTGGCGCACACGAAGCTCCTGCTTGCCCTGCTCCTCCTTGGCCGCGTGGTACCCGCCGTTCTCGCGCAGGTCGCCCTCCTCACGCGCGGCGGCGATCTTGGCGGCGATCTCCGTGCGCGCAGGACCAGTAAGGTGCTCAAGCTCGCTCCTGAGCTTGTTGTACGCCTCCTGGGTCAGCCAGGTGACGTTCTCGCTGGTCTGGGTCACAGGTGCTCCTCGTCGGTACTGGGAATACAAAGCATCGCCCTACCCAGAAGAATGTTCCCTCTCTGGTGGGCGAAACCACGAGCCTAACAATTCGGCGGCCGTAGGGGGAGGACATAAGCCGTCAGAAATGCGTATCTCCAGGTCACCCGCGAGGTATTGGACGGACGGGGGGTGACGAGCGGTGACGGCCGGGCGAGCGCCGGAGCGAGGCGTGGGGCGCGGTCCCGGAGCCGGGTGTACGCGGGGGCGGCCGGGTCAGTCCGCGTGGCAGCCGAGCAGCTCGGCGGTGGTGCCCGGGGCGGTGGTGCGCAGGGTGACGACCTTGTCGATCTGGGTGTAGTGCCCGTCGAAGTGGAAGTCGGCGCGGCCGACCTCGGTCTGGTCATCGGACTGGGAGCGGATCGTGCAGTAGCCCTTGGCGTCGGCGTCCTTGCGCACTTCCAGGTGAATCCTGACCGAGTGGGCGGAGGACTGGAAGGTGATGACCTCGCCGCTGATCTTGTTCTGCACGACGTAGTGATAGGCGAAGTAGCCGATCAGAACGGTCAGGGCCACGGCCAGAACACTGCCGATGACTTTGAGTTTGCGGTCGTCGGCCTGCTCGCCCCCGGAACGGCCGTACCGTCCCTCGGGAAGCCCCGTGGTCGCCGTACTCATGATCGTCCTCTCGGCTGGGTCCCGGCCGGATGCCCCCTAGGGGTGTCCAGGACTCGGTCCCGGAATTTTTCGTCCGCCGATTCGGTCACTATAGAAGCCTTCCCCCGAGGGCCGCCGACCGCCCCGGGTGCCGACTTGACCGAGGATTGAGTCTTGACTGACCAGCTGCGACTGATGGCCGTCCACGCCCACCCCGACGACGAGTCGAGCAAGGGTGCGGCGACCATGGCGAAGTACGTGTCCGAGGGGGTGGACGTGCTGGTGGTGACCTGCACGGGCGGTGAGCGCGGCTCCATCCTCAACCCCAAGCTCCAGGGCGACAAATACATCGAGGAACACATCCACGAGGTACGCAAGAAGGAGATGGACGAGGCCCGCGAGATCCTCGGGATCAAGCAGGAGTGGCTCGGCTTCGTCGACTCCGGGCTCCCGGAGGGCGACCCGCTGCCGCCGCTGCCCGACGGCTGCTTCGCCCTGGAGGACGTCGAGAAGGCGGCCGGGGAACTCGTGAAGCAGATCCGTTCGTTCCGTCCCCAGGTGATCACCACCTACGACGAGAACGGCGGGTACCCGCACCCCGACCACATCATGACCCACAAGATCACCATGGTGGCGTTCGAGGGCGCGGCCGATACCGAGACGTTCCCGGAGTCGGAGTTCGGCCCCGCGTACCAGCCGCAGAAGCTGTACTACAACCAGGGCTTCAACCGTCCCCGCACCGAGGCACTGCACAAGGCGCTGACCGACCGGGGCCTGGAGTCGCCGTACGGGGACTGGCTCAAGAGGTGGGACGAGTCCGAGCACAAGGAGCGCACGCTCACCACGCACATCCCCTGCGCGGACTTCTACGAGATCCGCGACAAGGCGCTGATCGCGCACGCGACCCAGATCGACCCCGACGGGGGCTGGTTCCGGGTGCCGCTGGAACTCCAGAAGGAGGTCTGGCCGACGGAGGAGTACGAGCTGGTGAAGTCGCTCGTCGACACGTCCCTGCCGGAGGACGACCTGTTCGCGGGCGTCCGGTAGTACGCGGGCGTCCGGCACTACTGGTACTGCCGGTAGTGCCGGTAGTGCCGATACGCCCTGGTCGGCGGCCTCGCGGGGGCGTCCGGCAGCCCTCGTGCGGGCGGCCGGGAGCCCTGGGGGAGAATGCCTGACATGAGCGCAAGCGTGAGCCTGGCAATGACGCATCTCGTCACCCTCGCCGACGTCGACGAGGACAAGGTCACCCCCGGCGTCCTCGGCTTCATCGTCTTCGCGGCGTTGGCGGTGGCCGTGTGGGGGCTGATGAAGTCCATGAGCAAGCACATGAACAAGGTGGACTTCAAGGTCGAGGGCGACGGCGACGCCGCCGGTGCCGCAGGTGCCTCCGGCAAGGGCGGTACGAAGGCTGCGGCGAGTGCGCGGGCCGAGCAGACCGCGGAGGCTGCGCAGGGGCCCAAGGCCGCACAGTCACCGGGCGGCGGCAAGGGCGGCAAGGGCAAGACCGCGCCGCCTTCTCCGGCCAAGGGCTGAGTTCTACGACGTCGGATGCCGCGGGGGTTCCGCGGCCCTCGGGGGTGCGTGTAGCTCGGCGGTGAGCCGGGGGAGTGCGCGTGTGGGTGACTGTGTGAGCCCGGGGCGCCCCCGGCGTACGGTGGCTGGGCTCGCCGCTCGCGGCAGCCGCGCAACCGCACCGCACCGCACCGCACCGCACAGGGTGGCCGACAGCGGGGCATCCCAAGGCTGCCCCACGCCCCCTGGGACACCCACGGCCGCCCGCCCACCCGCCGGGCGTGACACGGCTGCCTGCCAGGCATCGGACCGGGCCCTCGGCCCTCCCCGCCCCCGAGCACGCCAACCGCTGCGCCCTCAAGCCCCGCTTGCGCCCTCAAGCCCCGCTGCCGAGCGCGACTCCTCACCCCGCCCGCTCCGCAGCCGCACCCCCCGCGACCACCACACCCATCACCTCCCGCGCATGCCGCCCCGGCACCATCCCCAGGCGCCACCCCTGCCATCCCTCCTCCAGGCGGATGCCGCGCTCCAGGGCCAGGCCGTACGCGGCCACGTAGCCGTCGAGTTTGTCGTCGCGGAGGGGGTGGCCCGAGCGGGAGAGCTGGGCGAGTTCCTCCTCGGCCACCGCCGTGCCGATCTCGACTCCGCCGGGGGCGGCGTACGGCAGGAGGGTGCAGCGCAGGAAGCGGGCCCAGTCCTCGCCGCGGCGGTCGCCGTAGGAGGAGAACAGGCCGGCGGCCTCGTCGCAGAGGGCGAGGGCCTGCGGGGTACGGGTGTTGCCCGCGTCCACGACGGCCAGCTCCAGGCAGGTCCATGCCTCGCCGTGGGCGACGCCGATGCGCTGGAAGTCGGCCTTCGCGTCCACCAGCAGCTGGCGGGCGAAGCCCGAGTTGCGCAACGAGCCCGTCTGGGCGGCGCGTTGGTCGCGGGTGACGCGCGCGGAGTGGTGGCGGGCGCAGGCCAGGCCGTACACGTCCCGCATGCGGGAGAACATCGTGCGGGAACGTTCCAGCTCGCGCACCGCCCGGTTCAGGTCGCCGGTCTCCTCCAGGGCCTGGCCCAGGTAGTACACGGTCCATGCCTCGCCGCGCGCGTCCTCGTTGTCCCGGTGGGCGGCCACCGCCTGTCCCAGGCCCTCCACCGCGGTGGCCGCGTCGCCCGCGACCAGCCGGGCGCGCGCCAGTTGGGTCAGCGCCCACGCCTCGCCGCGGGCGTCGCGGGTACGGCCGTAGAGGTCGAGCGCGGTGTGCAGCGCGGCTTCGGCGGCCGGGATGTCGCCCATCCGCAGCCGTAGCTGGCCGAGTTGGAAGTACGCCCATGCCTCGCCGTGCACGGATTCGTTCTCGCGGTGCAACTCCAGGGCGGAGGTGAGCAGTTCGAGGGCCTCGGACAGGCGGGAGCGGTCGCGTTCGACGGCCGCGAGCGCGTGCATGGTCCAGGCGCGGTCCGCCGCGAGGCCGGGCGCGGCCTGCATGTCCATCGCCTCGCGCAGCTTCGCCGCCGCCTGGGTCAGGTTGCCCTGGTGGTGCAGGGTGATGCCGAGGGAGCACAACGCCCTTGCGGCGCCCGCGTCTTGGTGCGCTTCGAGGTAGAGATCGACGACAGAGGCCAGGGTCGTGCGGGCCTTGTCGAGCTCGCCCAGCTGGCGCGCGGCGATACCGGTACGCCACTGCACCGACCGTACGAGCAGCCCCTGGTCGACCGCCTGGGTCAACTCGCTGATCTCGCCCAGGCGGTAGAGGTCGCCGCGCAGCAGGCAGTAGTCGCACAGCGCGCCGAGCAGGTTCAGTACGGCGGCCCGGTCGACGCCCTCGGCGTGGCGCAGGGCGGCCGTGATGAAACTCGACTCGTCGTCCAGCCAGCGCAGCGCCGCGTCCAGGGAGGTGAAGCCGTGCGGGCCGAAGCGGTCCGAGCGGGTGGACATGTTGCCGTCCACCAACCGCAGGACGGAGTCGGCGAGTTCGGCGTAGTTCTCGATGAGGCGTTCCTGCGCGGCGGTCCGCTCGGCGGGCTCCTCCTCGTCGAGGAGGCGGGCCTGGGCGAAGGCGCGGACGACGTCGTGCAGCCGGTAGCGGCTGCCGCGTACGTGGTCGATGAGACCGGCCTGCGCGAGGGCGGTGAGGTGGCGGGTGGCCTGGGCCTCGTCGGTCGCGAGCAGGGCCGCCGCCGCGCCCGCGCCCAGCGAGGCCCGTCCGGCCAGCGCCAGGCGCCGCAACAGGCGGCGGGCGGGCTCGGGTTGGTCGGTGTAGCGCAGCCACAGGGCCCGCTCGGCCGGCTCGACGGGGCCGTACGCGCCGAGGGCGGTGGCGAGTTGGAGCGGCGTGCGCGGGCCGAGCGAGGAGCCGGTGATGCGCAGCGCCAGCGGCAGGCCGCCGCACAACTCCCGGATACGGTCGGCGGACTGGGCGTCGTACGGGTCCGGTTTGCGCTCGGCGGCGGCGTACAGGAGGTCCTCGGAGGCCGCCGAGTCCAGCGGCTCGACCGCCAACTGGTGCACCCAGGCGGGCAGTTCGGCCGGGAGTTGCAGAGGGGTGCGGGCGGTGACCAGGACCAGGCTCTCGGAGTGCTCGGGCACCAGGGTGCGTACCTGCTCGGCGTCGGAGGCGTCGTCGAGGACGATCGTCACCGGCATGCCGGTCAGCTGGCGGCGGTACAACTCGGTGAGCCGCTTGACCTGTTGGTCGCGCTGGTCCTGCGAGGAGCGCTCCCGGAACAGGAGTTGGTCTCGGGGCGCGCCGAGCCGGTTGAGCAGGTGGAACAGCGCGTCCCGGGTGGACAGCGGGGGCTCCTGCGGGCTGTCGCCGCGCAGGTCCACCACGCACGCGCCGCGGAACTGGTCCCTCAAGTCGTGCGCCGCGCGCACCGCGAGGGCCGAACGACCCGAGCCGGGCGCGCCGTGCAGCACGACCACCACCGGCTTGGTCTCGGTGCCCGCGCGGGCCGCGTGCACCCACTGGGCGATCCGCGCGACCTCGGCCCGCCGCCCGGTGAACGGGTCGGCCGGTTGCGGGAGTTGGCCGAACGACTGCTCCAGCACACTGCGCCGCCGCGCCGCCCCGCTCTTGTCGGCGCCGCGCAGCTTGGGGGCGACCTTCTTCGCGGCCGGGCGGGTGTTCGTGGCGGCCGTCAGGACCCGTTGCTGGTCCAGGAACGGGCGGATGCCGCGCACCTCCAGCGCGGTGAGCCACTGCAACCTCAACTGCTCGGGCCCGCCGGGCTGGTTGACCGCCCCGGCACGCCGGTTCGCGGCCGGTACGTGCGCAGCCGTCACCTTGGCGACGGTGGCCGCCGCGCCCACCACCCCCGCGGTCACCCCGGCACCGAGCGCGACCGCGCTGTCCGTGCCCAGGACCAGGTCCGCCAGACAGGCCCCGACCGCCGCAACGGCCGCCACCAGCAAGGGAGTTCCGGCACCCTCGCGCGCGTACCGCTGGGCGAAGGTGAGCTGCCCGGCGGACGCCTCGTCGAGCGCCCGGGTGTAGGTGCCGTACTCCTCGGCGGCCGTCTGCGCCATCGCGTCGAGCGAACCGCGCGCCCGCGACAGCAGGATCCCGCCGTCGAGCCGGCCCCCCGAGCGCCGCACCTCCTCCTCCACCGCCCGCGCCAGCAGCCGCTCGGCAGCCGCCCGATGGCCGTCCCGCATGTCCCGTCCCCCTCGCCCGCAACAACTGTGCCTGCCGGTGTTTTCGGTACGTGTGGTGCGCCTGTTCTGTTGCTCCCCCGCTCCCTTGTTTCCCCGAACGCGGGCCTCCTGCCCCGTACCGGGCCTATCAGTGTCCTTGCGCAGACCGCGGAGCGCGAGAGGGCAACGATCACGATCCGTCTTCGGACGATCACCATCCGCCCTTGTCCGGACGGCCGTCAGGGAGGCATCAGGGGCGTACCCGGGGTGGATCAGGGCGTTCCCGGACAGAGATCGCGGCGGCTCAAGTGGCAAAGTGGACGCATGAACCGACTGGCTATGAGACCCCTCGTACCTGCTCCAGCACACCGACAGCCCCGTCGCCCGGCGGCTGGTTCCTGGAAGCGATGGGCGGCTCGGTCCGGGGGCTGACGATCCGACGGGACTTCAGCGTTTGGCTCCGGCGATCCACCCAGGCCGTGCGGCCGTTGTCCGAGATCGCCTGCCCTGCGTCACGGACCGCACGGATCAGACGTGCTTCCAACTCCGCCACTTCCAACTCCGTCACGTGGTCCCCACCCGACGCGATTCGGATGCTGTTGGCACGACCGTCTGCCAACGCGATCCGGATCAGTTCCTGACCGGGCGCGACGCGACGATCGCACACGAGCCGGTGCGGCATCCGCGGGAAGTGGACCTGGCCTGGAGGCGGACAGGGGCCCGGGCCGGTCTGCGAAGAACCACGACGCGGACGCTACCCGCGCAGCGCCGAAAGCAAGGTGAGCTTCTTCGTTCTCACATGGCCCCAAGGCCGACCGTGACGGAGGAGGGTGCAGCGGCCTTGATCACGCCGGTGAACATCTCACCGTCCCGGTATGCCTTCGTGGCGGGGTCGAGGACGTAGGTGCAGACGATGGGGACACCGGTGGCGGCCTGTTCGACCCGGGTGGGCGTGAGGTCGATGGTCTCCGCCCGGTAGACGGTGACGTCCGGACGGCGGTTGGTGAGCGGAACGTCCTGCAGACGGACGTCGAAGCCGGTGTCGGCGTTCCAGTCCGGGCCCGCGGCTGCGTCCAGGGCATTGGCCAGGATCAGGGCCGGCCGGTTGTGCCGCTTGGAGGCGCTCGGGCTTACGACGACCGTCCCGTCCGCGATCTCGATGCCGGCGCACTGCTCCTCGGACCAGGAGTCGTACTGCTCCGCGCTGATCTGCGTATGCATCCACGCGGGTGCCGCCATCTCAGGAGCCATGGGTACCTCCTTCGAGGAGCCTCGGCAGTCCCGGCACCGCTGGGCTCAGCCTACGGTCCCGGGGCGCCCGATCCGGAAGAGCGCGATGGCCGAGCCTCCTCCCTCTCGGCACACACGACTCCGGGGTCGGTGGGGCACCTCAACCAAATGATTGTCCCGCGTGAGTTGTCACGAACAGGAAGGCTGTCGTCTCCCAGGTGATGCCATGTGATGGCACGCAAGTGCGGCTCGGCCAAGTGCCAGAGCCTGTGCGGGCCTTGTCGACGGGGTCGGGCACTGTGAGAGGCTGGATCGCATGAACCGGTTGGCTGGTGTGACCTCGCCTTATCTGCTTCAGCATGCCGACAATCCCGTCGACTGGTGGCCCTGGAGGCCGGAGGCATTCGAGGAAGCGCGCCGACGCGACGTACCCGTTCTACTGTCGGTTGGTTACTCTGCATGTCACTGGTGTCATGTCATGGCCCACGAATCGTTCGAGGACGAAGCGACGGCCGCGTATCTGAACGAACACTTCGTCAGCGTCAAGGTCGACCGGGAGGAGCGTCCGGACGTCGACGCCGTCTACATGGAGGCCGTGCAGGCCGCCACCGGGCAGGGCGGCTGGCCGATGACCGTCTTCCTCACCCCGGACGCCGAACCCTTCTACTTCGGCACCTACTTCCCGCCCGAGCCCCGCCACGGCTCGCCCTCCTTCCGGCAGGTGCTCGAAGGCGTTCGGCAGGCGTGGACCGGACGCCGGGAGGAGGTCGCCGAGGTCGCCGGGAAGATCGTCCGCGATCTGTCCGAGCGCGAGATCTCCTACGGCGACGCCCGCCCGCCCGGCGAGGAGGAACTCGCGGCGGCGCTCCTCGGCCTCACCCGCGACTACGACCCGCAGCGCGGCGGCTTCGGCGGGGCGCCCAAGTTCCCGCCGTCCATGGTCATCGAGTTCCTGCTCCGCCACCACGCCCGCACAGGCTCCGAGGGCGCCCTCCAGATGGCCCAGGACACCTGCGAACGCATGGCCCGCGGCGGCCTCTACGACCAGCTCGGCGGCGGCTTCGCCCGCTACTCCGTCGACCGCGACTGGGTGGTCCCGCACTTCGAGAAGATGCTCTACGACAACGCCCTGCTGTGCCGCGCCTACGCCCACCTCTGGCGCACCACCGCCCGCGGCGGAGCCGCTGATGGACTCAGCGAACTCGCCCGCCGGGTCGCCCTGGAGACCGCCGACTTCATGGTCCGCGAACTAGGCACCGCCCAGGGCGGGTTCGCCTCCGCGCTGGACGCCGACAGCGACGACGGCAGCGGACGGCACGTCGAGGGCGCCTACTACGTCTGGACGCCGGAGCAACTGCGCGAAGTGCTCAAGGACGACGCCGACCTCGCCGCCCGCCACTTCGGCGTCACCGAGGACGGCACCTTCGAGCACGGCTCCTCCGTCCTCCAACTCCCGCAGGAGGAAGGGCTGTTCGACGCCGAGAAGGTCGAGTCGGTGCGCGTCCGTCTGCTGGCCGCCCGTGCCGAACGTCCTGCCCCGGGGCGCGACGACAAAGTGGTCGCCGCCTGGAACGGGCTCGCGATCGCCGCCCTCGCCGAGACCGGCGCCTACTTCGACCGGCCCGACCTGGTCGACGCCGCCATCGGGGCCGCCGACCTCCTCGTCCGGCTGCACCTCGACGACCACGCCCGCCTCGCCCGCACCTCCAAGGACGGCCAAGTCGGCGCCAACGCAGGTGTGTTGGAGGACTACGCCGACGTCGCCGAGGGCTTCCTCGCGCTGGCCTCCGTCACCGGGGAGGGCGTCTGGCTCGACTTCGCCGGGTTCCTGCTCGACCACGTGCTCACCGGATTCACCGACGCGGAAACGGGAGCGCTCTACGACACCGCCGTCGACGCCGAGCAACTCATCCGCCGGCCGCAGGACCCCACCGACAACGCCACCCCGTCCGGGTGGAGCGCGGCGGCCGGGGCCCTGCTGTCGTACGCCGCCCACACCGGTTCCGAGCGCCACCGGGCCGCCGCCGAACGGGCGTTGGGCGTGGTGAAGGCGCTCGGGCCGCGGGTGCCGCGCTTCATCGGCTGGGGTCTCGCCGTCGCCGAGGCGCTGCTCGACGGTCCGCGCGAGGTGGCGGTGGTGGGCCCGTCCCCGGCCGACGACGCCACAAGAGCCCTGCACCGTACGGCACTTCTGGGCACGGCCCCGGGCGCGGTCGTCGCCGTGGGCACTCCGGGCACCTCGGACAGCGCCGAGTTCCCCCTCCTCGCCGGCCGTCCCCTCGTCGACGGCCACCCGGCGGCGTACGTCTGCCGCCACTTCACCTGCGACGCTCCGGTGACGGACGTGGAGGGGTTGCGGGTGGCGTTGTTGGGCGGGTGAGGGGGAGGGGCGGGGGGAAGGAGGAGGAGGGTCGTCGCCGTCGGTGGCCCCCTGCCCCCGTCCGCTGTCAGCCCTGGTGCTTCTTGACGTCGGGTTCGGCGGGGTTGGCGGGGGTGGCGGGTCCGTCAGGGCCGTTGAGTTGGTCGGTGCGGGGCGTGTTCTCTTCCCGTACCGACAAACCGTGCTCCAAGACGTGCAGCGCGCGGTCTACCAGTGTGCTCATGTCGCCCTGTTGGCCGTGTTCCGACCAGTGGCGGGAGACTTCCATGAGGCCCGCGAGGATGCTCATGCAGTAGACGCGGACTTCGAGGTCGTCGGGGTGGAGTCCGCTGCGCTCGGCCACCACCCGGCGGAGCATGTCGCCGGTGAGGTACAGGCCCTCCATCATCCGGGAGCGGATCGAGGGCACCTCGTTCATCAGGCGGGCGCGCAGCCGCAGTTCCGCGGGTGTCTCGTATTTGTACTGGTTCATCGTGTTGTGCACCACGTGGCGCAGCGACTCCAGGAGCGGTTCGTCCTTCGGCCGGTCGCGGAGCAGTTGCTCCATGATCGGGTCGTACTCGTCCGTGATGACGATGTCCTCTTTGGTGGGGAAGTAGCGGAACACCGTGGACGGGGACACCTCGGCCGCCTCCGCGATCTGCTCGACCGTGGTCCGCTCGTACCCCTGCTGCTCGACCAGCCGGTAGGTCGCCCTGCGGATCGCCATCCGCGTCTTCTGCTTCTTGCGCTCGCGCAGCCCCAGCCGGGGTTCGGCGGGTGCGGGTGCGGGCGCGGTCGTCGAGTCGTCCGCCGACTCGTGGTCCGGCGCGTGGGTCGGGGCGGGGGTCGAGCTGCGTGCGGTGGCGGCCATGTTCGTCATTGTCGGGCATTCTCCGGGGAAGCGGCCAGGTCGGGGGCTGCTGGAGGGGCTGTGGCGGCGTGCTTGGCGCTCGGCAGCAGGGCCGCCGCGAGCAGCGAGGTGATCAGTGAGGCGACCCCGCAGACCAGCAGGACCAGGCTCATGCCATGCATGTACGCACGGTCCGCGGAGGCCGCGAGCGCCTGGTCGCCGAGGCGCGCGGCGACGACATGGGCGCCCACGACGGAGTCCGACGCGGTCTGCGCGGCGGCGTGCGGCAGACCCGAGGTGTCCAGTTCGCCGTCGTAGCCGCTGGCGAGGAGTGAGCCGAGCAGGGCGACGCCGATCGCGCTGCCCACCTGGCGGACGGTCAGCATCAGCCCCGAGCCGCTGCCGGCCCGGTCGCTCGGCAGCGAGCCGAGCGCCGCATCCATCGCGGGGATCAGTGCGAAGCCGAAGCCGAGCCCGGTGATCGACAGCCACAGCACGGTGAAGCCGTACCCGCTGTCCACCGTCGTACGGCTGCCGAGGAAGGCGGCGAAGGCCATCACCACCAGGCCCGCGCTGATCACCGACCGGGCGCCCACTTTCGCGACCAGCGGCGCCGCGCCGCGCGAGGCCACCAGCAGGCCCGCCATCAGCGGCAGCATCCGGACGCCGGTGGCGAACGCGTCGTGCCCGAGCACCGCCTGGAGATAACCCGGCAGCACGAACAGCAGTCCGGAGAGGATGAACAGGCCCAGGGTGGTGGCGAGCGTGTTGAGCAGGAAACCGCGGTGGCCCAGCAGGGCCAGGTCCAGCATCGGGCGGACGGCCCGGCGTTCGCGCAGCACCAGCAGGGCCAGGAGTACGGCGGCGCCCGCGAAGCAGGCCAGGATGCGCGGGGCGGCCCAGCCGTCGCCCGGCGCCTCGATGATCGCGTAGATCAGCACGCCCAGGCCCGCCGCCGTGAGCGCGGTGGAGGCGACGTCGACCCGGGGCGAGGACGGGTCCTTGGTCTCCGGCAGCAGGAAGACGCAGGCGAAGATGCCGATCGCGGCCATCGGCACGTTCACCAGGAAGATCGAGCCCCACCAGAAGTGGTCCAGGAGCCAGCCGCCGATGATCGGGCCGAGCGGCATGCCCAGCGCGCCGGCCGCCGAGACGATGCCGACCGCCCTGGTGCGCTCGCCCGGGCCGAAGAGCGAGGGCAGCACGGCCATCGCCAGCGGCATCACCAGTGCACCGCCGATGCCCATCAGCGCGCGGGCGACGATCACCGGCGTCACGTCGTCGACGAGTGTGCCGACCAGGGATCCGGCGAGGAACAGGCCGAGCCCGACGATCAGCACCCGGCGCCGTCCGAACCGGTCGCCGAGCAGGCCCGCGGGGAGCATCAGCGAGGCGAACACCAGGATGTACGCGTCGGCCATCCACTGCTGCTGGCCGGTGGAGGCACCGAGGTCACCGGCGATCGTCGGCAGCGCGACGTTCAGGATCGTGGTGTCGAAGCCCAGCGCGAGCAGGCTTGCGACCAGGGCGCCGAGGGCCCACCAGCGGCGGGGGTCGTGGTGCGCGTCCGCGACCTCGGTGTGCGTGACAGTAGCCATGAAATGAGAGTAACTCTCAAAAGGTGGATGCTGTCAATGGAGTTTGGCTCGCAGGTTTCGCGGGCATGATCCAGGCGGGTGGGCAGGAGGGGCGGGCGGGACCGGCGACGGGTGGAGTGTCTGGGCGCGTATAAGCCGCCGGGACACGCGAAAGCCGTCGAGGCGCGCGAAAACGGCCGCGGCTGGGAAGCCGCGGCCGTCGAGAAGCCGGAGGGGC
>LJCV01000260.1 GCA_001298575.1 Actinobacteria bacterium OK074
GTACTGCGTGTACGCGCCCTGCCCGGACGTCGCGCCGAGGATGACCGCAGAGCCGTCCACGACCCGTACGCCGGCCCCGGGCGTGGCCAGCTGCCGCCCCCTGACGGCCCCGCCCCCGGCCACCCCCCCGCGGGTCCGGGCCGCCGCAGGGCCCCCCACCAGCCCCGCACCACGACGCCGACTCCGCACCCACCACCCCCGACCCCCGCCGAAGCCTTCCCGCACGGCGCGGACAGCGGCCCCCCGACGACGTACGCCTTCCCGTCGTCGGGCCGCCACGGATCCACCGGCAACACGAACACCACCCCCAACTCCCCGGCGGGCGCGCCCCGTTCGAGGCGCGGAGGCCCCGGCGGCCGTCGGGCCCCCGGCGCATCGGCGGCCTCCGCCCTCTCCGGCCTCTCGGCGGTGTCCGCCCCGCCGGCCCGCCGCCCGGGCTCGGCCAACCGCGCCGCGGACAACCGCCGTTCCTCCCGCCCGGACGTCCGCGCCCTGTTCTCCCAACGCCGCGGCACCCTGACCGCCATCGCCGCCGCGGTCCTCTTCCTGGCGGCGATGCTCGTCGGCATGGCCGTCTTCTCCCCGAACTCCAGCTCGGCGGACCCGTCCCCGACGACGTCCCCGTCGACGAGCGCCACACAGTCCGGCCAGTAAGCCGGCACGTCGGCGCCCTGTGCGAGGCGGGCCTCCTCCGCACCATCCGCCGGGGGAATGGCGGCCCGGTGTGATCCAGCTCACGCGAGATGCACACTTGCGCAACATCTAAACTGTCGGCCATGAGAACGAGCGGTGTCACGGCCACGGAAGACGCTCAGGCGCACGCGGAGTGGGAGTACGCGGAGCTGGACGGCGGCCCGGCGAGCGGACTGCGGCTGCGGGTGAGCGACCGCCCCAAGGCGATCCAGGTCACGCTGCCCTGCGAACTCGTCGACCCGGTCGATCCGACCACCCCGGCCGGTCTGCGCGTCGAGGCGCTCTACATCTACCGCCGCGACCTGCGGGTGAAGACCGAACCGCTGCGGTACGGCTTCGACGGCGTCAGCCCCTGAAGCCCATGAGGTCCCCCTGAACCCATGAGGTCCCCCTGAAGTCCATGAGGCCGGGGCATACGAACACGGCGGCGGTCGCCGAAGCGCCGCCGCCGTACGTCCTCGCGTGTTCAGGAGGCCGCGGTGTGCGCCTCCGGCTGGCGGGGCGCGGCGGCCGGGGCCGTCACCGTCGGCTCGCCCGGGGCCGCCTTGATGAGCCGGGCCGCGGGCTCCGTGGCGGACGCGTCGGTCGACTCCGCCGTGGTCGCGGTCGTCGTCGCCCCGTCCTCCTTCATCGCCTTCGCCTCGCTCTTGAGGATGCGCATCGACTTGCCGAGCGCGCGAGCGGTGTCGGGGAGTTTCCGGGAGCCGAACAGGACGATGAACACGATCGCCACGACCAGCAGGTGCCAGGGTTCCAGTCCGTTGCGCAGCATCCTGCCCGCCTTTCCCATGCGTCTCAAGGTGTCTCATCGCTGATGGTTGCTACATTGCGCAACTGTACAACCATAGGACCGCTCAGTCGCCCCCTCCGAAGGTGTGACTTCTGTCGACGTCGACGTCGACGTCGGCATCGGTATCGGCACCGGCGTCGATACGGCGCTGATAGCGCGCCCTGGCCGGCGCCAGCCCGGCCGCGTACAGGGCGAGGACCACGGCGAGCAGCAGGTAGTAGCGGCCCGGCAGGGCGGTCAGGCCCAGCGGTCCGGCCGCCGGGGACAGCGGCAGCAGCAGCCCGGCGACGGCGAGCCCGACCGCGGCCCACCCGATGGGCCCGGTCCGCCGGGCGGTCCCGCGCACCCGCGGTCGTACGCGTCCTGGCACTCGTCGTACGCGCCCCCGCAGCAGCAGCATCACCAGTGCCTGGGTGAGCAGGTTCTCCGTGAACCAGCCGGAGTGGAAGAGGGCCTGTTCCTCCGCGCCGACCGTGTTGTGCACGGCGAGGGCGAGGACCGCGAAGGTCGCGAGGTCGGCGACCGCGTTCAGCACGCCGAAGCCGACGATGAAGCGGAGCAGCTCGCGGGGGCGCAGCACGGTCGGGCGGGCGAGTTCGGCGGGGGCCGGGCGGTCGTGGGCGAAGGAGAGCTGGGCGGCGTCGAAGCACAGGTTCTGGGCGAGGACCTGGGCCGGCAGCATCGGCAGGAACGGCAGCACTATGCCTGCGGCGAGCATCGCGATGACGTTGCCGAGGTTGGAGGAGAGGGTCACGCGCAGATACGCGGCGATGTTGCCGCTGCTGCGCCGCCCGGCCGCCACGGCGTACCCGATCGCGGTCAAGTCCCGTTCGTCCTCGGCGAGTACGACGTCGGCGCCCTCGCGCGCCACGTCGCTCGCGTCGCGCGGGGCGATGCCGACGTCGGCGGTGCGCAGCGCGGGCAGGTCGTTGACGCCGTCGCCGAGGAACCCGACGGTGTGCCCGGCGCCGCGCAGCGCGGCCACGATCCGGGCCTTGTGGGTGGGGGTGCAGCGGGCGAACACGGTGGTGCGCAGGGCGAGTTGACCGAGGTCGGGGTGGTGGTCGAGGTCCGCGGCCGTGCGCACGTCGTCGTCCTTGACGTCCAGCCCCAGGTCCCGGCAGGTGCGGGCGGCCGTCCCCGGGTGGTCCCCGGTGAGGATCTTCACCGCCACGCCCCGCTCGGCGAGTTGGGCGAGCGCCTCGGCGGCGGACGGCACGAGGGCGTCGCGCAGTGCGACGAACCCCCGGAATTCCAGGCCGCGTTCGTCCGCCGCGGTGAACTCCCGCGCCCGTACCGGCCGTTGGGTGGTGGCGACGGCGAGCAGCCGGGCCCCGTCGGCGGCGTGCGAGTCGGCGAGCGCGAGCAGCCGCGCCCGCGCGTCCTCGTCCAGCGCACACCGCTCCAGCACGTTCTCGACGGCGCCTTTGACGACGAGTGTGTGGGTGCCGAGGGGAGCGCCGGGCACGCGGACGACGGCGGTGGACAGCCGCCGTACGGGATCGAAGGGCAGCGCGGCGATCCCGTCGTATTCACCATGGCCGTCCCCGAACAGGCGATCTTCCGGAACGGCGTCGAGGAGGGCTTCGTCGAGGGCGTCGGGGACGGGGAGTTCGGAGAGTTGGAGGGTCCACCAGGCGTTGACGGCGGCCCAGTGCAGGACGGCGGGGTCCTCGCGCCCGTCGGCGTCGAAGGCGCGGTCGACGACGGGCCGGTCCTCGGTGAGGGTGCCGGTCTTGTCGAGGCAGAGCACGTCGACGGCGCCGAGATCGTGCAGCGCGGGCAGCCGCTTGACGATCACCCCGTGCGTACGGGCCAGCAGCGCCGCCCCGCGCGCGAGACAGGTGGTGACGATGACGGGCAGCATCTCGGGCGTCATCCCGACGGCGACGGCGACGGCGAACGGCAGCGTCTCGATCCCCCGCCCGCGCAGCGCGGCGCCCGTCATCAGCACCAGCGGCGGCGTGAGCAGCATGAACCGGACGAGAATCCAGGAGATCCCGCTGACGGACCGGTCGAAGGCGCTGGCCTCGCGCACGGGCGTATGGCTGTACGAGGCGGCGAACCGCGTCCGCGATCCGGTGGCGACGACGACGGCGGTGGCGGTACCGGTGGCGACACTGCTGCCCTGAAAGCAGAAGGAGGGCGAATCGAACGCGGATTCGATGACCCGATCGGCCGGATATTTGTCCGCGGGAGCCGCCTCCCCGGTGAGCGCGGCCTGGTGGACGGTGAGCCCGCGGGCCCGCAGCAGCCGTACGTCGGCGGGGACGAGGTCCCCCGGCCCGAGCCGCACGATGTCGCCGGGCACGAGCTGCCCGACGGGAACGTCGAGGGTCCCCTCCTGCCGTACGACGGTGGCGGTGTCGGCGACCAGTTCGCGCAGCGCGGCCATGGAGCGGTCGGCCCGGTGCTCGCCGCTCGACCGCAGCACGCAGCTGATGGCGACGAGCACGAGGATGACCCCCGCGGTGCCCCAGGACGCGACCAGCGCGGAGACGCCCCCGAGGGTGAGCAGCACGGCGGTGAACGGATCCCGCAGGCTGCGCAGGAACCGCCGGACGCGGGTGACGGGCCGGTGCGCGGGCAGCACGTTCGGGCCGTAGCGGAGCAGCCGGGCCTCGACGTCGGCTTCGGTGAGGCCGTGGGGTGAGGTGTCGAGATGGCGAAGGGTCTGAAGGACGGTAAGGACGGTAAGGACGGTGGGAAACGCCGCGGACTCCTCGCGGGGGAGGTGCTCAGGCACCGCCGGCGCGCAGTCGCCGTACGGGCGGGGCGTCGCCGGCGCCATCGGTGTCGGCGCGCGCGGCGAGCTGCCCGACCATGAGCCGTACGACGGTGACGACATCGGGATCGTCGACGTAGTACACCTGCCGACGCCCCTCCCGCCGCGACCGGACGAGCCCGGCGAGCTTGAGCTTGGACAGATGCTGGCTGACGGAGGGGAGCGCGCCGCCGACGCGGTCGGCGAGATGGGTCACGTCACTCTCGCCCTGCGCGAGCGCCCACATCAGATGCAGCCGGGCGGAGGAGGCAAGCAGCCCGAACGCGGCGGCCGCCTCGGCCAGCACCTCGCCGGACGGATCCCCGGACCCGTCCTGCCCCTCTCCCCACACACCCATCTGCCGCTCTGCCCGCCGTTCTGTTCCGCCGTGGTCTTTGGTCCTTGTGCCGGTCCAGTCTAGGGGGAGGGGGCGGGCACGGGGTGTGTTCGGGGTGGCACGTTTGGTGAAGGGAGGTCAGCCCAGGAGCTGAGCCGGCAGCGTCGGCAGGACGCAGACGGCGGCACCCGCGAGGCCGCCGAGAGCGAGCCACCGCCGTACCGCCCTGACCCGGGTACCCGATACCGCCCGCTGAACCATGGCCACCTGTACGCGGTCGCGAGGGAACATGCCGGTGGCGGCGAAGGCCACGCCGAACGCCGCGACGAGCCAGCCGAGGAAGAAGAGCCCGGCCCACCGGGACGCCACACCGAAGCCGACCCGCACGTACCCGTCCCCCGCCTGCTGCACGGAGACCTTCCCGCCCGGCTTCCCTGCCGCCCGGACACTCGCCCGGTCGTTGACGACCCTGCCGTCGTCGGACCGGAAGGTCCCTCCGCACACCGTGGTCCCACGGGAGTTGCGGCCGCCCTGGTCGACCCAGCAGCGCTCCACGGCCAGAGTCCCGTGAACGCCGACGACACCGGCGGCGTGGGCCGCGTTGTAGAGCCCGAACCCGGAGACCAGCAGGGCGAGCACGAAGAACAGGGCTCCGAGGGCACGGCCCGTGATGCCGGGGCGGGGGAGTGGTGTGGGGGGTTGGAGCGGCATCAACTCCGGTTGTTCCACTGCGGGTTCTCTCCTGTGCCGTACGTCGCGACCGGCTCGTGGTCACGCCTCAATTCATCGCCGCATGGCGTGAAGCTCCGGGTTCCCCAGGTGAGTGCTCCTGTCAGGCTCACAATTTGCCGGAGATAACCCCGCGCCAGGTCCAGCCCGCCTCCAGGACGGCGCTCTGGAGGGGGTTCTTCAGGTCGTCGCTGTCGAAGCTGAACGTCTCCTCCAGGCTGCCGTCCTCGTCCCTGCTGAGCGACCAGCGCTTCGAGACGGTCTTCACCTGACCGCGCTGGACCTCGGACGACAGGGCGACCCTGGGGGTGTCACCGACCCAGTCGACCTCGCATTGCTGGTCAAGGGCACGGACTTCGTTCTTCTCCGGGACCAGGCGCATGTGAACCTTGAACATCCGGCTCAGCTGAGTGCGAAGGAAGAAGGTTCGCCAGGCCGGCTCCAGGATGCGCCACTCGGCCACCAGGTCCGCGCCCTCGTCGCGACCGTCCCGAATGGCGTACGGAACGTCAGGACTGTTGAGGCCGAGCAGGGCCGCGTGTACTTCGCCGGCGGACAGCGGGGCGATGCCGTCGGCGGGGTGCTTGGTTCCGGTCAGCTTGTCGAAGAGGCCCATGGCGTCAACCTATGAGGCCGC
The DNA here is from genome assembly GCA_001298575.1 of Actinobacteria bacterium OK074. GTDB lineage: Bacteria > Actinomycetota > Actinomycetes > Streptomycetales > Streptomycetaceae > Streptomyces. The sequence continues at coordinate 5,951 of LJCV01000260.1, forward strand.
GGGTTGCAGGTGCAAGGTCGGCCAACGGCTATGATGCCGCGCCGGTACCCGGCCGGACCGTGCGCACGAAGTCCTCGAAGTCGCCCAGAACGACGCGGTGTTGGGTCGCGGTGGATGTCAAGACCAGGCGGATCACTGCCCGTTCGCGTGGATCTGTGACGTCCAGCAGGGACAGGTACACCTGAGTCTGGACGAGGTCGCGGGGCGCGCCGCCGACGGTCGCGGAGACGGCCAGCTTCTGGATGAGGCCGGGCACCTCCGCAGAGCCCATCTCACGCCTGTCGGTGAGTTCGACCGACGCACCGGTCTCACGCAGCCGCGCCACCGACCCGTCGGCGATTTCGGGAAGCGTCGCCGCGTCCGGGCGGTACTCGCCGTCGATCGTGATGTTTGCGGTGAACCCGGCGTCCGGCCGAGGATGCAAAGCGATGAACGCCGTACCCGGCGCGCCGACCTCGTCCGGCGGCGCGGCATGCCAGCCTTCCGGCATCTCGAACTCAATCGGTACGGGCAGGGTCGTAGCCATCTCGGTCTCTCCTTGCTACTGCTGGGTGCCTGCGGGGCTACTGGTGTGCCCACGGCAGCGGGGCTGCGGAAACCGGTATCAGAACAGACTGCCAATCCCGTCGGCGATGTCGCCGACGGTGTCTCCGACCTTCCCCGGGTCGACGGTGAACTCGAAGCCCAGGGAGCCTCCGAGCCCGAGGGCGATGCCGGCCTGCGCACCGATCTCCCACTTACCATCGTCATCCTTGCCGAGGGTCAGCTCCGTTTCGGCGCCGACACCGGCCCAGCCCTCGGCCGTCGCGCCCGCTCCGATACCGCCGACGTCGGCTCCCAGGGCGCCACCGCCCTTCGCCCCGGCGAACGCCTCCCCAGTCAGGGCCAGACCCTCACGATTGGCAGTGCCGTTGACGCCTACCTCGGCCCCAGCCGTGCCCTCTGCCCGACCATAAAGCCCGACAGGCCCGGCATAGGCACTGCCCTTGGCCGACGCCTCGCCGCCCACCATGGCGCTGGCTCCACCCTGGGCGCCCTCGTTGGTGACGCCGCCGCTCAGTCCCACCTTGGCCCCGACGGAAGCCTCGGCCTCCCCGTCGAGTTTCATGGCGCCGTTGGTGAGCGAGCCCTCCGCGCTCGCACGGCCGAGGTCGGCGTGTGCCTCGGCTTCCCCCATCTTGCCGGTGCCGGTGTCGGGCCCGTCGCCCGATGTCCCGACACCAGGACCGGAGACATCGGTGTCGCCTTTGGCGACCCACCCGTCGGTCGTCGTGCGGGCGTCTTTCTTCTCCAACTCGGCCGCGCGGGTGTCGTCGGCGTCGTCGAGGGAGGTGACGACCTTGGCGTTGAAGTCGCTTCGGCTGCCGCCGAGATCGTGACGCAGGGCCCAGCAGGCGGTGTCGTCGGCGTCCGCGGCACGTTGTAGGACGAGACCGAGACGGTGGGCGAATCCCTCGCAGGCTTCCTGCTGTTGCAGGATGGGGACCTGGTCGGCGGGGGCGTGGCGAGCGCCGGTGTCCTGGGAGAAGCCGTAGCGCGGGGTCACGGTGCCGGTGGCGTCGACGTGGAGGTCCTGCTCCTTGGCCTCGACGTCAGCGAGGTGGTGAAGGTCGTCCTGGGCCTTCTTCAGCTCCTCATACAGCGATGTGAGAACGCCGGCGATGCCTTTCGCCTCCTGATGGGCCCTCTCGAACTGCTGCTGGGCGGCGCGTACGTCGTTGTCGGCCTTGGCCGCCGTCAGGACCGGCTGGGTCCAGCCGGCCTGCCGGAAGGGGCGGGCGACCTGGTCGCCGTACGCGGTGTGCAGTCCCTTGAACTTGGTGGCGGTCTCCTCCCAGCGCTCAGCGGCAGCTTTGAGATCGTCGAGGCTGAGGTGGTACAGCTGCTCGTATGTTGGCATGAGCGCGGAGAGTCCCCCGTGGAGTCAATGGCTTCGAGAGCCTTGTCGGGCCGACGGTGTGACGGTGGGTGGAGCACCCACCGCCTTTAGCGCCTTTTAGCCGAAGTCGCTTGCCAGCGAGTGCATGGTCTGGGTGTTCGCGGCTTCGGTGCGCTGATACAGCGTTCCCGAACTGCCGCACTGGCCGCCGAGGTTGTCGCAGTCGGCCGCGAGCGCGGAGAACTGGACCGACCAGGTCTCCACCAAGCCGGTAAGCGCTCCGCTCAGCCCGCCGTCCCAGTTGCCGGTGCCGAAGTCCTGGGCTGCCGAGCGTGTCTCGTCCACGGGATGAGAGCCCGCGGCTCGCGTCTGCCCCGCGATCTCGTGCGCACCGGTGCCCGTACGACTCAGCGCTGCCGGATCCTCGATTTCTGTTCCGGTCGCCATGCGATGTCTCCGATGTGTTTTACGTTCCGCAGGGAGCGAAGAGCCGTGGCTACTGGTGTGGGTAGCGGTCGGACGGGGGCTGTTGCTGGTAGGGCGGTTGCTGCGGGTACGGAGGGGAATCGAGGTAGGGGTTCGGGGGGTAACTGCCGTATCCGGCCTGCTGGGTGGAGTGGTTCTGGTTGAAGTGGTTCTGGTTGAAATGGTTCTGCTCCTCCGCCGCCCGACGGCGTTTCGCCCGCCGACGCAGGATCAGGAGCAGCGGGACGCCGATCACGATGAGTACGCCGAGGGCTGCCAGGGTGCTGAGTGCGATGACCGAGTTGGTGGTCAGGCCGCCGTCCGAGTCGTCGGACGCGGCGGACGGCGCCGTGGCGCCGTCGGAGGCGGGCATGGTGAGCGGGCCGTTCCTGGAACCCGCCGGGATGTTGTCCTCCAGGGCGGCCAGGGGGCGGATGTAGCCGTAGCCGTACTTCTCGTCGGGGAGCTTCAGGCCCTTGGCGGAGGCGGGGAGGCCGGCCGTCTTGGTGAGGCGGTTGACGATTTGGCCCGCGGTGAGGTCGGGGAACTTCTGGCGCAGGAGGGCGCAGGCGGCGGAGACGTAGGCGGTGGCGTCGGAGGTGCCGCTGCCCGAGTCGTAGCCGTCGGAGTCGGTGCCGGCGGAGACGACGTGGACTCCGGGGGCTGTCAGCAGGAGGGTCGGGCCGTAGTTGGACTTCGCCCAGATCTCGTTGGACTCGTCTACGGCGCCGACGTCAACCACGCCCGGATAGTTGGCTGGGAAGAAGCTGGCTTCGGTGCTGCTTTTCCCGTCGTTGCCCGCCCCCGCCACGATGACCACGTTGTGCTCCAGCGCGTACCCGATCGCCTGTTGTTCCTCATAGGCGAAGGATGGCGCGCTTCCGCCCTGGGAGATGTTGATGACCGATGCGCCATGGTCCACCGCGTATCTGATCGACGGGGCAAGACCGCCTGTCCGGGCGCCGTCGTCGCGGAGGGGCAGGATCTTGGCGTCAGGGGCGAGGCCCTTCACGCCGTCGGCGCCGTTGACGCCGTGTCCGTGCCCAGCGATGTCGCCGGCCATGGCTGTCCCGTGGCTGTCACCCGCGGCGGGCGAGGCGTCGGAGTCCCCGTCGATGAAGTCCTTGCCCGGCAGGACGTTGCCCTTGAGGTCGGGGTGGGAGGCGTCCACGCCGTTGTCGATGACGGCGACGGTGATGCCCTTGCCCGTGGCGAGTTTCCAGACCGCGGCGGCGTCGAGGGCCTGGAGTGGCCACTGGGTGTTCCTGATCTGGTCCGCTGATGCGGTGGGCGCGATGGAGAAGAGCAGCGCTCCCGCCGCTGCCGTACTGCCCGCGATGCGCAGCGTCCGCGTGAGACCCATGCCGTGTATCCCTCTTTCGTCCCGCCGGGCGGGGTCCGCGCGGTGGGTTACGCGAGCCCCGTTTCTGTACCGCTCCTGTACTGCCGCGCTTGCGTCTACTCGATGACCCGCGGGGTGGTGTCGTCCCGCTTCGGCACCCATGTCTCCTCGTCCTCGACGAGATAGTCCGGGATCGCCCTGCCGTCACGGTCCTTCTTCTTGTCACGGCCCTTGCCGGCCGCGCCGCCCTGCGCTCCGCCCGACAGGCCCGCTGCCTTGCGGCCCTCCGTCGTGCCGCCGCGGCTGCCGTGCAGACCGGAACCGGCCCGGGATCCCGAGGAAGGGGTGCCTTCGGCCTCGCCGATCACGCCGCCCTTCGTACGGGCCAGCGGGCCTCGGCCCGCGGGCTGCTTACCGCGTCCGGCACCTGCTCCCGTCCCGGCTGCCCCGCCGCCCATGCCCGTACGGCCGTTGCCCGTCGTGGAACCTGAGCCGGAGGCGATACCACCCCGTGCCAAGCCAGCCGTAGGGCCGCCGAGGGCACCTGGGAAACCGGCACCTGTTCCCGATCCGCCGCCCGCGCCGCCGATTCGGGTGCTGCCTGCGTTTGCGCCTCCGTAGCCGCCGCCGGTTCCACGGGGGCTGGTGGTCGCAAGGCTGTCCACGTCCGTGCCGACCCCGGAGGAGCCGGGCACCCTGGCAGAGGATCCGGTACCGGTACCGGCAACGCGGTGGGGGCTGCTGGGAGACGACGTGATCGTCGACCGGCCCGAGCCGCTCGACGCGCCACTGCCAGCAGAAGTTCGGCCTACCAGCCTGGGACCGTTCTCGGTCGGGATCGCGACGATCGGCATCGGCACAGTACCCCCGGGATCACCGGGATAGTCGTCGTCCTTGACCGGCCTTTGCTTCCACGACCCCATAGCCTTCGTCTGCGAAGCGTAGGCCGCCCCCAGTTGCTCCATCTTCACAGCCATCCTCAGCTGGGCTTCCTTGCCCGCCGAGAGGTCGTCCTTGTTCTGGTCCAGGGCCTCCTGGGTGGACATCCCGGCCTGCTTGTCCGCCTGGTAGCCGCTGTCGTCGTGGGAGAAGCCGTCCGCGAGGAAGTCGCCCGCGCTGGACAGCGTCCCCGGCTTCTCCATCGCCTCGACCTCGGGCTTGATGGTCTCCAGCACCGTGGCCGCGCTGCCGAGCGCCGTGGAGGTGTACTGGGCGTACTTGGCGCCGTCCTGCATCTTCTGGGCGATGACCTCGGCCCGTGCCTTGAAGCGGTCGGCGGCCTCGCCCTCCCAGTGCTCCAGCACCGCGTGCACCGCGGTGAGGAAATCCTGCCGGGATCCGCCGCCGCCGTGCTCGCCGACCAGGTCGTTGCTGATGGTGCGCCAGCCCCGGGCCACGTCGTGGACCTCGTTCGGCTTCGCGTCGATGACCATGGCCTTCATCTGGTCCATGTTCAGATCCGCGAACGGGGTCGTGGCCTTCTCGTTGAAGCACATCGACGCCGGGACGTACTCGTACGTGTAGTCGTCGCCCTGCTTCGCGTTCCCGCCCGAGCTCATGCCCCGTCACCGCCCGACAGCGCCGACGTGATCTCCGCTTCCTGGTCCTGGTACGCGCCGTGCGTCTTCTTCGTCTTCGTCCCGAAGTCGTCCACGACGCCGTGGATATGGGTGACGATGTCTTCGAGGTGCTGCTTCATCTCCGTGTGCGCGAGGTGGAGATCATTCGCCTCGGTGAAGTCCGCGCTGCCCAGTGCACCGTCCGGTAAGTAGGTCCGGTAGCGCGAGTTGGAGGTGGTTTCGCCCAAGTTCGAGATGACCCCGTTGAGTTGGGTGACCACACCCTCCAGTGCGCTCAGATCGACCTTTAACTCCCCGCTTGCCACCGCGAGTTCCCCCTGTCGTCGTGCAGCCGATAGCAGAAGCAATGTTATCCGCCTCGTCGGGCGCCGCGCAGCGGCCTCGTCCCCGCTGCGGCCAAGATCACGAACTCCCCGCGGACCACACCCGGACAACACAAAGGGCGCCCGAACCCCCAACGGTCGGACGCCCTCAGTGCCGTAGCCCTCGGCCGTGCTCAGGACTCAGTCGTGCTCAGGACTCAGCCGTGCTCAGCCCCAGAACCCGCTCAGTCCTCGAACGTCACCACGACCTTCTCCGCCGCGCCCGGGGTGAGGGCGAGTTCGAAGGCGTGCGGGGCCTCGGTGAACGGCACCCGGTGGCTGATGAGCTTCGCGAAGCGCTCGTGGTGTTCGGCGAGTTCGGAGGTGACCTCGAAGATCTCGGTGGGGTAGCCCTGCGAGGCGATCAGGGTCAGCTCGCTGCGGAGCATGCCGCCGAGGTCGATGTCGGCGCCCTTCTTCTGCACCGCCACCATGACCAGCTTGGCGCCCCACTTCGCCGACTCCACCGTCGTGTTGACGACGGCCGCGACGCCCGCCGCGTCGATGTAGATGTCGGTGGCCGGACGCGGCTGGCCGAGCGCGTTCGCGGCCTGGCCGTGCAGTTCCGTCAGGCGCTCCGTGACGTTCTCCTTCGCGGAGTTGATGACCGCGTCCGCGCCCACCGCCAGCGCCGTCTCCAGGCGCTCGGGGATGACGTCGGCGACCACCACGTGCTTCACACCGCGCAGCTTCAGCCAGATGGCCGCGCCCAGGCCGATCGGTCCGGCGCCGTAGATCAGGACGGTGTCCTCGGGGCCCGCCTCGGAGCGGTTGACCGCGTGGCGGGCCACCGCCATCGGCTCGTTGAGGGCGGCCACGTCGAACGGCACCGTCTCCGGGAAGACCGTGACGCTCTTGCCGACCTCGCAGTCCTCCAGGAGCAGGTACTCGCTCATCGCGCCGTGCTTGCCGCCGCAGCCGATGATCCCGGAGGGGGAGCCCTGCGGGTTGACGACGACCCGGTCGCCGACCTTCAGGCCGTCCACCTCGGCGCCCAACTCGACGATCTCGCCCGCCGGTTCGTGGCCGAGCGGCAGCGGGATCATGGAACCGCCGGGGCCCATCGGGGTGCCGCCGATGTGCAGGAAGAAGGTGTCGGTGCCACAGATCCCGCAGGCGCGGATGCGCATCAGGGCATCCTTGGGGCCCGGGACGGGGCGCTCGATGTCACGGACGTCGACCTTGCCGACTTCACCGGAGTAGACGGACTTCATCGTGGACGTGGCCATGGTGGGGGTCACTTTCTTTCTCGTACATTCGTTCTGGAATGTTTGGATTGTCTCGTGCGGTTTGTTGGCTTTGTCGTGTTTGTCTGTTGTGCTGGTTATACCGCTGACCAGCCGTGGTCTACCGGCAGCACCGCCCCGTTGATGCCTACGGCCGCGTCGGAGGCGAGGAAGACGATCGCCGCCGCCTGCTCCTCGGGCAGACTCACCCGGCCGCCGACGTCGACGTAGGGCGCGAGGACGTCGGGGCCGTGCGCGTCCGGGCCGGCCTCGACGCGCAGCCCCGTCAGGGTGTTGCCGGGGGCAATCGCGTTGGCCCGGATGCCGGCCCTGCGGTACATCACCGCAAGGCTGCGCACCAGGCCGACCACCCCGTGCTGCGCCGCCGTGCACGCGGCGCCCGCGGCGCTGCCGCGCAGCCCCGCCTCGCCCGCCGTGAACACGATCGAGCCCCGCCCGGCCACGAACATGTGCGGCAGCGCGGCCCGCGTGAGCAGGAACGGAGCGGTCAGATTGATCCGTACGACCCGCTCCCACTCGTCGTCGGCCGTCTCGCCCAGCGCCGACATCCGGTCCATCACCCCGGCGTTGTTGACCAGCACGTCCAGCCGGCCGAAGGCGTCGACGGCGGTGCTGACCACCTCGTCGACGACGTCCGGCTCGCTCAGGTCGCCGACGACCGCGCGGGCGGTCCCGCCCGCGTTCTCGATCGCCTTGACGGTCGCCTCGGCGCCGTCCCGGTTCAGGTCGGCGACCAGCACCCGCGCCCCCACCCCGGCGAACCGCAGCGCCGCGGCCCGCCCGATGCCGGAGGCGGCGCCGGTGACGACGACACTCCGGCCGTCGAGTCCGGTGACACCGGGGGGACCGACCGGTGCGGTGGCAGTGGTGCTCATGGTGACTCCAGGGATCGGACGGACGGGACGACGGGACAGGGCTTCAGGGCGTGGGTGCCTTCAGCGCCTTCAGGGCCTTCAGGGCCTTCACTGTTTTCGGGGCCTTCAGTGGCTTCCGTGCCTTCGCTGTTTCAGGGCCTTCGGTCGCTTCAGTGGCTTCCGTGCCTTCGCTGTTCTCAGGACTTCAGCGCCTTCAGCACGGCGTTCGCCATGCCGCGTTCGCCGCGCTCGTTGGGGTGGACGGGGGCCGCCTGGTTGAGCGGGATGAGCGGTTCGACCCAGCGGGTGGTGCGGTCCGCGCAGGCGCCGAGGCCCTTCGACGGGGTGTACGTGTCGACGTACGACACCCCCGCCGCCTTCGCGCGGTCCCGCAGCGCCTCGTTGAGCTGCCGTTCCTTCTGGTTCAGGTAGGTGACGTCGCCGGGAGCGAGCCCCATCTCACGGCCGCAGTCGGCGGCGCCGTCGGTCTCGGACGACTTCGGCGGCAGGATCTCCGGGTAACCGACCACGAAGATCCGGGCCTCGGGCGCCCGGTCCCGTATCTCCCGCAGATCGGCGGCGAGTTGGGTGCCCAGGGTCGAGATGCGGTCCGTGATCTCGTCGCTCGAACCGGAGACGTACTTGTCCTTGCAGGGCGTCTCGCCGGTGAACTTCCCGCTGCCGGTGGCGTAGTAGAGAAGTCCCTGTTTGACGCAGCTCTGGATCAGGTCGCTGAAGCCGATGTCGTTGCCGCCGATGCCGAGGGTGACGAACCGGGTGTCGTCCGAAAGTGCCTTCAGCTGGGCGGGGTTGGTGCCGTCGTCGGTGGACTGGGCGGCGGTCAGGTCTTCGGTCGTGGCGCCGCTGCAACTGACGTCGGTGAAGTCGTCGCCGGAGAGGCCGAGTTGGCGGGCGACCACCGAGGGGTAGTTGTTGCTCGAACGGTCGCAGCCCGCCGGGGAGTTGTCCTGGTCGGGCACCCGGGGCGCCGCGGTGTACGAGTCGCCGAGCGCCACGTAGGGGCCCTTCGCCGCGTCCGCGGGCGGGGCCGTGGTCGCGGGGGTCCGGCTCGGCGTCGTGCGCGGATTCGCCGCCGCGGCCGTGGTGCCCGGTGGAGCACTGCTGCTGTCGTTGTCGGGGTCACAGGCCGTGACGGTCGCGAGCAGCGCGCCGCAGGTGAGGAGGCCGGCCAGCCCGTTGCGCAGAGGCGTTCCCAGCAGAGGCGTTCCCATGAGGTGTGTCCTGTCTTGGTCGTCGGCGGTGCTCGGAGGGGGATCGGACGGACGGGGTGCGGCGGTCCAACCGGAGCGGTGACCGACGATCGGTCTCTGGGGAGCGCGTGCGAGGGGAGGGGGGCGAGGAGAGATGTGCAAGGGAGAGGGGCCGGCTGCGGATGAGGTCTGTCCGCGGGCCCGGTGGCGTCATCGGGGGAGTAGCCGCCACCGGGCCCGGGACTGCGCCGCTCCCCGTCCCCACGGGTTCGGCGCGCGGGCCTGCCTTCCGCTCCAGGAGGCCCGGTCTGGGGAAGCCGGTCCGGGTGGATCGGCTTGCTTGAGTTAGGCAAGCATATTCCGATTACTTGAGTCAAGCAATCGCTGAAATCTATCTTGCTTGACTTAGGCAAGTACCTGGTACTGTAGTTCCATGCCCACACCCATCCCCACACCCGCTCCCCCGCCCGCCTCCCCGGAAGTGGTCGAGATCGAGCGCGCTCTCGACCGCATCACCTACCTCACCAGCCGCGCCCGCTCCCACGAACGCATGATGGCCATCGCCGGTCTGCCCATCGACCGCGCGGCCGTGGCGATCCTGCGGCACATAGCCGAAAGCGAACCGATGCGCCCCGGCGTCCTCGCGGTCCGGCTGTCGGTGGAGGCGTCCCACGTCACCCGCCAGCTGCAACAGCTGGAGAGGCTCGGCTACGTGATCCGCATCCCGGATCCCGACGACCGCCGCGCCCAGCGCATCCAGCTCACGGCGTCGGGGCAGGACGCGGTCGACCGGATCAGCGTGGTCAGCCGTCAGGGCATGCAGATGGCCCTGGCCGACTGGTCGTCCGAGGAACTGGGCCAACTCGCCGCGTTGTTCCACCGGTTGGTGGACGACTTCGTCAACAGGGCGGAACAGGATGTCCCGCCGTTGGTGTGACGCCGGGGATCCGGTGCCAACTCCGGTCGGGGGCAGGGGTTTTGCCGCTCCGGCCTCGGTTTTGACAGCGGCTTCGGTCTCGGCTTCGGCCTCGTACGGGCGGTCTCCCCATCTGCCCGTGCGGGGGCGGGGCCCGGCCTCGGCCTCGGCCCCAGGCCCAACTCCGGCCTCCACCCGCCTCGCTCGTCCCGCTCGTCCCGCTGGTCTTGCTTGTTCTACCTGTTCTGCCTGAGTACCCCACCTTCCGTATCTCGAAGGGGACTTGCCATGCACGACACGTATGCGCCGTACGGAAGCCCCGCCGCCGTGCGTCGGCCGAGACCGCCGCGTGGTGCGCCCCCGCGCGGGGACGGGCGGCACGTGCTGCTCGTCGTCGCGGACCCCGCCGTCGCCGAACTGCTGTCCACCACCATGCGGTTGGCCGGTTACCAGGTCGGCATCGTCCCCACCGGGACCGAGGCCGTGATGTGCCTGCTGGAGCGGCGGTACGACCTGCTGATCGTCGACGCCACCCTGCCGGACCTGCCCGGCGTGGGCCGCAACCGCCGTATCGTCGTCATGGACCGGCCCCCGGTGCTGTTCATGACGCCGTGCGAGGTGCTGCCCGCGCTGATGCCCCGGTTCGACCTGGGGGACGTGGACTACGTCGTCACCCCCGTCCGGATCGGTGAAGTCCTCGACCGGGCGCGGGTGTTGCTGCGTGGGCGGGAGCCCGGCCGCTCCGACACCATGCCGTGCTACGGCGACCTCGTGCTCGACGACAGCACCTGCCAAGCCCGGCGCGGCGTACGGGCGTTGGACCTCACCCCCGCCGAATACCGGCTGCTGCGGCACCTGTTGGTCAACTCCGAGCGGGTGCTGACGAAGGAACAGATCAGCCGGTACGTGTGGGGCGACTTCCGGGCCGGCAACGCCATCGAGAAGCTGGTCTCCCGGCTGCGGCGCAAGGTCGACCAGGAGGAACCGGCGCTGATCCAGACGCGGCGGGGCTTCGGCTACTGGCTGGGCAAGGCCGAGGCGGAAGGAGAAGGGGAGGGGGGGGGGGAGGGGGAGGACGGCGCGGTGGCCGTCGTCGACGCCGTCGGGGCGCGGCTGTGACCAGGCGCCCCAGGGGGGTGTAGCGGGCTACACCCCGGGTTCGGGAGGGCACTCCCTCGTGGCGGCGGCCGGCCGACGGCATTGTTGTACACAGCTGGTCAACACCACGGCGAAGCCCCCCGAACCCCCCGAAGCCTCGAAGTCCGCGAGGCTCGCCCCGGAAGGAAACCCCCCCCATGAAGTCGCTGCTCTCCTCGAAGCCCGCCCTCTGGTTCCTCTTCACCTTCAACCTCGCCGTCGCGGCCGTCGCCCCCTTCGCCGTCGACGGTGCGCAGGGCATCATGACCGCCGTCGGCATGGGTGTCGTGTCGCTGGGCGCGGGCTTCGGTCTCCTGAAGAGCCGCACCGCCGAGCGGGCGGCGGTGGCGGCGAGCCGCGGCTGATCAACCTCAGCTCCACAGCACGAACTTCGGCTCCGGCCGCGCCCAACCACGGGGGCGCGGCCGGAGCCGTTTTCGCGTGCCGTGTCATTCGGCTTTTTCGGCGGTCTGCGGCACCGTCCCGCCCAGCGCCTCCGTGATCGTCGCGGCGGCCGTCATGACCAGGGCGCCCAGCTCGGGTACGCGGTCGCGGGTCACGCGGGTGGCGGGGCCCGAGACGCTGATCGCGACGGTGACGGAGCCGGTGTGGTCGTGCACGGGCGCGGCGACGCAGCGGATGTCGTCCTCGTTCTCGACGTCGTCGACGGCGTAGCCGCGCCGCCGGATCAGGTCGAGCTCGGCGCGCAGCCGCTCGGGGGAGGTGATGGTCGCCGGGGTGCGGGCGGGCAGGCCCGCGGCGATGGCCCGGCTCACGGCGTCGTCCGTGGCGTGGGCGAGGAAGACCTTGCCGGTGGCGGTGCAGTACGCGGGCAGCCGGCTGCCGACGCGCGAGTGCATGCGCACGGCCTGGGGGCTCTCGACCTTGTCGACGTAGACGATCTCCAGGGCGTCGAACGTCACCAGGTGCACCGTCTCGCCGCTGTCCCCGGCCAGCCGGTGCAGTACGGGGGAGGCGGTGCGGCGGGTGTCGAGCCGCTCCAGGTAGGCGTGGCCGAGCAGGGCGTTCTGCGGGCCGAGGCGGTAGCGGCCGGTCTCGGGGTCCTGGTCGACGAGGCGGGTGTCGCGCAGCGGGGCGACCAGGCGCAGCACGGTGCTCTTGCTGAGGCCGAGGCCGGTGGCGAGGTCGGAGAGGGTGACGCCCTGCGGGTGGCCGCGGTCCTCGGCGAGGTGCATGAGGATGCCGAGGGCGCGGCGCAGGGACGAGGAGGCGTTGCGGCGCCCCGCGGTCTGCTCCGCCGCGTCGGCTGCTTGGGCTGCGTCGGCCGCGTGGACCGCTCCGGCTGCTTCGGCTGTGGACATGCCGCCCACCCTAACGTGCTGCATAGCAAAACGTCATGTCACATATTGAAATCGACCATTGACGACCGCGAAGGGTCGGGGCTAGCTTCTGCGCAAATGTTCCGCAGTCTGCGGAATCGAGTTTTGCATAGCAAAACGCATGCGTACACCCTCTGGCGACCGTCGCTGCTCGCCGTCCCGGATCCCGGCCGCTCAGGTCCGGGCCGCCCGCCCCGCCGCCTCCCCTCCCGGAAGGGACCCCGCGATGAGACTTCGCCACCGTACCCGCCCGCTGATGATGATCTGTGCCGGTGTGACCGGCGCCGCAACGCTCACCGCCTGCGGTTCCGGCGGCGGTACGGCGTCGAACTCGGCCTCCTCCTCGACGCTCCAGCAGGTCATCCGGCGCGGCACGCTCAACGTCGCCAGCTGTCTGACCTTCCCGCCGTTCGGCTCGCTGACCAAGGACAACAAGCCGCAGGGCTTCGACGTCGACGTCGCCACCGCGATGGCCACGGCGCTCGGCGTCAAGGTCAAGATCGTCGACACCACCTCCGCCAACCGCATCCCCAACCTCCAGACCAAGAAGGTCGACGCGGTGGTCTGCAACTTCACCACCACCGCCGAGCGCGCCAAGCAGGTCGCCTTCAGCGATCCCTACGTCGTCGCCGGCGAGACGCTGCTGGTGAAGAAGTCCAGCGGCATCTCCACCCTCGCCGACCTGACCGGCAAGACGGTCGCCGTGACGAAGGGCTCCACCAACGGCGAGGCGGTCGAGGCGGGCAACGCCAAGGCGAAGATCCAGGAGTACGACACCTCGTCGGCCGCCGTGCTCGCGGTCAAGCAGGGCCAGGCGGACGCCATGGTCGAGGACTCCAACTTCCTCAACTACCAGGCCAAGCTGGACAGTTCGCTCAAGGTCACCAAGGAGTCGGTGGTCCCGCTGGAGTACAACGCGATCGGTCTGCCCGCCGGTGACCCGACCTGGCTCCAGTGGGTCAACACCTGGCTGAAGGAGTTCAACCGCTCCGGCGAGGGCGCCGCCCTCTACAAGAAGTGGTTCGGCGTCGACCGTCCGTACCCGCTCAACCCCTCGTACTGACAGGCCGGTTGAGCAGACCCCGGGGCAGCCCGGAGGAAGGAGGCACGGTGTTCACCGATTGGTCGTACGCCCTCGACGACTGGCCCACCTATGTGAGCGCGGCCTGGCTCTCGCTGCGGCTGTCGCTCGCCGCGTTCGCGCTCGCCCTCGCGCTGGGCCTCGGCGGCGCGCTCGCCCGCGGCTCACGGCACGCGCTGCTGCGCGCCCCGGCGGCCGTGTACGTGGAGGTCGTCCGCAACACCCCTGTTCTGTTGCAGATGTTCGTCGCCTACTTCGCGCTGCCGTCGGCGGGGATCCGGCTCAGCCCGGTGCAGGCAGGGGTGTTGGCGCTCGGCGTGAACGTGGGCGCCTACCTCACCGAGATCTTCCGGGCCGGCATCCAGGCGGTGCCGCGCGGCCAGCGGGAGGCGGCCCGGGTGCTCGCGGTCGGGCGGGCGACCGCCTTCACGCACATCGTGCTGCCGCAGGCGCTGCGCAACGTCTACCCGGCCGTGGTCAACCAGCTCGTCCAGATCATCCTGGGCTCCTCGCTGCTGTCCGCGATCTCCGTCCCGGAACTCACCGGTACGGCGATGGTGATCAACTCCCGCACCCTGCTGACCGTTCAGGTCTTCGGCATCGCCGCGGTGCTGTATCTCGTCCTCACCAACCTGGTGGTGCTGGCCGCCGGGGCCTTCGGCCGGGTCGCGTTCAGACCGCCGCTGCCCGCGCCCGCCCGCCGGGGTCAAACCCTGCACGCCGTACGGCAGTTGCTGCGCAGCGCCAAGCGGTCGCCGCGGCCGGTGGCGTCAACTTCCGCCGCCCGCAGTGCCGTCAAGGAGGAGGTGTGATGGAGTCCTCCGGTACCTGGGACGTCGTCTGGTCCAACCGCGAGCTGTTCACCTCCGGGCTGTGGGCCACCGTGCTGCTCTCGCTGGCGGCCATCGGCACCGGCACCGCGCTCGGCATCGTCGTCGCGGCCGTCCGCACCAGCCGGATCCCCGTGCTGGCCCAACTCGCCCGTGTCTACCTGGAGATATTCCGCGGTACGCCGCTGCTGATCCAGCTGCTGTTCCTCTACTTCGGCGCGGCCTACCTCGACATCGCGGGCATCACCGTGTTCGGCGCGGCCCTGCTCGCGCTGACGCTCTACGAGGGCGCGTACATCGCGGAGATCTTCCGCTCCGGCATCGAGGCGGTGCCGCGCGGGCAGTGGGAGGCGGCGCGGGTGCTGGGCCTGGGCCGGGTGCGGTCGTTCGTCAGCGTGGTGCTGCCGCAGACCCGGGCGATCGTGCTGCCGCCGCTGGTCGGGCAGTACCTCTCCCTGGTCAAGGACACCTCCATCGCGGTCGTCATCGGCTATGTCGAACTGCTGCGGCAGGGGCAGGCCGTGGTCGACCGGGTCGGGCACCCCGGCGCCGCCTATCTCGCCGTGGCCGTCCTGTACTTCGTCATCTGTTATCCGCTGTCGCTCGTGGTGCGGCGGATGGAGCGAAAGGCGGTCGTCGCATGACGATCACGGATTCCGGCGCCGCCAAGGGTGCCGACAAGGGCAACTCCGGTGCCGCGGAGCTGACTTCGCGCGTCTCACTCTCCGGTGTGCACAAGCGGTTCGGGGACCTCGAAGTCCTCAAGGGCGTCGATGTCGATGTCGAGCCCGGCGAGGTCGTCGTCCTCATCGGGGCCAGCGGTTCGGGCAAGTCGACGCTGCTGCGCATCATGTGCGACCTGGAGCGGGCCGACGAGGGCGAGGTGTGGGTGGGCGGGGTGCCGCTGCACGACCGCGGCCGGGCGCCCGAGATCCTCGGCCATGTCGGCATGGTCTTCCAGCAGTTCAACCTCTTCCCGCACAAAACCGCACTCGGCAACGTCACCCTCGCGCTGCGCAAGGTCCGCGGCCTGGACCGGGCCGCCGCCGAGGAACGCGGCCGGGCCGTGCTCACCCGCGTCGGCCTCGCGGACAAGGCGGACTCCTACCCCGCCCAGCTCTCCGGCGGCCAGCAGCAGCGGGTGGCCATCGCGCGGGCGCTCGCCATGGACCCGGCGATCATGTTCTTCGACGAGCCGACCTCCGCGCTCGACCCCGAACTGGTCGGCGAAGTCACGGGAGTTATGCGCTCCCTGGCCCAGGACGGCATGACGATGGTCGTCGTCACGCACGAGATGCGCTTCGCGCGCGACACCGCGGACCGGGTCGTGTTCATGGACGGCGGTGTCGTCCTCGAACAGGGGCCACCGGAGCGGGTGTTCGGCAGCCCCGAGCAGGAGCGGACCCGGCAGTTCCTGCACCGGGTGCTCGACACATGACGCGACACTGCGCCCGGCCGGGGTCAACCTCGGCCGGGCGCAGGGGTGTTGCTGAGGGTGGGCCGATCGGCCCGGAGGCCGGTCAGCCCTGGGTGACGTCCGTGCCCGGGCCGCCGGAGAGCCTGTCCGTGCCGGGGCCGCCGTACAGCTTGTCGTTGCCGCTGTTGCCCCACAGCACGTCGTTCCCGCTGTTGCCCCACAGGACGTCGTTGCCCTTGCCGCCGTACAGCGAGTCGTTCCCCTTCCCGCCGTAGAGGGTGTCGTTGCCGTCGCCGCCGGACAGGCTCTGGCCCTTGTCGCCGCCGTGGATCACGTCGTTGCCCTTGCCGCCGTCCACGATCACGTAGTTGCCGTTCGCGGTGACCGAGTCGTTGTCGTCGCCCGCGAGGACGATGGCGGCCTCGCCCGCCGTGATGGTGTCGGCGCCCGCCTGGCCCCGGACCAGACTGCCGTCCAGGCGGCCGGTGTTGACGTAACTGTCGTTGCCGGTGCCCAGGTTGACCTCGTTGTAGTAGTAGACCTGGTCGGAACTGTCGACGAGCGTGATGCCGTCGTTGCCGTCGCCGAGGTCCGCCTCGAAGACGGCGTACGGGTCCTGGCTGTCCAACTCCGGGACCGTGCAGGCGACTTTGGTGGCGTCCGCGCTGTCCGGGTGGGTGCAGCCGTCGCCCGCGGCGATCGGGACGACGTCGTCGATCACGTAGCTCAGGTCCGTGTCGCCGCCGGGCGACACGGTGACCGTCACCTTGTTGGCCTGGCCCGCGGCGGCCGTGTAGAAGAGCTGCGAGCCGCCGTTGCCGAGCGCGGCGGTCGCCTCCGGCGTGGCGGCAACAGCCGTACCGGCCAGGGCGATGGGCGCGGCCAGGACCGTGCCGAGGGTCAGTGTCAGCGCGGACATGAGGAGAGCGGCTCTGCGGCCGGTGGGGTGTGCGGGCATGGCGGGACCTCCGTGAAGCGGTTCATGGGATGCGATACAGAGGTGACTTGCCAGGTATGCGTATGGTTGCCCGCACATCGCACGGAAGTTCGGCCGCGGGGTGAATGGGTCGGTCGCGGCGCCTGGTTGGCAGGCGTCAGCCCGAGACGACGTTGGTGCCCGGGCCGCCGGAGAGGGTGTCCGTGCCGGGGCCGCCGTACAGCTTGTCGTTGCCGCTGTTGCCGTAGACGGTGTCGTTCCCGCTGTTGCCGTACAGGACGTCGTTGCCCGTGCCGCCGTAGATCCAGTCGTTGCCCTGGGCGCCGTAGATCGTGTCGTTGCCCGCGTCGCCGTACAGGTACTGGAAGCCCGGGCCCGCGGTGATCACGTCGTTGCCTGCGCCGCCCGAGACCCAGGTGTAGTCGCCGCCCGTGGCGGTGATCGTGTCGTTGCCGTCGCCGCCGGAGAGGGTGGCGGCGGAGCCCGCGATGGTGTCGTTGCCCGCGTCGCCGTAGACGTTGGCGCCGTTGTCACCGGACCCGTTGTACGTGTCGTTCCCGGCGCCCAGGTGGATGGCGGGGTAGAAGTACCTCTCGTCGCTGGTGTCCTTGAAGGTGACCTTGTCGTTGCCGTCGCCGAGGTTGAAGTCCGCGATGTCGTACGGGTCTTGGGCGTCCGGGACGGTGTCGACCGTGCAGGAGACCTTGGTGGTGTCCGCGCTGTCGGGGTAGGTGCAGCCGGCGCCCGCGGTGATCGGGACGACGTCGTCGACGACGAAGGTCAGCGACGTGCTGCCACTGTCGACCGACTCGGTGACGACCGCGTTGTTGGCCTGGCCCGCGGCGGCCGTGTACGTGAATTGGGTGTTGTACGGGTTGTTGCCCGCGGTCGCCGACGACGCGGCGGACGCCGAACCGGCCGTCGCGATCGGCAGGGCCAGGCCGATGCCGAGGGACAGGGCCGCCGCGGCGGCGGCGCGGCGCAGACCGCGGCGGGTGAGGAGTGCGGACACGGTGGGGCCTCCAGAAGGCAGTTGACGCGGTTATTGGTCCAACCGCCGTGTGTGACTGCCGGTCCGGGGCCGTGGTTGCACGGGAGTTCTGCCCGCCCGGGGCGCGGGGCAGCCGTGCTTGTGTCTCGACTTCGGCTCTGAGCTGGGGAGTTGTAGGGGGTTGTACGACTTGGGGGCACAACTTGGGTGGGGCGCAGGTCTGCCCCTGTGCCCGGTGGGGGGTGCCCCGGTGGACAGGGCACCACGCTCGGGTGCCGTGGTTCTGGCGTGTTCCGCGGTGTGCTTCTCGGTCAGGCGCCGAGCCGCCGTGCCCCGATCTCGCTTGCCGCGTCCGTGATCAGGCGGCCCAACTCCGGGAGACGGGCCGGGTCGTAGCGGGAGTCCGGCATGGAGACGGCGAGGGAGGCCAGGGGGGTGCCGTCCTCGTCGCGTATCGGGGCGGCTATCGCGCACACGCCGGGGCGGTACTGGTTGCGGTTGACCGCGTAGCCGTCCGCCCGGATGCGGTCCAACTCCGCGTGCAGCGCGGCCGGTTCGGTCGGCGTGGTGTCGCTGTAGCGCTCCAGGCCGCGCTCGATCAGCGCCTCCACGTCCGTACGCGGCAGATGTGCCAGTACGGTGCGGCCGGTCGCCGTCGCGTGCAGCGGTGAGGTGTCGCCGATCGTGTGGAACGTGCGCACCGCGTGGGCGCAGTCGACGCGGTCGACGACCACCATGCACTGCAACGCGTCCGGCACCGACAGGTGGATCGTCTCGTTCAGTTCGTCGCGCAGCCGGACCATCGGCTCGCGGGCCGCCGCGAACAGGCTCGACCCCTGCAACGCGGCCGGGCGCACGGCCAGTACGCGGACACCGACCTCCCAGCGGGTGGTGTCCTTGCGGTTGGCGCGCAGCCAGCCCGCCTCGGCCAGGGTGACCAGCGTGCGCTGCACCGTCGACTTCGGCAGCCCGAAGAGCTTCGTCAACTCCCCGACCGTCACCGGCTGGTGCTGCGCGACCGCCTCCAGGATGCGCAACGAGCGGGTGACGCTCTTCATTTCCATCAGATTTCCCCCGTTAACTCTCCGAATCCAAGGAGTTCATCCCTTGACGCCTCTTCGAGGCCGCTGCCATGCTCGTGCCGGATTCCAGCACAGCGTTCCACAATGTGGCACGGCTTCGCAAGTCCCGCAGAACGAGAGGTGGTTGGGCGAACGGATCGCCAACCCCCGCTGTTGCTGCGGAGGTTGTGTGCCCGTGACGTCCAGGACGACTTTCACGACGAAAGGAACTCCCACGTGTCAGCCAGGAAGCGCGTCGCCGTCGTCGGCGTCGGAACCATGGGCAGCCAGGCCGCCTGGCGGCTCGCGGCCCGCGGTGCCGAGGTCGTCGGCTACGACCGGTTCGCTCCCGGCCACGACCGCGGCGCCGCCGGCGGCGAGACCCGGATCTTCCGCAGCGCCCACTTCGAGGACTCCCGCTATGTGCCGCTGCTCCAGCACGCGGACACGCTGTGGCGGCGGCTCCAGGGCGAGACCGGACGCGAACTGCGGCGCCTGACCGGGTGTTTGCTGATGGGCCCCGTCGAACACCAGCAGATGGCCACGGTTCTCCAGTCCATCGCCGAACACGGCCTCGACCACGAGGTGCTGGACACCGAGGCGCTCGCCAAACGCTTCCCCCAGTTCCGCGTCGAGGACGGCGACGCGGCCGTACTGGACCGCCACGCGGGCTTCATCCGGCCCGAGTTGACCGTCCAGACCGCGGCCCGGCGCGCCGAACGGCTGGGCGCCCGCATCCACCGCTACACCCCGGTCCGCGAGATCGTCCCCCGCGCGGGCGGCGTCGACGTCCACACCGACTCGGGGCGCGAACACTTCGACGCCGCCGTCGTCACCGTCGGGCCGTGGGTCGGCGACCTCCTGCCCGACCTGCCCTGGCACGTGGACATCCGGCGGCTCGTCAACGCCTGGTACGTGCCCGCCGACGGCGCCTGGTCCGAGGCCGAACGCCCCGCGTTCATCCGGACGGCGCCCACCCACTGCTACGGCCTGCCCTCCCCGGACGGCATCTCCGTCAAGCTCGGCCTCTCGCGTGCGCTGCACCGCCCGGTCGCCGACCCCAACCACCTCGACCTGACTGTCCAGCCCGCCGAACTCGACGTCTTCACCGAGCTGTTGGCGCGCTTCATGCCCGACCTGGACCCCGACCCGATCCGGCTCTCCGTCTTCATGGAGGGCTACACCGAGAGCAGCCGCCCGCTCGTCGGACCCCTGCCCGGCGCCGGGAACGAGCACGTGGTGCTGCTGGCCGGTTTCTCCGGGCACGGCTTCAAACTCAGCCCCGCGATGGGGGACATCGCCGCCGACCTCGCCCTCGACGGGGTCTCGCCGCAGCCGCTCGACTTCCTCTCCACGGTCGGTCGCGAGGCGGCGTGAGCACAACTCACCACAGAGGAAAGCAAGATGACGATGACTTCGCCGCGGCCTCCCACCGCTGTGCCCCCAACTGTCCTGCCCCTGACCGTGGCCGGTCTGCGCGCGGCGCCCGGCACCAAGACCCGCGGCACCGTACAGGCCCAACTCGGCGCCGGTGAAGGGTACTTCGACACCCCGCCGACCATGGACATCCCCCTCACCCTGGTCGCCGGAGCCCGCCCCGGACCCCGGGTGGTGATCACCGCGGGCGTGCACGGCGGCGAGTTCACCGGCATCGACGCCGCCGCCCGGCTGGCCGCCGCGCTGGAACCGGAGTCGGTGTGCGGCCAGGTCGTCGTCTGCCCGGTCGCCAACCCGCCCGCCGTCTACCGGGGCCGCCTCGGCGTCTCCCCGCTCGACGGCGTCAACATCAACCGCGTCTTCCCCGGCGACGGCGACGGCACCCCCACCGAACGCCTCGCCGCCTGGCTCTTCACCCACCTCCTCGACGGCGCCGACGCCTATCTCGACCTGCACTCGGGCGGCATCGACGAGACCCTCACCGACTTCGTGGGCCTGCGCCTGACCGGTGACCTCGCCGTCGACACGACGGCCGCGGGCATCGCCGTGTCGCTCGGTATCCCGGACCTTGTCCTCGGACTGAGCGCCGAGGGCGGCAACAGCCATGCGGCGGCGGCCCGTTGCGGCATTCCGTCGGTCCTGGTGGAGAGCGGGCAGCTGGGCTCACGGGACGCGGATGCCGCCCGGCGGTTGGTGGAGGGGTTGCGCGGTGCGCTGCGCTCGCTCGGCGTGCTCCCCGCGGATGCGTCCGCGACCGTGCCCGCGCCCGTCGTACGGCAATGGGTGTGGGCCGGAGCCGTCGCCGCCGACGAAACCGGCCTGTGGTACCCGGAGTTCGCCGCCGGGGACGATCTCACCGAGGGGCAGATCATCGGGCGCATCGTCGATCCCGCCGACGGTCGCGAACACAAGGTCGAGGCGCCTGTGAGTGGCCGCGTCTTCTACGGCATGCACGGTTTGACGGTGGCGGCGGGGGCGGAACTGGCCGCGATCGCAGTACCGAGGGATTTGGACTGAGTTCGGCTGCGGGCCGGTGGGGGCCGTTCGCGCAGTTCCCCGCGCCCCTAAAGGCAGGGGCTGCGCCCCGCCTTTATCGGCCCGCTGCCTCCGGGCCTTATGAAAAGCACGGGGCGCAGCCCCTGCTTTTCAGGGGCGCGGGGCTGTATCGAACATGCGGCTACCGCCGCGTGGGCGCGACCAGCCCCCACCGGCCCGCACCCGAACACCCGCCACAAACCAATCCGCACAACAACAGGAGGCACACGGTGAGAGACATCCGTATAGACCGCAGACTGTTCCTGCGCGGAGCCGCCGGCGTCGCGGCTGGCCTCGCGGCCACCTCGCTCACCGCGTGCGGCTCCGGAACCAGCCGCGCCGCCAGCGGCAGCGGCGGCAGCGGCAGCGGCAGTTCCAAGAAGGTCGTCGTGCGCAACAGCGGCGGCACCTACGGGGACGCCAACCAGCAGGCGATCTATGACCCGTTCACCAAGGCGACCGGCATCCAGGTCGAGGTGGTGAACATCGAGTACGCCCAGATGCTCGCCCAGATCAAGCAGGGGCGGCCCCAGTTCGACGTCATCGACGACTCCATGGCCGACTTCGTGCTCTTCAAGCAGCAGAAGGCGACCGTCGCGCTGGACTACGACCGGCTGACGAACGCCAAGAACGCCAAGATCGCTTCCACGCTGACCACTTCGCACGCGATCGGCAAGAACTACTGGGCCAGCGTGATGGCTTACCGCACCGACGCCTTCGGCGGAAAGGCGCCCGCCTCCTGGGCGGACTTCTGGGACACCAAGGCGTTTCCCGGCAGCCGTTCGCTCCAGTCGGTGGACGCGGACCTGCCGGAGCTGGAGTTCGCGCTGCTCGCGGACGGCGTCGCCCTCGACAAGCTGTACCCGCTGGACGTCGACCGGGCCTTCACGTCCCTTGACGCGATCAAGGGTTCGGTGAAGAAGTACTGGGACACCGGCGCCCTGCCGGGCGTGCTGCTGGGCCGCAAGGAGGTCGTCGCCTCCAGCGTCTGGCACGGCCGGCTCGACGCGCTGATCAAGCAGGGTTCGCCGCTGGCCTACCAGTGGAACGGCGCCCGGCGGCAGAGCAACGGCTGGGGCATCCCCAAGGGCGCCGCCAATCTCGACGCCGCGTACAAGCTCATCGACTTCTCGCTGCGCCCCGAGGTGCAGGCGCACTTCGCCGAGGTCTACCCGATGGGCCCGGTCGTGCCCGCCGCCTACGACAGGCTCTCCGCCAAGACGGCCGCGAACCTGGCGAGTTCGCCCGCGCACCTCGACTCCGGCTTCGACCTGGACGTCGAGTGGTGGACCGCGAACCAGGAAGCCGTCACCAAGCGCTGGCAGGAGTGGACGCATGCCTGAACTCGACATCCGGCAGGCAGCACAGGTGGGTTCGGCGCCGAAGTTGTCCATAGGCAGTGGAAAACCCTTGTCGGTCACGGGACTTCGCAAGACGTACGGCGACTTCACCGCCGTCGACGAGGTCTCGATGGAGATCGCGGCGGGCGAGTTCGTCACCTTCCTCGGCTCCTCCGGGTCCGGCAAGACCACCACCCTGATGATGATCGCCGGGTTCACCGAGCCCGACTCCGGCACCATCCGGGTCGGCGACCGTGACGTCACCCGGCTGGCCCCGCAGAAGCGCGGGCTCGGCTTCGTCTTCCAGCAGTACCTGCTCTTCCCGCACATGACCGTCGGCGAGAACGTCGCCTTCCCGCTCCAGCTGCGGGGTGTGTCGAAGGCCGAGGTGCGGCGGCGGGTCGGTGAAACCCTGGAGATGGCGGGGCTCGACGGCCTCGCCCGCCGCCGCCCGCGCGAACTCTCCGGCGGCCAGCAGCAACGCGTCGCGCTGTGCCGGGCGTTGGTCTACCGCCCGCCGGTCATCCTCATGGACGAACCGCTCGGCGCCCTCGACAAGAAACTCCGCGACCAGCTCCAGACCGAGATCAAACGCATCCAGCGCGAACTCGGCCTGACCGTCATCTATGTGACGCACGATCAGGAGGAGGCGCTGGTCCTCTCCGACCGGATCGCGGTCATGCGCGGCGGCCGGACCGAGCAGTTCGACACCCCGCGCGAACTCTTCGAGCGCCCCCGCACCCCGTACGTCGCGGACTTCCTCGGCGCCGCCAACTTCCTTGCCGGACAGGTCGAGGAGCATGGCGACGGCGACACCAGCGTGCTGCGGCTCGCGGGCGGGGGAGTGCTGCGGGCACGCGGCCGGGCGCAGGCGCGGGGCGCGCGGGTACGGGCCGCCGTGCAGCCGGGGCGGATCCAACTCTGTCCGCCCGGGGACGGGTTCTGCACCGGGGTGGTCGAAACGGCCACGTACGTGGGGACGTTGGTGCGGCTCACCGTGCGGCCGGAGAGCGGCGGGGACCTCGTTCGTGCCGAGGTTCCAGCCGGGCGGGCGGGGGGGGGGGGGGAGCGGGTCGGGCTCGCGGCGGAGGCCGTGGACGTCAGCGTGTTCCCGGCCGACAACGCCGACAACGCCGACAACGCCGACAACGCCGACAACGCCGACAACGCCGACAACGCCGACAACGCCGAGACGGACTAGGGGAGTTGACGCCCATGACCACCGCCGCCGTCATCGCCCCGACGACCACCACCGGCCGGCTGCGCAGAGCACTCACCGGCCGCCGCAGCCGCTACGGGCTCCTCAACGCCGCCCCCGTCGTCGTCTATCTCCTCGTCCTCTTCGTGTACCCGATCTTCAGCACCCTCCTGCTCTCCCTCAAGGGCGAGGACGGCGGCTGGACGCTGCACTGGTACGCCGACGCGTTCCGGGGCGCCAACCTGGAGATCCTGCTGACGACCTTGCGGATCTCCGCCGAGACCTCGTTGCTCAGCCTGGTCATCGGGTTCGCACTCGCGGCCACCATCACGCGGCTGCGGCCCCTGTGGGCGGGCCTGGTGATGCTGGTGGTGATCGTGCCGCACTTCATCAGCGCGCTCGTGCGCACCTACGGCTGGATCATCCTGCTCGGCGAACACGGCCTGGTGAACAACGTCCTGACGGACCTTCACCTCCCAGGCGCGCCCTACGAGTTGCTCTACAACGAAATCGGCGTCGTCATCGGCACCACCTCCGTGATGCTCCCGTACACCGTGCTCCTGCTCTACGCCGTGATGCGCGGAGTGGACCGCAGGCTGCTCGCGGCTGCGGCGGGCATGGGTGCCGGACGGCTGGTGACCTTCCGCCGGGTCTATCTCCCGCTGGTCGCCCACGGGTTGGTCAACGCGGGCATCCTCTGCTTCATCCTCTGCCTCGGCTACTACCTCACCCCGGCCCTGATGGGCGGCGAGAAGCAGACCATGGTCGCCTCGCTCATCGACGAGCAGGTCATGAAGCAGAACCAGTGGAACGGCGCCTCGGCCCTCGGCATCATCCTGCTGCTCCTCACCTTCGCCGGGCTGGCGCTGCTGCGCGGACTGCGGGCGGCCACGGAAGCCGTACGCCGCAAGGGAGTCGAGGCATGAACGGACCCCGGCCCACCCTCGCCGGACGGATCTGCCTCACCGCGTTCTCGACGCTGATCCTGCTCTTCCTCGCCCTGCCGATCGTCGTCATCGTCGTCACCTCCTTCGGCAAGGACGCCTTCGGCTCCTTCCCGCCGCACTCGTGGACCTTCGGCTGGTACCGCCAACTCTTCGCCGCGGGCAGCAAGTGGCCGGCCGCGCTCACCACGAGCGCCCTGGTCGCCACGCTGACGACCGTGTTCTCCCTGCTGTTGGGGATGACGGCGGCAACGGCCCTCGTCCGCAGCGAACTTCCGCTCCGCTCGGCGGTCTACGGCCTGGTCCTCGCGCCCCTGGTCATCCCCCAAGTCGTCATCGCCCTGGGCCTGTTCCTGCTCTTCGAGCCCGCCGCGATGCTCGGCACCCCGATCGCCATCGCACTCGGCCACACCGTGCTCGCCTCCCCGATCGCGGTGATGATCCTGATGTCCACGCTCAAGGGCATCGACGAACGCCTGGAGGACGCGGCGGCCAGCATGGGCGCGGGCCGCCTCACCGTCGCCCGCCGCATCACCTTCCCGCTGGCCGCCCCCGGGCTCGTCGCCGCGGCCGTCTTCTCCTTCATCACCAGCTTCGACGAGTTCTTCGTCTCCCAGTTCCTGTCGTCCGTGGACACGGTGACCCTGCCGGTGCAGATGTTCAACGTCCTTCAGTACGACGTCGATCCGTCCGTGACCGCCGTCAGCGCGCTCATCATCGCGGTCGCCGTCGTCGCCCTCGCGCTGGTGGCCGTGGTGCGTCGGCTCGGCGGTCCGGGGCGCGCGGACGGACTGCTGCCGATGGAGGGCGCGGTGGGTCTGACGGTCACAACCGCCGCTAGCCACAAGGGAATCGAGAGCGCATGACGACCAGCACCCGCCGCCCGAACCCGTCGCCGTCCGCCGCCGATCTGTCGCGCACCGCTTCCCGGCACCTGCTCCTCAACATGACCCAGAACGGCTCGTTCGGCCCGGACGGCGACCAGGTCTTTGTGGTCCGGCGCGGCGACGGCCCCTACGTCCACGACGCCGACGGCAGACGCTACATCGACGGCCTGTCCGGCATGTACTGCTGCCAGCTCGGCTACGGGTACGCCGCCGAGTTCGCCGAAGCCGCCGACCGGCAGCTGCGCGAGCTGTGCTTCAGCCCGCTGTGGTCCGCCTCCGCGCACCCCACCGCCATCCAACTCGCCGAGAGACTCGCGGAGTTGGCGCCGCCCGGGATGGGCCACACCTTCTTCTCCGGCGGCGGCGCCGAAGCCGTGGAGACGGCCTGGAAGATCGCCCGCCGCTACCACGTGCTGCGCGGCGAACCCGCCCGCACCAAGGCGCTGTCCCGCCGGGGCGCCTACCACGGCCTGACCCTCGGCGCCCTGTCCCTCACCGACGACCCCGCCCTGACCGAGCCCTACGGCCCCCCGGCGATCGACACCCGCTTCGTCGCCAGCACCAACCGGCATGGTCTGTCAGGGGAGTTCGCCGACGACGAGCTGTTCACCGCGCACCTGCTGGCCGACGTCGAGACCACGATCCTCGCCGAGGGCCCCGACACGATCGCGATGCTCATCGCCGAGCCGGTGCAGAACCGGGGCGGCTGCATCACCCCACCGGCCGGGTACTGGACGGGACTTCGCGCCCTCGCCGACCGCCACGGCTTCCTGCTCGTCGCCGACGAGGTGATCACCGCCTTCGGCCGCCTCGGCGCCTGGTTCGGCGGCGAACGCTACGGCGCCCGGCCGGACCTGATCACCGTGGCGAAGGGCATCACCGCCGGGTACGCCCCGATGGGCGCGACTCTCGTCGGCGACCGGGTCGCGGAGGTCATCAACCGGCCCGGCGCGGTCCTCAACCACGGCTACACCTTCGCCGGACACCCGCTGAGCGCGGCAATCGCCCTGCGCGGCCTGGAGATCGTCGAACGCGACGGCATCCTCGACAACGTCCTTGCCCTGCAAGACCACTTGGGCGAACGCATGGCCGCCCTCGCCGCGCTCCCGATCGTCGCCGACGTTCGCGGCGCCGGTTTCTTCCACGCCTGCGAACTCGCCGGCGACCGCGCCGACGGCACCTTCAGCGACACCGCCCGGGCCACACTCGTCGCCGACCTCATTCCCCGGCGGCTGCGCGAAGCGGGCCTGCTCGCCCGCGTCTACAACCGCGCCGCGCCGCTGGTGCAGATCGCCCCGCCGCTCGTCGCCGACCGCCAACTCCTCGACCGGGTCGTCGACATCATCGCGACCGCGCTCGACGAAGCCTCGGCCCGCCTGTGACACCCGCCCGCGCAGCCCTTGTGACCTTTGTGAAAGGAACCCCCATGTACTCCATCGGCCCCCTCACCGTCGCCCCCGGCGAGCGCGCCCAGGGCCTCATCCCGGTCGGCACGAGCAGCTACGGCGTCGAACTCGGCATCCCGGTGATCGTCGTCAACGGCACTGCTCCGGGGCCGGTGTTGTGCGTGGACGCGGGCGTGCACGGCGACGAGTACGACGGTCAGGAAGCCGTCCGCCGCATCCTCGCCGAGACCGACCCGGCCACCCTGCGCGGCACGCTGGTCGGCATCCCCTGCCTCAACACCCCCGCGTTCGAGGCCGCCGCCCGCTCCAGCGGCCTCGACCACCTGAACCTCAACCGCATCTTCCCGGGCGACGCGGACGGCTCCTACTCGCTGCGCCTCGCGGCCACCGTCGTCGAGCAAGTCGTGCCCGCCGTCGACGCGTTGGTCGACCTGCACACCGGCGGCACCTTCGGCGAGATCGCCCCGCTGGCCATCGTCCAGGGCGGCTACGAGGAGTTGGCCACCGCCATCGGCCTGGCCGCCGGACACCGGCTCATCTGGAAGGGCGGCAAGTGGGGCGGCACGATCCGCCACCCGGCGCTGGCGGCGGGCAAGCCCGCGATCACCATCGAGGCGGGCGGCGGCACCTACCGCGAGTCGACGGTGGAGCT
Organism: Actinobacteria bacterium OK074; assembly: GCA_001298575.1. Lineage (GTDB taxonomy): Bacteria > Actinomycetota > Actinomycetes > Streptomycetales > Streptomycetaceae > Streptomyces. The sequence continues at coordinate 33,500 of LJCV01000260.1, forward strand.
GCACATCGGCTCGGTCCGCAACATCATGCGCCAACTGGACATGGTCGACGGGGCCGTTGAGCTGCGCGAGTCCTACACGGCCGTCTCCGGCACCTTCGCCCGGTCCGCGTCCGGCGGCTTCTTCCTCGGCCAGGCCGAGCCGGGGGAGTCGTGCAAGGAAGGCGACCTGATCGGGACGGTCGTCGACCACTACGGCGCCGTACTGGAGGAGGTGCGCGCGCCGCAGGACGGGATCGTGCTGTGGGTCCGGCGGATCCGGACGGTACGCCCCGGCGACGAGGTCGTCATCTTCGGCGCGATCGAGGGGGAGATGAAGCCGTGAGCGCCGAGACTGCCGTGAGCGCCGAGACTGCCGGGAACACCGAGACTGCCGGGAACACCGAGACTGCCGGGAACACCGAGACTGCCGGGAACACCGGGAACACCGAAACCGGCACCCCCGCCGTGGAGTTGACCGAGCTGCTCGTCGACGGCAAGTTCGCCCCCGCCGCCGACCACCGCACCTTCACCGTCCTCGACCCCGCAACGGGCGCCGCCGTCACGGAAGTCGCGCTCGCGGGCCCCGATGACGTGGACCGGGCCGTGGCCGCCGCGCGCGCCGCGTTCACCGCCCCCGAGTGGGCGGGACTCCGTGCCGCCGACCGTGGCCGCCTGCTGTACCGCATCGCCGCCGCCCTCCGCGACCAGGGCGAACGCCTCGCCCGGATCGAGAGCCTCGACGTCGGCAAACCGCTCTCCCAGGCCCGTGCCGACGTCGAAGCCGCCGCCCGCTACTACGAGTTCTACGCGGGCATCGCCGACAAGCTCGGCGGTACGACGATCCCGCTCGGCCCGGGGCTGCTCGACTACACCGTGCGCGAACCCATCGGCGTATCGGGCCAGATCATCCCCTTCAACTACCCGCTCCAGAACACCGCGAGGGGCTCCGCGCCCGCACTGGCCGCCGGTTGCACGGTCGTTCTCAAGCCGTCCCCCGAGGCCCCGCTGACGCCGCTCGAAATCGGCCGGATCGCCTTGGAGTGCGGGTTGCCGCCGGGCGTTCTGAACGTCGTACCCGGCGACGGCGAGACCGGCGCCGCACTCGCCGGGCATCCCGGGGTCGACCAGGTGACGTTCACCGGGTCCGTCCCGACCGGCATCAAGGTCGCGCAGGCCGCCGCCGCCAACGTGGTACCGGCAGTAGTGGAGTTGGGCGGCAAGTCGCCCGTCGTCGTCTTCGCGGACGCCGACTTCGACCTCGCGCTCGGTGCCATCGCCGGGTCGGCGTTCGGCAACGCCGGGCAGACCTGTTCGGCGGGCACCCGGATCCTGCTCCAGCGCGGTGCGGAGGAGTTCCTGGAGAAGCTGGTCGCGCACGCGGCCGGACTCCGGCTCGGCCCCGGGCTGTCCGACCCGGACGTCGGCCCGCTGGTCGCCGCCCGCCAACGCGACCGCGTCCAGGGCTACTTGGACCTCGCCCGGCAGGAGGGTGCCACGGTCCGCACCGGCGGCGGGAGCCCGGCCGACCCCGCCCTCGCCGACGGCTACTACATCGAGCCCACCGTCCTGACCGGCCTCACCAACGCCGCCCGCACCGCCCGCGAGGAGATCTTCGGCCCGGTCGTCACGGTCCTCGACTTCGACACCACCGCCGAGGCCCTCGCGCTCGCCAACGACACCCCGTACGGCCTCTCCTCGTACGTCTGGACCCGTGACGTCGACCGCGCCCTGACCATGGCGAACGGCATCCGCGCCGGCCAGGTCTACGTCAACGCCACCGGCGTCGGCACCGGCGTCGAGCTGCCCTTCGGCGGCTACAAGCACAGCGGCTGGGGCCGGGAGAAGGGCCTGGAGGCGCTGGCCAGTTACACCCAGACGAAGAACGTGTGCATCGGCTTCGGGAACGGGTCGGGGGTGCGATAGGGCGTGAAATACCGGCAGTTGGGGGCCCGGGGCCCCACCGTCTCCGTCGTCGGTCTCGGCGGCAACAACTTCGGCTCCCGCCTCGACGAGGACGGCACGAAGGCCGTCGTCGACGCCGCGCTGGATGCGGGGATCACGTTGTTCGACACGGCGGACATGTACGGGGCCGGTGTCGGTGACCGGGGAGGTGCTCGCGGCGACAGCGAACGGTTGCTGGGGGCGGCACTCAAGGGCCCCAAGCGCGAACGGGCCGTGCTGGCCAGCAAGTTCGGCATGGAGATGTATTCCGACGACGGCCCGTCCGCGCCCGAGGCCGCCCGCCTCGGCCCCCGTGGCGCCCGCCCCTACATCCGCCACGCCGTCGAGGCATCCCTCCGCCGTCTCGGCACCGACCGCATCGACCTGTACCAGTACCACGAGCCCGACGGCGTCACCCCGCTCGACGAGACCGTCGCCGCCCTCCGTGAACTCGTCGACGAGGGCAAGATCCTGCACCTCGGCTGCTCCAACCTCCCCGCCGACGCGTTGACTTCGGACTTCGTGTCGGTCCAGGCGCGCCACCACCTCCTCGACCGGGGCGCCGAGGCCGACCTTGTCCCCGCCTGTCTGCGCACGGGCGTCGCCCTGCTGCCGTACTACCCGCTCGCCAACGGCCTGCTCACCGGCAAGTACCACCGGGGCCAACCCCCGCCGCCGGGCAGCCGCCTGACGTGGCGTCAGGGCTGGCTCACCGACCCGGCGTTGGACCGCGTCGAGGCGCTGACCGCGTACGGCGCCGCTCGCGGCCTCACCCTCCTGGAGGTGGCCGTCGGCGCCCTCGCCGCCCTGCCCGCCGTCGGCTCGGTGCTCTGCGGGGCGATGACACCCGCCCAGGTCACCGCCAACGCGAGCGCCGCCGACTGGACCCCGGACGCGGCCGACCTGGCGGCACTCGACGCGATCGTGGGCCCCGGCGAACGCGTCGTCTGAAAGACCGGTCAACTCCCCTGCCCCGCCCCCGAAATGAGGCTGAACCCCCATGCGCAAGATCGTCACCTTTGACGCCTACGGCACCCTCATCGACTTCCAGCTCGCCCCCACCACCCTGCGCGTGCTCGCCGACCGGCTCGACCTGGACGGCCTCGACGTGGACGAGTTCCTCGACGACTTCCGTGTCATGCGTTTCCAGGCCGTCCTGGAGCCCTACCGGCCGTACCGCGAAATCCTGCACTCCAGCCTGGAGCTGGCGATGCGGCTGCACGGCCTGGAGTACCGGACGTCCGACGGCGACGCGCTCGTCGAGGCGGTGCCGACCTTCGGTCCCTTCCCCGAAGTCCCGGACGCGCTGCGGGCGTTGAAGGCAGGGGGCTACGAGATCGCGATCATCTCCAACACGGAGGACGCGTTCATCGCGCGGAACATCGCCAACACCGGGGTCGACTTCGACCACGTCATCACCGCCGAGCAGGCCAAGGCGTACAAGCCCGACCGCCAGACCTTCGACTTCGCCTACCAGGCCATGGACATCGACCCCGCCCAGGTGATCCACACCGCGCAGGGCTGGGAGTACGACCTCATCCCCACCCGTGACCTGGGCCTGGCCCGCCGGGTGTGGATCAACCGGTACGGCCGCCGGGGCTCCACCGCCTATCAGCCGTACGACGAACTCCCCGACCTCTCCGGCCTGCCCGCCCTCCTCGGCTAAGGAGCCCCCCCATGAAGCAGATCCCCTACTGGCTCGACACCGCCCCGCCGCTGCCCGACCGCTCCCTGCACTCCGGCCACTCGGGCCACTCCGCTCGCGAACTCCCCGACCAGGCCGATGTGTTGGTGGTCGGCGGCGGCCTCACCGGACTCTCCACCGCGTACCACGCCGCACTCAAGGGCGCGAGCGTGGTCCTCGTCGAGAAGGACCGGATCGGCTCCGGTGCCTCCGGGCGCAACGGCAGCATGTGCACGCAGGGCATCACCATCGGCGTAGGAGAGGCGCGCAAGCGCTACGGGCAGGAGCGGGCGCGGGAGTTGTACGGCGCGTTCCGCGAAGCCGTCGACGTCGTCGAGGAGTTGACGCAGAAGGAGCAGATCGACTGCGACTTCAACCGGTGCGGGCGGCTCGGAGTCGCCTACAAGCCGGGGCACTTCGAGGCGATGCGGGCCACCCAGCGCGATCTCGCCGAGAACTTCGACCACGAAACGGTCCTGCTCGACCGTGGCGAACTGCGTACCGAACTCGGTTCCGACTTCTACCACGGGGCGCTGCTCGACCCGTTGAGCGCGGGCCTGCACGTCGGCAAGTACCTGTACGGGCTCGCGGACGCGGCCGAGCGGGCGGGTGCGCTGATCGTCGAGCGCAACGCGGCGACGGCGGTGCGGCGCGAGGCGGGCGGGGGGTTCGCCGTCGAGACGCCGCACGGCACGGTCCGGGCCAGGCAGGTGATGGCGGCGACCGACGCGTACACCGACCGCAGCATGCCGTGGTTCCGCAAGCGGCTGATCAGCGTGGGCAGTTTCGTGATCGTCACGCAGCCGCTCGGGGAGGAGCGGGCCCGCGAACTCATCCCGCGCGCCCGGCTGGTGGTCGACTCGAAGAACATCGGCCACTACGTGCGGCTGACCCCGGACCACCGTCTCGCCTTCGGCGGCCGGGCCCGGTTCGCGCCGTCGAATCCCGCCTCCGACCTGCGCAGCGGGGAGGTGCTCCGGCGCGAAATGGTGGAGATCTTCCCGCAGTTGGCCGACGTCGCCGTCGACTACGTGTGGGGCGGCAACGTCGGCTTCTCCTACGACCGCGTCCCGCACGCGGGTGAGGCGGACGGCGTCTACTACTCGATGGGGTACTGCGGCCACGGCGTGCAGATGGCCACGTACATGGGGCGCGCGATGGCGGAGGTCATGGACGGGCACCCGGAGGCCAATCCCCTGCGGGGGCTGGGCTTTCCGAAGGTTCCGGTGCCGTTCTACAACGGGACGGCCTGGTTCCTGCCGTTCGCGGGGGCGTACTACAAGGCCAAGGACAAGGTCAGTTGACGGTCGGCTGATGATTCGTCAGGTCCCCTGCCGCCAGGCTCACTTCGCCTAACCCATCGTGAGTCCGTCTCCCTGTACCGCCTGGATGTCCAGCTCCACCTTCAGCTTGGCCCCGACGGCGGCGATGCCCACGCGGACGACTTCGTTGTAGGAGATGGCGAAGTCGTCGCGGTGGAGTTCGGCGGTGGCGCGGAACGCGGCGCGGAAGCCGCCCCACGGGTCCGGGCCCGTGCCCAGGTAGGCGAGGTCGAGGTCGACCGGGCGCACCACCCCGTGGAGGCTCAATTCCCCGTGCACCGTCCAGCGGTCGGGCGCGGTCGGGGTCAGGCCGGTGGAGACGTAGGTGATCTCCGGGAAGCGGTCGACGTCCAGGAAGTCGGTCGAGCGCAGGTGGTCGTCGCGCATCCGGTTGCCCGTGTCGATCGACGCGGCCCGGATCACCGCCTCCACGCGGGACTTGACGGCGTCCTCGGCGATCTCGATGCGTACGTCGAAGTCGAGGAACCGGCCGCGCACGCTGGACAGCCCCAGGTGCTGGGCTGCCGCCGCGACGGAGGAGTTGACCGAGTCGACGGTCCACGGCCCCGGCGGCGGCAGTTCGACCCCGCCCTGCCGGGCGAGCACGAGGTTGCCGAGGTCCGCGCGGCCGGTCGCGGTGACGATCGCGGTGCGGGCGAGGGGGGCGTAGCCGACGGCGGTGATGATCGCCGTGCAGTGGCCGGGGGCGAGGTGGGTGTCGTCGACGATGTTGCCCTCGGAGTCGGCGGCCACGCGCAGGAGTTGCGTGCCGGTCATGTCGGTCACCGTGACCACCGCGTGGGGTACGGCCCAGCCGTCGCGGGTGCGGATGCGTGCGCTGAGTGCCATGGGGTTCTCTCTTCCGCGTGGGGGGGCTGCGCCGCCTGTGCCGTAAAAGATAGGGGGGATCCGGTTGTTGTTCGGGTGCGGGTCGGTGGGGGCTGGTCGCGCTCACGCGGCGGAGCCGCACATCAGACACAGCCCCGCGCCCCTATTTGGCTGGTGTCGCGTTGCCAGGCGCCCCTTTGGCCTTGCGGCCTGTGGTCGGCCCCCCTGCCAACAGGGAGCCGGCCACCAGCCGTTGCCCGTGCCCAAAAGCAACTACTCCGCCACGTGCGCCAGTTCGATGTCGTGCTCGTCCAACCCGCCGCTGTGGATGGTGACACCCGCCGCGCGCGGCGGGTACCCGGTCGCGATGACCGTGTACTCCCCGGTGTCCAGGTCGGAGAAGGCGTACGCGCCGTCGTGGCCGGTGGTGGCGGTGCCGACGACGTTGCCGGCGGCGTCCACGAGGGTGACCAGGGCGTCCGGGAGCGGACCGCCGGGTGCGCGGACCGTGCCGCGGACGTGGGCGCCGGGCCGCAGTTCGACGTCGACGCGGGTGACCCCGGCGCCGCCGATCTCCACGGTCACGGCGAGCGGCCGGTGCTTGGGCGAGTTGACCGCGAGGGTCACCTGGCCGGGCGCGAGGTCGGTGACCGTGAACTCGCCGAGCACGTCGGTCTGTCCGGTGGCCAGCACCTCGCCGCGCACGTCGGTGAGGATGACGACGGCCGAGCCGACCGGCGCCCCGCTGTCCGCCGACCGCACCACGCCGACCAGCCCGCTCGTACCGGTGAGGAGCACGTCGTAGGAGACCGGGGCGTCCGCGACGACGACGGTCGTGGCCTGCGGCTGGCAGCCGTCGGCCGAGGCGATCAGCACGTACGTGCCCTCGCTGGGCGCGGAGACCGCGTACGCGCCGTCGGCGGCGGTCGTCGCGCGGCCGAGCTGGCGCCCGCCGAGCGAGATCAGCGTGACGGCGGCGCCCACGACGGGGGCGCTCTCGGCGCCGCGGACGTGACCGTGGACGCGGATGCCGTCGAGAGCCTCGGGTGCCTCAACCGTCGTATCGGCAGCGGCCGTTGCCGCTGTCGGAAGCGCGGCCGGGGCCGACGCCGGGACCGCGGCCGGAGCCGTGTCCGCCGCCGGGACGGGCTCCGCCGTGGCGGCCGCGGCGGCGGCGCTGCCGGCCGGCTTGTGGCGCGGGATGAAGGTGGCGATGCCCGCCGCCAGCAGGGCCGCGCCGCCGCCGATGGCGAGGACGGTCTTGAAGGCGTTCTCCGAGGGGAGCGTGGCCGTACCCAGCGTGGTGGTCATCTGGGCGAGGACGACGCCCGCGACGGCGCTGGCGGTCGAGGTGCCGATGGACCGGAACAGGGTGTTGAGGCTGTTCGCGGCGCCCGACTGGGACTGCGGCACGGCGCCCATGATCAGGGCGGGCATGGCGCCGTAGGTGAAGCCGATACCGGCACCGATGATGCTGGTGACCAGGATGAACTCCCACAGCTCGGACATCAGCAGGAGGTTGATGCCGTAGCCGGCGGCGACGATCAGGGCGCCGACGATCAGCGTCGTCTTGGGGCCCTTCGCCTTGCTGAGCCGGGCGGAGACCGGGGCCGAGGCCATCATGACCAGGCCGGAGGGGGTCATGACCAGACCGGCGACGAGCAGCGACTTGCCGAGGCCGTAGCCGGTGGCGACGGGCAGCTGGAGCAGCTGCGGGATGCACAGGGACATCGAGAACAGGCCGATGCCGAGCGCGACCGACGAGATGTTCGTGACCAGGACCTGGCGGCGGGCGGTGGTGCGCAGGTCGACCAGCGGGCTGCTGGCACGCAGCTCCCACCAGCCCCACACGAGCAGGGAGACCGCGGAGACCGCGAACAGGCCGAGGGTGGTGCCGCTGCCCCAGCCCCAGTCGGCGCCCTTGGAGATGGGCAGCAGCAGGGAGACCAGACCGATCGCGAGGCCGACGGCGCCGGGGAAGTCGAAGTTGCCGCCGGTGCGCACCTTCGACTCGGGCACGAGGAAGAAGACGAGCAGGAGGGCTATGAGGCCCATGCCGCCGGAGGTCCAGAACAGCAGGTGCCAGTCGAAGTTGTCCGCGATGATGGCGGCGGCGGGCAGCCCGAGGGCGCCGCCGACGCCGAGGGAGGCGCTCATCAGGGCCATGGCGGAGCCGAGCCGTTCGGCGGGCAGCTCGTCGCGCATGATGCTGATGCCGAGCGGGATCACACCGGCGGCGAGCCCCTGGAGGGCGCGGCCGACGATCAGCGGCAGCACGGAGTCGCTGAGTGCGGCGATGACCGAGCCGGCGACCAGGACGAGCAGGCTGACCAGGAGCATCCGGCGCTTGCCGAACATGTCGCCGAGGCGGCCCATGATCGGGGTGGCGACGGCACCGGCGAGCAGCGTGGCGGTGACGGCCCAGGCGGTGTCGGACGCCTCGGCGTTCAGCAGCTTGGGCAGCTCTGGCACGATGGGGATGACCAGGGTCTGCATCAGCGCGACGACGATCCCGCCGAAGGCGAGGACGGCGACGATCACGTTGGCCGACCGCGCTGGGGGTGAGGCCCCTTCGGTGCTGATGGACTTGGGGTGCGCGTGGGACATGGTCGGGGCCTCCGTGGGGGTGGGGCGTGGTGCGTAGGGCTCGGGGCGTGAAGGGGTGGGGTGCCCGGACAACGAGGGTGTCTGGGGCGCCCGCGGCGTCGAGGGCAGAGGGTGGTCGAGACTGCGCGACGTAGAGAAATGTAATCCGATTGATTGACTTAAGCAAGCGAAGTCGGGTTTGGTGCGGGCGGGGTGAAGGTTTGGCGGGGGTGATCTTGGGGGATTTCGGGGCGGCCCTCAATGGCCATGACCATGGCCGTGACCGTGGTCATGGTGGTGGTCGAAGGCGACGGAGGCCGCGATCTCCCGCTGGGATTCGAGAGTGGCGAGCCGTTCGGTGAGCGCGGCGCGGACGGCGTCGTAGGTGTCGGAGCCGAGGGCGAGCCGCAGGGGCGGGTCCGGGTGCCGGGTGGTGTCGTAGACGACGGCGGCGATCCTGGCCGGATCGCCGGTCATGCCCTCCTCCTCGACGTTCTGTAGGTAACGCCGTATCGAACCAACGGAGTTGTCGCGATAGGCGGCCGTCTCGGCGGTGAAGCGCATGGCGGAGGCGAAGCCGGTACGGGTGCCGCCGGGCTCGACGAGGGTGAGCCGGATGCCGAAGTCGGCGACCTCCTGGCTGACGCTCTCGGTGAAGCCCTCCAGCCCCCACTTCCCCGCGTGGTACGAGCTGTGCGTGGGCATGCCGATCTGCCCGCCCATGCTGGAGATCTGAATGATCCGCCCGCCGCCCTGCTCGCGCATCGGCTTCAGAAAGGCCCGGGTGATCAGCATCGGAGCCAGCAGCAGCACTTCGACCTGATCGCGAATCTGCTCGACGGTCATCTCCTCCGCGGCCCCGACGACGGCGTACCCGGCGTTGTTGACGACGATGTCCACGGGCCGGTTCCGCAAGGTGGCGTCGATCACCCGTTCGACGTCCGCGTGCCGGGCGAGGTCGAGGATCTCGACGGTCAGCCGGTCGTCGCCGTACGCCGCGCGCAGCTCGTCGAGGGCGTCGGGCCGCCGGACCGTGGCGGTGACGCGGTCCCCGCTCCGGAGCGCGTGCTCGACGAGATGGCGGCCGATGCCGCCGGAGGCGCCGGTGACGAACCAGTGGCGTACGGGTTTGTCGGCGGGGGCGGGCATGGGGGCTCCTGGAGTAGGGTGTTAACGGAATGCGTTCCGCTTACGAGAGGCTAAGCGGAACGGGTTCCGGAAAGCAATGGAGGCAGGCGCCGAAAGAACACCGAGGCGGGCGCCGAAGCGACCGGAGGAACCCGCATGCCCGCTCCCCCCACCCCCCGCCGTACCAGAAGCGACGCACGGCAGAACCGGGAGCGGCTGCTGGAGGTGGCCGCGCGGGTCTTCGCCGAGCGGGGGCTGGACACCGCGCCGGCCGCGATCGCGAAGGAGGCGGGCGTCGGCGTAGGCACGCTCTACCGCCACTTCCCGACGCGAGAGGCGCTGGTGGACGCCGCGTACCGCCGCCAACTGGCCTTGGTCTGCGACAAGGTGACCGACCTCTTGACCCGGCACCCGGCCGCCGAGGCGACCCGGCTGTGGATGGCGGACTTCTTCACCTACGTCACGGCCAAGCGGGGCATGTCCGCGGCGCTGGACGCGGTCATCGCCTCCGGCTCCGACCCCTACGCCGACAGCCACGCCCTCCTCGGCGCCGCCGTCGCCACCCTCCTGACGGCAGGCACCCACGACGGCACCCTGCGCCCGGACGTGACCCCGGACGACGTCCTGCTCCTCATGGCGGGGGTGGCACACGCGGCCCAGTACGGGACGACGGAGCAGTCCGGGCGACTGGTGAGCCTCCTGCTGGACGCGCTGACCAGGAACCCGTAGGGGGCAGCACCGGTTTACGACAGACGAACCACGGACCCGGCGGAGCACCTAGGCTGGAGACATCGAAGCCGCACACGGCCGCCGGAAGGAGCGCCACCATGAGCACTGCTCTGCCGCAGTGGATGTACCCGCCGCGCGACAGCGGCTGGGAAGCGGACGACCTCGACCTGCTCCCGGCAGACGCCCCACGTCACATCGAGTTGCTCGACGGAGCGCTGATCTTCAATATGTCCCCGCAGCGCAGCTGGCACGACCGGGTGATCCGCCGTCTCACCACCGCCCTGGAGACCGTCGCGCCGCCCGGATGGACGGTCGAGGCGCAGACGACGGTGAAGCTGAACCGGCGCAGCCGTCCCGAGCCCGACGTGATCGTCGCCTCCGTGCCCTACGAGCCGGAGCGTACGCGGTTCCTGCCCTCGGAGGTCGCCCTGGTGGTCGAGGTGGTCTCGGCGGAGTCCGAGGACCGCGACCGTCGCTACAAGCCGGGGCTGTACGCCGACGCGGGCATCCGGCACCTGTGGCGCATCGAGGACGAGCAGGGCCTCCCGGTGGTGCACACCTACGAGTTGGACGACACGACGGGGGCCTACGTGGCGACCGGCGTGCACCGTGATCGCTGGAGTGTCGCCGCCCCCGTCCGCCTCGACCTCAGCCCCGCCGAACTGGCCCGCTGAAGGGCCGGATCCGCTGTCGGGGGCGCCTCGTTTCCCGCTTGTTGCCGGACTGGGGCAACGCCCGTACCAGAAGCCCCAAAACAATGGCAAAGTGCTCTGTGGCAACGGTGGTTCGGCGTGTCATCGTGCGGCTCATGACCACAGAGCGCCACCCCCTGCTTGCTCCTCAGCACCCCGCCGTCGTCGTCGGGAGCCGAGTGGCGAACCATGCCCGCCGGATGGGGAACAAGGTTCCGGAAGCCACCGTCAACTTCTGGATCATCAAGGTGCTGACCACGGGCATGGGGGAGACGGCGTCCGACCTGCTGGCCCGGCTGTTCGGGCCGGTGCCCGCCGTCGCGCTCGGCGGGCTCGCCTTCGTCGTGGCACTGGCCGTGCAGTTCGCCCTGCGCCGGTACGCGGCATGGTCGTACTGGACCGCGGTCGTCATGGTCAGCGTCTTCGGCACGATGGCCGCCGACACGCTGCACGTCGGCCTCGGCGTCCCCTACGCCGTCTCGGCGCCCGCCTTCCTCCTCGTGCTCGTCGCCGTCTTCGTCCTCTGGTACCGGAGCGAGCGCACCCTCTCCGTGCACGCCATCAACTCCCGCCGCCGGGAGGCGTTCTACTGGGCCGCCGTGCTCGCCACCTTCGCGCTCGGCACCGCCGCCGGCGACCTCACCGCCTCCGCCGGACTCGGCTACTTCGGCTCGGCCGTCCTGTTCGCGGTCGCGATCTGCGTGCCCGCGTTCGCCCACCGGTTCGCGGGCCTCGGTGCGGTGGCCGCCTTCTGGACCGCCTACGTCCTCACCCGCCCCCTCGGCGCCTCCCTCGCCGACTGGATGGCCGACGCCCACTCCCGCGGCGGCCTCGGCTTCGGCCTCGAACCGGTCACCGTGGCCTGGACGTTCGCCATCCTCGGCTTCGTCGGCTACGCCACCGCCACCGCGGCGACCGCCCCCACCCCGTACGAGGACGAGGCAGTGGACGGCGCTGCTTGCTGACGGTCCGTCAGATATCCACTACTGTGCCGCGGTTGCCCCTGTGCGCCGCCGCAGCATCCAGAAACCCACCGCCACCAGCACCGCCGTCAGCGCCAACAGCACACCCGCGGACGCCAGTTGCAGCCCCCAGTACTGGCTCTTCGGGTGGTACTCCGTGTAGTACCCGGTCGCGTTGATCGCCTCGTACGCCTTGTCGCACACGCTGCCGTTCGGCGAGATGCAGTCGGGGATCGGGCGGTGGGCGCCGGACGCGGTCACCACGCCCGTCTCGACGACCATGCCGTCGTACGCCGGGCCGTCCCCGCCGAGCGGGACGACGCGGGTGACCGTCGGCCACAGGTGCGGCAGGGCCCGGCTGATGCCGTACCAGACGGCGACCGTGCCGACGGCTGCGGCGCCCAGCGCGGCCAGCGAGCGGCGCCAGAGCAGCCCGACCAGGACCCCAACCGCCAGGCCGCACAGGGCCAGTGCCACCGTGATGGGGCCGCCCGCCTGGAACGTCCACGTCTCGTCCCACGACTTGGCGGTGTCGATCCGCGAACGGCCCGCGCTCCACGCCAGATGGTGCAGCGTCACCAGCAGACCCGTGCCGACGCCGATCGCGACGGCCGGCAGCACCAGCTTCGCGGCCAGCCAGCGGCCCGGCGACACGCCCTGCGTCCACGCCAGTTGGGCGGTGCCCAGCTCCATCTCGCGGCCGATCAGCGCCGCCCCGGCCCACGCGGCGGCGACCAGCGGCACCGCCAGCACGGCCCAAGTGCCGTACGTGTACACGTTCTTGTAGAGCAGGATCGCGTCCTGGTCGTACGTGCACCGGGGCGTCCAGCCGCAGGCGTCGTACTGCTTCCAGCCCGCCGCCGATGCGGTCGTGAGCGGCCCGCGCAGCCACAGCAGCACGCCCGACAGGGCGACCACGAACGCGGCCCACCCGTACAGCGCCGGGCGGTGCAGCCGCAGCAGCGTTCGGAGCAGGCCCGGTACGGGGGAGGGGCGTGCGGTGGTGCCGGGTACGGCGGCGGGGGCGGACAGGGTGGTCATACGGTTGTCTCCTTCTCCGCGTTCTCTGCGGTCTCCGTCTTTTCCGCCTTCTCCGTCTTCTCCGTGCGGGAGTTGGGTCCCGAAGGCATGTCGGACAGCGCGGGTGCGTCCGGGTTGCGCAGGTGCGCGAGGACGAGTTCCTCCAGGGACGGCGCGGCCGGGTGCCACTCCTCGGGTACCGGGCCCGACGGCCGTATCAGCGCGGTGAGTTGGCGCCCGGTGGCGCGGGACTCGACCACGGTGTGCGGGGCCAGGGCCTCAACACCCGCCCCGCCGACGGTGGTTGTGCTGACCCGGACGTGCGCTTCGAGCAACTCGTCGATGTCGCCCGACAGCCGGATCCGGCCCGCCCCCGCGAGGAGCAAGTAGTCGCAGGAGCCCTCCAGTTCGGCCACCACGTGCGAGGACATCACGATCGTCGTGCCGTACTGCGCCGCCTGCCCCATCAGCGTGCCCATCAGCTCGTGCCGGGCGAGCGGGTCGAGGTCGGCCATCGGCTCGTCCAGGAGCAGGAGTTCGGGCCGCTTGGCGAGCGCGAGGGCGAGCGCGACGCGGGTGCGCTGGCCGCCGGAGAGCGAACGGACCCGGGCGGAGGGGTCGAGGTCGCCCCCGGCCACCACCTCCTCGGCCGTACGGGCGTCCCAGCGGCCGGGGTTGAGGTCGGCGCCGGTGCGCAAGGTCTGCGCGATGGTCAACTGCGGGTACAGCGGCTTGTCCTGGGCGACGAACCCGACGCGCGTCCGCGCCCGGCCGGGGTCGGTGCCCAGCACGGCGAGCGTGCCCGTGGTCGGGGCGAGCACCCCGGCGGCGATGGCGAGCAGCGTCGACTTGCCCGCGCCGTTGGGTCCCACGAGCGCGCAGATCCGCCCGGCGGGCAGCGCGAACGTGCAGCCGTCCAGCGCCCGGCGCCCGGCGCGGCCGAACCGTTTCCCGAGCGCGTCCGCCGCTATGGCGGTGTCGGTCATGAGTGCTCCCTCTCTGGGGTGACGGGGGTGAACTGCTCTTCCAGGACGGCCGTGAACAGCGCGGCCACGTCCTCCCGGTCCAGCCCGGCGGTGCGGGCGCGTGCGGCCCAGGCGGCGAGTTCGGCCCGCAGGGGCGAGTCGGCGGGGGCGACGGCGCCGAGGCCCCGCCGTACGAACGTGCCGAGTCCCCGCCGCGCCTCGACGAGTCCCTCGCGCTCCAGCTCGCGGTACGCCTTGAGCACGGTGTTGGGGTTGATCGCGGTGGCCTCGACGACCTCCCGCGCGGTCGGCAGCTTGTCCCCGGGCTCCAACTGGCCCAGCCGCAGGGCCTGTTTGGTCTGCTGGACGATCTGGAGGTAGGTGGCGACGCCGCTGCGCCGGTCGATGCGGTACTCGACCACTCCGTTCCACCACCCTTTCACTAATTGAGTAGTGAAAGGGTGGTGGAAGGCGGCCGTGATTGTCAAGGCGGGCTCGATCGTCCGATGCGCGTGCGATCGTCAAGCAGTGGTAATGGTTTTCAATAAGAACCGCAGGGGTCTGGTTCTGAAAATCGTATTCACCTAACGTGTGCCACGTCGCCCGTCTGTTTTCAGCCACGCCGGACACGCCGGGCTCCCCCGCTGTCCCGTCCCTTGCTGTCCCGCCCCCCCCCGAAGAGAGCCACCCCATGCGCCCCCGCCCCCTGTCCCGCCGTCTCCCCGCCGTGCTCGCGGTCGCCGCGCTGGGCCTCGGCGCCGGCGCCTGCTCCACCTCCTCCGACGCCTCCGACACCGCGAAGGCCGGCTCCTCCTCGGGCGCCCCGATCCGCGTCGTCGCCGCCGAGAATTTCTGGGGCTCCATCGCCACCCAGCTCGGCGGAGCCCACGCCAAGGTCACCAGCATCATCAGCAACCCCAACGCCGACCCGCACGACTACGAACCCACCGCCGCCGACGGCCGCACGGTCGCCACCACCCAGTACGCCATCGTCAACGGCATCGGCTACGACGCCTGGGCCGACAAACTGCTGGCCGCCAACCCCTCTTCCGGCCGCAAGGAGTTGAAGGTCGGCGACCTCGTCGGCCTCAAGCCCGGTGGAAACCCCCACCGTTGGTACTCCCCGGCCGACGTCCGCCAGGTCATCGCCCGAATAACCGCCGACTACCAGAAGTTGGACCCCGCCGACGCCGCGTACTTCGCGGCCCGCGAGAAGACCTTCGAGACCAAGACCCTGGCGACGTACAACTCCCTTGTTTCCAGCATCAAGAAGACCTACGGCGGTACGGCGATCGGCGCGTCCGAGTCGATCGTGACGCCGCTCGCCGAGGGGCTCGGCCTGAAGATGCTGACGCCAGAGTCGTTCCTCGACGCGATCAGCGAGGGCACCGACCCCACCGCCAAGGACAAGTCCACGATCGACGAACAGATCAAGGACAAGAAGATCAAGGTCTACGTCTACAACAGCCAGAACTCCACGCCGGACGTCCAGGCCCAGGTCAAGGAGGCCAAGGCGGCGGGCATCCCGGTCACCACGGTGACGGAGACCCTGACCCCGGCGGGCGCGTCCTTCCAGGCGTGGCAGGTACGGCAGTTGCGCGCGCTGAAGCAGGCGCTCGCCGAGGCCGCGGGGGCGTGACGGAGATGTGGGTGCGGTCGGGTGCCGATGCGCCAGAGGTTGCAGGAGCCGTGGGTGCCGCCGCCCCCGTGCCGGGTCCCCGTTCGTACGGGCCCGATGTCGTGTCCCTGCACCGCGCCGCCGCCCGCGTCGGCGGCCGTACCCTCTGGGCGGACGTCGAACTTGCCGTCAAGGAAGGCGAGTTCGTGGCCGTGCTCGGGCCGAACGGGGCCGGGAAGTCCACGCTCGTGAAGATGCTGCTGGGGACGGTCGCGCCCGCCGCCGGGGTGGTCCGGGTGCTCGGCGCGGCGCCCGGCCGGGCCGGTGACCGGGTCGGATACCTGCCGCAGCGGCGGCACTTCGACGCCTCGCTGCGCATCCGGGGCGTCGACCTCGTCCGGCTCGGCCTGGACG
This sequence comes from Actinobacteria bacterium OK074, assembly GCA_001298575.1. Lineage (GTDB taxonomy): Bacteria > Actinomycetota > Actinomycetes > Streptomycetales > Streptomycetaceae > Streptomyces. Next base: position 49,368 of record LJCV01000260.1, read on the forward strand.
GGCACCGCTGGGGCGTACCGCTGCCGCTGCCCGCACGGTTCAGTGCCCGGGAGCGCGAGCGGCGCGAACTGGTCGCCGAGGCCGTCGAGTTGGTGGGCGCCACCGCCTACGCCCACCGCCCGGTCGGCGCCTGCTCCGGCGGCGAGCAGCAACGCCTGCTCATCGCCCAAGCCCTGGTCCGGCGCCCGGAGTTGCTCCTCCTGGACGAGCCGCTCGACAGCCTCGACCTCTCCCACCAGGCCGCCGTCGCCGCCCTCATCGGCGGCGTCTGCCGCGACCGCCGCATGAGCGTCGTCATGGTCGCGCACGACGTCAACCCGATCCTGCCCTGGCTCGACCGGGTCGTGTACGTCGCCGGCGGCCGGGCCGTGGCCGGACCGCCGAGCGAGGTGATCACCACCGAGACGCTGACTCACCTGTACGGGGCGCCCGTTGAGGTGCTGCGCGCGGGCGACGGCCGACTGGTCGTGGTCGGCGCGCCGGAGACCCCGGCCGCGCACAGTCCACACCCTGTGGACGACGGCGATCGGCGCTCGACATGACCGAACCCATCACTGTCATCCGCGAGTTGTGGTCCTACCCCTTCATGGTCAACGCCTTCCGCGCGGGCTCGGTCGTCGCCGTACTGGCCGCCGTACTGGGGTGGTTCACCGTGCTGCGGCGGCAGACCTTCGCCGGGCACACCCTCGCGATGGTGAGTTTCCCCGGCGCCGCGTGCGCCACCCTGCTCGGAGTCGCCGTCGGGTACGGCTACTTCGGGTTCTGTGTCGGTGCCGCGCTCGTGCTCGCCATCGCCTCGCGGCGGGACGGCGGCGGGCAGGACGCGGCGCTGACCGGGACCGTCCAGGCGTTCCTGCTCGGCTGCGGCTATCTCTTCGTCGCCCTCTACAAAGGCGCCCTCGGCGGGGTCAACTCCCTTCTGTTCGGCACCTTTCTGGGCGTGACGACGACGCAGGTGACGACGCTTGCCGTGATCGCCGCCGTGGCCCTGGGCGCCCTCGCGGTCATCGGCCGTCCGCTGCTGTTCGCCTCGGTGGACGGTGACGTGGCCGCCGCGAACGGCGTACCCGTCCGCGCCCTGTCGACCGCCTTCCTCGTCCTGCTCGGCGTGGGCGCGGCGAGCGCGAGCCAGATCACCGGCAGCCTGCTCGTCTTCGCGCTGCTGGTGATGCCCGCCGCCACCGCCCAACTCCTCACCGCCCGACCCCTGTTGAGCCTCGCCCTGGGCGTCCTCCTGGCCCTCGCGGCGACCTGGGGCGCGCTGGTGGCGGCGTACTACTCGCCCTACCCGATCGGCTTCTACGTGACGACGTTCGCCTTCGCGGGCTATGTCCTGGCGCGACTGGCCCGGCCGGTACGTCTGGGTGCCGCAAAAGCCGTACGCGTAAAAGCCGTACGCATCAAAGGAGTTGGCGCGTGAACGCCTTCTCTCACCCCTACTTCGTACACGCCCTCCTCGCCGCTACGACGATCGCGGCGGCGGCCGGACTGGTCGGCTACTTCCTCGTGCTGCGCGCCCAGGTGTTCACCGGGGACGCGCTCGGCCACGTCGCGTTCACCGGTGCGCTGGCCGCGCTCGCCGCCGGAGTCGACCTGCGGCTCGGGCTGTTCGGGGCGTGCGTCGTGATCGCGGTCCTGCTCGGCCTGCTCGGGCCGCGCGGCCGGGCCGACGACGTCGTCATCGGCGGCGTCTTCTCCTGGCTGCTCGGCCTCGGCGCGTTCTTCCTCACCCTCTACACCACCTCGCGCGACGCGACCCGCGGCACGGCCGGGGTGAGCGTCCTCTTCGGCTCGGTCTTCGGTATCTCCGCAGGTCAGGCGGTTACGGCCGCTGCCGTCGCCGCCGGGATCTGCGCGGCCGTCCTGCTGATCGCGCGCCCGCTGCTGTTCGCGTCGGTCGACGGGGCGGTCGCGGCGGCGCGCGGGGTGCCCGTGCGGGCGGTCGGGATCGGCTTCCTGGTGCTGGTCGGCGCGTGTGCGGCGGAGGCCGCGCAGGCGGTCGGCTCCCTGCTGCTGCTCGGCCTGCTCGCCGCCCCCGCCGGCACGGCACTGCGCCTGACCGCGCGCCCGTACCCCGCGCTCGCGCTGTCCGCCGCGCTCGCGGTCGCCGAGACGGCCACGGGCCTCGCCCTCGGCTACGCCGTCCCGGACCTGCCGCCGAGCTTCGCGATCCTGGCGACGGCGACGGTGGTGTACGGGGCGGTGGTCGTGGCGGGTGCGGTGCGGGGCCCCCGGTACGCCATCTCGTAGGCGGCCGGGCTCAGTTGGGGGCTCAGTTGGGGGTGAGCGCGGCGAAGGCGTCGTCGAGGAGCGCGGCGAGGTCGAGGTGGCCGTCGGAGGCGGTCCAGTGGTCGAGGGCGACGTTCAGGCAGTCCAACGCGGCGGCGGCACGCACTTCGTGACGGACCGTCACATGGGCTGTTCCCGCAGCGTCTTCGCCGTCGCCGTCTTCGCGTTCGGCCAGGGCCGCGGCGAGGAGGGGGCGCCAGCCGTGCTGCTGCTCCAGCTGGCGGGAGCAGAGCGCCGGGGTGTCCTGGACGAGCCGGGTCAGCGCGAGCGAACTGGCCGGATCCTGACGCTTGCGGTCGAGGACGAGGTCCAGGGCGCGCCGCAGCGCCGTCCAGTCGTCCTCGGCGGCGGGGCGGGCCCGTAGGGCGTCGGCGACCTGCCGGCCGTGCTCGTCGAAGGCGCCGAGGACGGCGTCCTCCTTCGTGCCGAAGTAGCGCAGGAAGGTGGAGCGGGAGACCCCGGCGGCCGTCGCGAGATCGTCGAGCGTGACCTTGGCGAAGCCCTCGCGCAGGAACAACCCGAAGGCCACCTGCGCCAGTTCGGCACGTACGGCGGCGCGGGCGATGTCCCGGGTACTGGTTCGCGCGACTGCGTTCACTCCGCGATGTTACCTCTTGTCCGGTTCTGGCTTGCAGGAGCGGATCTCGGTGGTTAACGTGACACCGAGTTTCAGGTATGGAACTAGTTTCGCGCACCTCATGCCATAGAACTCATGCCGCGGCAGAGGGCATGGCACAGCAGAAGTCACGTCACCATGGAGGCCCCACCTCATGACAGAGCTCCGGACCATCGGCCTCATCGGCAGCGGCATGATCGGCGGCGCGCTCGCGCGGCTCGCCGTCGCCGCCGGTCTGAACGTCGTGCTGAGCAACTCGCGCGGCCCCGAGACCCTCGCCGACCTGGTCGCCGAACTCGGCCCGCGCGCCCGCGCCGCCACCGCCGAGGAGGCCGCCCGCGCGGGCGACCTGGTCGTGGCGACCGTCCCGCTGAAGGCGTACGACCGGCTCCCGGTCGCCGAGTTGGCGGGCCGGACGGTCGTCGACACGATGAACTACTACCCGGAGCGCGACGGCCGCATCGCCGCACTGGACGCGGGCGAGCTGACCCAAAGCGCCCTGGTGCAGCGGCACTTGGCGGACTCCAGGGTCGTCAAGGCGTTCAACAACATCGACGCCAGGCGGCTGTTCACCTCCGCGCGCCCCAGCGGGGCCGCCGACCGCAGCGCCCTGCCCGTCGCGGGCGAGGACCCGGCGGCGAAGGCGGAGGTGGTCCGGTTCCTGGACGTCATCGGTTACGACGCGGTGGACATCGGTTCCCTGGCGGACAGTTGGCGCAGCGAGCCGGGCACACCGGTGTACGTCAGGCCGTACATGGCGCCGCGCCCGCAGGGGTTGAGCGAGGAGGAGGCCGTCACGTGGTACTTCGAGACGCCGGGGGTGCCGGTGCCGGTGGGGACGGTGAAGGGGCTCGTCGACGGGGCGGAACGGGTTGCGGCGGGTAGTACGCCTGCGCGGATCTCGATCGACTGAGTGCCTGTGGCACATCCTCTTTCCACAGGTCATGACGTACGAGGGTGGAGGGCGATCGGGGTTGCCGTGGGGGATGTCGCAGACGGCGACCCCATCGGGACGGAGTGATGCGACGGAGGTCGGGAATGGCCGCGGCCTACAATCGCAGTGAGGGCGAAGCGCCAGGCCGAGATTCCGGCACCGGTGTGAGGGAGGGGCCAGGATGTTCGGTTGGAAGAAGAAGCTCAACGGTCTGTTCGGTTTGGACCAGTTCAACGATCTGACGGCGCAGCTCAGGCCCGACCTGAGTCGGGAATCGCTCGGCGTCGGGCCCGACTTCCCGGGCGTCGCCCCGAACCCGCTCATGAGCAGTGATGCACGGAAGCGCAATGCGGAACTGCGTACGGGGGCGCTTGCGCTCGGCGTTCTCGTCGACTGGCGAGAGGTCAACAGCAATCCACGCGTGGTCCTGATGTTCGACGTGGAGACCGCCGGCGGCCGCTCGTTCCGCGGTATCGCAGACGAAGGCCTCACGATCACCGAGCTCACACGACTCGCCCCGGGACAGACGTTGCCCGTGCGCTACCGACCGGCCGTCATGGACCACTACGTCGCCCTTGCCCGGGACGCGGACCCCGCCCACGTGCAGCAGCTCTCTGACGAGATCGCGAGCCGCAAGCGGACCTGACCCGAAGGTATTTTTCGCAGGTCGGCGACGTGACGTTTCGGGCCGGTCGGCCCGAGACGTGGGCTGGGCGTACGGGGTTGGCGGTCGTACGGTGCTGTCATGGGCAGGGACGGGGTGCCTCGGCTGCGGCTGACCGTCGTCGAGCCGGCGTCGGGCGGGCCGAGGTTGTGCCGGGGGTGCGGTGATCCGCTGATGCCGTCGGCGAAGGCCGCGGCGGTGTTCTGTTCGTCGGCCTGCCGCAAACGGGCCTGGCACCGGCAGCGCACGCGGTCGGGCGGGGCGTCAGACCGCGCGGACCATTACGGCAAGGCAGCTCCACGCGCCGGACCCGTGTGCCCTGGCAGCCATTCCCGGACCGCCGGATGGTGCCAAGTATCGGGTATTCACGGCGAGTTGACGGCATGAAGGGTGCCGCGCCGGACCCGTGGGGGTGGATGCGGATGTCCGGGAACGTCGGCAGTGTGACCCGGGACCGCTACGACGAGCTGGTCAAACTGGGACGGGACTGGGTCGCCACGATGAGCAGCGCCCAGTGGCGCCTCGGTGACGCGGCCCTGGAAATCGAGCCGATGCGCTCGTACGGGGGTGCGAATCCGTCCGGGAAGGACGACCTGTTCACCGTCGGCGAGGCCATCCGGATGTTCGCCGACGACACCGCCCGGCACGCCGTTAATGAGGCGCAGTTCGACCGGTTCCGCCAACAGGCTCAGTTCGTGCACGAGGAAGCCGCCCCGCAGCTTCGGCGCATGGAACACAGCGCCCAGTTCATGGACCTGGTCGCGGCCTGCGCGCAGTCCGTCGCGACGGCCGGGAGGATCGTGCCGAACCTCCGCGGCGAGCACTACGACGACGGCGAGCACTACGACGACGGCGAGCGCGAGACGATCGGGCGGGGACTTTCGCGGGTACGCGCCGCGGCCGACTGGATCGAAAACGCCGTCACCCGCGGTGAAGCCGACCTGGACGAGCAACTGGAGAAGCTGCTGAAGGGCCCGGGTGAGTAGGCGATGGGGCGGGGCGTCCCCGCTCACGTCCACGCCGAAGCGATCCTGAGCGCCCTGCTGGAAGCCCGTCCGGCCGGCCTGACCATCGGCCGGCTGATGTCCGCCGCTGAGCGCACCCGCGCGCAGGTCCATACCGGGCTCGCCCATCTGCGCAAGGTTGCTGCGGCGAAGGGTCTTCCGCCCGTGACCTGGGACAAACGATGGGGATACCGGATGCTGGACGATGCGCCGGAGGTGTGGATCGGCCACGAGCGGGCGTTCTTCGGGGCCGTCCACCACCGGGTGGAGAACTTCATCGCCGGGACCCTTCTCCCGCACCAGAAGAAGACCCCGAACGAGCCCTACATCCGCACGGTCATGGCGCAGATGTGTGCGATTGAATCCACCCTTCAACTGCCGGCCAGCCTGGAGTGAACCGGAGCACGAGAGGCAACGGGCCGCGACCGTACCGCAGTTGGCCCCATCCACCGGTCGCGGCCCGGCGCCGTCATGTTGCTGCCCGGCTACCGCTACCCCTCCGACACCAGCGACCTGGAATGGGCCCTACTCAAAGCGCTCCTCCCGACTCCCGCCTGCCAGCCCCCCAAGGGCGGCGCCCCGGAGAAATGGCCTTAAACGGGCGGAAGCGCCATCTCCTCGTTGATCAGGACGGCCTGCTTGTCGACCTGCTCGTCAAGAGGTGGGTGGTGGAAAGGAGCAACTCGTGGACGATGCGGGCCCGGCGCAACGCAAGGGACTGTGAGCGGCTGCGAGAAGAGGATGTGTCACAGCTTCTGAGGCCCGCGTAACTGCCCGGGTGACTGGGGGAGACCCGGGGGCTACTCCTGCGCGTGGCGGATCGCGTCCAGGACGATGTGGGCGACGTGGTCGTCGGTGAGGGTGTACTGCGTCTCGCGGGCCTGGCGGCGGGCGGTGACTATGCGGGAGGTGCGCAGCACGCGCAGGTGCTGTGAGACCAGCGGCTGGCTCACGCCGAGCGCGGCGACGAGTTCGTGGACGTACTTCCCGCCGTCGGCCAGTGCGCGCACGATCCCCACCCGCACCGGGGAGGCGAGGGCGCGCAGCAGGTCACTGGCGGCTTGCAGGACCTGCTGCGGGTCGCCTTCGGCGGGGTGCGCCGGGCGGGGTGGGTCCGGTTGGGCGGGGGGAGTCGTCGTCACATGCACAAATTAGCATATGACAATGATTTCCAGTCCGGCCCGCCCATTCCGTGCGGGGTGACCTCAGTGGTCGTCCCAGTGCCCCTCGTGGGCGGCGTGCCGGTGACCGTCGTGCACGTAGTCGGTGTGGTCGTCGTGCGGCACGGCGACGTGACCGCAGCCTTCGCCGTGCTGGTGGTCGTGCCCTTCGTGGGCGGCGTGCCCGGCGCTGGCGCACTCGTCGGTGTGGTCGCCGTGGGTGCGGTGGATGTGGCCGTCGTGCGCGTAGTCGGTGTGGTCGCCGTGCGCGAACGCGACGTGACCGCAGTCGGCGCCGTGGGTGTGGGTGTGGCCGTCGTGGGTGCGGTGGTCGGTGGCGGTGCTCATGGGGGCTCCAAGGGGGGAGTGGTGGGTGTGGCTGGGGTGCGCCGAGTGACGTATTGCGACATTAACATATAGCGATCTGTGCATGTGTGGTGGTGGGGCGTGGGGCGGCCGGTGCGGGGTCTGCGGCCGGGCGGCCCGGCGTCGACGAGGAGGTCGACGAGGAGGTCGGCATCCAGTTCGGAGGAGGTCGACATCCAGTTCGTTGGAGAGGGCGAAGACCACCACCTCGCGACGGCCAAGCTGCTCGTCGACGGGGAATTCGCGATCGATTACAGCCCTCCGGCCTGGTACACCCAAGCCTCGGACGAGCAGGCGCCCCCCGGAGGAGGCGCCTTGGGGGGCGGCGGGTCAGCGGAGTGCGGTGAGGAAGTCCGTCAGTGAACGTGTCGCCGTGTTCCGGTCGGGCGCGGCGAAGAGTGGGTCCAGGTGGTTCATGCCGTCGTCGGAGGCGTAAGTGCCGTACGGGATGCGGGAGTTGGCTACCAGGCGGCGGGCGGAGTCCAGGACTGTGCCGTTGGTGAGGCTGGTCTCGAACGCGTAGAGGGGGACGTCGAGTTGGGCGCCGTGCAGGAGTCGTAGGCCCAGGGAGCGGGCGAGTTCGGTGTCGGCGTAGGCGTCGGTGACGTCGAGGTCCACGGAGAGGCGGGCGGGCCAGTACCACTGCCAGACGGTGGGCTCGGGTCCGGCGTAGGCGGTGGCGACGCGGCTGATGGGGGTGATGCCGGAGTCGATCCAGCCGCGTACGGCGCCGGTGTCGGCGATGGAGCCGGAGTGGACGGTGATGTCGTTCGGCCAGCCGAAGCTCGCGTCGACGAGGGTGCCGAGGAGTGCGGAGTTGGTGATGGCGTAGGGGAGTTGGAGGGCGTCGGGGAGGTGGGGCTGGAGGACCGAGCGGCCGTCGGGGTCGCGGTGGGCGTACCAGCCCGCGAGCTGGTACCAGATCTGCGAGCTCTCCGCGCGGGTGCCGAGGCCGGTGCCGCTGAGGGTCATGTCGAGGACGCCGCCGTCCGCGATGGCCGCGAGCCGCTGCTTCACCTCCTCGGGGGAGTCCTGGACGGTGGCGCCGGTGCCGTCGAAGGCGCCGAGGACACCGCCGTCGAGGAGCGCGAGCGCGGTGACGTCCCGGTAGCCGGGCCGCCCGTCGAAGTCCCAGGCGGCGTACGCCAGCGCGGTCGTCGCGCCCCACGAGTGGCCGCCGAGCACGACCCGCCGCCGTCCGCCGTCGCGTGCGGCGCAGACCACGGTGCGCAGGTCGGCGAGGGTCTGCGTGAGTCCCCAGGTCGCGAAGTAGGGGGAATTTGAGGGGAGTTGGGTGGTGTAGTGGTCGTCCAGGTAGTACGTGAGCGGGTCGGCGGTGGCGAACCCGGCCCGGTCGACGAGGCTTTCCTCGCGCCGGTCGAACGCCCACACCTGTACGTCCGGTACGGCGGCGACGACGTCGCGGGCGAGGAGGCGGAAGTCGTTGGCCGCCCCGAACTGGCCCGGGACCAGCACGAGTACGGTGGCGGCGTCCTGGGGGCCGACCTTGAGTACGTGCACGTGGTCGCCCGTGGTGGGGCCGCCGCCGGGGGTCACGGGGAGGGACACGTACGGCTCGGCGGTGAGGGCCGCGGGGGTTGTGCCTGAACTCGCCCTGGTGGCAAGGGAGTTGGTGGCCCCGGCGGCGTTGGCCGCCCCGGACGGCAGGGCGACCGCACTGGCGAGGCCGCCCACCACCCCGCCGAGCAGAGTGCGGCGCGAGGGACGTCGGCCCGTTGTTCCGGCGGCGGGATTCACAGCGGCACGGCTCATGACACCACGGCTCCTTGAGAGTTGAAGAACCTGATCATGACCAAGCTTCGCCGATGCGGGGTCGTAGCGGAGAGGGGGGTTCCGGGTGACTCGCGTAGATCGCGGTGACACCGGTTTCGCCGCGGGGCCTGTTATTACCCCGTTTCGCCTCGTGACCGGAGGGCTCAGAGGCTGGTGAGCAGGGCGTCGAGCGGGGCGGGTACGCCGTCGGGGGCGAGGGCCTCGACGAGGACGCGGCCGTAGCGGATCTTGCGGCCCTTCTTCGTGCCGAGGAAGCGGCGCAACTGCTGCTGGGCGGGGCGGCCTTGCTGGGCGGGCTGGTTCAGGAAGGTCCGTAGGGGCCGCAAGTCGCCCTCCGCGCACACGAGTTCCCGCACCCGGGCCACGCCCAGCGCCCGGATCAACTCGTCCTCCAGGTCCGCCGCGCAGACGAAGAACTCCTGCGGTGCCGTACCGCCGGCCGTCGTCAACGCGCGGGCGTAGTACGGGCGTTCGCGCTCGTCGCACAGTCCCGTGAGGCGCAGGCCGAGGCCGGACGGCGACGGTCCGAGGAGCGCGGCGAAGCGGCCGACGCTCATCGCGCCGCCCATCGGCAGGACGCAGACTCCTTCGGCTGCTGGGTCCTGGCGTCACATTCCCGTCGTTCGGCCGGAGGCCGGGCCGGGCGGCGTCAGGTGCGTGCTCTCGGTGTGCCGGGCGTAGGCCCTCGTACTGGATGTACTTGGGTCTGCGCCCGGTGCGGCGAGAGTGCGTGCATGGCGTCGCCCGGCAGACGGGAATGTGACGCCAGGGCCCAGGTCCCGGCCGTGGGCCTCGGCCAGGTCGTCGACGGCGGCGGCGTCGCTCGGGCCTTCGAGCAGGACGGCGGTGTGGACGGGGAGTTGGGCGGCGAGTTGGGCGGCGAGTTCGCGTGCGGTCGGTTCGTGTGCGGTCGGTTCGTGTGCGGGGGCGTCGGGGCCACCGGCCGCCCACGCGGTGACCGCTGCCCGGAACGCCGTCATGCCCGCCGTGTCCGCCGTGTTCGCCATGTCCTCCAGGTCCGCCATGGGACGAGTCTCCGCCTTTCCCTGGCCGTCAAGGTAGGGAATTTCCGCCTGCCGTCCGAGAGTTGCCGCTCCGGGCGGCGTCGCGACCGACCCTTTCCCCGCACCGCGTGAACCGGGGCGTCCCGGGTAGGGGATGAAGAGCTTCGGGTGGGCCGGCCGGAGGGGCACGCGGAGTGCGACGTGCGACGGGATCGGACGGACGGGAAAGGGCGGTTGGGGCATGACGCTGGAGGAGGCCCCCCAGGGGGTGGTGGACGCGGTCGTCGTGTACGACGGACGTCTGCTACAGGTGAACGCGCAGGGCAACGGCTGGTGGCTGCCGTCGGGCACCGCCGAACTCGCCGAAACGCCACAGGCCACCGCGGCGCGGCTGGTGTACGAGCTGACCGGCTACCTCGTCGACGGCTCGTCGCTGCTGCGGCAGGAGGGGCCGGACGGGCCGGGCCTCGCGGACACCGAGTCGGCCGTGCTGTGCCAACTGCTCAGCGAGGACCCGTCGTCGGAGGCGAAGCTCGCCCCGGACCAGGTCCGCTGGATCTCGTTCACCGAAGCCATCGCCGACGCCGGGCTGCCCGAACAGGTACGGGTCTATCTGGAAGGGCACATGCCCGTGTAGCCGTCCGCCGGTAGGAGGGGAGCCCGTCCGCCGAAGGTCCGCTCCCAGCCGCCCGCGAAGTGGAAGTGCAGGTGGCCCAGCCGCCGGGCGATGGTGGTGACCGGGGCCGGGTCGGGCCCGGGCGGCGTACCGGCGTGGGCGCGGGCGAGCGCCTCCTCGCTCCTCGCTCCTCGCTCCTCGACCCGTTCGACGTCGACGCTCCCGTCGGCGGCGATCCTCGCGACGGTCATGCCGTCGACGGCCTGCCGCGCGACCTCGGCGTACTCGCTCGCCGGGATGTCCGCGGCGCCGAGGTGTCGGTGCGCGCGTTTTCTGTCCCCATTCCGGGCTCTTCCGCGGTCACGTCTCGTAAATGATCGCGCTACTTGCCGCGTTATTTGCCGCGCTCGGGCGGAAATTATCGGGTCACTTCACGGGACGCGAGCGATTTAGGCAGCGCGCCTCACACGCCCCTCGGGGCACCCCCGTCCGACGGCCACCGACGTATCGACGCCCGCGCGACCGCCCGGTTACGGCAGCGTGAACTATGCCGAAGGTGCAGCTCAGAGGATTGATTGCCCCCGCGAAACGGGTGTCCGAACAACTCCGCGGCGGCGAATCTCAGTGCCAGACGCCGGGCGCACGCTGCCGGCGCACGACATCAGTTCACTCGAAACATCAGTTCACTCGATTCGGCCCGATGGCGCCGAAAAACAAAAGGGGACAAGGGTGAAGATCAACCGCGGCGCGCGCCTTGGCGGCGGTTCGGTGGCTGTACGCAAGAAGAGCCCGATAAGGAGCAAGTGGGCAAGTCTGCTGACGCTGGGGCTGGCCCCGCTGGTGGTCATGGCCGCCCCCGGCGTCGCCGCGGCGAGCAGCACGGTGTGCTTGCAGAATTCGGACAGTTCTCAGACCGATATCGCCGGAAACTCGTCAACGCCCAACCAGACGCGGTCGGTGGGCGTGCAGCAGGCGAACAAGACCTGGCAGGACTGGGTCTGGCGGGGTCCCACATACCAGTGCCCCTGGAACGTTCCCAGCTGCTCCTATGCCTGGCAGAAGTCGAAGACGACAAGCTGGAAGTGGTCGGTCGGCCTCAGCATCAAGGTCCCGATCCCCAAGGTCGGCAACCTGCTCGACGAGATCACCCCCTCGTACGACCGCAGCGGGTCCACCAGCACCTCGTACACCTTCACGATCAACATGAAGCCGGGGCAGTACGCCCAGCCGATCCAGGTCGTGGAGCGGCGCTGGACGCAGGGCACCTACGTCGGCATCTACCACTCCACCGGCAAGTCCTGCCTGCCGAGCCCGACCAGACCGAACGGCAAGGCGTGGCAGTACACCTGGTCCCCCAACGAGCGCTGGGGCAGTTGGACGACCAACCTGAAGACCCTCGACTACGGCACGTACCACGTCTGGTCGTAGCTCCGGCCGGGCCGTGACGCCGTAACCGGTCCGCTGAGGCACCCCGCCGGACGCCCGTCGACGTCCATCGACACCTGTCGGACGGCGGGGTGCCTTTCGGCCAGGACATCACCGGCACTGCCCCTACTGCCTGCCCCTACTGCCCACTGCCCCGACCAACAGGACCTGATCCCATGATCGTGCATCGTCGTCTCTTCCGTGCCGTCGCCGGTTCGGTCACGGTGCTCGCCTTCGGGCTGCTGACCGCCTGTAGCGGCGGCACAACCCACTCCACGCAGTCGGCCGCCGGTGGCACGACGCCTTCTGCGGCTGCCATCGCCCCAACCCCAACCCCCACCCCCACCGCTTCGCTGAAGACGCTGCCGCCGTCGCACCTGTGCACCGCCCTCACGACGGGCGCCGCCAAGCAACTCATCGCCGATGCCCGGCTCATGCCCCGCGTCAGCCCCAACAAGGGGGCGGCCCCCGAGATGTGCAGTTACGCCGACGCCGTCGGAAAGTCGACGCTGTCCCTCACCTCGTCGTCCCGCACCTACGCCACCGAACTGTCCGCCGCGCACAACCTGAGCGCGGACCCGGGTTCGGCCGGGATGCGCGACGTGCGGGTCACCACGGTGGGCGACCTGGGCGGCCGGGCCTTCCGGGAGACCGCCTACCAGGTGCAGGCGCAGCAGAGCATCACGTTCGTCGTGTGGAACGTGGGAACCCGCACGTGGGTGCTGACTTTCGCGACGACGGCGTCGGGTACGACGACGGCGGACTCAACCTCCGGCGACAAGGTGGTCCAAGTGGCGCGGGCCATCACGGCGAAGCTGCCCGCAGGGAAGTAATGGCGGTCGGCCTCCGCCCCGTTATTCGTACCTGTACTTCAACGACTCCGCCTCCGCCCGCTCGATGTCGGCGATCGTCAGCTCCGGCATCCGCAGTTGGGCGAGCGTCACCTCGGCGGAGGTCGGCTGGGCGTCCGCGGACAGCCACTGCTCCGGCTTCCAGGCCGCGCTGCGCAGGAGCGCCTTGGGGCAGTGCGGGTAGACCTCCTCGATCCCCAGCACCAGCGCACTGGCCGGCGGCTTGCCCACGGCGGTCAGTTGCGACAGCAGCTCCGGGCGGGTGGAGACGCAGGCACTGCCGTTCACCCGGAGCGTGGTGGTGCGCCCCGGGATGACGAAGAGCAGCCCGGCCCGTCCGGTGGCGACGACGTTCTGGAGCGTGTCCAGCCGCTTGTTGCCGGTCGCGTCCGGTATCGCCACCGTCCGCGCGTCCAGGACGGCGACGAATCCGGCGGGGCCGCCGCGCGGGGAGACGTCGCAGTTGCCGTCGGCGTCCGTGCTGGCGACCAGGACCAGCGACGAGCAGCCGATCAACTGCCGTGTCTGCTCGGTGAGTTCGGTCATCTGCTTGCGCTTGGCCGCGTCGTTGGGGAGCGCGTAGGCCCGGCGCAGCCCCTCCTGGTCGCGTACGGCGTCGAGGCGGAGCGAGTCGAAGGCGCTGTCGGCAAGGGGTGACGTCATGCCTTCGACTCTATTTCGGACGACGGTGCCGTACGACCATGCCGTACGACGGTGGCGCCGTGCCTGGGCCGGACGGTTCACCGTGGCGGGAGTCGGCGGCGGACGACGCGAGGTAGGGGTGCATCTGGCGTTGCGTGAGCAGCAGCAGGGTCGCGTGTACCGCGTGGATCGCGGCCATGGCACCCGCGTAGAGGGCGACGGCTTCGCCCGTCTTCAGGCCCTGGTGGAACGCGGCCTGGGCGGTGGGCCGAAAAACCTCCGCAGGACGAGGCCCGCGATTCCCAGAGGAACCATCGCCGCCGAGACGACCAGCAGAAGCAGATCGAGGGCGTTCCTGGTGAGGGTGTTCCAGTAGCCGAGGTCAGCGGGAAGGGCGACCGTGCCGGTGTCCTTCGGGTCGTACACGACCACCATGGTGTAGCCGTCCCGCACCTGCTGTGTCTTGAATTCCAGCGGAGATTCGACGGAACGCCCGCCGGGTGGGGTGAACCGTACCCAGCAGGTGACGGGCAACTCGCCGCCGTTGTCGTCGTGGAGGGGTTGCCGGCATCGGGTGACGGTCGCGTCAGCCTGAACTCCGCGACTCTTCAGGGCGGATATCACCCTGGTGTGGTCCGGTATCACGAACGCGATGAGCGCGACAAAACTGCACGTGCCGACAACGGCCATGGCGATGGACGTGATCGTGAGATACCTGAGCAGGTTGCGCGGACGTGCGGGCTGCGTACTGCTCATCGGCTCCCTGCCGTAGCGCCGCCGTGCGGCGGTCAGTTGTCGAACTGGCCCGCTTTCACGCCGTGGAGGAAGGCGGCCCAGGCGGTGGGTATGTGGAACTGGACTGGGCCGTCGGGGGATTTGCTGTCGCGGACGGCTCGACCGCCGTTGGCGGTGTGGGCGACTTCTACGCAGTCCTGCTCACCGCTCTGCGACGCGCTGGACTTCTTGAACTCGGTGACGATTTCTTGGTGCTTCATTCCTCGTCTTTCTCGCTCTGCGGGATTTCCCTCATCGCCTTCCGGATGAACTCCAGGCTCTGCTCCGGAGACAGCGCGGCAGATCGCAGGACTTCGAAGATCTGGGCGTGATGAGCCATGTCCTGGAGATCTTCGACGAGGACCGTGCTGGTCGTGGTGTCGTAGGCGACGGCTTCGGGCGCGGGCTCTGGTCCGAAACTGAACATCACGAAGTGAGACGTCATGTGCGCGGCCGTCCACGCTGAGAGCGGCAGTACTTGAACGCTGACGTTCTGCCGCTGCGCCACGTTGTGGATGTGGAACAGCTGCTCGCGGTGCACCTTTGGTGATGGCATGGGAGCGGTGAGCGCAGGTTCCCAGATGACAGCCGCGTACTGCACGCCGCCCTCTTCGATGATCCGTCGACGCGTCTGACGGATGGCCACCATTTCGTCGATCTCTTCTGGGGTGTACGAGGTCAACCTCGCACTCGACAGGGCTTTGACGTAGTCGTCCGTCTGCAACAGCCCAGGAAGGTAAAGCGGTTGCCAGGTGCGGATGTACGTGGCGTCCGTCTCCAGGGTGATGAAGTCGGCGTAGCCCTCCCTCTTCGGAACCTTCGTCACGAAGGGGTGATTGAGCCACCACCCACGCTTGTTGGCCTCTCGCGCAAGCTGCTCAAGTTGCAGGAAGACGGTGCGGTCCTCGATGCCGTACAGCTCCAGCATGAGCCGGACGTCACCGGGCCGGGCGGAGACCTGACCCGCCTCGATCCTGCTGATCTTGGACTTCGAGCAGGCGATGTGATCGGCCGCGTGCTGCTGGTCCAGCTTGGCGGCCTCGCGGTACTGCCTCAGCGCGGAGCCAAGTCGCCTGCTGCGCACGGTAGGTCGTCCACCTGCGGGCATGTCCCCCTCCTCCACTGTCCGTAACCAATTTTGCATGGAGTCCGGCGCTACAGGCTAGCTGACTGGAGACTCAGAGAAATCTGCAACTTCCCTCTTTGTTCGGTTGCCTGATCTGTTGGTTGCCCTTTACGTTGGTCCCGTTGCGCAGCGTCCCTAGCCGAGGACGCTTGGTGACCTTGGTTCCGCGTGTCCACAACCCCAGGGGGACGTATGTCCGGACGCACGCTCAGCAAGAAGTTCCGGCTGCGCAAGGACTCCGTACCGATAGCCCGCGCTCACGTACGCGAGACCCTCGTCCGCTGGAAGTTGGGCCAACTCATCGACGACGCCGTGTCGATCGCGGACGAACTCGCCGCCAACGCCGTCGTGCACGCGAGAGGAATCGGAGAGTTCTTCGAGGTGGGTCTACGCCGCAGGGACGGCGTCCTGATCGTCGAGGTGTCCGACTCCTACCAGTGGCAGATGCCGGAGAAGCGAGCCGCCGACCCCGAGTCCACCGGCGGTCGCGGCCTGCTCATCGTCGACGGCCTCGCCGACAACTGGGGCGTACGGCCAAGGGAGTCGGGCAAGACGGTCTGGGCCCACCTGCCCATCAGCCGTGCCACACCCACGAGTTGAGGTCCCGCGGACAGAGGAAGACCCCCGCGACGGTGGCCGCCGTCCGGGGGCACGGTCCACCCACTTCGAAGGAGGAGATGAACATGCCCGAGCGTAGCGCCCCGGCGGTGCACTGGGTTCTGGTGACGCTGATGTTATGGATCCTCGCGCACGCACTACCGGCTATGGGCTCCCGCCGAAGGAACCCGTCGACAGCGTGCCGAACCCCGTGGCAGCGCAGGGGAGTTGACGACCTCGTACGGTTCCGGTCGGCGCCGAAGCCGCCGTCGTCCCCGTACAGCACCGACCGCGCACCCCTGGACGGCGCCGCCTCCCGTCTGGTGCGCCCGTACGTGTGTGCCCGTGAAACGGCGGCCCGCTGGCGCAGGCGTACCGCGCTGGTCCTGGCCGCGGACTTCGGCGTCGACCTCGACACCCGCGACATCCACGCCGTGGTGGCCGGCGGAGGCATCCGATGAGGACACCGCGGAAGCCCCCGACGTCGGACTACCAACCCCTCTCGCCGCACTGCGAGGTCGCCAAACGCCCCGGCTACGAAGACCTCCACACCGACTGCACCCAGACCAAAGACGTCCCCACCCCCGGGGAATCCAGCTTCGTCCCCCTGGTACGCCGCTGCACCTGCCCCTGCCACGCGACGGCACCCGAGGCGGCACCGGAGGCGGCCCAGCGATGATCCGCACCCCCTCGGCGCCCGAGCCCCCGTACCGCTCCCCGCGTTGCGTCCTCGGCCAACACCACCGCTGCCGCGACGCCCAACCACGCGACACCGGCGTCCCCGGCGTCCGCTACCTCACCTGCACTTGCACCTGCCACCACCACCAACCCACACCCACCCCCGCCCCCCCCCCCGGCGGCACGCCATGATGTCCCACCACCGCCGCAGAAAACGCCTCGAATCAGCCGCGTTCACAGCCGCACTCATGTCGGCGTGGGCAGTCGCCGTCATCTCGGCAGTGGCCACCCTGGCGGCGCACCGCTCGTAACCCTGCCCAGGGGTGGGGCACGATCGACGGCCTCCTCGCCGCCGGCCTGTTCGGCGCCTGCATTTGGCCAACCCGACGTACCTTCGCGCAGGCACCCTTGACTGCCTCCACACCTCCGGAATTATCAATCTGCAAGAAGTCGCAACCAACTTGGCACGGGAGGGCACCATGGCACTACGGTTCACCGGCATAGACCCCGAAACCCAAGGCAACGGGTCGCCGACGGTGTGGGTGGACGACGAGCAGCGGGAACTGGTGCTCCAGGGCTGGAAGCCGGGCGAGGAACTGTTGGCCCGGATCAGCGGGACCGAGTGGGTTCCGGGCCACGACACCGGCATCCCCGAGAGTGAGAACGTGACCCGTATCCCCCTCCGCATGGCGGCGATGATCAGGAAGGCGCTCGATGACGCTGAACGTTCCGGACTTTGCTGAACTACTGGGCGCGGCACGTCACTCGGCGGTTCACCTGGAGATGCGCGACAGTTACGGCGTCGGCGACGAGGCCACCGACTTCGAGGAGTTCCGGCGTACGGGAGTCCACCCCGACCTCGACCCCGAGTCGGAGGGCTGGGCCGGGTGGGTCCCGCTGGTCCGTGAGGCCCTCGGCCGGGGCGTGGTGATGCGCCGGGCCCGGATCGTCTCGGAGCCGGTGTCGGACTACATCCGCTTCGAGCACGCTGGGACCGCTGTGAATCTGGCGGCCGGTGAACAGGTGCGATGGCTGCCCCGGCGTCAGGCGTCGGACATCGCCCTGCCGGGTAACGACTTCTGGCTTTTCGACGGCCGACTGGTGATGTTCAACCACTTCACCGGCATCGGTGAGTGGGATCACCCGAAATACTCCGTGTCCGACGACGCGGGTGTGGTGAAGCTGTGCGCCTCCGCGTTCGAAGCCGTGTGGGAGCGCGGCATCGACCACGCGAAGTTCACCGTCTGACCCCCACACCACTCCGATGCCCGCCTCCCCCTCGTCCAGTGCCCAGGCCGCCCGCGAAGCACTCGCCGTACGTCTGACGCACCTCCGCAAGGACGCCGGCCTCACCGGGAAGGAACTCTCCGTCCGGTGCGGCTGGCATGCTGCGAAAACCACCCGCATTCAAAAGGGCGAAGCGCTCCCCTCCGACGCGGATATCCGGGCCTGGTGTGCCGCCTGTGGCGCCGAGAACCAGACGGCCGACCTGATCGCCACCGCCCGCGCGGTCGACTCCATGTACATGGAGTGGCGCAGGCTGCAACGCAACGGGATGCGGAAGGTTCAGGACGATCTCCTGCGCGTGTACGCGGAGAACCGCATCACCCGCTCGTACGTGTCCAACGTCGTCCCCGGCTTCTTCCAGACCCCCGCGTACGCCACGGCCCTGATGGAGTCCATCACGGACTTCCAGGGCACCCCCAACGACGTTCCCGAAGCCGTCGCCGCCCGCGTCGCCCGGAGCCGGTTTCTGTACGAGGGCGGCCACCGGTTCGTCGTGCTGATGGAAGAGACCGTTCTGCGGTACCGCGTGGGCGACACCGAGACAATGCGCGGTCAACTCTCCCACCTCCTCACGCTGATGCCGCTCGTCTCGGTCTCCCTCGGGGTCATCCCGTTCACCGCGCAACGCACCGTGTGGCCACTTGAGGCGTTCTACCTCTACGACGACCACCGTGCTGTTGTGGAAACCCTCACGGCTGAGGTCAACGTCACCGCCCCACGCGAACTCGCGGACTATCACAAGGCGTTCGCCGCGCTGGCGAGGATGGCCAGCTACGGCGACCGCGCCCGGCGGCTCATCACCACGGCGATCGACAGCCTCGGGTGAATTTCCGCAATTACTCGCAACTTCGTTGAGTCGGCCATGCTTTGGGCGCGACCGTGGTGACACCCCGCCGGACGTAATCCGTAGGTTCCCCGCTCTCTGCGGCAGTCGAGAGAGGCCCGTCCGCGATCCGTACGAGAGGAGCACCACGATGAGCACCCTCAGCCCTGAACGCACTGAACGCACTGAACGCACTGAACGCACTGAACGCACTGAACGCACCGAACGCACCGAACGCACCGAACGCACCGAACTCGGGAAGTTCTTCGCCGTCGCCGCCGAGCGGTTGGCGGCCGGTCACACGGTCGTTGAGATGTTCTCGGGCGCCGTCGACGCAGAATGGCACCACTTCCTGGACGACCCGGAGTTCCGTGACTTCTGCGTCGAGCACGCCGGCCGGCCCCTCGCCCACGTACCCCGCAAGGGCAAGGGCGAGATCTCGTGGGTGACCGCGTACGAGGAGCAGTTCGGTCCGCTGCCGGAGATCTGGTTCACTGACGCAGAAGGGAAGGTCGACACGACTGCCCTGGCCCGCTACCGGGACACCGGGGCCGTCGTCGCGGAGTGGGACTGCTCGCCGACCGGCGGCGATGACGACGTGGCCCCGAAGACGCGGGAGAAGGCCACGCTGCGGTGACCACCACGCACACCGGCGGAGCGCCCCGGCCAACTGCTGGGGCACTCCGCCTCGTTGAGGCCCGGACCACCGCCCCGAAGACAGTGGACATCACCGCGTACGCCGGAGCGGTCGCCGCGCACTGTCCGTACCTCGCGCCATCGGTGGAGCGCGGGTTGACGGGCTGGACGGTGTACGAAGCCATCGGCGACGCCGAGGCGGTCGGGGCCGAAGTGTTCCACGCCGGTGTACAAGCGGCCGAGTGGGTACGGCCTTTGGTCAGGCGTCGCCACGGTCTCTTTGCCTGCGAGAACGTCGTCCTCCTGGCCGCGGACGACGACGCGATGACGTGGCCGCACTGGGCACTGAAGAACCTCTACGGTCCGGTCGGTTTGATGATCGGGAAGTTCCGAGAAGGCGAAGAGGACACGGACCGGGACGGCGTACCCATCCCCCCGCCGCCGGTGACATTCATGCCGGTACGGGCCGCCATACGGTCGCATGACCCGCGTTTCCTCAGCGCCACACCCGAATTGGCCGACGCTGTGGCGCATGCGGACGACGACGGCCGGGACGTCTTCGCAGACGTGCCACAGGACTCACAGGACTCACAGGACTGGAAGGACGTCAAACGGTGGGCGCAACGCCTCCTGCCCAAGCGGTAGCCGCACTTGAAGCACGCTTCGGTCCGATCACCCACGACCTGCTCAGCGACCGGCGCGGCTCCCGCACGTGGAAGCTCACCACGCCCGGTATGCGGCTGGCCTTGAAGGCGAACGTGCCCGACGCCGGGGAAACCCACGACAAGGCCCGGGAGTTGGCACAGGAAAACGATCACCTCGTCCGGCTGGCCGAGGTCGGCGCCCTCGACTCCTCGTACCGGGTCGACACAGGAGACTGGGAAAGCGGCCGCTGGCTGGCGGTGCGGTGGGTTGACGGCACGCCTCTTTGGGATGCCCTGACCCCGGCCCGCGCCGCTGAGGGGAACACCCTCGCGCATCGCGCTCTGCTGCTGTCCGTCGCCCGGACGTGGGCCCGACGCCTGGCGCGTCTCCACGCCGCCGGGTGGGCGCACGCCGATGTGCAGCCGACGAACGTGCTGGTGACGGACGACGGAGCCGCTGAGATCATCGACTTCGCGCTGTCGTGCGGCCCCTGTGACGAGAACCGTTTGCCCTACCGGGGTGCGATCACCCACACCACCGCGCCGGAAATCGCCGCCGCGCTCCTCGACACTCCTGACGACGTCCATATCCTCGCCCGTCCCACCGCCGACATCTGGGGCCTGGGCGCCTCGCTCTTCTGGTGCTGGACCGGCCACCGTCCCGGCAGTTACGGCAACGGCGACGACCGCCGGGACAAACTCCGGGCCCTGGCCGACGGAAGCCTTCACACGCTCCAGGACCTTCGCCCCTGGCCCTTTCCGGCCCTGGAGGAGCTGATCAACTCGTGTATGGCGCCCAGCCCCGGAGACCGCCCCACGGCCGAGGAGATCACCGCATGGTGACCCTGCGCTCCTTCACCCTGGAGGATGCTCCAGCGCTTCAGCGGATCGTCTCCGGCCGCACCGTCCGCTTCACCCACGGCTATGACATGACCGCCGAGGAAGCCGGGGCCGCCGTCCGTCGGTTCATCGCCCATGACCAGGATGACCCGCGTGCTCACTGGAATCTCGGGATCGACAGCGACAGCGACGGCGACGGCGACGGCGACCTGATCGGCCTGGTGAAAGCACGCCTCCGTGACGACGGCACCGCCGCCCTGAGCTACCTCCTCCGGGAAGACACCTGGGGCAACGGCTACGCCACCGAAGCCGTGAAGCAGTTCGTCCCCCGCGTCTTCGCGGACGGTGTGAAGCGCCTGGAGGCCAGGCACCACCCCGACAACCCGGCTTCCGGCCGTGTTCTGCTGAAGGCGGGGTTCGTGCAGACGGACGCCACCGCACCGCAACAGGCCGCCGAGGAAGCAGTCCCGCCCCACCTCCTCTACGAACTCCGCGCCGAGGCGCCCGAGTTGATCGCGAGCCCGTGTCCCGGACGGACGGAGCATCCGTGAACTGGTGGCCCAACGCGGCGTACAGCCCGCCCAGTTGGCCCGCTGGGGACGGCACCCGAGGCGGCACGCCATGATGTCCCACCACCGCCGCAGAAAACGCCTCGAATCAGCCGCGTTCACAGCCCCACTCATGTCCGCATGGGCCGTAGCCGTCATCTCGGCAGTGGCCACACTGGCAGCGCACCGCTCGTAGGCAGGCTTCCCCAACCCGCTTCACGCGGTGGTGCGTGCGGTGCGTGCGGTGAGTGCCGTCAGCAGCAGGGCGACCGCGGTGGCGGCGGCGCCGATGAGCACGCAAGTGGTGAACCCCTCCCGGAGGTTGTGCGTGGCTCCGAGGAGTGGGCCGAAGGCGGCGACGCCGATGGCCGCACCGATCTGGCGGGAGGTGTTGAACACGGCGGACGCGGCCCCGTGCAGGGCGGGTTGGACGGCGGCGATGGACCGGGAGGTCATGGTGGGCACCAGCAGTCCGGAGCTGAACCCGGCAGGGACGAGGGCAAGTATCAGTGGCCACAGGGCAGTTGAGGTACCGGCCCACGCGACCAAGACGAACGTGGCCGTCAGGACGGCCTGGCCGATGCCCAGGACGGCGGGACGTCCGATCCGGCGCGCGAGCGGGGCGGCGCAGACGCTGCCGACCGAGATGAGGCCGGTCAGCGGCAGGAACAGCAGCCCGCTGACGAGCGCGCCGAGCCCGCGGCCCTGCTGAAGCATCAGGCTCATCGCGAACAGCAGCCCGTAGAAAGCGAAGTTGAACAACGCGCCTTGTACGGCGGTGGCGACGAATCCGCGGTCGGAGTAGACGCCCGGCGGCAACAGCGGTACCCGGCTGGACCGTTCGGCCCGGACGAAGCCGACGAGCCCGACGACGGCCAGCGCGACGGCGGCGACGACCCCGGGGCTCGACCAGCCCTGCGCGGGGGCCTGGACGAGCGCGAAGACCAGCCCGCCGATCAGCGCCGTCGCACAGCCCAGACCGACGACGTCGAGGCGCCGGCCGCCGCGCGCGGTGGCCGGCATCGAGCGGATGCTCCAGAGGACGGCGGGGATCCCGATGACCACGTTGACGGCGAACACGGCACGCCAGTCGGCGAGTGCGACGAGCGCCCCGCCCAGCAGCGGCCCGGCGGCCATGCCGACGCCCCCGGCGGCGGCCCACCAGCCGACGAGCCGGTGCCGCGCCTGCTCGTCGGTCGCGGACGCCGTGGCCAGGACGAGCGCGCTCGGCAGCAGGAGTGCGGAGCCCGCGCCCTGGACCAGCCGGGCGAAGTCGAGCACCGGCATCGAGGGGGCGGCGGCGCAGACCGCGGAGGACGCGGTGAAGACCAACAGGCCCGCCACGAAGGCCCGTTTCGCGCCGAGGGTGTCCGTGATCGCGCCCGCGCCGAGCATGACCGCGGCGAAGGAAAGGGTGTAGGCGTTGACCGCCCATTCGAGTTCGGAGCGGGAGGCGTGCAGGTGGGAGGAGAGTTGGGCGAGCGTGAGGTTCACGATCGTGCCGTCGACGAAGACCATGAAGGCGGCGATGAGCGCGAGGGTCACAACGCCCTGGTGGCGTGCGGCAGTTGTCGTCGAAGCGCTCATGCCGTCTGCGTCGCCGTCGTTGTTGCCGTCGCTGCTGTTGTCGCTGCTGTTGTCCGGCTGTGCTCCGGTCTCGTGGCGGAGGCGGCGGTGACGGCCGTACGGAGTGGGTCGGTGACCGGACGGCCGAGAATGCCGGCGAGGTTGGTGTCGGCCCCGTCGGCACTGGTTGCGTCCAGGAAGTTGTGCCGGACGGCCGTCGCGATCGAGGCGAGCATGGGGGGCTGGAAGGGCGACAAGTCCGGTACCTCGTCGAGGAGTCTGCGCCGGTACTCGCCCAGGCCGATGGTCCGGTGCGGGACCGCGAGCCGGTCGGCGACGTCCGCCGCACTGATCGGTGTGCCGGTCAACTCGTAGGTGTGGCCGGTGTGTTGGGCCGGATCCGCCGCGACGATCGCCGCGGCCTCGGCGAGGTCCGCACGGGTGACCGCGGCCAGGGCGCCGTCGCCGAACGCGGACTCCAGCCCGTGCCCGTCGGCGGTCCACATCAGCAGACCGCCGAAGAGTTCGGCGTACAGGCCGTTGCGCAGGATCGTCCAGGGCAGGCCGCAGGCGCGCACGAGCCGTTCGGTCGCGCGGTGCGCCAGGGCGAAACCGAGGTGGTCGCCGGTGCCGGTCAGGCTCGTGTAGACGATGTGCCGCACGCCGTCCCGGGAGGCGGCGTCCAGGACGGCCGCGTGCCGCCCGACGACCTGGTCGTCCTCGGCGTAACCGGCGGAGATCAGCACCAGGGTCGACACCCCGGCGAGGTCGATGGCGGCGCGGTCGTCGAAATCGAGCCGCCGCATGCCGTCGCGCGGGGTGCGGCTGCCGCCCGTCGCGGTCGCACCGCGGGTACGCAGCGCCGCCAGCGTGGCCGAACCGAGGTTCCCGTTCGCTCCGGTGACCAGGATCATGTCAGTCACGGTCTTCTTCCGTCGTGGTTCTCTTCGGTAACTAGGCTTGATCCTGTTCCGCCCAAGTACCGCCCACAAGGAGGCAGTTCGATGTCACCCGCGCACACCGGGGTAACCACGACACCCACCGACGCCACCCCTGATGACCTCGCCGTCGACCTTGCAGACCTCGACGCCGCCGACATCGACCCCTGTGGCCGCGAGGATCACCCGGACTGCGGCATCCGCGACGTCCTGGACCGCATCGGCGACAAGTGGTCGGTGCTCGTGATCGTCGAACTCGCCGGCGGCCCGCGCCGCTTCCGGGAACTGCAACGCGCCATCGACGGCATCTCCCAGCGCATGCTCACCCTCACCGTGCGCAGACTGGAACGCGACGGACTCGTCCTGCGCACCGTGTACCCGGCGGTCCCGGCCCAGGTCGACTACCGCCTGACCGAAACCGGAGCGAGCCTGACCCACCTGGTCAAGGCACTGGCCGACTGGTCCCTGTCCCACCGCGAGGTCATATCCGAGGCCAGACACGAGTACGACCGAACCCACCCGGATCGCGACATCCGGTAAACAACTACTGTCTGGGGCAGGGCAGGGCAGGGCAGGGCAGGGCAGGGCAGGGCAGGGCAGGTCCGGCCTGGACCGGTTCGGAGAACACGTACTTCACCAACGCCGTTATTCGCGTTGTCGGGTAAGGCGCCTTGGCGCGGCCGACGGCCCGGTCCCCCGTAGGGGCCGGGCCGTCAGGTGTCGTTCGGGGCTTGGGCGGGGGCGCCCGGGGTTCTGTGTGCCGTGGCGGCGGTGGCGCCGGCCTTACTCCTCCTCCTGGACCGAGATCGCCCCCGCCGGGCAGACCGCCTCCGCCTCCCGTACCGCCGTGGCCAACTCCTCTGTGGGGGTGGGCTCCAGGAGGACGACGATGCCGTCCTCCTCGCGCTGGTCGAAGACCTCCGGCGCGGTCAGGACGCACTGGCCGGCGCCGCAGCACTTGGTTTCGTCGACGGTGACCTTCAGCACCTCGGCTCGCCTCCCTCCGGGGCACGCCTGTGGCTCACCACCGCACCGGCACCTCCCGCAGGCCGCCCACCAGCAGGCCCTCCACCCGTTTCAACTCCTCGTTGGGGACGGCCAGTTCCAGGGTCGGCAGGCGGCGTAGGAGGACCTCCAGGACCACCTGGAGTTCCGTGCGGGCCAGGGCCTGGCCGAGGCAGGAGTGGGGGCCCGCGCCGAAGGCGATGTGGGGGTTGGGGGTGCGGGTGAGGTCCATCTCGGCGGCGTCGGTGAAGGCGCGTTCGTCGCGGTTCGCGGCGGCCATCGCGCAGAAGACGGTCGTCCCGCCGGGCAACAGCGTGCCCTCCTCCAGCTCCACGTCCTCGGTCAGGTAGCGCCGCATGCCGAAGCCGCTGAGGAGCGCGTCGAAGCGCAAGGACTCCTCCACCGCCGTACGGATCAGGGAACGGTCGGCCAACAGCCGCTCCCAGCGCGTGCGGTCGACCAGCAGCATGCCGACCATCTTGCCGATCATGTTCGCCGTCGTCTCGTGGCCCGCGACCAGGAGGCCCATGCCGGTGCTCACCAGGTCCTCGTCGGGCAGGCCCGCCCCGTCCCAGCCCTCGCCCTCCGTGATGAGCATGCTGAGCAGGTCGTCGCCCGGCCGCGCCCGCTTCGCGGCCACCAGCGCCGTCATGTAGTCGGTGAACTCGGCGTGTGCCGCCCGTGTTTCGTCCGCCGAGTAGCGGGTGACGTTCAGGAACGCGTCCGACCAGTGCGAGAAGCGGTCGCGTTCCTCCACCGGGGCGCCCAGGAGCGTGCAGATGACGTACACGGGGAGGGGGAAGCCGATCGTGGCCTTCAAGTCGCCCGGCCTGCCGCCCGCTACCAGGTCGTCGACCAGGGACTCCGTCATCGCCGTCATGCC
The DNA here is from genome assembly GCA_001298575.1 of Actinobacteria bacterium OK074. Classification (GTDB taxonomy): domain Bacteria; phylum Actinomycetota; class Actinomycetes; order Streptomycetales; family Streptomycetaceae; genus Streptomyces. The sequence goes on from LJCV01000260.1 coordinate 75,078, forward strand.
GGGGCGCAGCGCGCTCATCCGCTTGGCGGTGAAGTAACGGCCCACCTGGCGGCGCCACTTCTGGTGCGGCTCGCCCTTCTGCGGGAGCTGCTTCTGGTAGCCGCCGTCGGTCGCCGCCCTGCCCGCGCCGCCGGGGGCGAGCCGGGGGCTGTCGTCCTCGGCGGTGGGGCGGCTGAAGCGGGGGTCGGAGAGCAGGGCGCGGACGTCGGCGTAACGGGTGAGGTACGTGCCCTTGTCGCCGCTGGGGAGTTCCACCGTGGCCACGGGGCAGCGGGAGCGCAGCTCCTCCCAAACCGGGGGCGGGTCAAGGGGGTTGGGGCCGTGGGGCAGCGGCAGGCGCAGGGGG
>LJCV01000261.1 GCA_001298575.1 Actinobacteria bacterium OK074
CCCGCGGGTCAGAGGTCCTGGGGTCAGCCGTCCTGCCGCGCCGGGCCGCGCACCGTGCGCAGGTGCCCGGCCGAGGCCACGTCGGCACAGCCCGCGAGCCCCAGGGCGTCCCGGAACTCCTCGGCCAGCAGCTCCAGCACCCGCCGCGCACCCGCCTCGCCGCCCGCGGCCAGGCCCCAGAGCGGCGGACGGCCCACCAGGACACCCGAGGCGCCCAGGGCCAGCGCCCTGAGCACGTCCGTGCCGCGGCGCACACCGCTGTCCAGCAGGACCTCGCAGCGCCCGGCCACCGCCGAGACCACCGCGGGCAGCGCGTCGACGCTCGGTACGGCGCCGTCGAGCTGCCGGCCCCCGTGGTTGGAGACCACCACGGCGTCGACCCCGCACTCGGCGGCCCGCACCGCGTCCTCCGGCGCCAGGACGCCCTTCAGCAGCAGCGGCAGCCGGGTCCGCTCCCGCAGGGCCGCGACGGACGACCAGGTCAAGGCCGACGAGAACGCCTGCGCGGTGTGGACGGCGACCGCCGACGCGGCGCCGGCGGGTCTCCGGTGCGCCGATGTCGGCCCCGCGGCGACCGCCGTGTCCGCCGTGTCCGCGGTGAGGCCGACGGCCCGTACGTGGTCCGGGAGCGTGAAACGGTTGCGGACGTCCCGCAGCCGGCGGCCCATCCACGGGACGTCGACGGTGAGCATGACCGCTTTCGCACCGGCGTCCTCGGCCCCGCGGACCAGGTCGAGGGCGCGGCCGGGCTCCCGCAGCCAGTACAGCTGGAACCAGACCGTGCCACCGGCCGCCGTGATCCGCTCGATCGGGACACTGCTGAGGGTGCTCGCGGTGAACGGGACGCCCGCCGCCTTCGCCGCGCGGGCGGCGGCGAGTTCGCCCTCGGGATGCACCAGCCGCTGGTAGGCGACGGGCGCGACCGCCACCGGCATCCGTACCGGACGGCCGAGCAGCGTGGTGTCCGTCGCGCAGTGCGACACGTCCCTGAGAACCCGGGGCACGAGGAAGACGCGGTCGAGCGCGGCGCGGTTGGCGTCGAGCGTCGTCTCGGCGCCGCTGCCGCCGGCCACGAAGTCCCGTACGTCGGGCGGCAGTACCGCGGCGGCGGCGCGTTCGACGTCGGCCAGGCACCGGGCGTCCGCCAGGCTCGGGGCCGCCGCGTCGCGCACCGCCCGCTCCACCGCCGCCGGGCCCTGCGGGCGGTCCCGTAGGGCCCCTGCCGGACCCGCCGGAGCGGCCCGCACCGCCGGTTCAGGGCCGGTCGAAGTCACGCTGCTTCGTCCGTTCCAGCTCCACGGCCTCGTAGAGCGCCTTGATGTTGGAGCTGCCGAAGGTCGTGGCTCCCTGCCGTTCGATGACCTCGAAGAACAGGGTCCGCCGCGGATGGTCGGAGGCGGTGAAGATCTGGAACATCTGGCCGTTGTGGTCCTCGTCGGCGAGCACGTTCGTCTCCTGGAGGTCCGCCAGCCGCCGCGCGCCCAGCCCGATCCGCCGGCCGAGCAGGTCGTAGTACGCCGACGGGGTGCGCAGGAAGGAGACGCCCCGCCCGGTCATCGCCCGCACCGAGCGCACGGCGTCCCGCGAGGAGAAGGCCAGGTGCTGGACGCCGGCTCCCCGGTGGCTGGTCAGGAACTCGTCTATCTGGCCCGTGGCGGCGGCAGGGTCGGGCTCGATGAGGGTCAGGGTCACCGTCCCCGACGGGCTCTGCACGACCGTCGACTCCATCGCCTGGGCGCCGACGACGATGCGTTCCTTGAAGATGTCCAGGAAACCCAGGGCGTCGCGGTAGTAGTCGACGGTCGGGATGAGGTCGCCCGCGTTCAGGCACACGGCGACGTGGTCGAGTTCGAGCAGACCGACGTCGTCAGGATCCGGCCGTCCGTCGTCCGACGGCGGCACCGGCACGAAGCCGGCGGGCAGACCGGGACCCTCCCCGGGAGCGCGCTGGACGAAGGTGTGGACGACGTCCCCGAAGCCGCCGATCGCCGCCGTGACGGCCGGGCCGTCGGCCGGGTGCCGGGTCGGCCGGCGCTCGGGCCGGGCACCCCGGGTGAGCGCGGCGTGGAAGGCCGCCTCCGCGTCGGCGGTGCGCAGCGCGATGTCGGCGACACCCTCGTCGTGGGCCGACACGTACGCCCACGCGGGGTGCCGGTCCGAGAGCGCCTGGGTGAGGACCAGCGTGATGTGCCCCTGCCGGAGCGCGATGCCGCGGTGGTCGGCCGCGGCGCTGGTGCCGACCACGGTGAAGGCGTACCGGTCGACCCAGGAGGATGTCGCCCTCTCCAGGTCCCCGACGTACATCTCGACGTAATCGATCGAGAGATCGGCCAATGAATCCGCTGCTTTTTCGAAATCCCTCATGAGTTCCCCGGAGCAGAAGAGAGTCGATTTTCCGGAACTCTATGGCGCCGGTGCCGGGTCCGGCCACGGCCGACTTGGACGGAAAGGCACCGGACTGACAGGCGGCCGGACACCTGCATAAAATCGGCGCGCCTTTCGGTTCGCGGTCGATGACCTTTTGGACGGGTGATGTCTTGTGATGCGCACCATGGCTGTCATCGGCACGGGTCTGATCGGCACCTCGGTGGCGCTGGCGGTGAGCCGGCGCGGGGTGACGGTTTTCCTCTCCGACCGGGACCCCGCCGCCGCCCGTACGGCCGCCGCGCTCGGCGCCGGGGTGACGCGGGCCCCGTCGCGGCCGGTGGACCTGGCCGTGATCGCCGTACCGCCCAGCCAGGTCGGCGCCGTCCTCGTCGACGTGCAGGAACGCGGGCTGGCCCGCGACGTCACCGACGTGGCGAGCGTGAAGGCCGGGCCCGAGCGGGTGGCGCTGAGCCACGCCCCCGACCCGGTCCGCTACATCGGCGGGCACCCGCTGGCCGGCCGGGAACGCTCCGGCCCGCTGGCGGCCCGCGCCGAACTGTTCCAGGGCCGCAACTGGGTGCTGACCCCGTCCCGGCTGACCTCGCGCGCGACCTGCGACCGGGCACTGGAGCTGGTCGCCCTGTGCGACGCCGTCCCCGTGGTGATGCGCAGCCAGGACCACGACGCCGCGGTCGCCGTGACCTCCCACGTACCGCATCTGGTGGCCAGTCTGATGGCGGCCCGGCTGCTGGAGGGGCCGGCCGGGCGGTCCCGGCTCGCGGGCCAGGGGCTGCGCGACGTCACCCGGATCGCCGGCGGCGACCCCGGGCTGTGGGGCGACATCCTCCAGGCCAACGCCCCCGCGGTCGCCGGAGTGCTGCGGGAGCTGCACGCGGACCTGTCCCTGCTGGTGCCGGCGCTGGACGCGCTCGCCCGGCCCGGCGGCGGGGACCGGGAGCACGCCATGCGGACCCTGGTGGACCTGCTCGAACGGGGCGTCGCCGGGCTGGCGGCGATCCCGCGGGCACGCCCCGGTGCCGCGGCCGGCGAGCGCCGGGTCCGCGTGGCCGTCGCGGACCGGCCCGGGGAACTGGCCCGGCTGCTGCGCGCGGTCGCGGGCCTCGGCCTCGCCGCGGAGGACGCCGCCGTCGACACCGGCGCCGGTGCGGGGGACGGGTTCACGGTGCGGTTCGCCGTCCCGCCGTCGGCCGCCGACCGGACGGTCGCCGGGCTGCGGGCCGGGGGATGGGACGCCGGGGCGGAGGACGACGCGTGGTCCGGGCGGGACGAGGGCGAGGCCGCGGCGCTGCCGGTCGGTTTCCCGTGACGTCCGGCCGGTTTTCCGCGACGGCCACGCCGTTTTCCGTGACGACTGCGCCGTTTCCGGCTCCTTCGGAATAGGCGCGGCCGGTGAATTCCCCGGCCTTCGGGAGCGTGTCCAAGTGCGCCGACGCGTGTCCAAGTGCGCGATTCGGCCGGTTGGACGGCGTTGTTGGAAATCCTGGATTCATGTGAGTCTGGGCGTCTGCTTATCTTTTCCTGTTGACCGCCGATGCCGGGGGGAATCCATGGCGAGCGCCGACGACCGCACGCGCTTCGGGCGCAGGATGCGCGCGGACGCGGATTCCGCGCGGGCGAATTCCCCGTCGACCGGGGAGCACATTCCGGCCGGTGGGCCCATTCCGGCCGAGGAACGTGCCTCGGCCGCGAACCGGACGGCGTTCGACCGGACCGGGCTGCGGCAGGGCCCGCCCGGAGGACCCCGGCAGCCCGAGACCGCCGTGAAGATCCTCGACCGGACCTGGGCGGCCCCCCTGGTCGTCGGCCCGCTCGACGCCCGGGCCCGGCCCGGCGGCGAACTGGCCGTGGTGCAGGCCGCGGCGGCGGCCGGACTCCCGGCGGTCGTGGGCGCCTTCGCCGAGCGGACCTTCGCCGAACTCTCCTCGGTCGCCGACGTCCCGCCCTGGCTGCGGACCTACGCCTTCCGCAGCCGCACGACGGCACGGGAACTGCTCGCCCGGGCACAGGACGCCGGCTTCGGGGCACTGGTCCTCGCGCTGGGCGACCGCGCCGGCGTGCGGACCGGGCCGGTCGCCGCCCCCGCCAACCTGGGCGAGGAGGGCCCCTGCGCCGACGTACGGTCGCTGCTCGCGGCCCGAGCCGACTGGTCCGACGTGGCGTGGCTGCGCTCGGCCACCTCGCTGCCGCTGCTGGTCGCGGGGGTGCGGACGGCCGCCGACGCGCTGCGCGCCGTCGCGACGGGGGCCGACGGGATCGTGGTCGACTCCCTCGGCGCGCTGCCGGAGATCGCCGCCTGCGTGTCCGGCCGCTGCCCCGTCCTGCTGAGCGGCGGCGTCCGCCGGGGCGCGGACGTCCTGGTGGCGCTCGCCTCGGGCGCCGACGCGGCGCTCGTCGGCCGGCCGGTCGTCGAGGGCCTGCGGGCCGGCGGGCGCGCGGGGGTGACGGAGGCGCTGGGGGGCCTGGCCCGGGAGTTCGCGGAGGCGATGGCCTTCACCGGGACCGGCACGGCCGCGGATGCGGGGCCCGCCCTGATCAGGACCGCGTACCGGCCGGCGGACGGGTCGGCGGACGTGCCCGGGGATGTGCGCGGGGCCGCGCCCGGGGACGTGCCGCCGGTCCGGGCATCGAGGCCGCTGCGCAAGAGCGATCTGCACGCCAGCGTCTGCGACCCGGTCCTCGACACCATGAACTTCCTCAACGAGATCACGTTCCGCTACCCGCAGGCGATCTCCTTCGCCCCCGGCCGCCCCTACGACGGCTTCTTCGACAGCGAGCAGATGTTCGCCCACCTGCGCCGCTACCTCGACCACCTGGCGGAGCAGGGGAGTTCGCCGCGGCAGGTGCGGACCGCGCTGTACCAGTACGGTCCCACCGCGGGCCAGATCCGCGAGATCATCGCCGACTCGCTGCGCGCGGACGAGGACATCGACGTCCCGGCCGAGTCCATCGTGGTGACCGTCGGCGCGCAGGAGGCCATGCTGCTGGTGCTGCGCGCGCTCATCACCGGCCCCGACGACGTACTCCTGGTCTCCAGCCCCTGCTACGTGGGGATCACCGGCGCGGCCCGCCTCCTGGACATCGCCGTCACCCCGGTCGAGGAACGGGACGACGGGTTCTCCTGCGCCGACCTGGAAGCGGCGATCCGCCGCGAACGGGCCCGCGGACGCCGCCCCCGCGCCTTCTACGTCGTCCCCGACCACTCCAACCCGTCCGGGACCACGCTGGACGCCCGGGCCCGTACCGAACTGCTCGACCTGGCCGCGCGGTACGACATCCTCGTCCTGGAGGACAGCCCGTACCGGTTGGTCAGTCCCGGACGGCAGCTGCCGACCCTGAAGTCCCTGGACCGCGCGCACACGGTCGTCCACCTGGGCTCGTACGCGAAGACGGTCTTCCCCGGCGCCCGGGTCGGCTTCGCCGTCGCCGACCAGCCCGTCGTGGACGACCACGGGCGCACCGGGCTGCTCGCGGACGAACTCGCCAAGATCAAGAGCATGGTGACGGTCAACACCTCCTCGCTCAGCCAGGCCGTCGTGGCGGGCACCCTGCTGGCCGCGGGCGGACTCGCCGAGCTGAACGTGACGGCGGCCGCCTACTACGGCGACGCCATGAAAGCCACCCTCCGGGGCCTGGACACACACCTGCCGCCCGCCCGCCGGGCCGCCCTGGGCGTGCGGTGGAACGAACCCACCGGCGGCTTCTTCCTGAACGTACGGGTCCCCTTCCGCGCGGACAACGCCGCGCTGACCCGGTCGGCGCAGGACTTCGGCGTCATCTGGACGCCCATGGCGTACTTCTATCCCGGCGGCGGGGGCCTGCACGGGATGCGGCTGTCGACCAGCTACCTCACGCCCGCCGAGATCAAGGAGGGCACCGCGCGCCTCGCCCGCTTCGTCGAGGCCGAGAGCGCACGGCCGTAAGCGGGCCGCCGCACTCCGACGCGGCGGCCGTACCCGTCCATCGCACCGCACGAACCGCACAGGACAAGGAGAACGGGCAGTGACCGGCATCAGCGCGACACGACAACTGCGCAGCAAACCGCGTATGTGGGGGTGGACCTTCCGATGAGCACCGACATCGCGTTTCCCGAAGTCCTGGGCGAGGCCCCGGAGTTCGACATCAGGCAGAGCGGAGTCCGGACGGCGGGGACCGCGCACCGGACGGCGGTACGCCCGCGGATCGTGGGCGTGGGCACCGCGGTCTCCGACACCTCCTACACCCAGCTCGACGTCCTCGACGCCTTCGCCATCACCGATCCCAAGGTGCGGTCGGTGTTCCTCAACAGCGCGATCGAACGGCGCAACCTCACGCTGCCCGCCCCGGACGCCCACGGCATCCGGGTCCCGGAGTCACAGGGCGAACTGCTCGACAAGCACAAGGAGTTGGCGCTGGAGATGGGCGGCGAGGCGCTGCGTGCCTGCCTGAAACGGGCCGGGGCCGAACTCGCCGACCTGCGCCACCTGTGCTGTGTGACGTCCACCGGGTTCCTCACCCCGGGCCTCAGCGCCCTGCTGATCCGGGAGTTGGGCATCGACCGCCACTGCAGCCGGTCGGACATCGTCGGCATGGGCTGCAACGCGGGCCTCAACGCCCTGGGCGTGGTGGCCGGCTGGTCCGCCCTGCACCCCGGTGAACTCGCCGTCGTGCTGTGCGCGGAGGCATGTTCCGCCGCCTACGCGATGGACTCGACGATGCGCACCGCGGTCGTCAACAGCCTCTTCGGCGACGGCGCCGCCGCCGTCGCGCTCGTCGCCGGCCGCGCCCCGGCCGACGGCGCCGCCGCGGGTCCGCGCGGCCCGGCCGTCCTCAAGTTCGCCAGCTGCATCATCCCCGAGGCCGTCGACGCCATGCGCTACGACTGGGACCGTACGCAGGGCAGGTTCAGCTTCTACCTCGACCCGCAGATCCCGTACGTGGTGGGCGCGCACGCCGAACTCGTCGTCGACCGGCTGCTCGACGGCACCGGACTGCGCCGCAGCGACATCGGGCACTGGCTGGTGCACTCCGGGGGCAAGAAGGTGATCGACGCCGTCGTGGTCAACCTCGGGCTGACCCGCCACGACGTGCGCCACACCGTCGGCGTGCTGCGCGACCACGGGAACGTGTCCAGCGGTTCGTTCCTGTTCTCCTACGAACGACTCCTCGAAGAGGGCGTCACCCGACCCGGCGAATACGGAGTGCTCATGACCATGGGACCCGGCTCGACGATCGAAACGGCGCTGGTCCGGTGGTGAGGGCACAGCACCCCGCGGCGCCGCGGAACACGGCGGCCCGTCCGCCGGCCCTCGAACTCGACGGCCGCCGGCCGCTGTCGGCCGCGACCGTCCAGGCCGTCGCCGCCCTCTGCGACCGGGCCGAGGACCAGGTCGGCGGCGCGATGACCGTGCACGTCACCGGGGCCCCGCACGACGCCTGGAGCAGCGGCCTCGACGTCACGCTGGTCACCAAGTGGGAGCGCGCGCTGCGCCGGCTGGAGCGGCTGCCCGTGGTCACGGTCGCGGTGGCCCGGGGGGACTGCGGGGGTACGGCGCTGGACGCGTTCCTGGCCGCCGACGTCCGCGTGGCCGCCCCGGACACCCGGCTGCTGGTGCCACGCGCCGCCACGGCCACCTGGCCGGGGATGGCCGGCTACCGGCTGGTCCAGCTCGCCGGGGCGGCCAGGGCCCGCAAGGCCGTCCTGTTCGGCCTCCCGATCGGGGCCGCCCAGGCGCTGGCGCTGGGCATCGTCGACGAGGTGGCCGAGGATCCCTCGACCGCGGTGGCGGCGGCGGCCGACCTCGCGGGCGGCCTGTCCGGCAAGGAGATGGCGATCCGGCGGCAGCTGATGTTCGACGCCACGACGACCAGTTTCGAGGACGCCCTCGGCGCCCACCTGGCGGCCTGCGACCGCACCCTGCGGCAGGCCGCCGAGGACGGGACGGGGACCTCATGACCACGACCCTGCCCACCCGGTCGTCGGGTGGCACGGACGTCCGGGACACCTGGACGGCCCTGGCGGCGGCGCCCGGCGCGGTCGCCGACGCGGAGCAACTCCTGGCCGCCCTGCCGGAACCCGCGGCCCGCACCCCCGGGCAGCGGGCCGCGGCCACCGCCGCCAAGGACGCGGCCCGCGCCCTGCGCGCCCGCTTCCTGGACACCCGCGCGGACGCCGTGTACGACCGGCTCACCGCCGGCCGCAGCGTCGCCCTGCGGATCGACGAACTCGTCGAGGCCGCCGCCACCGCGTTCCCCGGCCTGGTGCCGGACGCGGCCCGGATCGCCGCCGAACAGGAGCACGTCCAGGCCGACAAGGAGGGGCACGAGATCGACCAGGGCCTCTTCCTGCGGGCCGTGCTCCGCTCGCCGGCCGCGGGACCGCATCTGCTCGACGCCATGCTCCGCCCGACCCCGCGCGCCCTCGCCCTGCTGCCGGACTTCCGGCGCACCGGGGTGCTGGAGACGGAGTCGGTGCGCCTGGAACGGCGGGACGACGGCGTCGCCCGGCTGACCCTGTGCCGGGACGACTGCCTGAACGCCGAGGACGTGCGGCAGGTCGACGACATGGAGACCGCCGTCGACCTCGCCCTGCTCGATCCGGCCGTCCGGGTCGGGCTGCTGCGCGGCGGGGAGATGAGCCACCCCCGTTACCGGGGCAGGCGGGTGTTCAGCGCGGGCATCAACCTCAAGAGCCTCGGCGCCGGCGGGATCCCGCTGGTCGGGTTCCTGCTGCGGCGCGAACTCGGCTACCTCCACAAGCTCCTGCGCGGAGTCCTCGCCGACCACCCCGGCCAGTGGCACACGCCGCGGATCGAGAAGCCGTGGGTCGCCGCCGTGGACGGCTTCGCGATCGGCGGCGGAACCCAGCTGCTGCTCGTCCTCGACCACGTGCTCGCCGCCTCCGACGCCTACCTGAGCCTGCCCGCCGCGAAGGAGGGCATCATCCCCGGCGTCGCGAACCTCCGGCTCGGCCGGTACACGGGCCCGCGGCTGTCCCGGCAGATCGTCCTGGGCGACCGCCGGATCCGCGCGAGCGAACCCGCCGCACGGCTGCTCGTCGACGAGGTCGTGGAGCCGGAGGAGATGGACGCGGCCGTCGAGCGCGGCCTGGCCCGGCTCGACGGCGCCGCGGTGCTCGCCAACCGGCGGATGCTGAACCTCGCCGAGGAACCACCGGACGCCTTCCGCCTGTACCTCGCGGAGTTCGCCCTCCAACAGGCACTCAGGCTCTACAGCGACGACGTGATCGACAAGGCCGGCCGGTTCGGCGCCCCCGGCGGCTCCGAACTCCCGGGCGGCTGAAGGGAGTTGTCATGCCGGTGGCCCGGACCGACGGGATCCGACTGCACTACGACAGCTACGGCACCGGCGCGCCGGTCGTCATGGTCACCGGCACCGGTGCCCCCGGCCGGGTCTGGCGCACCCACCAGGTGCCCGCCCTGACGGCGGCGGGCCACCGCGTGATCACCCTCGACAACCGGGGGATCCCCCCGAGCGATCCCTGCCCCGAGGACTTCACGCTCGCCGACATGGCGGCGGACGTCGCCCGTCTCGTCGAGCACCTGGACGAGGGCCCGTGCCGCGTCGTCGGCTACTCGCTCGGCGCGATGGCCGTCCAGGAACTGCTGCTGGCCCGCCCCGACCTCGTCGAGCGGGCCGTGCTGATCGCCACGAGCGGGCGCGCCGACGCCCTGACCGCCGCGATGACCGCCGCCGACATGGAACTCGGCGACAGCGGCGGCAAGTTGCCACCCCGCTACGCGGCCTACGTGCAGGCGCTGCAGAACCTCTCCCCGCGGACCCTGAACGACGAGGAACTGCTGGCGGACTGGCTCGGCGTCTTCGAGATGTCGGCCGTCGACCCGGTGGCCGCCCGCGGCCAGCTCGGACTCGCGCTGATCCCCGACCGCCGCCCCGCCTACCGGAACATCGGCCGCCCGTGCCTGGTCATCGGGTTCCAGGACGACCTGGTCGTCCGCCCGCACCTGTCGCGCGAAGTGGCCGACAGTATTCCGGGCGCCGTATACCGGGAGATCCCCGGCTGCGGCCACTACGGATATCTGGAAAGGCCCGCCGAAGTGAATTCGGCGATCACCGAGTTCCTCGCCGGCCGGCCGGACTGAGTTCCGTTTTCCGGAGCTGCGCGGTTGGACGGCCCTTGTCGGCCCGGATGGGCCCGGCTAACGTAAAGCACGTCCTGCTGAGGGAAAGAGATCGGAGCGGTTATGCCGAACCCGTTCGACGACGAAAACGGTTCCTTCCTCGTTCTCGTGAACGACGAGAACCAGCATTCGCTCTGGCCCGTCTTCGCCGAGGTGCCGGCCGGTTGGAAGACCGCTTTCGGCGAAGACACGCGTCAGGCTTGCCTGGAGTACATCGAGGAGAACTGGACGGACATGCGTCCGAAGAGTCTCATCGAGGAGATGGAGAAGTACGAAGCTGCCAGTTAGGCGGGTTCCGCCCGGCAACGACAACGAAAACAGGAGTTTTTCGTGGCCATGATTGCCTCCGGCCCCGGGCCGATGATGATACGGGGAATGGGGCCGGACGAGTCGGTGACCAGGCAGAAGATAAAGCCTGGCACGGCGAAACGAGTCCTCCCGTACACAAAACCGTACCGCCTCAACATAACTCTTCTCCTCGTCGTCACCGCACTGAACGCCGGAAACGCGGTGGCCATCCCGATCCTGTTCAAATACATCATCGACAACGGCATCACCGCGGGCGACACCTCCGTCGTCGTATGGATCTCCGTGGTGGTGGCCGGACTCGCGCTGCTGGGCACGGCCCTGGGGTTCGGCGAAGCCTGGTACTCCGGCCGGATCAGCGAGGGGCTCATCTACGACCTCCGCACCCAGATCTTCAACCACGTGCAACGGCAGCCGCTGGCGTTCTTCACCCGCGCACAGACCGGGTCCCTCGTCAGCAGGCTCAACACCGACGTGGTCGGCGCCCAGCAGGCGGTGACCTCGCTGCTGTCCACGGTGGTGTCCGCGGGACTGACCCTGGTCCTGGTGCTGGGCGCGATGTTCTACCTGTCCTGGGTGGTCACCGTCATCTCCCTGGTCGTGATCCCGCTGTTCATCCTGCCGGGCCGGCTCGTCGGCAAACGGCTCCAGCGGATCATGCGCGAGCACATGCAGGTCAACGCCGAGATCGGCTCGTTCATGAACGAGCGGTTCAACGTGACCGGCGCCCTGCTCGCCAAGCTCTACGGCCGGCCCGCGGTGGAGACGGCCAAGTTCGCGCGCCTGGCGGGCAAGGGCCGCGACCTCGGCATCCTGGCCTCCGTCTACGGCAAGATGCTCTTCCTGTCGATGATGTTCGTGGGCTCCCTGTCCACCGCGATGGTGTACGGCGTGGGCGGCAAACTCGTCATCGACGGCACCTTCCAGATCGGCACGCTGGTGGCGCTGGCCGTCCTGCTCGGCCGGCTGCTGACGCCGATCAACCAGATCTCCGGCTCCCAGGCGAGCGTGCTCACCGCGCTCGTCAGCTTCGACCGGCTCTTCGAGATCCTCGACCTCAAGCCGCTCATCTCCGAGAAGCCCGGCGCGGTGCCGCTGCCCGCCGCGGACAGCGGTCCGACGGCTCCCGCCATCGAGTTCGAGAACGTGTCGTTCCGCTACCCGAAGGCCGCGGACGTCTCCCTCGCCTCGCTGGAATCGATCGCCCTGCCCATGCCGGAACGCGCCCACGACACCTGGACCCTGCGCGAACTGAGCTTCACCGCGCCGGCCGGGAAACTCACCGCGCTGGTCGGCCCGTCCGGAGCGGGCAAGACGACCATCACCCATCTGGTGCCGCGGCTCTACGACCCGGTCGAGGGCGCCGTCCGCATCGGCGGCCACGACATCCGTGACGTGACCCTCCAGTCGCTCAACGACACCGTCGGCATGGTCACCCAGGACGCGCACCTCTTCCACGCCACCATCCGCGACAACCTGGAGTACGCGCGCCCCGGCGCCACCGAGGCCGAGATGATCGAAGCGTGCCGGGCGGCGCAGATCTGGGACCTGATCGAATCCCTCCCCGACGGCTTCGACACGGTCGTCGGCGACCGGGGATACCGGCTGTCCGGCGGCGAGAAGCAACGCGTCGCCATGGCCCGGCTGCTGCTCAAGGCCCCGCCCATCGTCGTCCTGGACGAGGCCACCGCACACCTCGACTCGGAGTCCGAGGCCGCCCTGCAACGAGCGCTGAAGAGCGCGCTGAAGGGGCGGACGTCGCTGGTGATCGCCCACCGGCTCTCCACCATCCGCGACGCCGACCAGATCCTGGTCATCGACAAGGGCCGGGTGCAGGAACGCGGCACCCACGAGGAACTGCTCGAACTCGACGGCCTCTACGCCGAGTTGTACCGCACCCAGTTCTCCCGCCAGCCGTCCGTGAACGGCGACGCCCCGGTCCCCGAGCCCGTCGGCGGGCCGCACGGTCCGGTACTGAACGGCGGCGGTCCGCCGGGCACCTTCCAGGCCGGACCGCCCGGATCCTTCCCCGGCGGCGGACCGGGCGGCGGCCCCGGCGGTCCCGGCTTCTTCTTCGCCCCAGGCCCCGGCCCGGGCCGCGGCGATCCCGGCCCCGGCAACGGAGGTCCGCCGCCGGGCCGAGGGTGAACCACGGGTCCCGCACCGGGCACACGACCCGGGCGCCGGGCCCGTGACGGACAACGACGAGCGGCATCCGCGACACGGTCCCTATGTCGCGGATGCCGCTCCCCGTGTCCGGCCGGGCACGGGCGGTGCGCGCTACCCTGGGACGGCCGCTGCCTCGTACCGGGCCGTGGCGGGCTGTGACCAGTGTGTGACCCGGGCTCCGCCATCCTGATCAGCCATGATCGGATTCCGACGCCCGTCCGTCCCGGTAGTGACATGCCTTGTTGAGGGGGAGCGGTGAGGGTGCTGGTGGTCGAGGACCACGTCGAACTGGCGGACTCCGTGGTCAGGGTGTTACGCCGGGAGGGCATGGCGGTCGACGTCGTCTACGACGGCGAGGGCGCGCTCGAACGCACGTCGGTGGTGGACTACGACGTGGTCGTGCTCGACCGGGACCTGCCGGGTGTGCACGGCGACGACGTCTGCGAGGCACTGGTCGCGGAGCCGGTCCACACGCGGGTCCTGATGCTGACGGCGTCGGGGACCCTCGCCGACCGGGTGGAGGGCCTCAGCCTCGGCGCCGACGACTACCTCTCCAAGCCCTTCGCCTACGCCGAACTGGTCGCCCGGATCCGCGCGGTCGCCCGGCGGTCCCGGCCGGCCGTACCGCCCGTGCTGGTCCACGACGACCTGCGGCTGGACCCCGCGCAGCGGATCGCCACCCGGTCCGGGGAGCGACTGGCCCTGACCCCCAAGGAGTTCGCGGTCCTGGAGTACCTGCTGGCGGCCCAGGGGCGTGTGGTGTCGGCCGAGGAGCTGCTGGAGCGGGTGTGGGACGAGGCGGCCGACCCGTTCACCACGACGGTCAAGGCGACGATCAACCGGCTGCGGACGAAGCTCGGTTCGCCACCGATGATCGAGACCGTCCCCCGCGGCGGGTACCGAATCTGACGATGTGATGTGAGATGCCGATGCGCCTGCCCAGCCGGCCCCCCGCCACCCGATTCCGCACCGGGACGCTCTCCCGGCTGCTGCCCCGGCGGGTGCGCATGCGGCTCACCCTGCTGTACGGATCGTTGTTCGTCGCCTCGGGCGCCGTCCTGCTGATCATCACCTACCTGCTGGTCAACCGCTCCAACGGCGTGCACGTCTTCAGCCGCGGCGGGACCGGTGCCGTCGGCGACGGCGGTGTCCACATGTACAACGGCACCGAGACCCCGAACACGACGGACTCGTTCCTCCAGGAACAGCAGCGCCAGGCACTGCGCCAGCACGCCGCGATGATGCACGACCTGCTCGTGGAGTCCGGCATCGCGCTGGCCATCATGTCGGTGATCGCGATCGGCCTGGGCTGGCTGGTCGCCGGACGCGTGCTGCGGCCGTTGCGCTCGATGACCTCCAGCATCCAGCGGATCTCCGCACGCAACATGCACGAACGGCTGGCCGTCGAGGGCCCCGGCGACGAGCTGAAGGACCTGGCGGACACCGTCGACGGGCTGCTCGGCCGGCTGGAGACGGCACTGGCCTCCCACAAACGGTTCGTGGCCAACGCCGCGCACGAACTGCGCACCCCCCTGACCGTGGAACACGCGCTGCTGGAGGAGTCACTGATCGACCGCGACGCCACCGTCGACTCGTTCCGGTCGAACTTCGAACGGCTGCTGGTGCTCAGCGAACAGCAGGCGCGCCTCCTGGAGTCACTGCTGACCCTGTCGAGCAGCGAACGCGGACTGGACCACCGCGAGCCCGTGGAACTCGCGGAACTGACCGACCGGGCCGTGCTCGGCTGCCGTCAGGAGGCGGAGCGGCGCGGACTGCGCGTGCGGTCGGAGATCCGGCCGGTGGGCATCTGGGGGGACCCCGCGCTGGTCGAACGGCTGGTCGCCAACCTCCTGGACAACGCCCTCGGTTACAACGTGCCCGACGGCTGGGTGCGGGCGTCGACCGGCGTGGAGCGCGGGTGGGCCGTCGTCCGGGTGGAGAACACCGGACCGGAGATCCCGCCGGAGCGGGTGAGCCGGCTGTTCGAACCGTTCCAGCGGCTCGGCCGCATCGCGGGCGACGGGCACCACGGCCTCGGCCTGTCGATCGTGCGGTCCATCGCCGCCGCCCACGGCGCACTCCTCAACGCCCGCGCCCGGCCACAGGGCGGACTCGTCGTCGAGGTGGCCTTCCCCCTGCGGGCGGTGCCCCAGCCCGGCCGGCAGTACGGCCCGCACCGCCACCTGTCCCCGGCCCTCACGACGGCCGCCCCCGACCACGCACCGCGCGGTCGGCTTCTTCCCAAGGAACAGGGCCCCAACGGCACGCCGGGACCGCGCCCGCATTCCTGACCGCCACGCACGGCGGACGGTCGCGTCGATTCCGCCGCCGGGCCTAGCATGGAATACGCCGCGCTGACTCTTTCCGTAGGTTCTTGTGGATTCCCGTCCGCATGCCCGTCCGCATGTCTGTTGCGTGTCTGTCTGCCTGTCCGTCCGCATGTCTGTCCGCATGTCTGTCTGTCCAAGTGTGGAACATGTGCGGTTGGACGGAGGGGGAATTGATGAACGGCAAAGCTGGTCACACCCTGCCTCTCTTCGACGCCCAAGAAGGAATATGGCTGGCCCAGCGCAGGGCGGGCTCCAGCCGTTTCTACAGCTCCAGTCAATTCGTCGAGATATCCGGACGGGTCGACACGGGGGTATTCCAGCGCGCGCTGCGGCAGGTGGTCGGCGAGACGGAAATCCTGCACGTGCGATTCGTGGAAGCCGGTGACGGGGTTTCGCAGCACATCGTTCCGCCCGGGGAAGCAGAGCCGCCCCTCGCCGATTTCCTCGATGTCGTCGATCTCAGCGCCGAGGACGAACCGCGCACAGCCGCCGAAACGTGGATGCGCGCGGAACTGCGGCAGCGGACCGGCCTCAAGGACGGCCGGCTTTTCTCTCACGCCCTTTTCCGGCTCTCCGCCGACCAGTACATCTGGTACCAGCGCTACGACCACCTCCTCCTGGACGTCTTCGGCTGTTCGCTGCTGGCGCGCCGCGTCGCGGAGGTCTACACGGCGCTCCTGCGGGGCCGGCCCCACGGCCCGGCCGGACACGCGTCACTCCGCGACCTGATGACACAGGAGTCCGCCTACCGGGCATCGGCGCGGTACGCGTCCGACCGCCAGTACTGGCACGACCACTTCGCGGACCGCCCGGACCTGGTCGGCGTCCCCGGCCACCGGTCGGCCACGCCCGACGGCGCGGCGGAAACGGACGGAGTCCTGCGCGCGACGGGCCACCTGCCCCCGGCCGCGGCGGCGGCACTGCGCGACGCGGCCCGCGGCGCCGACGTGAGCTGGCCCAGGCTCGTCGTCGCGGCCTTCGGGGCCTTCACGGGCCGGCTCACCGGCTCGGACGAGACGATCCTGAGCCTCCCGGTCGCCGCCCGCACGAGCGAGGCGGCACGACGAACGCCCTGCACGACGGCGAACATACTGCCGCTCCGCCTGCCCGTGACCGCGGGCCTGAGCCTGGCCGACCTGGCCCGGAAGGCGGCGCGAGAGGTCGACGCCCTGCTGGATCACCAGGGCTTCCGAGGGGAACGGCTGCGCCGCGAACTCGACTGGCCGGCCGGCGACCGCTGGCACTTCGGTCCCTACCTGAACGTCATGCCGACGGCCGGCGAGAGCCTGTGGTTCGGAGAACACCGCGGCATCGTCCGCGACCTCTCCAGCCGACGCGTCGAGGAGTTCGGCGCACTGGTGAGCGGCGGCGCCCCGGACGCCGGAATGGAGATCACCCTCGAAGCCAATTCCACGCTCTACGACCGCGACTGGGTCCAGGCAGGCCACCGCTCCTTCCTGAACTTCCTGGAGCGGGCGGCGGCGGATCCGTCGGTGCCGGTGGGGCGGGTTGACGTTCTGGACGGTGTGGAGCGTGGGGTGGTGGTGGAGGGGTGGAGTGGTGTGGCGGTGCCGGTGGTGGGGGTTTCGGTGCCGGAGTTGTTTGCTCGTCAGGTGGGGCGGTCGGCGGGTGCGGTGGCGGTGGTGGATGGTGAACGGGCGCTTACGTATGGGGAGTTGGCTGGTGAGGCTGGTCGTTTTGCGGTGTATTTGCGGGGGGGGGGGGTGGGGCGGGGTGATCGGGTTGCGGTGGTGATGGAGCGGTCGGCGGAGTTGCTGGTCGTATTGCTGGGGGTGTGGTTGGCGGGGGCGGCTTTTGTTCCGGTGGATGTGGAGTATCCGGTGGAGCGGGTGGGGTTGTTGTTGGCGGATTCGGGTCCGGTGGCGGTGGTGTGCACGGAGAGCACGAGGGGAGTGGTGCCGGAGGGGGCGGCTGGTCGGTTGGTGGTTGTGGATGATGCCGGGGTTGCCTCGGCGATTGCCGGGTGTCGTGCTGATGGTTTCGGTGTTCCGGTGGGGTCGGGGGATTTGGCGTATGTGATGTATACGTCGGGGTCGACTGGTGTGCCGAAGGGTGTGGCGGTGCCGCATGGGAGTGTGGCGGGCTTGGTCGGGGATGGTGGGTGGTCGGTCGGCGTTGGGGATGCGGTGTTGATGCATGCGCCGCATGCGTTTGATGTGTCGTTGTTTGAGGTGTGGGTGGGGTTGGTTTCGGGTGGTCGGGTGGTGGTGGCTGGGCCGGGTGTGGTGGATGCGGGGCGGGTTCGGGAGGCGGTCGTTGGTGGTGTGACGGCGGTGCATGTCACGGCTGGTCTTTTCCGGGTGTTGGCGGAGGAGTCCCCGGAGTGTTTCAGGGGTTTGCGTGAGGTGTTGACCGGTGGTGATGTGGTGCCGGTTGGGTCGGTGGAGCGGGTGCGTGAGGTGTGCCCGGAGGTTGTGGTGCGGCATTTGTATGGGCCGACGGAGATCACTCTGTGTGCGACGTGGCATGTGCTGGTGCCCGGTGCTGTGAGTGGGTCGGTGTTGCCGATCGGGCGTCCGCTGTCGAATCGGCGGGTCTTCGTGCTGGATGCGTTTTTGCGTCCAGTGCCTGCGGGTGTGGTGGGTGAGTTGTATGTGGGGGGGGTGGGTTTGGCGCGGGGCTATTTGGGGCGTCCGGATCTGACGGCGGAGCGGTTCGTGGCCTGCCCGTTCGGTGAGGGCGGTCGGATGTATCGGACCGGGGACGTGGTGCGGTGGTCGGTTGAGGGCGAGTTGCTGTTCGTCGGCCGGGCGGACGAGCAGGTGAAGGTCCGTGGTTTCCGGGTGGAGTTGGGTGAGGTGGAGGCGGTGCTGGCTCGGCACGCGTCGGTGGGGCAGGCTGTGGTGGTGGCCCGGCAGGACGGTCCCGGCGACAAGCAGCTGATCGGGTACGTCACTGCGGTTGGACAGGGCGTCGACGCGCAGGAGTTGCGTGCGTACGTGGCCGCCCAGCTGCCGGAGTACATGGTCCCTGCGGTGGTCCTGGTCCTGGACGCGTTGCCGTTGACGGTGAACGGGAAGGTGGACCGGGCTGCTCTGCCCGCGCCCGACTTCGCGGCCCGGGTGTCCGGGCGTGAGCCGCGTACGGCGGTCGAGCGGGTTCTGTGCGACGTGTTCGCCGGGGTCCTCGGGCTGGAGCGGGTGGGGGTCGAGGACGGTTTCTTCGAGCTGGGTGGCGACTCGATCAGTTCGATGCAGGTGGCGTCGCGCGTCCGTCGTGCGGGTCTGGTGGTGACGCCCCGGCAGGTGTTCGAGGAGAAGACCCCCGAGCGCCTCGCCCTGGTCGCGACCGAGGTCGGGGAGGAGGACGCGGCGGACGACGTGGGCGTTGGCGAGGTCCTCTGGACGCCGGTGATGCGGGCGTTGGGTGAGCGGGCCGCCCGTCCTGGGTTCGCGCAGTGGGTGGTTCTTGGTGCCCCGGCGGGGTTGGGTCTGGAGACGCTGGCGGGCGGGTTGGGCGCCGTACTTGACGCGCACGACATGTTGCGCGCTCGTACGGTCCCCGGTGAGCCGAAGTTGGTCGTCGGCGAGCGGGGGTCGGTGGACTCCAGGGGCTTGGTCGTGCGGGTGGACGCGGCGGACGTTGTGGCCGGTGGTGTGGAGGCGGTGGCGCGGGAGGCTGCGGGGCGGCTGGATCCTGCGTCGGGGGTGATGGTTCAGGCGGTGTGGGTGGATGCCGGTCCTGGTCGGGTGGGTCAACTGGTGGTTGTGGTGCATCACTTGGTGGTGGATGGGGTGTCGTGGCGGGTGTTGGTGCCGGATCTGCAAGGTGCTTGTGAGGCGGTGGCGGCGGGTCGGGGGCCGGTGCTGGATGCGGTGGGGACGTCGTTCCGGCGGTGGTCGGAGGTGTTGGCTGCGGAGGCGGCCGGTGAGCGGCGGGTCGCGGAGTTGGGGGACTGGCTTGCTTTGTTGGGGGAGGACCAACTCCTACTCGGGCGGCGGGAGTTGGATCCGGCGCTGGACACCGTACGCACCCTGCGTCGGCGGTCCTGGGTCGTACCGCCGGAGCAGGCCGGGACGTTGCTGACACGGACGCCGAACGCGTTCCACTGCGGTGTGGACGATGTGCTGCTGGCCGCGCTGGCGGGCGCGGTCGCGCACTGGCGGCCGGATGCTGCCTCCGGGGTGCTGGTGGACATCGAGGGGCATGGTCGTGAGCCGGTCGGGGGCGTTGAACTGTCTCGTACGGTGGGCTGGTTCACGAGCGCTCATCCGGTGCGGCTGGCCGTGGCGGGGGCGGATCCGGCCGAGGTGTTGGCCGGCGGGGCGGCTGCTGGTGACCTGGTGAAGGCGGTGAAGGAGCAGGCGCGGGCGGTGCCGGGCGACGGGCTCGGCTACGAACTCCTGCGCTACCTCAACCCGGAGACCGGCCCGGTGCTCAAGGCCGCGCCGACCCCGCAGATCGCCTTCACCTACATGGGCCGATTCGCCACAGGCACAGGCACAGGCACAGGCATCGGCACAGGTACAGGTACAGGTACAGGCATCGGCACAGGCACAGGTACAGGTACCGACACCGGCACAGGCACAGACGAGGTCGGTGCGTGGCAGATGGCGGGCGGGACCGCGATCGGTGGCTCGTCCGACCCGGACACACCCCTGCGGCACCTGTTGGACGTCGGCGCGATCGTCCGGGACGCCCCGGGCGGGCCCGAGTTGACGCTCACCCTGAGCTGGCCCGGACAGCTCCTGGACGAGGCCGACGCGGAGCGGCTCGGCCGCACCTGGCTGGGCATGCTCGGCGGTCTCGCGGCCCACACCGCCGCTCCCGCCTCGGGCGGGCACACCCCCTCCGACTTCCCCCTGCTCGACCTCGCACAGGACGAAGTCGACGAATTCGACCAGCTCGGTGACTTCGGCGAACGCGGCGGCCTCGACGAAGCCGAGGAACTCGGCACCGGATTTCCCGAAAGCCGCTTCTGACCGCTGCGGAGCGTCCGCTCTGTCTCCGCACATCCCGCTTCGCACATCCAGCTCTCCACACCATCTACGCCCTCCACGCCCCCTACGCCCCGCCCTCCCCGTACTTCGCTTCAGCACGTCGCCGCTATGAGGAGACAGAACGATGACCCGATCCCTTGTCGAGGATGTCTGGCCGCTGTCGCCGTTGCAGGAGGGCCTGCTCTTCCACGCCGCCTTCGACGACCAGGGGCCGGACGTCTACCAGGGGCAGCGGACGCTGGAACTGGCCGGGCCGCTGGACGCGGGCCGGTTGCGGACGTCGTGGGAGGCGCTCCTGGCCCGGCACGGCGCGCTGCGGGCGAGCTTCCGGGGCCGTAAGTCCGGTGAGGCGGTGCAGGTCATCGCGCGCGAAGCCACGCTCCCCTGGCGCATGGAGGACGTCTCGGGGCTCGCGGAGGCCGACGCGCTTGCTGAGGCCGAACGGCTGTCCGCGCGCGAGCGGTCGGAACGATTCGACCTGGCAGTGGCGCCGCTACTGAGGCTGTTGCTGATCCGACTGGGCAAGGACCGGCACCACCTGGTCATCACCAGCCACCACGTCGTCATGGACGGCTGGTCCATGGCGGTCCTGTTCAACGAGTTGCCCGCCGTGTACGCGGCCGGCGGCGACACCCGCGGGCTCCCGCGCACCACGTCCTACCGCGACTACCTGGTGTGGCTGGGCCGACAGGACAAGGAGACGGCACGGACCGCGTGGCGCGCGGAACTGGCCGGCGCCGACGAACCCACGCTCGTGGCACCGGCGGACCCGGCCCGGACCCCGGTGGCGCCCGAGAGCCTGATCACCCGCCTCTCCGCGGAACTGACCCACGGGCTGACCCAGTTGGCGCGCGGCCAGGGCCTGACGGTGAACACGGTGATCCAGGGTGCGTGGGCGCTGCTCCTGGCGCGCTTGGCCGGGCGTACGGACGTGGTGTTCGGCGCGACCGTCGCCGGACGGCCCGCCGAACTGCCCGGCGTGGAGTCGATGGTGGGCCTGTTCATCAACACCCTGCCGGTCCGGGTGAATCTCGACGGCGGCCAGTCGGTCGCGGAGATGCTGACGCGATTGCAGCAGCGCCAGGCCGCGCTCATGGCACACCAGCACCTCGGCCTCTCCGAGGTCCAGAAGGCGGCCGGACCCGGCGCCGTCTTCGACACGATCGTCATCTACGAGAACTACCCCCGCCCTCCCCAGGAGGAGCCCGCCCCGGACACCTTCGCCATGCGCCCCCTCGGCGAGGCGGAAGCCGCCCACTATCCACTCACCCTGGTCGTCGCCCCCGAGGGCGAACGGATGGCCGTCAAACTCGACCACCGGCCCGACCTGTTCGACCACACCGCCGCCCAGTCGGTTGTCGAGCGGCTGGTGCGGGTGCTGGAGCAAGTGGTGGCGGATCCGGGGATGTTGGTGGGACGCATCGACCTCCTGGACGGTCTGGACGGTGTGGAGCGTGAGTTGGTGGTGGAGGGGTGGAACGCTACGGCGGTGCCGGTGGCTGGGGTTTCGGTGCCGGAGTTGTTTGCCGGGCAGGTGGAGCGGTCGCCCGGTGTGGTGGCGGTGGTGGATGGCGAACGGGCGCTTACGTACGGGGAGTTGGCTGGTGAGGCTGGTCGTTTTGCGGTGTATTTGCGGGGGTTGGGGGTGGGGCGGGGCGATCGGGTTGCTGTGGTGATGGAGCGGTCTGCCGATCTGTTGGTTGTGCTGCTGGGGGTGTGGTTGGCCGGTGCTGCCTACGTTCCGGTGGATGTGGAGTATCCGGTGGAGCGGGTGGGGTTGTTGTTGGCGGATTCGGGTCCGGTGGCGGTGGTGTGCACGGAGAGCACGCGTGGGGTGGTGTCTGGGGGCACGGCGGTGCGGCTAGTGGTTCTCGACGACGCCGGGGTGGTGGCGGAGATTGCCGGGTGCAGGGCTGATGGTTTCGGTGTTCCGGTGGGGTCGGGGGATTTGGCGTATGTGATGTATACGTCGGGGTCGACTGGTGTGCCGAAGGGTGTGGCGGTGCCGCACGGGAGTGTGGCGGGCTTGGTCGGGGATCGGGGGTGGTCGGTCGGCGCTGGGGATGCGGTGTTGATGCATGCGCCGCATGCGTTTGATGTGTCGTTGTTTGAGGTGTGGGTGGCGTTGGTTTCGGGTGGTCGGGTGGTGGTGGCGGAGCCGGGTGTGGTGGATGCGGGCCGGATTCGGGAGGCGGTCGCTAGTGGTGTGACGGCGGTGCACGTCACTGCTGGTCTTTTCCGGGTGCTTGCGGAGGAGTCTCCGGAGTGCTTTGGCGGGTTGCGTGAGGTGTTGACCGGCGGTGATGTGGTGCCGGTTGGTTCGGTGGAGCGGGTGCGTGAGGCGTGCCCGGAGGTGTCGGTGCGGCATCTGTATGGGCCGACCGAGATCACTCTGTGTGCGACATGGCATGTGCTGGTGCCCGGCGCCACGGGTGGGCCGGTGTTACCGATCGGGCGTCCGTTGTCGAACCGGCAGGTGTATGTGCTGGATGCGTTCTTGCGTCCGGTGCCTGCGGGGGTGGTGGGCGAGTTGTACGTGGCGGGCTCCGGACTGGCCCGTGGATATCTGCGTAGGCCGGGCCTGACGGCGGAGCGGTTCGTGGCCTGCCCGTTCGTCGGTGGCGGTCGGATGTACCGGACCGGGGACCTGGCCCGTTGGTCGGCTGAGGGTGAGTTGCTGTTCGTGGGCCGGGCGGACGAGCAGGTGAAGGTCCGTGGTTTCCGGGTGGAGTTGGGCGAGGTCGAGGCGGTGCTCGCCGGTCATGTGTCCGTGAGCCAGGCGGTGGTGGTGGCCCGGCAGGACGGTCCCGGTGACAAGCGGCTGATCGGCTACGTCGTACCAGAGAAGGAAGAGGACGCCGACCCCCAGGAGATACGCGCGTACGTGGCCGCCCAGTTGCCGGAGTACATGGTCCCGGCGGCGGTTGTGGTCCTGGATGCGCTGCCGCTCACCGTGAACGGCAAGGTGGACCGGGCTGCCCTGCCCGCACCCGACTTCGCCGAACGGGTCACCGGGCGTGAGCCGCGTACGGCGGTCGAGCGGGTTCTGTGCGATGTGTTCGCCGGGGTCCTCGGGCTGGAGCGGGTGGGGGTCGAGGACGGTTTCTTCGAGCTGGGCGGCGACTCGATCAGCTCGATGCAACTGGCCTCGCGTGCCCGTCGTGCGGGTCTGGTGGTGACGCCCCGCCAGGTCTTCGAGGAGAAGACCCCGGAACGCCTCGCTGTAGTGGCGGAGGTCGTGGGCAAGGCGGCCACGACGCACGACGTCGGTGTCGGCGAGGTGCCCTGGACGCCGGTGATGCGGGCGTTGGGTGAGCGGGCCGCCCGTCCTGGGTTCGCCCAGTGGGTGATTCTCGGTGCCCCTGCGGGGTTGGGTCTGGAGACGCTGGCGGGCGGGCTGAGTGCCGTACTCGACGCGCACGACATGCTCCGGGCCCGTACGGTCCCCGGTGAGCCGAAACTGATCGTCGGCGAGCGGGGGTCAGTAGATGTCGCGCGTCTCGTCGTACGTGTGGACGCGGATGCCGACTCTTCCCCCGCCGACCTGGACGAGACAGCGGGACGGGCGGCGCAGGAGGCCGTGAAGCGGCTCGATCCGGGCTCCGGGGTGATGGTTCAGGCGGTGTGGGTCGACGCCGGGCCGGGGCGGGTCGGCCGACTGGTGTTCGTGGTGCACCACTTGGTGGTGGACGGGGTGTCGTGGCGGGTGTTGGTGCCGGATCTGCAAGGTGCTTGTGAGGCGGTGGCCGCGGGGCATGTCCCCGTACTGGATGCGGTGGGGACGTCGTTCCGGCGGTGGGCGCAAGTGCTGGCTGTGGAAGCGGCCGGTGAGCGGCGGGTCGCGGAGTTGGGGGACTGGCTTGCGTTGTTGGGTGAGGGTCAACTCCCTCTCGGACGGCGGGAGTTGGACCCGGCGCTGGACACCGTACGCACCCTGCGAAGCCAGTCCTGGGTCGTACCCCCCGAGCAGGCCGCCACGTTGCTGGCCCGGACCCCGAACGCGTTCCACTGCGGGGTGGACGATGTGCTGCTGGCCGCGCTGGCGGGGGCCGTCGCGCATTGGCAGCCGCACGCCGCCCCCGGGCTCCTGGTCGACGTCGAAGGGCATGGGCGTGAGCCGCTCGGGGGAGTGGATCTGTCCCGTACGGTGGGCTGGTTCACCAGTGCGCATCCGGTGCGGCTGGATGTGGCCGGAGCCGAGTTGTCCCAGGTTGTGGCGGGCGGTCCTGCTGCCGGTCGGCTGCTGAAGGCGGTGAAGGAGCAGGCGCGGGCGGTGCCCGGTGACGGGCTTGGCTACGAACTCCTGCGCCACCTCAACCCCGAGACCGGCCCGGCGCTCAGGGCCGCGCCGACCCCGCAGATCGGCTTCAACTACATGGGCCGGTTCACCAGCGGCGGAACCGCAACCACAAGCACCGGCACAAGCACAAGCACAAGCACCGGCACCGGCACCGGCCAACCCAAGGCCGCCCCCTGGCAATTGGCAGGCCACACCGCGATCGGCGGCTCGGTCGACCCCGCCACCCCCCTCCCGCACGCACTGGAAGCGAACGTCACGGTCCTGGACACCCCGGACGGGCCCGAGCTGACGCTCACCCTGAGCTGGCCCGGGCAACTCCTGGAGGACGCCGACGCGGAGCGGCTCGGCCGGACCTGGGCGGAGATGCTCGGCGGACTGGCCGTACACACCGCCGCCCCCGGCTCCGGCGGGCACACCCCCTCCGACTTCCCGCTCCTCGACGGCGTGCTGACGCAAGGCGGCGTCGAGCGGCTGGAGGAGACGGTGGCGGGGCTCGCGGACATCTGGCCGCTGTCGCCGCTCCAGGAAGGCATCCTCTTCCACGCCACGTTCGACGACGGCGCGCCGGACGTCTACCAGAGCCAGCGGGTGCTCGCCGTGGACGGGCCGTTGGACGCGGCCCGGCTGCGCGCGGCGTGGCAGGCGGTGCTGGTGCGGCACGAGGCGCTGCGGGCGAGTTTCCACCGGCTCGGCACGGGCGATGCCGTACAGGTCGTGGCGCGGGACGTCGAACTGCCGTGGCGCGAGGCTGACTTGTCGGATCGTACGGAGGCCGGCGCGCTCGTCGAGGCGGAGCGGCTGGCCGCGGCCGAGGCGGCGGAACGGATCGACCTGGCGGTGGCGCCGCTGCTGCGGCTGCTGCTGATCCGGCTCGGTGCGGACCGGCACCGGCTGGTGGTCACCAGCCACCACATCGTGGCGGACGGCTGGTCGACGCCGATCCTGCTCAACGAGGTGTCCGAGGCGTACGCGGCCTCCGGCGCGCCGTCCCTGCCGGGGCGTACGGCCTCGTACGCGGACTATCTGACGTGGCTGGACCGGCAGGACAAGGAGGCGGCGCGGGACGCCTGGCGGGTGGAGCTGGCCGGGGCCGACGAACCGACCCTGGTGGCACCGGCGGACCTGAGCGGAGCCCTCGTCCTGCCCGAGGAGCGTTCGGTGCGGCTGTCGCGGCGGGCGACGCGCGCGGTGACCGAACTGGCCCGGGCGCAGGGGCTGACGGTGAACACAGTGGTGCAGGGCGCGTGGGCGCTGGTCCTCGCGCGGCTCGCCCGGCGTACGGACGTCGTGTTCGGCACCACCGTGGCGGGACGGCCGCCGGAGGTGCCCGGGGTCGAATCGATGATCGGGCTGTTCATCAACACGCTGCCGGTGCGGGTACGGCTCGACGCCCGGCAGCCGGTGCTGGCGATGCTCACCCAACTCCAGCGGCGCCGCACCGCGTTGATGGTGCATCAGCACACCGGGCTGGCGGAGATCCAGGCGGTCGGCGGGGCGGGCGCGGTCTTCGACACGATCCTGATGTTCGAGAACTATCCGCGGAGCATGCCCGCGCTCCCCGGCCCGGACCGGGCGGGCGCCCGAGTCGCGCTCACCCAGGTGGACAGCCAGGTCGGGACCCACTATCCGCTGGCCCTCGGCGTCGTACCGGAGGAGCGCCTGGAGGTCCGGGTCGCCTACCGGCCGGACGTGTTCGACGGGCGGCGGGCGACCCAGGTGGGCAGGCAGCTGCTGCGGGTCCTCGAACAGCTCGCGGCCGACCCGGCCCTGCGGGTGGGCGACGTCGACGTACTGGAGGCGGCCGACCGCTCCTCCGTGGTCGAGCGGTGGAACGCCACCGACCGGCCGGTGCCCACCGGGACGCTGGCCGAACTGTTCGAGGCGCAGGCGCGGCGCTCCCCGGACGCGGTGGCCGTGATCGCGCACGACCGGCAGTGGTCGTACGCGGAACTCGGCCGGAGCGCCGATCGCGTGGCGCACGAGCTGCTGACGCGCGGGGTGCGCCGCGGCGACCTGGTCGGCGTGGTGATGGAACGCTCGGCGGACGTGGTCGCCGTCCTGCTGGGCGTGGCCAAGGCGGGAGCGGGCTTCGTACCGGTGGACCCGGCGTATCCCGCGGAGCGGATCGGGCACGTGCTCGCCGACGCCGGGCCGGCGCTCGTGGTGTGCACACCCACGACCGTGCCGGTGGTCCCGGCGGGAGTGGCCCGCTGGGTGTACGGCGACCGTGGGACGGTCACCGTGCTCACCGGCCGGACGCCCCGGCCCGCGGACGCCGGGAGCCGGGTGACGGACCCGGCGTACGTGATCTACACGTCCGGGTCGACGGGCACGCCGAAGGGCGTCGTCGTCACCCACGGCGGCATCGGCAACCTGGCGACCGGCCAGATCGAACGGTTCGCCGTACGGGCGGACTCGCGCGTCCTGCAACTGGCCTCGTGGAGCTTCGACGCCGCCGTCTCCGAGATGTGCATGGCGCTGCTGTCGGGCGCCGCGCTGGTGGTGGTCGACGGCGACCGGCTGCCCCCGCACGGTTCGCTCGCCGAGGTCGCCGCCGAGTTCGGCGTGACGCACCTGACGGTGCCGCCGTCGGTCCTCGCGACGGTGGACACGCTGCCGGACGCCGTCGAGACGCTGGTGGTGGCGGGCGAGGACTGCCCGCCGTGGCTGGCGGAGCGCTGGTCCGGCCGCCGCCTCGTCAACGCGTACGGCCCGACGGAGGTCACCGTCTGCGCCGCCATGAGCGAGCCGCTGCGGCCGGCCGGGGACGGGCCGCTGCCGGTGGGGCCGGTGCCGGTGGGCCGCCCCCTCGTCAACACCCGGGCCTACGTCCTCGACGACTTCCTGAAACCGGTCGCCCCCGGAACCGTGGGCGAACTGTACGTGGTGGGCCCCGGCCTGGCCCGCGGCTACCTGCACCGGCCGCGGCTGACGGCGGAACGGTTCGTGGCCAGTCCGTTCCGCGGACCGGGCGACGCGGGCCGGATGTACCGGACGGGCGACCTGGTGCGGTGGTCTGCCGGGGGCGAGTTGTTGTTCGTGGGGCGGGCGGACGAGCAGGTCAAAGTCCGTGGTTTCCGCGTGGAGTTGGGTGAGGTGGAGGCGGTCCTCGCCGGGCACGCGTCCGTCAGCCAGGCGGTGGTGGTCGCCCGGCGGGACGGTCCCGGCGACAAGCGGCTGATCGGCTACGTCGTGCCCGAGGGGGAAGTGGACGTCGACGCCCGGGAGTTGCGCGCGTACGCGGCGGACCGGTTGCCGGAGTACATGGTCCCGGCGGCGGTCCTGGTCCTGGACGCGCTGCCGTTGACGGTGAACGGGAAGGTGGACCGGGCTGCCCTGCCCGCGCCCGACTTCGCGGCCCGGGTGTCCGGGCGTGAGCCGCGTACGGACACCGAGGCGACGCTGTGCGGACTGTTCGCCGAAGTCCTCGGCCTGGAACGGGTCGGCGCGGAGGACGGCTTCTTCGAACTGGGCGGCGACTCGATCAGCTCCATGCAACTGGCGTCCCGCGCACGCGGCGCGGGCCTGGTGGTGACACCCCGTCAGGTCTTCGAGGAGAAGACCCCCGAGCGCCTCGCCCTGGTCGCGACCGAGGTCGGGGAGGAGGCCGCGCCGGACGACGTCGGGGTGGGGGAGGTCCCCTGGACGCCGGTGATGCGGACCTTCGGCGACCGCGTCACGAGTGCGGCGTTCGCCCAGTGGGTCACCCTTGGCGCCCCGGCCGGGCTCGGCCTTGAGGTGCTGGCGGGCGGGCTGGGTGCCGTACTCGACGCGCACGACATGTTGCGCGCCCGTACGGTCCCCGGTGAGCCGAGGCTGATCGTCGGCGAGCGGGGGTCGGTGGACGCTTCGGCGCTGGTGTCCCGCGTCGAAGCGGCGGCAGGTGAGGTGAGCGAGGTCGCTGAGCGGGCGGCGCGGGAGGCTGCGGGGCGGCTGGATCCGGCCTCCGGGGTGATGGTTCAGGCGGTGTGGGTGGACGCCGGTGTCGGTCGGGTGGGTCAACTGGTGGTTGTGGTCCATCACTTGGTGGTGGATGGGGTGTCGTGGCGGGTGTTGGTGCCGGATCTGCAAGGTGCTTGTGAGGCGGTGGCGGCGGGGCATGTCCCCGTACTGGATGCGGTGGGGACGTCGTT
The DNA here is from genome assembly GCA_001298575.1 of Actinobacteria bacterium OK074. Taxonomy (GTDB): domain Bacteria; phylum Actinomycetota; class Actinomycetes; order Streptomycetales; family Streptomycetaceae; genus Streptomyces. Next base: position 28,726 of record LJCV01000261.1, read on the forward strand.
CCGGCGGTGGTCGGGGGTGTTGGCTGCGGAGGCGGCCGGTGAGCGGCGGGTCGCGGAGTTGGGGGACTGGCTTGCGTTGTTGGGTGAGGGTCAATTCCCTCTGGGGCAGCGGGAGTTGGATCCGGCGCTGGACACCGTACGCACCCTGCGCCGCCAGTCCTGGGTGGTACCTCCGGAGCGGGCTGCCGCGCTGGTGGGCCGGACCCCGACGGCGTTCCACTGCGGTGTGGACGATGTGCTGCTGGCCGCGCTGGTGGGCGCGGTCGCGCACTGGCGGCCCGATGCTGCCTCCGGGGTGCTGGTGGACATCGAAGGGCATGGGCGTGAGCCGCTCGGGGGCGTTGAACTGTCCCGTACGGTGGGCTGGTTCACGAGCGCGCACCCGGTACGGCTGGATGCGACCGGGATGGAGCTGTCCCAGGTTCTCGCGGGCGGCCCTGTTGCCGGTCGGCTGCTGAAGGCGGTGAAGGAGCAGGCGCGGGCGGTGCCGGGCGACGGGCTCGGCTACGAACTCCTGCGCCACCTCAACCCCGAGACCGGCCCGGTGCTCAAGGCCGCGCCGACCCCGCAGATCGGCTTCAACTACATGGGCCGGTTCACCAGCGGCGGAACCACCGGCACCGGCACCAGTACAGACACCGGCACCGGCCAAGCCGAGGCCGCCCCCTGGCAGATGGCGGGCCCGACCGCGATCGGCGGCTCGGTCGACCCCGACATGCCCGTCACCCACCTCCTCGAAGTGGGGGCGGCCGTGCGGGACACCCCGGACGGCCCCGAGTTGACGCTCACCCTGAGCTGGCCCGGACAGCTCCTGGAGGACGCCGACGCGGAGCGGCTCGGCCGGACCTGGGCGGAGATGCTCGGCGGACTGGCCGTACACACCGCCGCCTCCGGCTCCGGCGGGCACACCCCCTCCGACTTCCCGCTCCTCGACGGCGTGCTGACCCAGGACGGCGTGGCGGAGCTGGAGGAGACGGTGACGGGGCTCGCGGACATCTGGCCGCTGTCGCCGTTGCAGGAAGGCATGCTCTTCCACGCCACCTACGACGACGCCGCGCCGGACGTCTACGAGGGCCAGCGGGCGCTGGCCCTGGACGGGCCGCTGGACGCCGCCCGGCTGCGCGCGGCGTGGGAGACGGTGGTGCGCAGGCACCCGATCCTGCGGGCGAGTTTCCACCGGCTGGCCTCGGGCGATGCCGTGCAGGTCGTGGCGCGGAACGTCGAACTGCCGTGGCGCGAGGCCGACTTGTCGGATCGTACGGAGGCCGAGGCGCTCGTCGAGGCGGAGCGGCTGGCCGCGGTCGAGGCGGCGGAGCGGATCGACGTGACGCGGGCGCCGCTGCTGCGGCTGTTGCTGATCCGGCTCGGTGCGGAGCGGCACCACCTGGTCATCACCAGCCACCACATCACGATGGACGGCTGGTCCCTGCCGGTCCTGGTCGGGGACCTCTCCGCGGCGTACGAGGCGCACGCCGCCGGCCGCGACGAACGGGATCTCCCGGCGGTGACGTCCTACCGGGAGTACCTGGCGTGGCTTAATCGGCAGGACAAGGAGGTCGCGCGGGACGCCTGGCGGGCGGAGCTGGCCGGTCTCGACGAGCCGACGCTGGTCGTCCCGGCGGAGACGGTACGGGTGCCGGTGGTGCCGGACCGGATCCGGTTCACGTTCTCCCGGGACCTGTCGCGTGGCATCGCGGGACTGGCGCGCGGCCACGGCCTGACGGTGAACACGGTCGTGCAGGGCGCGTGGGCACTGCTCCTGGCCCGCCTCGCCCGGCGTACGGACGTGGTGTTCGGCGCCACCGTGGCGGGACGGCCGCCGGACCTGCCCGGCGCGGAGTCGGCGATCGGCCTGTTCATCAACACCCTGCCGGTGCGCGTGTCTTTGACGCCCGGACAGCCGGTCGTCGAGATGCTCGCCGAACTCCAGCGCCGCCAGGTCTCCCTGATGGCCCATCAGCACATGGGGCTGTCCGAGATCCACCAACTCGCCGGGCAGGGCGGGGTCTTCGACACGCTCGTGGTCTACGAGAACTACCCCCGCCCGCCCGAGGGCGGCTCGGCCCCCGGCTCCCTCCGCATCCGCCCCGCCGGGCACCCGCAGGACATGGGCCACTACCCGCTGACCTTCGTCGTGTCGCCGGGCGAGCGCATGCAGGGCGACTTCGTCTTCCGGCCGGACGTGTACGACCGCGCCCGGGCCGAGGGCATGGTCGCCTCGCTGGTACGGATCCTGGAGCAACTGGTCGCCGACCCGTCGGCGCCCCTGGGCCGGGTGACCGTCGTCGACACCGCCGTCCGCGACCGCGTCGTGGAGCGGTGGAACCGGACGCGGGAGCCGGCCACCGGTGCGGTACCGCTGCCCGAGTTGTTCGGGCGGCAGGTGGTGCGGTCGCCCGCGGCGGTCGCGCTGGTGTCGGGCGAACAGGCGCTGTCGTACCGGGAGTTGGCGGACGGAGCCGGGCGTCTCGCGCGGTATCTGACGCGGCTCGGGGTCGGCCCGGAGCAGCGGGTGGCCGTCGTCGGGGAGCGGTCGGCGACGACGGTGGCGGCGCTGCTCGCGGTGTCGCTGGCGGGCGGTGTGTTCGTCCCGGTGGACGCCGGATACCCGGCGGAGCGGATCGCGTACATGCTGGCCGACGCGGCTCCGGCGGTCGTGGTGTGCACGCGGCGGTCGCGGGACGCGGTACCCGCCGGGTTCCCGGGCCGCGTCGTGGTGACGGACGCCCCGGGGGTGGCGGACGAGGTACGGCGGTGTGCGGGCGGCCCGGTGCGGGACGGGGAGCGGTCGGCGCCGCTGTCGGCGGCCAACGCCGCGTACGTGATCTACACCTCGGGGTCGACGGGGACGCCCAAGGGTGTCGTGGTCACCCACGCGGGGCTGGGGAACCTCGCGCGGGCGCAGATCGACCGCTTCGGGGTGCGGGCGGACTCGCGGGTGCTCCAGTTCGCGTCGCTGAGCTTCGACGCGGCGGTCTCCGAGCTGTGCATGGCGCTGCTGTCGGGCGCCGCGCTGGTGGTGGCGGGCCCCGACGGCCTGCCGCCCCGGGTGTCGCTGGAGGAGGCCGTGCGCCGGGCGCGGGCGAGCCATGTGACCGTGCCGCCGAGCGCCCTCGCGGCCGAGGAGGAGCTCCCGGACACGCTGGAGACGGTGGTGGTGGCGGGCGAGGCATGCCCGCCCGGGCTCGTGGACCGGTGGTCGGCGGGGCGGCGGATGGTGAACGCGTACGGGCCCACGGAGACGACGGTGTGCGCGGCGATGAGCGAGCCGCTGTCGCCGGGCGCGGACGTGGTGCCGCTGGGCCGCCCGATGGCGAACGTACGGGTGTTCGTCCTGGACGAGTTCCTGTTGCCCGTACCGCCCGGCGTGGCCGGTGAGCTGTACGTCGCGGGGGCCGGGCTGGCACGCGGATACCTGGAGCGGGCGGGGCTGTCCGCGGGGCGGTTCGTGGCCTGCCCGTTCGGGGCGGGGGAGCGGATGTACCGCACCGGGGACGTGGTGCGGTGGACGGGTGGGGACGGGGGCGGTGACGAGGGCGGTGGCGGGGGCGAGTTGCTGTTCGTCGGTCGTGCCGACGACCAGGTCAAGGTCCGCGGTCACCGGATCGAACCCGGAGAGATCGAGGCGGTCCTGACCGGGCATCCGGACGTCACCCACGCCGTGGTCGTCGCCCACCGGGACCGCCCCGACGACAACCGCCTGGTCGCGTACGTCGTCACGGACACCGCACGGCGGACCGATGCTGAGGAGGCCGCCAGTGGCGAAGGGGCCGTCGATGCCGAGCGGGCCGCCGGCACGGTCGCCGCGCTCCCCGCCTACCTCCGCGAGCGGCTGCCGGAGCACATGGTGCCGGCGGTGTTCGTGCCGCTCGGCCGGCTGCCGCTGACCCCCAACGGCAAGGTGGACCGGGCCGCGCTGCCCGCGCCCGACTTCGCCGGGCGGGTCACGGGGGGCGGGCCGCGTACGGAGACCGAACGGGTCCTGTGCGGGCTGTTCGCCGAGGTGCTGCGGCTGGAGCGGGTCGGCGTCGCGGACAGCTTCTTCGAACTGGGCGGCGACTCGATCATGTCCATGCAGCTCGCGTCCCGGGCACGCAGGGCGGGGCTGCTGCTGACGTCACGGCAGGTCTTCGAGGAGAAGACCCCCGAGCGACTCGCGGAGGTCGCGGAGGTCGCCGAGCCCGAGACCGCCGTCGTCGACATCGGGGTGGGGGAGGTGTCCTGGACGCCGGTGATGCGGGCGCTGGGTGAGCGGGCCGCCCGCCCAGGGTTCGCGCAGTGGGTCGTGGCCGGCGCCCCGCCCGGGCTCGGCCTGGAGACGCTGGCGGCCGGGCTGGGCACCGTCCTGGACACGCACGACATGCTGCGCGCCCGCACGGTCCCCGGTGAGCCGAGGCTGATCGTCGGCGAGCGGGGGTCGGTGGCCGCCGCGAGCGCGGTCGTACGCGTGGACGCGGCGGACGCGGCGGACGACGCCCTGGACGAGGTCGCGGGACGGGCGGCGCGCGCGGCCGTGGAGCGCCTGGACCCGGCGGCCGGAGTGATGGCGCAGGCCGTGTGGGTCGACGCGGGAGCAGGGCGCACGGGCCGCGTCGTGCTCGTGGCGCACCACCTGGTGGTGGACGGGGTGTCCTGGCGGATCCTGCTCCCCGACCTCCGGGCCGCCTGCGAGGCGGCGGCCGTCGGGCGCGCACCCGAGCCGGAGCCGGTGGGCACCTCGTTCCGGCGCTGGGCGGAACTGCTGGCCGCGCAGGCGGCCGACGAACGGCGGGTCGCGGAACTGGACGACTGGACCGCGCTCCTGGGCGAGCCGCGACCGCCGCTGGGACGGCGGGAGTTGGACCCCGAGGTCGACACCGTGCGCACCCTGCGGCACCGGACGTGGGTCGTGCCGCCGGAGCAGGCCGCCACCCTGGTGGGCCGGACCCCGGGCGCCTTCCACTGCGGCGTCGACGACGTGCTCCTCGCCACCCTGGCGGGCGCGGTCGCGCACTGGCGCCCGGGCCTCGCGGCCGGACTCCTGGTCGACGTCGAGGGGCACGGCCGCGAGCCCTTGGAGGGCGCCGATCTGCTGCGCACGGTCGGCTGGTTCACCAGCGTGCGCCCGGTCAGGCTGGAGGTGACCGGCGTCGACCTGGACGCCGCTAGGAGGGGCGGCCGGGCTGCCGGTAGCTTGGTGAAAGCCGTCAAGGAGCAGGCCCGGGCGGTGCCCGGCGACGGCCTCGGCCACGAACTGTTGCGTCATCTCAACCCCGTGACGGGTCCGGTCCTGGCCGCCGCGCCGACCCCGCAGATCGGCTTCAACTACCTGGGCCGGTTCGCCGCCGGCGGCGAGGCCGGCACCGGTCCGGTCGGGCCGTGGCAGCCGGCCGGGGAGAGCGCGATCGGCGGTTCGGTCGACCCGGGCATGCCCGCCACCCACGCCGTGGACGCGGGCGCGGTGGTCCGGGACACCGCCGACGGACCCGAGTTGACGATCACCCTGAGCTGGACGAGTCGGCTGCTGGAGGAGGCCGACGCGACCCGGCTCGGCGAGACCTGGCTGACCATGCTGGACGGACTGGCCGCCCACACCGCCGATCCCACGGCGGGCGGACACACTCCGTCCGACTTCCACCTCCTCAACCTCGCACAACACCAGATCGAGGAACTCGAAGCCGGATTCGCGGGCGAACAGCCGTAACCGGCAGGCACCGACCGCCCCGAGCCGGCAGGCACCAACCGCACCGAGCCGACCGGCCCAAGCCGTTGTGAGGAGACAGAACGATGACCCGACCCCGATCCCTCGTCGAGGACGTGTGGCCCCTCTCGCCGTTGCAGGAGGGGATGCTCTTCCACGCCTCCTTCGACGACCAGGGCCCGGACGTCTACACCGTGCAGTCGGCAGTGGACGTCAACGGCCCCTTGGACACGGATCGGCTGCGGGCGTCGTGGGAGGCGCTGCTGGCCCGGCACGCCGCGCTGCGGGCCTGCTTCCGGCCGGTGACCGGCGCGCACATGGTGCAGGTCATTCCGCGCGAGGTCGTGCTGCCCTGGCAGGAGGCCGACCTCTCCGGGATCCCGGAGGCCGAGGCGCTCGCCGAGACCGACCGGCTCGCGGCCCGGGAACGGGCCCAGCGGTTCGACCTCGCCGTCCCGCCGCTGCTGCGGCTCCTCCTGGTCCGGCTCGGCCCGGGGCGGCACCGCCTGGTCATGACGCTCCATCACATCCTGCTGGACGGCTGGTCCATGCCCGTCCTCCTGGGCGAGCTGTCGGCGACGTACGCGGCGGGCGGCGACACCTCCGGGCTCAAGCGGGTGGCGCCGTACGGCGGTTACGTGGCCTGGCTGGGCCGCCAGGACAAGGAGGCGGCGTCCGCCGCGTGGCGGGCGGAGCTGGCCGGGATCGACGCGGCGACCCTCGTGGCACCGGCCGACCCCGGCCGCACCCCCGTACTGCCCGACCAGGTGCACGCCGCCGTTCCGGAGGAACTCACCGGCGCCCTGGCCGAGTTGGCCCGCGGCCGGGGCCTGACCCTGAACACCGTCGTCCAGGGCGCCTGGGCGCTGGTGCTGGCGCGCCTGGCCGGGTGTACGGACGTGGTGTTCGGCGCGACCGTCGCCGGACGGCCCGCCGAACTGCCGGGCGTGGAGTCGATGGTGGGCCTGTTCATCAACACCCTGCCGGTCCGGGTCCGCCTCGACGGCGCCGAACCGGTGGCGGAGCTGCTGGCCCGGCTCCAGGAACGCCAGTCCGCGCTGATCGCGCATCAGCACGTCGGGCTCGCCGAGGTCCAGAAACTCGCGGGCCCCGCGGCCGTCTTCGACACCCTCGTGCTGTACGAGAACTACCCCCTGCCGCCGGCCGCTCCCGCCCCCGGCCCCGACAGCGTGTCCCTCAGCCCGGCGGGCGCCTCGCGCGACGCCTCGCACTACCCGCTCACCCTCGTCGCGGTACCGGGCGGCGACCGGATGGGCCTCAAACTGGACTACCGGCCCGACCTGTTCGACCGCGCCACCGCCGAGTCCGTCGTCCGGCGGTTCGTGCGGGTGCTCGAACAGATCGCGGCCGACCCGTCGGCCCGCACCGGCGACATCGACGTACTGGACCACGCCGAGCGCTCCCGCGTCGTGGAGCGCTGGAACGCGACCGAGCGGCCCGTGTCGGCGGGTTCGGTCGTGGCCGCCTTCGAGGCGTGGGCGGGCCGTTCGCCGGACGCGGTGGCGGTGCGGTGCGGTGGGGATGCGCTGTCGTACGGGGAGTTGGAGGTACGGGCGAACCGGCTCGCGCGGTATCTGACGGGGTTGGGTGTCGGTCGTGAGACGCGGGTGGGGCTGTGTCTGCCGCGTGGGGTGGACATGGTCGTCGCGGAGTTGGCGGTGTGGAAGGCGGGCGGTGCGTTCGTCCCGCTGGATCCGGAGTATCCGGCGGACCGGCTGGGCCATGTGATCGCCGACAGCGCCGCGGACGTGGTCGTGGGCGTGGGCGAGTCGTTGGCCGGAGTGCCGGTCGGGGCGGCGCGGGTCGTGCTGCTCGACGGGGCGGAGGCCACGATCGCGGGGGAGCCCGCCGAGTCGCCGGGCCGGACGATCCTGGAGGACCAACTCGCGTACGTCATCTACACCTCCGGGTCGACGGGGCGCCCCAAGGGCGTGGCCGTGGCCCACCGCGGGGTGGCGAACCTGGCCGAGGCGATGCGGCCCGCACTGGGGCTCGGCGCGGGTGTGGTGATGTTGCAGTTCGCGTCGTTCAGCTTCGACGGGTCCGTGCTCGACGTGGCGGCCACCCTGGCGGCCGGCGGCACCCTGGCCGTCGCGTCCGCCGAGGAGCGCACCGAGCCCGAGGCGCTGGCGGGCATGATCCGCGCGACCGGCGTCGAGACGGCCAGCGTCGTACCGTCCGTGCTGCGCGTCCTGGACCCGGACGAGGTTCCCGGCGTACGGGACTGGGTCCTCGGCGGCGAGCTGCTGACCGCGGAGCTGGCGGGCCGGTGGACGGCGCGGGCCCGGGTGTGGAACACCTACGGCCCCACCGAGGCCACCGTGATGGCCACCGTCGGACCGGTCGACCGGGGCGTCGGACCGCAGGACGGGCCGCCGCCGATCGGCCGCCCGCTGAACAACATGCGGACGTACGTCCTCGACGGCTTCCTGCGGCCGGTGCCGCCGGGCGTGGTCGGCGAACTGTACGTCGCCGGGCCGGGCGTGGCCCGCGGCTACGCGGGACGGCCCGGGCCGACCGCGGAACGGTTCGTGGCCTGCCCGTTCGGCGCGGGCGGGCGGATGTACCGCACTGGGGACCTGGCCCGCTGGACCGACGACGGCCGGCTCACGTTCGCCGGACGGGCGGACGAGCAGGTGAAACTGCGCGGCTTCCGGGTGGAGCCCGGCGAGGTCGAGGCGGTGCTCGCCGGGTACGCGGCCGTCGGCCAGGTCGCCGTGGTCGCGCGCGAGGACCGGCCCGGCGACAAACGGCTCGTCGCGTACGTGGTGCCCGTCACGGACGCCGCGGCCGAGGCCGAGGGCGTCGACGGCACCGTCGACCCCGACGCGCTGCGCGCCTTCGCCGGCGCCCGGCTGCCCGAGTACATGGTCCCGGCGGCGGTGGTCGTCCTCGACGCGCTGCCGCTCACGGTCAACGGCAAGCTCGACCGGGCCGCCCTGCCCGCGCCCGAACGCGCCGTACCGGGCGGCCGGGACCCCGAGACCCCCGTCGAGGCGGTCCTGTGCGGGCTGTTCGCCGAGGCGCTCGGCGTCGAACGGGTCGGCGCCGAGGACTCCTTCTTCGCCCTCGGCGGCGACTCGATCCTGTCGATGATGCTGGTCTCCGGTGCCCGGCGCGCGGGCCTCGCGATCACCGCCCGGCAGGTCTTCGAGCACCGCACCCCGGCCGCCCTGGCCCTGGTGGCCCTGCCGTCGGACGTCACCACCGTCGGCGGCCGCGACCCGGGCGTCGGGGAGGTGCCGCTGACCCCGGTGATGCGCGAACTGCTCGACCGCGTCGGCCCCGACCACGTGGGCGAGGTCGTCCAGTCCGCCGTCGTCGCGGCCCCCGCCGGACTGCGCCCGGAGACCCTGGCCGACGCGGTGCGGGCGGTCGTGGACCACCACGACATCCTGCGCGCGCGGCTTCAGACGGAGCCGCAGCCCCGGCTGGTGGTGTCGGGGCCGGGCACGGCACCGGCCGGCGCGTGGGTGCGCCGCGTCGACGCCGCCGCCGTACCCGAGACGGAACTGGCGCGGACCGTCGCCGAACAGACCCGGGCGGCGGTGGCCCGGCTCGACCCGCGCTCCGGCGTCATGCTGCAAGTGGTGTGGCTGGACCGGGGGCCCGGCACCGCCGGACGGCTGCTGCTGGTCGTCGACCACCTCGTGACGGACGCCGTGTCGTGGCGGATCCTGCTGCCCGACCTGGAGCAGGCGTGCGCGGCCGTCGCCGCCGACCGCAAGCCCGAACTGGAGCCGGTGCCCACGTCGTTCCGGCACTGGGCGCGCGCCCTGGCCGACCAGGCGGGCAGCGCCGAACGCGCCGCGGAACTCCCGGGGTGGACCCGGCTGCTCCAGGGCCCCGACCCGCAACTGACCGAGCTGCCCGAGGACCCGGCCCGGGACCTGCGGTCCACGGTGCGGCGCGTCTCGGTGGCGCTGCCCACCGAGGTCACCTCGGCCCTGCTGACCGGCGTGCCCGAGGCGTTCCACGCGGGCGTCGACGACGTCCTGCTGACCGGGCTCGCCGCGGCGGTCGCGGGATGGCGGGACGGCGCCGACCCGGCGGGCGGCTTCCTGGTGGACGTGGAGGGCCACGGCCGGGTGGCGCTGTCCGAGGGCATGGACCTGTCGCGGACCGTCGGCTGGTTCACCGGCACCCACCCGGTACGCCTCGACGTGGACTGCGCCGACGCCGACGAGATCCGCTCCGGCGGCCCGGCCGCGGGCGACGCCGTGAAGCGGGTCAAGGAACAACTGCGGGCGGTGCCCGGCGACGGCCTCGGCTACGGCCTGCTCCGCCACCTCAACCCCGGGACCGCGCCCGAACTCGCCGCCCTGCCCGAGGCCCGCGTCGGCTTCACCTACCTCGGCCGCGTCCCCGGCGCACCCGCGGACGGGGAAGGGGAACAGGCGACGGCGGGCGGGCCCGTGGACGGCCGGCTCCCGGTCGCGCACCCCCTGGAAGTCGTCGGCGTCGTCCACGACCTCCCCGAAGGGCCTCGGCTCACCCTCGGCCTGGACTGGCCGGAGCACCTCCTGGACGAGACGGCGGCGCGCGCCCTGGTCGAGGGCTGGGCGGAGATGCTGACCGGCCTGGCCACCCACGCGGCGGACCCCGCCGCGGGCGGCCACACCCCGTCCGACTTCCCGCTGGTCCGGCTCACCCAGGACCAGGTGGAGAAACTGGAGCAGGCGGCGCCCGGCCTCGCCGACATCTGGCCGCTGTCGCCGCTCCAGGAGGGCCTGCTGTTCCACTCGATGTTCGCCGAGCAGGGCCCCGACGTGTACGTCGAGCAGATGGTCCTCGGACTGGAAGGCCCCCTGGACACCGCCGTCCTGCGCGCCTCCTGGCAGGCGGTCCTCGACCGGCACGCCAGCCTGCGCGTGGGCTTCCGGCAGGTCGCGGGGTCCGGGCAGGCCGTACAGACCGTCATGCCGCGGGTCACCCTGCCGTGGCGGGAGGAGGACCTGTCCGACCTCGACGAGGACGCGGCCCGGGAGGAGTCGGACCGGATCGGGGCGGAGGAACGCGCCGGCGGGTTCGACCTGGAGAAGCCGCCGCTGCTCAAGGTGCTGGTGGTCAGGACGGGCCAGGACCGCTACCGGGTGATGGTGACGCTGCACCACATCGTCCTGGACGGCTGGTCGCTGCCGGTCCTGCGCCGCGAGGTGTGGACCTGCTACGAGGCCGGGGGCACCGCCGACGGCCTGGACCCGGTCACCCCCTACCGGGAGTACCTGGCCTGGCTGGCACGGCAGGACAAGGAGGCGGCACAGGAGGCTTGGCGGCAGGAGCTGGCCGGTACCGAGGAGCCGACGCTGGTCGCGCCGGTGACCCCGGGCACGGCGGTCGCGCGCGAGGGCGACTCCGAGGAGGTCTTCGCCGTGGCGGGCCCCGCGCTGGACGCCGCGCTCGGCGAACTGGCCCGCGCCCACGACGTCACGCTGAACACGGTGGTCCAGACCGCCTGGGCGCTGGTCGTCGGCCAGGTCGCCGGACGCCAGGACGTGGTGTTCGGCGCGTCCGTGGCGGGCCGCCCCGCGGATCTGCCCGGCATGGAGACCATGCTGGGACTCTTCATCAACACCGTCCCCGTCCGGGTGCGGTTCGAGCCGGGGCGGAGCGTCGCCGAGGTCCTCGCCGACGTCCAGGCCCGGCAGTCGGTGCTGATGGACCACCAGTACCTCAGCCTGGGCGACATCCAGCGGGCCGCGGGACCGGGCGCGACCTTCGACTCCCTCATGGCGTTCGAGAGCTTCCCCTCCGGGACGGACGCGCCGACGGGGTCCGGCGAGGGCTCACGCGAGGCCGCGCCGGCGGGACTCCGCTTCACCGAGGCCGTCATGCGGGAGTCCATCAACTACCCGCTCGGCCTCGTCGTCGACCCGCTCGGCGGACTGCGCACCCGGCTGACCTACCGCACGGACGCCTTCGACGAGCGGGCGGCCACCGCCCTGCTCGACCGGCTGATGCGGGTCCTGAAACAGATGGCGGCCGACCCCGCGCTCCCCGTCGGCCGGATCCGGCTCTCCGCCGGCACCGAACGCTCCCTGGTGACCGAGGAGTGGAACGCGGCGGCGGTCGCGACTCCGGACGCGCTGGTACCGGGCCTCTTCGAGGCGTGGGCGGAGCGCTCGCCCGACGCCGTGGCGGTGAAGTCCGGCGCGGACGCGCTGTCGTACGGGGAGTTGGAGGCGCGGGCGAACCGGCTCGCCCGGTATCTGACCGGGCTCGGTGTCGGTCGTGAGACGCGGGTGGGGCTGTGCCTGCCGCGCGGAGTGGACATGGTCGTGGGCGAGCTGGCCGTGTGGAAGGCGGGCGGCGCGTTCGTCCCGCTGGACCCGGAGTATCCGGCCGACCGCCTCGGCCATGTGATCGCCGACAGCGGCGCGAAGGTGGTCGTCGGCGTGGGCGAGTCGCTGGCCGGGGTGCCGGTCGGGGCGGCGCGGGTCGTGCTGCTCGACGGGGCGGAGACCGTGATCGCTGGGGAGTCCGGCGGGCCGCTCGGCACGGTCGTCGTACCGGACCAACTCGCGTACGTCATCTACACGTCGGGGTCCACAGGGCGGCCGAAGGGCGTGGCCGTCGCGCACCGCGGGGTGGCGAACCTGGCCGAGGTGATGCGGCCCGCGCTGGGGGTCGACGAGGGTGTGGTCGTGTTGCAGTTCGCGTCGTTCAGCTTCGACGCGGCGGTGCTCGACGTGGCGGTCACCCTGGCCGGTGGCGGCACGCTCGCGATTGCCTCGGGCCAGGAACGCGCCGAACCCGGCGCGCTGGCGGAGATGATCCAGGACTCGGGGGTGACCACGGCGAGCGTGGTGCCGTCCCTGCTGGGCTTGCTGGACCCGGACGACGTGACGGGCGTACGGAACTGGGTGCTGGGCGCCGAACTGCTGACCGCGGACCTGGCGAGCCGGTGGGCCGGCCAGGCGCGGGTGTGGAACACGTACGGCCCCACCGAGGCCACCGTGATGGCCACGGTCGGACCGGTGGACGAGGAGATCGAGCCCAGCGACCAGCCGCCGCCGATCGGGCGCCCCCTGGGCAACGTACGCACCTACGTCCTGGACGGCTTCCTGCACGCGGTGCCGCCCGGTGTGGTCGGGGAGGTGTACATCGCGGGTCCCGGCGTGGCACGGGGCTACGCGGGACGCCCGGACCTGACCGCGGAGCGGTTCGTGGCCTGCCCGTTCGCCGAGGGCGGGCGGATGTACCGGACCGGGGACCTGGCCCGCTGGACGTACGACGGGCAGCTGCTGTTCGCCGGACGGGCGGACGGACAGGTGAAGATCCGCGGCTTCCGGGTGGAGCCCGGTGAGGTCGAGGCGGTGCTCGCCGCCCACCCGGCGGTCCGGCAGGCCGTGGTGGTCCTGCGCGAGGACCGGCCCGGGGAGAAACGCCTCATCGGCTACGTCGTCGGCGACGGCGAGGACACCGAGGTGGACGTGCAGGAGGTCCGCGCGTACCTGGCCGGCGCACTGCCCGAGTACATGGTCCCGACCGCGGTCGTGGCCCTCGAGAAGCTGCCGCTGACGCGCAACGGGAAGGTGAACCGCAGGGCACTGCCCGTGCCGGACTTCGCGGGACGCGTCTCCGGACGGGAACCCGAGAACGAGACCCAGGCGACTCTCTGCGCGCTGTTCGCGGAGATCCTGGACCTCGAACGGGTCGGCGTCGACGACAACTTCTTCGACCTGGGCGGCGACTCCGGCCTCGCGATGCGCCTGGCCGCCCGGGTCCGGGAGGAGTTCGGCACCGAACTCAGCATGCGGCGCTTCTTCGGCGCCTCCACCCCCCTCGGCGTCGCCCGGCTGCTGACGTCGAAGGAACTGCCCGAACTGCGGCCCGTCGACCACCCCGACGCCATTCCCGCCACCGCGACCCAGACGCGCCTGTGGCGCCTGGACCGCGACAACCCCGGCTCCGCGGCCCGGCTCGCCCCGGTCGCGCTGCGCCTCAGCGGCAAACTCAACCGCGAGGCGCTGGAAGCCGCGCTCGGCGACGTCGCCGCCCGGCACGACATCCTGCGCACCACCTTCACCGGCACCGGGAACGACACACCGCACCAGCACGTCCTCGACGTCGACGCCGCCCGGCCCGATCTGCCGGTGACACCGGCGACCGAGGAGGAACTGCCGGGGCTGCTCGCCGAGCACGCCCGGTACCCGTTCGACCTGGCCACGCAGCCCCCCTGGACCAACCGCCTGTTCACCCTCTCGGACACCGAACACGTCCTGCTCACCGTGGTGCACCGGATCGCGGCGGACGACCCGTCGCTGATCGTCCTGGTCCGCGACCTGGCGGCGGCCTACGGGGCGCGCCGGGAGGGCCGGGTGCCCGAACGGGCCCCGCTGCCCCTCCAGTTCGCCGACTACGCGCTCTGGGAACGCGAGACGCTCCAGGACGAACAGGACCCGGACAGCCTGATCGGCGAACAGTTCGCGTACTGGAAGAAGGTCCTGGCGGACGTCGGCGCGGAACTGGAACTGCCCACCGACAGGCCCCGCCCGCCGGTCGCCTCGCACCGGGCCGACGCGGTGCCGCTCGCCCTCGACAGCGACACCCACGCCCGGCTGAAGGAGGTGGCCGAGGCCGACGGGGCGACCGTCTCCACGGCGCTCCAGGCCGCGCTCCTGCTGCTCCTCTCGGCGCTCGGCGCGGGCCCCGACATCACCCTCGGCACGGTGCTGCCGCTGCGCGACGAGGAAGGCGACCTGGACGGCCTGGTGGGCCCCTTCGCCGACCCGATCGCCCTGCGGACGGACACCTCCGGCGACCCCACCTTCCGCGAACTCCTCGGCCGCGCCCGGGACACCTACCAGCGGGCGGTGCAGAACCCCGACGTGCCGTTCGCCCGCCTCGCCGAAGTCCTCGCGCTGCCGCCCGCGACCCGGCACCCCGTGTTCCAGGTCCTGCTCGAAGTCCACGGCGACGCCGCGGAGGTGTGGGAGTCGCCGGAACTGCCGGGCCTGAACACCACCCGGCTGCCCGTGAGCACCCCGGCGGGCGAACTGGACCTGGCGATCGGCCTCACCGAACGGCACGGCGTCGAAGGCCGCCCCAACGGCATCGACGGCTCCGTCCGCTACGCGGTCGAACTCTTCGACCGCTCCACCGTCACCGCGTTCGCACAGCGGCTCGCCCGCGTCCTGACACAGGTCGCCGCCGACCCGGGGCTGCACCTCAGCCAGGTCGACGTCCTCCTCGACCAGGCCGAGCGCGGCCACGCCGTGGAGACCCGCGACGACACGGCGGTACGGACACCGGACGGCACCGTCGTCACCCTCCTCGCCGAACAGGCCGCGCTGCACCCCGACGCGGTGGCCGTCACGGACCCGCACGGCCCGCTCACCCGCGGTGCGCTGGACACCGCGGCCGGACGGCTCGCCCACCGGCTGAACGTCCGGGGCATCGGCGCGGAGGACGTCGTCCTGGTGGCGCTGCCGCCCACCGCGCCCCTCGTCGTCGCGCTGCTCGGTGTGCTCCGTTCCGGGGCCGCCTGCCTGTTCGCCGACCCGAACCGGCCCATGGAGGACATCGCCTCCTGCCTGCGCCTGGCCGAGCCGGCGGCCCTGGTCTGCGACAGCGACCTGGCCACCCTCCTGGCGGACGGCTTCACCGTACCGATGCTGCTGCTCGACGACCCGAGGACGGCGGCGAGCGGCGCGCACACGGCGCAGTGGGCGGCCGGACGGCTGCCGCTGCCCGGCCAGGCGGCGCTCGTCCTGGGCACGGCGCCCGGCGGATCGGACGCCCCGGCCGCGCGCGCGGTCGTCGAACACCGCGCGCTGCACGACCGGGCCGCACGCGGCACACACCTGTCACCGGAAGAACACGGGGTGACCGTCCTCGATGTACGCGCCCCCGTCGCCACCTATCTGACACCCCTGCTCTCCGCCCTGTGCGCGGGCGGCGGCGTCAGGCTCGGGGTGCCCGCCGACGACCCGGCGGCGGACGGCGCGCGGCTTCTGGTCACCACCCGCGAGCTGCTGCCCACGGTCCCCGAACCGGCGGCCGGACAACCGCAGTTCACCGCGGTCACCGTCCTGGACGACACCGGGGCGAGCGCCGCGCCGGACACCCCGGAGTGGCTGGGCCGCCCGCCGCGGACCGCGCTGGTCGGCGCCCACGGCCGGGCGGAGACCGCGGGCGCGTGGCTCGACCACCGGACCGCGCCCGGCGAACCCCTGCCCGCACAGGCCCCCGCCGGACGCCCGGTACCGGGCACCCGGGCCTTCGTCCTGGACGACTTCCTGCGCCCGGTCCCGCCGGGCGGCACCGGCGACCTGTACGTCGCGGGAGCCACGCTGGCACGGGGGTACGCGGGCAGCCCGGGACCGACCGGCGAACGCTTCGTCGCCTGCCCCTTCGGCGCCGACGGGGAACGGATGCTGCACACCGGCGAGCGCGCCAAACGGACGGCCACCGGCCTGCTCACCCTGCGCGGCAGGGCCCAGCACGGCAAGAACGGCGCCGGGGCGGCCCGCCGCGTCGGCGGCAACCACGGCGACCTGGAGATCCTGCTGCCGCTGCGCCCGAGGGGAAGCCGCCCCCCGCTGTTCTGCATCCACACCGGCACCGGACTGAGCTGGGCCTACGCGGCACTCCTGCGGCACCTGCCGCCGGACCTGCCCGTCCACGGCATCCAGGCGCGCGGACTCGCCGAACCGGAGCCCATGCCGCAGAGCATGGCCGAGATGGCGGCCGACTACGCCGAACAGATCAAGGCCGTCCAGCCCACCGGCCCCTACCACCTCCTGGGCTGGTCCCTGGGCGGCGTGATCGCCCACGCGCTCGCCACCCACCTCGAAGAACAGGGCGAACAGGTACGGCTGCTCGCGGTGATGGACGGCTACCCCGAAGGATCCGGCGGGGCCGACCTCCGCGACCTGGGCCCCGGCCCCGGCCAGGGCCAGGACGGCGACCCCGCACCGGTGCAACAGCGCGGCCAGTCGCTGGGCGCGGACGTCGGCAAGGGCATGGACGACGGCCTCCGGGCGAACATGCAGGCCGTGATCGACAACATCGGCCGCCTCACCCCGCGCCACGTCCCCCGCCTCTTCCACGGCGACCTGCTGCTCTTCGTCGCCACCCAGGAGCGGCCCGTGCGGCTGAGCGCGCCGGCCGCGCGGCAGAGCTGGCGGCCCTTCGTCGAGGGGACCGTCGAGGCACACGAGATCGCCGCGAGCCACTACACGATGCTCCAGCCCGTGCCGTCGTCGGACATCGCAGCCGTCCTGACGGCGAAGCTCCGGGCGGCCGACGACACCGCAACGAAGTGACCCCGCACCCCCGTGTGCCCCGCCGCGGAACACGGACGACGAAGGGACCCCTGACATGCCCAGGCGCCTGAAAACCGCCGCGCACACCCGCCGCAACGGCATCGAACCCCCGGCCGAACTGGCCACCATCAGCGAGCGGACCCCCCTGGTCCGGGTCGACGCCAACGGGTCGTTCTCGGGCTGGCACTGGCTCGCCACCGGCTTCGACGAGGTACGGGCGATCCTCAGCAACGACGACGGGTTCAGCATGCTGCCGCCGCCCACCCAGATGCACAGCGCCGCGGGACACGTCGAGATCGGCAACCTCCTCCAGTACGACCCGCCCGACCACACCCGGCTGCGGAAGATGCTGGTGCCCGAGTTCACGGTCCGGCGCATCCGCCGCCTCGAACCCTTCGTGACGGAGATCGTGGCGGACTGCCTGGACGCCGTGGAGGCCGCCGGACAGCCCGCCGACCTCATGCGCACCTTCGCCCTGCCCATCCCCGGCCTGGTCGGCTGCGCCCTGCTCGGCGTGCCCCGCGACGACGCGGCCGACCTCGCCCGCAACTTCACCTCCAGCCGCGCCGCCGCCACCGACCAGCGCACCGACCCCCGCGAACGGGAACGGCTGCGGGCGGCGGGCAACGCGTACGTGACGTACATGCGCAGGCTCGTCCGGCAGAAGCGCCGCAGCCCCGGCGACGACCTGCTCGGCATGCTGATCCGCGAGCACGGCGCGAACATCAGCGACGAGGAACTGACGGGCACCGCCGCCACCCTCCTGGGATCCAGCATCGAGAACGTCGGCGGCATGCTGGCGCTGGCCCCGCTCGCCCTGTTCCAGTACCCCGACCAGCTCGCCCTCCTGCTGGAACGGCCGGAGCTGACCGAGCAGGCCGTGGAGGAACTGCTCCGCTACGTCTCCTCCGTCCCCAACTCCATTCCCCGCTACGCGCTCAGGGACGTCGAGGTGGGCGGCCAGCTGATCAGGACGGGCGAGGTGGTGATGTGCTCCCTGCTCGCCGTCAACCGCTCCCAGCTGCCCGGGGTGCCGCAGGACACCCTCGACCTCACCCGCGACAGCAGCGGCCACATCGCCTTCGGGCACGGCATCCACCACTGCCTGGGCGCCTCGCTGGCCCGGCTGGAGCTGCGCATCGGGGTTCCCGCCCTGCTGCGCAGGTTCCCCGGACTGCGCCTCGCCGTACCGCCCGAGCAGCTGCGCTACCGGACCTGGACGCCCAACTACGGAGTCGACGAACTGCCGGTCGCCTGGTGACACCGTGCTGCGCCGGACCCGGAGAGGAAAGGAAGACCGCCCATGCCCAAGCCGTTGAAGGACTCCGGTCGAGCGCCGCTCGTCGAGACCGTCGTACCGGGCACCTCCGACCGCGCCTGGATCGCCAACGGCCACGACGAGGTGCGGGCGATCCTCAGCGACGACAGGTTCAGCACCATGCCGCCCGCGGACACCGCCGAGGCGTCCCGGCGGCTCATCCAGCCCGGCAACCTCCTCCAGTACGACCCGCCCGACCACACCCGGCTGCGCAGGATGCTGACGGCGGAGTTCACCCTCCGCCGGGTCCGCACCCTGGAACCCCTCGTCGAAGGCATCGTGCGGGACCGCCTGGACGCCCTGGAGGGAGCCGGGCAGCCCGTCGACCTCGTCCCGCACTACGTCTGGCCCACCACCAGCCAGATCGGCTGCACGCTGCTCGGCATCCCGCGCGACGACCAGGCCGAGCTGGCCCGCCACCTCGACACCAACCGCGTCGACAACCCCGACCGCGAACAGCGGGACATGGCGGGCACCGCGTACCTCGGCTATCTGCACAAGCTCATGCGGCAAAAACGCCGCAACCCCGGTGACGACCTGCTGGGGCGGCTGATCCGCCGGCACGGCGCGGGCCTCACCGATCCGGAACTCACCGGGACCGCCGCGACCCTCCTGGCCTCCTTCGTGCCGATCACCGGGGGCACCCTCGGCCTCGGCCTCGTCGGGCTGCTGGAGAACCCGGACCAGACGGCCCTGCTGGTGGAGCGTCCCGAACTGATCGACCACGCGGTGGAGGAGGTGATCCGCAGCGTGACGATCATCCCGCACGCCTCGCCGCGCACCGCCCGCGAGGACGTGACCATCGGCGAGCACGTCATCAAGTCCGGTGAGTTCGTGGCGTGTTCCCTGCTGGAGGCCAACGGGGCCCGGCCGCCCGGCGTGCCCCAGGACAGCCTCGACATCACCCGGGACAACAGCAGCCACATGGCGTTCGGGCACGGCCTGCACTACTGCCTGGGCGCCTCGCTGGCCCGGATGGAACTGCGGGTCGCCATCGCGGAACTGCTGCGCCGCTTCCCGAAACTGCGGCTCGCGGTCGACCGGGACGAACTCCGCTTCACGGCACGGACCGTGGAGACGCTTCCGGTGGCCTGGTAGAGGAGCGAGGACATGCCGCACGAGACAGCGCCGATCCCCCTGCACACCCGCCGCACCCGCTTCGACCCGGCCGAGGAACTGCGCGGCCTGGCCGCCGACGGCCCCGTCACCCGGGTCCGGCTGGCACCCGGGGCCGGCGACCGGCCCCTGTGGCTGGTCACCGGCTACGACGAGGTCCGCCAGGTCCTCGGCGACCACGTCCGGTTCTCCACCAGCCGCTTCGGCGCCCGCACCGCGGCCGGACGGAACGCGCCCCAGCGGCCCGACGACGGCATCGGGCTGCTCATGGACTACGACCCGCCCGACCACACCCGGCTGCGGAAGATGCTCACCCCCGAGTTCACGGTCCGGCGGATGCACCGGCTCCGGCCCCGGATCGAGGACATCGTGACGGAGTGCCTCGACGCCGTGGAGCGCGCCGGGCCACCCGCCGACCTCGTGGAACTGTTCGCGGGCGCCGTCCCGGGACCGGTGCTGTGCGAACTGATCGGGGTGCCCCGCGACGACCGCGACGAGTTCGTACGCCGCTGCCACACCCACCTGGAGACCGGCAGGGAACGAGCGGCCCGGGCCGGCGCGGGGACCGCGTTCACCCGCTACCTCGCCGCACTGGTGGCCCGCCAGCGCAAGGACCCCGACGAGGGCTTCATCGGCATGCTGGTCCGCGACCACGGCGCGGAGTTCACCGACAAGGAACTGCGGGGCGTCTGCGTCCTGCTCATGCTCGCCGGCCTCGACAACATCTCCGGCATGCTCGGGCTGGGCGCGCTGGCCCTGCTGGAGAACCCGGGCCAGCTCGCCCTGGTCCGCGACGATCCCGCCGCCCTCGACCGGGGCATCGACGAACTGCTCCGCTACCTGTCCGTACCGCACGCCCCCACACCCCGGCTCGCGCTGGAGGACCTCACGCTCGGCGGCAAGCGGATCCGGGCGGGCGAGACCCTCGTCTGCTCGATCCCGCTGGCCAACCGCGACCCCGCGCTCACCACCGACCCCGACCGCCTCGACCTCACCCGCGAACCCGTGCCCCACGTCGCGTTCGGCCACGGCATCCACCACTGCCTCGGCGCCGCCCTGGCCCGCATGGAACTGCGCATCGGCTACGGGCACCTGCTGCACCGCTTCCCGGACCTCCGGCTCGCGATCCCCGCCGAGGACGTGGAGTTCCGGGTCCGCTCGACCGCCTACGGGGTGGAACGCCTGCCGGTCCTCTGGTGAGCCGCAGGCCGGGGGACCGGGGGACCGGGGGACCGGGGGACCGGGGGACCGGGGGAGAGGAGAAGAGGATGGAGGTACGCGTCGACCGCGTCCGCTGCGTCGGCTCGGGCCTGTGCATGAGTTACGTACCCGCCGTTTTCGACCAGTCGGACGACGACGGCAAGGTGCTGCTCAAGGCCCGGCACCCCGGCACCGATACCGCCGCCGCGGTGCGCGACGCGGCCGCCAGGTGCCCGGCGGGCGCGATCACCCTGCACGCCCAGGACGAGCAGGCCGCCACACCGAGCGCCGCCGGGGTCCACGGGCCCGGAGGCGCCCCCGATGTGGCGGGAGCCTGACAAGTCGCAGCTCGGCGCCCGGACGGCCGCCCGCCCCTCGGCAGGCGGCCGTCCGGGCTGTGCCGTGCGGGACGCCCGTCGGGTCCCGGGCACTGTGTGGACGCCGGTTTCTGTGTCCGCCTTGTGACCGCCGGCCCCGTAGAAGTTGGGGTCATGCCGAACCTTCAGAAGCGATTGATCGCACCGAGTCTGCTGGCCGTGTCCCTTCTGTTCGGGGGAAGTGTGCTGACGGCCTGCTCCGACAACGCCAACGCCAACTCGGCGTCCGACCCGAGCGCGTCGCCCACCAGCGCCTTCGACCGGGCCCTCGCCTATTCCGAGTGCATGCGCGCCAACGGGGTTCCCGACTTCCCGGACCCGCAGCAGGACACCGGCGGTGTCCAGCTCTCCCCGGACCAGGGCGTCGACCCGAACTCCTCGGCGTTCAAGTCCGCGCAGGAGGCATGCCGGGACAAGGCCCCGCAGGGCCTCTCGGGCGGCTCCGCCGGCGGCAGCCTCGACTCGGCCAAGGTCACGGCCTGGGCGAAGTGCCTGCGGGACAACGGCGTACCGAAGTTCCCCGACCCGGAGATCGACGGCTCGACCATGCACATCGACCTCCAGAGCGCCGGCGTCGACCCGAGCAGTTCGGAGTTCACCCAGGCCATGCAGACCTGCCAGAGCAAGTACCCGGGCGGTGGTGTCATGTTCGGCCCCGCCGGAGGTAGCCAGTGACCACGGAAGAGACAGGTGAACTGGCCGTACCGGGCGAGACCGACCTGGAGCGCCACACCTCCGGCCAGGTGTCGACGACCTCGGCCCCGGCCCTCGAAACGGCCGCGGCGGGCGACGGGGACGACGGGGGTACGGTCGCGGCGCCGCCGGTCAGCGTCCGCAGGCGCCGCCCGCTGCGCACCTCGCTGATCCTGCTGGCCGCCATCGCGGTCGCCGCCGCCGCGGGCCTCGCCGCCACCGGGACCCTCGGCGGCAACGGCTCCGACTCCGCGGCCGCCGCACCCTCCGGGCCCCCGGCCACGGCCACGGTGCAGCGCACCACCCTGACCGACACCCAGACCGTCGACGGCAGCCTCGGCTACGGCGACGCCACCACCGTGGAGGCACCGGCAGCGGCGTCCGGCACGGGCGGCTCCGCGAGCGGGCAGTCGGCCCAGGACGGCACCTCCGGCGGCAGCGGGATCATCACGTGGGTCCCCGAAGCGGGAAAGACCATCAAACGCGGTGACGCCGTCTACCGGCTCGACCAGCAGACGGTCCCGCTGCTGTACGGCTCCTTCCCCATCTACCGCGAACTCAAGGTCGGCACCGAGGGCGCGGACGTCAGGATGCTGGAGAAGAACCTCCGCGCCCTCGGCTACACCGGCTTCACCGTCGACAACGCGTACACGTCCGGCACGGCCGCCGCCGTGAAGAAGTGGCAGGACGACCTCAACCGCGAGGAGACCGGCACCGTGGAGCCCGGGGACGCCGTGGTGGCCGCCGGCGCCCGGCGGGTCGCGGACGTGAAGACGTTCCCCGGCGCCGCCCCCAGCGGAAGCCTGCTCTCCTGGACCGGCACCGAGCGGATCATCAGCGTCGACCTGGACGTGCAGTTCGAGGACCTGGTCCAGAACGGCACCAAGGCCACCGTCCAGCTCCCCGACGACAGCACGGTCGAGGCGACGGTGTCCGACGTCGGCACGCCCGCCACCGCCGACAGCGGCGACTCCTCCGACAGCTCCAGCGGCTCCGGATCGGGCAGCTCCGGCGGTTCCGGCAGCAAGGACGCCACCCTGCCCGTCGAACTGACCGTCAAGGACCAGAAGGGCCTCGGCCGCTACCAGGCCGCCGCCGTCCAGGTCACCCTCAAGGCCGACACCCGCGAGAACGTGCTCGTGGTGCCCGTGACCGCCCTGGTGGCGCAGCGGGACGGCGGCTACGCCGTCGAGGTCGTCACGGCGAACGGCACCGAGTACCGCCCGGTCAAGCTCGGCATGTTCGCCGACAGCCGGGTCGAGGTGTCCGGCGCGGGCATCAAGGAGGGCACCGTCGTGGGGGTCCCCAAGTGACCGCGCCGAGCCCCGTGGCACCCACGGCCCGGCCGGTGGTCGAACTGGCCGGGGTGTC
This sequence comes from Actinobacteria bacterium OK074, assembly GCA_001298575.1. Taxonomy (GTDB): domain Bacteria; phylum Actinomycetota; class Actinomycetes; order Streptomycetales; family Streptomycetaceae; genus Streptomyces. The sequence goes on from LJCV01000261.1 coordinate 51,772, forward strand.
CAAGACCTACCAGGACGTGGCCGCCCTGCGCGACACGGACCTGGTCATCCACCGCGGCGAACTGCTCGCCATCGTCGGCCCGTCGGGATCCGGCAAGTCCACCATGCTCAACATCATGGGCACGCTGGACCGCCCCTCGGCCGGCCTGGTGCGCATCGACGGGCACGACGTGGACCGGCTCAGCGACCGGGAACTGTCCGCGCTGCGCGCCGGGACCATCGGCTTCGTCTTCCAGCAGTTCCACCTAGCCTTCGGCGTACCGGCGCTGGACAGTGTCGCCGACGGGCTGCTGTACAGCGGCCGGCCGCGCGGCGAACGGCGGCGGCTGGCCGAGCGGGCGCTGCGCCGGGTCGGCCTCGGCCACCGGCTGTACCACGAGCCGCACCAGCTCTCCGGCGGCGAGAAACAGCGGGTGGCCATCGCCCGCGCGGTGCTCGGCGACCCCCCGCTGCTGCTGGCCGACGAACCCACCGGCGCCCTCGACTCGCGCTCCGGCGCGGTGGTGATCGAGCTGCTGCACGAACTGCACGAGGCCGGCACCACGGTGGTGGTCATCACCCACGACCGGGACATCGCCGCGTCGCTGCCCCGCGAGGTGCGGCTCAAGGACGGCCGTGTCGAACACGACTCCGCCCTGGCCCGGGGCGACAACTCCCCGGTACGGGTCCCCGAGGAGGCCGTGCGATGAGTGTGACCAGGGACTTGGAGCGGTCGGCGCGGCCGGCGCGGCCGGCGGACGCCGCGGCGCCGCCCAGGCCGGCCCGGATGAACCCGGCCGACGTACTGCGGGTCGGCGGCGCCGGGCTGCGCTCGCGCCCGATGCGGGTGTTCCTGTCGGCGCTCGGCATCGCCATCGGCATCGCCGCCATGGTGGGCGTGGTGGGCATCTCCACGTCGTCCACCGAGGACCTCAACCGCCGTCTCGCGGCCCTCGGCACCAACCTGCTGACGGTCACCCCCGGCACGTCCTTCACCAACGATCCCGCCCATCTGCCCGCCGACTCGGTCAAGATGATCGGCAACATCGACAACGTCGAGTCGGTGTCCGCCATCGGCAGGACCTCGGCCAAGGTGTACCGCAGCGACCGGATCCCGGTGCAGGAGACCGGCGGCCTCACCGTCGGCGCCGCCCGCACCGACCTGCCGAAGTCCGTCGGCGCCGAGGTCGTCGACGGCCGCTGGCTCAACGCGGCCAACGCCCGCTACCCGGCTGTGGTCCTCGGCCCCAAGGCCGCCGAACAGCTCGGGGTGCACGCGGCCGGACCGGACGTGAAGGTGTGGCTCGGCGGGCGCTGGTTCACCGTGGTCGGCCTGCTCGCGCCCAACGAACTGGTGCCGGCGCTGGACTCGACGGCACTGGTCGGCTGGTCCGCCGCGCGGCAGGACCTGGACTTCGACGGCTACCCGACCACCATCTACACCCGCGCCAAGGAGTCGGCCGTGGACGACGTCCAGGCCGTCCTCGGCGCCACCGCCAATCCCGAGACGCCCAGCGAGGTCGAGGTCTCCCGTCCCTCCGACGCGCTGGCCGCCAAGGAGGCCACGGACGACGCGCTCAGCGGACTGCTCCTCGGCCTCGGCGGTGTGGCCCTGCTCGTGGGCGGTGTCGGGGTGGCCAACACCATGGTCATCTCCGTCCTGGAACGCCGTTCCGAGATCGGGTTGCGCCGTTCGCTCGGCGCCACCCGCGGCCAGATCCGCACCCAGTTCCTGGCCGAGGCCCTGCTGTTGTCCGCCCTCGGCGGCCTCGGCGGTGTCCTGCTCGGCATCGCGGTCACCGGCGGCTACGCCTCCTACCAGGGCTGGCCGTCCGTCGTCCCGGTCTGGGCGATGGCCGGCGGCATCGGCGCCACCCTGGCCATCGGCGGCCTGGCCGGCTTCTACCCGGCCGTCCGCGCGGCCCGGCTGCCCCCGACCGAGGCGCTGGCCACCACCTGATACCGCGGTGCCCTCGCGCCGCGCACGCCGTGGGCGGGAGCGGTGCCCCGCGGCACGGGGGTCCGTGCGGCGGTCTCGGCGCGGTGGCCGGTCCCGGACGGCACCGGTCCTGCCGGTGCGGGTCCGGGCCGGCCACCGCGCCGTCCCCCCTTCTTCCACAGTGGCTCAGTCGGCGGTGGCGTCCGCCGCGGTGAAGCGGTACAGGGTCTGGGGGGTGACGCCGGCGGACGGGGCGGTCTTCGCCGGGGCGGCACCGTAGGCGCCGGGATCGACCTCGGCGCAGGCCGACCTCACCCACGCGCTGATCCGCGCGGCCTCCGTGCCCTTCGCCAGGCCGTTGCCCCCGCCGACGAGCGCGTGGCGCAGGGCGCCGGTGGCGACGAGACGGCGGTACCGGGCGAGGCTCACGGGCTCCGCCCCGTTGCTGCCGGCGAGCGACAGGACGGGCAGGCCCTCGGCGTAGACGAAGGGGGCGGCGGTGGGCCAGGTCTCGGTGGACAGGGGGTACTTGGCGCGGCCGTTGTGCTTCTCGACGTAGGCGAGCAGCTCGCGTTCGTCGGCGGTCAGCGACGTACGTACGTCGGGGTCGAGTGAGCCCGTGGCGCCCGGCCCTCCGACGTAGGCCGTACCCGTGCCGGGGCCCGCGGGACGGGGGCCCGCGGACGCGTCGAACGCCGATCCCGCATACCGTTCGTTCAGCACGGACAGCGACCATGCCGCCGGGGCGGCGAACATCGCGAGGCACCCGGCCAGCAGCCCGGCCAGCCCGATCCGCCCGGGGGCCCACGGCCCGCCCGTCCTTCTCCCGCCGGTCCACCCGCCGTGCGTGAGCGCCAGGACGGCGCAGAGCGCGGCCACGGCGACCAGGGGCACGAGCCACGGTGCGAAGCCGGTGTGGTCGGAGGCCAGCCAGAGCGTCCAGCCCACCTCGGTGACGAGGACCGCGGGCAGGACGCAGCCACGCGGGCCACCGGCCGCGGCGCGGTGCTCACGCCACAGGGCGACGGTCCCGGCGGCGGACAACGCGGCGAGCGGCGGCGCCAGTTCGGCCACGTAGGCGGTGTGGAACAGGTTGTCGATGGCGCTGAGCACCCCCGCGGCCGTCAGCAGCCAGGTCCCCCACATCAGGTAACCGGCCCGGTCCCGGTCGGTGCGCGGGCTCCCGCGGTGCCGGACCAGCCCGGCGACCAGCGACAGCAGCGCGAGGGGGTACAGCCAGCCGATCTGCGGGGTGAGGCGGCTGTTGTCGACGAGCTTGAGCCGGGCGGAGACCGCGGAGGCGGGCTCCGGGAACCCCTGCACCACATTGCCCTGCCCGCCCCCGCCAACGCCCCCGCTCTCGCCGGTGGTGGTGCCCCC
>LJCV01000262.1 GCA_001298575.1 Actinobacteria bacterium OK074
GGTTCTAGGGGTTCTGGGGGAGTGTTGCGGCGGGTTGTTGGGGTTCGGACTGCTTGGACCGCTGTGGGGGATGGGGAGTTCTTCTGTCCGGGGTGTGGGGGTGACCGCAATTACCAGCGGTTGACCGGGCGGTGTCGGGTTACGGTGCTCGGGGTGCCGGTGTTGCCCCGGGGGCGGAGTGGGCCGGTGGTCGAGTGTGCTGCCTGTCGGGATCATTACGGGGCTGATGTGCTTGATCGGCCGACTACGGTTCGGTTTTCGGCGATGCTTCGGGATGCGGTGCACACGGTGGCGCTTGCGGTGCTCGCTGCCGGCGGGGTTCGGGCTCGGGCCGCCTTGGGGGCGGCGGCTGCGGCTGTGCGGGCCGCTGGGTTCGACGACTGTACGGAGGAGCAGCTGGCTGCTCTGGTGGAGGCTCTGGCGGCGGACACGGGGCGGGTCAGTGGGCGGCCCTGTGGGGCTGGGCTGGCCATAGAGCTGCATGAGGCGCTTGATCCGTTGGCGCCGCATCTTGCCTTGCTGGGACGGGAGGGGATTTTGTTGCAGGGGGCTCGGATCGCGTTGGCGGATGGGGGCTATACGCCTGCTGAGCGGGAGGTGTTGGGGACTGTGGGGGCTGCGTTGACGATGGTGGCGGGGGATGTGACGCGGTTGTTGGCGGAGGCGGAGAGGGCGCCTTCGTAGGTTGTTCTGGGGGGCGTGTGCGCCGGTGCCTGCGGCGGCCTGTGCGGGTTCGGTGGGGGGTTGCTCGCGCCGTTCCCCGCGCCCCTGGGGTGTGGGGCTTGCGGTCGTCTTTTGGGGGGCCGCCTGCTGTGGTTCGCCTGCTGTGGGTTTTTGGGTCGGGGCCGCCACGGGGGTATCCGTCCTCGGTCTGGCGCGGAATCGGTACTGGTGCATTAGCGCTGTTTTTTGACGCGCCAGCCGCTGCGGGCGGACACCCCCGTGCCGTCCCCTTCTCGCCGTACGCGGGTGGTCGTGGTCTTCGGCCAATGAGCTGACGACTCGTCAGCACTCAGGTGGCGCACGGCTGTTGCCGTGTCAAAGCGGTCACACTAGCGTCAGTGGGCGTCCTATGTCCGGCCTGTCAGTGTCGTCCCATGTCCATCGGAGTGCAGGGGAGCACCGTCATGACCATCACCAGTCGTACGGCTACGTTCGCGGCCGCCGCGTCTTTGCTTGCCGGGGTTGCGTTTGCGGCCGCTGTGCCGGCCTCTGCTACTGGGGGGCCGCCTGCCTCGTGTACCTCGTCTGTGCCGTATACCGCGGGGGAGAACGGTTACGACACCTATCGGATCCCCGCGGTGGTGACCACCAGACGGGGGACCGTGCTGGCGTTCGCCGAGGGGAGACACAACAGTGCCGCCGACAGTGGCGACATCGATGTCGTGCTGCGGCGGTCCTATGACGGGGGGTGCACCTGGGGGCCGATGAGCGTTGTCGCTTCGGGGGACGGGAACACCCGGGGGAATCCGTCGCCCGTTGTTGATCCGCGGACCGGGAAGATCGTGCTGCTGACCTCGTACAACAGTGGTGCTGTTACGGAGGCGCAGATAATGCGGGGTGAGGTCACTCCGGAGCAGAGCCGGCGGGTCTTCGTGCAGTACAGCCGGGACGACGGGCGCAGTTTCAGTGACCCTCGGGAGATCACCGCCGATGTGAAGGAGCCTGACTGGCGGTGGTACGCCACTGGGCCCGGGCATGCGATTGTGCTTACCCGGGGGCGGCATGCCGGGCGGTTGGTCGTGCCCTGTAATTACTCTGTTGCTCCGCCTGTTGGGTCCAGCGATACCGGGCAGGAAGGGAAGTACTACGGGGCCCATGACATCTACAGCGATGACGGTGGGCGTACCTGGCACATCGGGTACGTCGATGACGTCCATGACGGGGTCAACAACGCCAACGAGTCCACCGTTGCCCAACTGCCCGATGGGCGGCTCTACTTCAACGCCCGGGATCAGAACGGGACCAGTGTGGGGAATCGTCTCGACACCTACTCCAGTGACGGGGGCGAGACGTTGGATCGGCCCTATGAGGTGCAGCCGACTCTGAACGATGTTCCGGTGGTTGAGGGCAATGTGCTTCAACTTGCCGGATGGCACGGTTCTTTGTTGTTCTCCGGGCCCTCTGTGCCCACCTCTCGGCGGGCGTTGTCCATTTGGAGCAGCAGTGATCAGGGGGAGACTTTTAGTAAAGTCCTTACCCTTTCCAGTCAGTTCGCTGCTTACTCCGACATGGTTCGGCTTGGGCATTCCACCGTGGGGATCCTGTACGAGACGGGGGCGGTGACGTCGTACGACACCGTTGAGTTTCGGCGGATCCCTGTGGGTGATCTGGGGGAGTAGGGGGACTTACAGGAGTCCGGCTGCTGCCAGGCGCTTTCCTACTCGTTCTACTTCGCCCTGGGACAAGGGGACTTGGGGTTCCGCTGTCGCGGGGCAGGCGATGATGCCTCGTAGGTGGAGGGCTGCTTTGAAGGCGCCCAGGGCCGAGGAGCTTCCGCTCATTCGGGTGGGGTCGCCTGCCGTGACCATCTCGAAGAGGGTGCACAGGCGTTCTTGTTCGGCTCGGGCCCGGTCCCAGTCGCCTGCTCGGCAGAGGCGGTACAGGCGTACGTAGCCCTCGGGGTCCACGTTGCCCAGGCCCGGGACCACGCCGTCCGCGCCCATCGCCAGGGCCGAGTCCACCACTACTTCGGAGCCCGTCAGGATGCTGAAGGACGTGGCGTCGGGCAGGTGGTGGGCGCCGGTCAGGACGCGGCGGAAGCCGCCGAGGTCGCCGCTGGAGTCCTTCAGGCCGGCCAGGACGCCCTCGGCGGCCAGCTCCAGGACCAGGTCGGGGTTGAGCTTGCTGTGCACGGAGGCCGGGAGGTCGTAGGCGATGACCGGGACCGGTGAGCGCTCGGCGATGCGGCGGAAGTGGCGCGCGATCTCGGTGGGGTGGGTGCTCGCGTAGAAGGGGGCGGTGGCTACGACCGCGTCCGCGCCCGCGGTTGTCACGTAGGCCACGTGGTCCAGGACCCGGGGGGTCGTCATGTCGATCACTCCGGCCAGGACCGGGAGGCGGCCCTGGACGTGGTCTACAACGGTTTCTACGACTGTTCGCCGCTGATGGTCCGTCAGGAATGCTGCCTCGGAGGATGATCCGAGGACGAACAGGCCGTGTACCCCGCCCTCCATGAGGTGGTCGGCCAGTCTGCGCAGGGAGCGTTTGTCCACCTCGCCGTCCGGTGTCAGGGGGGTGCAGACGGGGGGTACGACACCGGTGAGCGGGGTGGGGAAGGTCATGGTTCTGGCTCCCTGGGGTGGTGCGACACGTCTTTCTGGACGGGCACGTCGGCGGCTGGGGGCGAGGCGGATCCGCCGGGTGCCGTCGTCGCCTGGTGCACGAGGTCGCGGGTCGCCTGGCCTTCCTGCACAGGGTGGTGGCAGCGGTAGCGGTGGCCCGGGCTCGACGCGTCGGCAAATGGGGGCATTTGTTGCGAACAGATTTCCGTCGCCCGCCAGCAGCGGGTGCGGAAGGGGCAGCCGCTCGGGGGGTGGGTGGCCGACGGCACCGGGCCCGCCAGGGGGATGGGGTCGATCGGGTCCAGGAGGCCCGGCGTTGCCGAGAACAGGGCCCTTGTGTAGGGGTGGCGGGCTCGGTCGGTGACGTCGGTTGCTGGGGATTCTTCGACGATGCGGCCCAGGTACATGGTGATTACTCGGTCGCTCATTCTGCGGACCGTCTGGATGTCGTGCGAGACGAACACCAGGGCCAGGCCCAGGCGTTGCTTCAGGTCCAGGAGGAGGTTGAGGATCTGGGCCCGGACGGACACGTCGAGTGCGCTGGTTGGTTCGTCGGCCACTACGAGGTCTGGGTCCAGGGCCAGGGCGCGGGCGATGGCCACGCGTTGCCGTTGGCCGCCGGAGAGTTGGCCCGGGAGGGCGTCCGCCAGGGCTCGGGGCAGACCTACGAGTGACATCAACTCCCGTACCCGTTCTTCGCGTTGGGGGAGCGTGCCGTGGTGGTGGACGTCCAGCGGGTCGCGCAGGACGCGGCGGATCGTCAGGCGGCGGTTCAGGGCCGTGGAGGGGTCCTGGAAGACCATGCCCGTGGTGGCGCCCACGGCACTGCGGCGTTCGGCGGCGGACATCGACCACAGGTCGCGGTCGCGGAAGGACACCGTGCCCGTGGTGGGGCGTTCGATGCCTACGAGCACCTTCGCGAGCGTGGATTTTCCGCAACCGGATTCTCCTACGACGCCGACCGTTTCGCCGGGGGCGATGGTCAGGTCGGCGCCGGTCAGGGCGTACACCCGGTCCCTGCTGAACACGCCGCCGCTGCGGGCCTTGTGGACCACGTGGGCGTCCGTGAGGGTGACGAGGGTCGTCGGTGGCGGGGGCTGTGCGTTCATGTGACCGCCTCGCTCTCGGTGCTCGCCAGGTCCACCGCCGGGTGGTGGCACGCGGCCGTGTGGGTGCGGGTGCCCGTCAGGTCGGGGGCCGTCGTACGGCAGATGTCGCCCGCCAGGGGGCAGCGGTCGGCGAAGCGGCAGCCCGCGGGGAAGTCGGCGGGGGAGGGGACCACGCCCTTGATCTGCGTCATCCGTTCGGCGGCCGACTCCAGCGACAGCACGCTGCCCAGGAGGCCGCGGGTGTAGTGGTGGGTCGGGGATTCGACTACGTCAGCGGTTACGCCTGTTTCCACGATCTGGCCGCCGTACATCACGACCACGCGGTCCGTTACGTCGGCGATCAGGGCCAGGTCGTGCGAGACGAGGATCAGGGCGAAGCCCAACTCGGCGCGCAGGCGCAGGAGCAGCTCTATCACCTGGGCCTGGACGGTGACGTCGAGTGCGGTGGTCGGCTCGTCGGCGACGATCAGTTTCGGGTCGCGGGACAGGGCCATGGCGATCAGGACGCGTTGGCGCTGGCCGCCGGAGAGTTCGTGCGGGTAGCTGCGCAGGGTGCGTTCGGGGTCCAGGCCCACCATCGTGAGGAGTTCGGCGGGGGTGCGGTGGCCGCCTCGTCGGACAACCTGCTTGAGCTGGGCCCGGATTGTCATCGCCGGGTTGAGGGAGGAGAGGGCGTCCTGGTAGATCATCGCCATCTCGTGGCCCAGCAGCTTGCGCTTCACCCGCATCGGTTCGCCCACCAACTGCCGCTGGTCGAAGCGGACGTGGCCGCGGATGCGGGCGCCCTTGGGTTCCAGTCCCATCACCGCGAGCGAGGTCAGGGACTTGCCGCAGCCCGACTCGCCCACCAGGCCCAGGACTTCGCCGGGGCGGACCTCGAAGCTGATGCCGTCGACGATGTCCACGCCCCGGTGGCGGCCCTCGAAACCGATCGCGAGGTTCTCGACGGACAGGACGGGGAGGATCTCCTGGGCGGGCAGCGGGCGGGCTCGGGAGCGCAGGCGCTGGGCCGCCTCGGTCAGGCCGGGGAGTTGCAGGATCTCTCCGGTGCCCGGCTCGGGTGCCTCCAACTCGTCGCTGCTCGGCGGGACTTCGACCTCCCGGGCGGCGGGGGCGGCCCACGCGTCGGAGACCCCCTCGGACAGGATGTTCAGGCACAGGACGGTGACCAGCATCAGGAGTCCGGGGAAGACGGTCGCCCACCAGCCGCCGGTCAGCACCATGTTCTTGCCGTCGGCGATGACGCTGCCCCAGGACGGGTCCGGCGGCCGTACGCCCGCGCCGATGAACGACAGCGACGCCTCGAAGACGATCGCCTCGGCCACCTGGACCGTGCAGAACACCAGTACTGGTGCTGCGCAGTTGATCGCCACGTGCCGCAGCACGATGTGGTGGGTGCGGGCGCCGATCACCCGCTCGGCGGTCACGTAGTCCTCGCCGTACTGGTCAAGTACGTTGGCCCGTACGACTCTTGCGACCGGTGGCGTGAAGAGGAAGGCGATGGCGCAGATCAGGACGGTGATGCCGCCGCCGAAGACCGAGACCAGGACCGCGGCGAGGGCGATGCCCGGGAACGCCATCACCACGTCCAGGCAGCGCATCAGGGTCTCGTCGATCGCCTTGCGGGAGGTCGCCGCGATTGCGCCGAGCAAGGAGCCGACCACCAGCGCCAGCGCGGTGGCGCCCAAGCCGATCGCGAGGGACCAACGGGCGCCGTACATCAGCCTGCTGAGGATGTCGCGGCCCAGGCTGTCCTGGCCCATCCAGTGGCTCGCGGAGGGGTGTCCGGTGCCGCCGACGGGGTCCTGCTGGTCGAGCGGGTCGTGCGGGGCGAGCAGGGGAGCGAACAGCGCCACCAGGACGACGAAGGCGACGAAGCAGAGCGCGACCTTCGACGGCAGGGGCAGCCGCCGCCAGCCGCGCAGCCGGATGCCCGGCCGGGAGAGGACGGCGGTGAGTTGCTTGCGTGTGGAGATCATCCTGCTTCCCTCAGACGCGGATTGACCAGCAGATACAGGATGTCGATGACGAGGTTGACGACGACGAAACCGGCCGCCGTGGTCAGCACGACCCCCTGGACGACGGCGGGGTCGCCGTTCTGCACGGCGTCGATCATCAGCTTGCCCATGCCGGGCAGCGAGAAGATCGTCTCGATGACGACGGCGCCGCCGAGGAGGATGCCAACGCGCAGGCCCAGTACGGTCAGTGGGTTGATCAGGGCGTTGCGCAGCACGTTCCGGCCGACCACGACGACCGGTGGCAGCCCGCTGCCGATCGCCGTGCGGACGTAGTCCTTGTCCAGCTCCTCGACCACGGACGTCCTGACGATCCGGGTGAGTTGGGCCGCCACCGGCAGCGACAGCGCGAGCGCCGGCAGGGTCATCGTCTTGAGCCAGCCGGTGAGCGAGTCGGCCGGGTTGATGTAGCCGCCGGTCGGGAACCAGCCCTGGTCCACCGCCAGGTACTGGATCATCAGCAGGGCCAGCCAGAAGCTGGGGGCCGCGACGCCGGTCAGCGAGACGACGCGGATGACCTGGTCCGGCAGCCGGTCGCGGTAGATCGCCGCGGTCACCCCGCCGAGCAGCGCGAGCACCACCGCTATGGCCAGCCCCAGGAACGTGAGTTGGAGGGTCAGCGGCAGCGCGGTGGTGACCTGGTTGAGGACCGGCTGCCGGGTCAGCGCGCTGATGCCCATGTTGCCGTGCAGCAGGTCGACGACGAAGTGGAAGTACCGCACCGGCAGCGGGTCCAGCAGCCCGTTGCGCTCCCGGAAGTCGTGCAGCTGCTGGGGCGTGGGGTTGGCGCCCTGGAAGAACGCGGACGCCGGGTCGACGTCCGAGAACCGCATGACCAGGAACACGAAGAGCGCGGCCCCGAGCATCAGCGGTACGAGCAGGAGGATCCGCCGGAGCAGGATCCTGACGACGGCGACCACGGACGAACTCCCCTTGCCGAACCGTTACTTACTGGGCTGGTGACGGATCGTCAGAAGTGTGTGGCTGACGCCCGGTTGCGTGCTCATGCCTCAAACCCACTTGGCCTGGAGGAGGTTGATCCCCGGATACGGCTGCGCCCTTATCCCGCTGAGCTTCTTCGGATCCCAGGCGGTCATCAGTTCGTTGTGCACGACCGGGTAGAGCACGGCCTGTTCGGCGACGATGTCGATGTAGTCCTGGATCATCGCCTTCTTGCGGTCCGGGTCCGACTCCTTGCCGGCCAGCGCCATGTCCTTGAACAGCTTCTTGGCCGTGGAGTTGGACGCCCACCGGGTGTAGCCCATCCAGAGGTTCTCGGGGCCGTAGTTGTAGTGCATGATCAGGTCCGCGTCGAGGCCGAACTGGTTGGGGTTGGAGGCGGCGGCCACCACCTGGTAGTCCTGCTTCTGGTCCATCTTGGTGAAGACGGCCGTGGTCTCCTGCGGCGAGAGCGTGGTCTTGACGCCGATCGCGTCCCAGGACGCCTTGATGGTCGGCAGGCAGTCGACGATCCAACTCACGTTCACCGCGAGGATGTTGATCGACAGGTTCGTCACCCCGGCCGCCTTCAGCAGCGCCTTGGCCTTGTCGGGGTCGTAGTCGTAGACCGTCTTCGCGGGCCGGTAGTCGGGGTTGCCCTCGTTGAGGAAGGACGTCGACGGCTTGCCGTGGCCCTTGAGGGCGACCTGGACCATCTTCGCGGTGTCGATGGCGTAGTGCAGCGCCTGCCGCACCCGTACGTCGTCGAAGGGTTTGTGCTGGGTGTTGAACATCAGGAACAGGTTGTTCATCCCGGCGGCGCCCTTGACGTCCAGACCGCCGCTGCGCAGCCGGCTGATGTTGGCGTAGGGGATGTTGTCCGCGATCTGCGCGCCCGCGTTGCTGCCCGAGATGCGGGCGACGCGCGGGGCGGCGTCCACGATGGTCAGCCAGTTCATCTTCTTGAAGGCGGGCGGGCGGGGCCCGTTGTAGTCGGCGAACGCGGCGAACGTCGTGTTGGACTTGGGGTGGTGCGCGGTCTGCTTGTACGGGCCCGAACCCACGGCCAGCCCCTTGATCGCGTCGTCCCATGCGCCGGGCCGCGAAAAGACGTGCTTGGGCATGATCTTGGCGAGGGTGAGGCGCGAAGCCCCTTCGGGGAAGGGGTAGTTGAGCACGAGTTCGACGTTCGTCGCGTCGATCTTCTGCACCGACTTCAGCCAGCCGGAGAAGAACCCGTAGGCGAGGACGTGCGTCTTGGCGTCGAGGATCCGGTCGAAGGTGAAGACGACGTCGTCGGCGGTGACGGGCTTGCCGTCGTGGAACTTCGCGCCGGCGCGGAGGGTGAACTTCCAGGACGTGCCGGTGAGATCCTTCGGCACCTCGGTGGCGAGGGCGGCGTAGGGCTCGCGCGAGATGGGGTCGGTGTCGAGGAGCCCCTCGTAGATGTGGTTGTTGGCGGCCATCGCGAACGCGGACGCGGTCTGGGTCGGGTCCCAACTGCCGTCGTTTCCATAGCCGATGACCGCGGTCAGGGTGCGGCCGGAGCCGCTGCCGCCGGTGTCGTTCGTCGACTGCGGCCCCGACGAACAGGCCGCGAGCGACGAGGAGAGCGCGGCGGCCATGCCCAGCGCTCCGGTGTACTTCAGGAACGCCCGGCGGGGCGGCGCAGGTACGTCACGTACGTCACGGATCACGTCGCGCACGGTTCCTCCAGCAAATCGGGTCCGGGAGGCGGGCTGGTGGTGGCGGGCGGGATTCGGGTCGGATCCCGTTCGAACCCTGTTCGTACTCGGTCGTACTCGGTCGTACGGTGCGTGCTCGGTCGTACTCGGTCGGACGGCGCGTGTTCGGTCGTGGTCGGTCGGGACGGCGGTCGGTACCTCGGCCGGAACCAGGAGATACGACGTCCTACGTCATAGGCGGCAGCGCGACCATAAGAGGGGGCGTGGGGGCGGTCAAGGGATCGCACACGAATGGCGTAGCCGCCAAAGGTGCGACCAATGACGGCGGCGAAACCGGTTACTTGGCGCGTAGTCGCCGTATTGCCACCCCGGAGATGACACAGACATGGGACGTCCGATGTCGGGCGAGCGTACGATGCGGGCCATGTCTCAGGAGCCTGGGAACCGGAGCTCGGCGGACCGTCGGGTGAGCAGCCGGATCCGGCACGAGGTCGTCCAGCTCATCCTCGACCGCAAACTCCGGGCGGGTTCACCCCTGCCCACGGAAACGGAGCTGATGGCGGCGCTGGGGGCCAGCCGCAACTCCGTACGGGAGGCGCTGAAGGCGTTGCAGGCGCTGGACATCGTGGACATCAGACACGGTTACGGCATGTACGTCGGCCGCGCGTCGCTGGCGCCGCTCATCGACGGCCTGACCTTCCGCACCCTCACCCAGCACGACGACGAGGCGGCGGCCCTGGGCGAGATACTCCAGGTCCGCCAGGTCCTGGAGGAGGGGCTGATCGGCCGGGTGGTGCCGCTGCTGGGCGAGCCGGACCTGGACCGGCTCGACGCGGTGGTGACCGGCATGGAGACGGCGGGCCGGTCGGGTCTGGTGTTCCCCGAACTCGACCGCGAATTCCACGAGTTGCTCTACCAGCCGCTCGGCAACGCGCTGCTGCCGCAGCTGTTGGGCGCGTTCTGGTCGGTCTTCCACCAGGTGTCCCGGCGGGGCACGCCGACGCCGCCGTCACTGACGGCGGCGCGGCACCGGGCGATCGTCACGGCGTTGCGGGCGCGGGATGTGGAGGGGGCGAAGGGGGCGTTGGGGGAGCATTTCCGGGGGGTGGGGGTGACGGGGTAGGGGCCCGCGCTCGTAGAAACGCTGTGGTAGCGGTTACCCACGGCGTTTCCGTGGCTGTTTCTGCGCCCGTAACCGCACCCGTCGCCCGGTCAGGGCCGGGTCGCCCGGAAGCGCAGAGTGTCTCGTTCCGGGTGGGTGGTGACCGAGACGTCGGTGAAGCCCGCTGCCCGCAGGCGGGCCGGGAGTGTGGCCGGGTCCAGGACGTTCATGGTGTCCCTGATGTGCAGGAGCCGGAAGCCCAGGCTGGACCGGCTGTCGCTGCCCGCGAAGATTCCGCCGGGGCGCAGTACCCGGTGGGCCTCCGCGAAGATCCGGTCCTGCTGGGCGGCCGTGGGCACGTGGTGCAGCATCGAGAAGCAGACGACGGAGTCGAACGCCGTGTCGGGCAGCGGCATCGCCGCCCCGTCCGCGTGCACGATCCGGGCCCGCTCGCCCCAGCGTTCCGTCAGCAGCCGCGCACTGTCGTCGTCGATCTCCACCGCGGTCAACCGCTCGACGCGCTCCACGAGTTCGCGGAGGTTCGCCCCGAAGCCCGGCCCGATCTCCAGTACGTCGTCGCCCAGTCGCACCCCCTCCAGCGCCCAGGGCAGGAGCAACTCCTTCGTCGTGCGGGCCCACTTCTCCGAACTGCAGATCTTCCGGTGCATGAGATTCATCGGCATGCCCACGACGCTAGGCGCGGGTGCGGAATGTCCGCGACGGGCTAGGCTGCCGTCTCATGTCGCCAGACAGACACGACACGGACGGACTCGACGGCGGCCTCGGTGACCTCGGTGACGGCTTCGGGCTCGGCGATGGGTTCGGTGACGGCTTCGGTGACGGCTTCGGTGACGGTCAAGTCCCCGGCCGGCCGGGCCCGTTCGGCACCGGCAGCCGGCGTGCCCCCTACGCCACCACGAACGGCGCCATCTTCGTCGGCAGCTTCTCCATGCCGCACAACCTCGCCTTCCCCACCCACTGGCACTCCGAGCACCAACTCGCCGCCAGTACCAAGGGGTTGATCCGGATCGGCATCGAACACGGCTCGTGGCTGCTGCCGCCCACGCGGGCCCTGTGGATCCCGGCGGGGACCCCGCACACGACGGCGGCGGCCGGGGATGCGGCCATGCACAGCGCGTTCATCGGCCCACGTCACGGGCCGGGCTGGCGGGACCCGACCGTCGTGGCGATAACTCCCTTGCTGCGGGCCCTGATCGACCACCTCACGCGGACGGACCTGGCGGCCGACGCCCGCGCCCGGTCCGAGGCGGTCCTGCTCGACGAACTCCACCCCGTGCCCGTCACCAGCATCAACGTGCCCGAACTCCGCGACCCCCGGGCCCGCGAGGTGGCCCGAAGGCTGACCGCGGCCCCGGCCGACAACCGCCCCCTGGCCGCCTGGGGTGCCGAAGTCGGCGCGAGCGCACGGACGTTGGCCCGGCTGTTCGCCGTCGAGGCGGGCCTCGGCTTCGGCCAGTGGCGCGAACGGCTGCGCATGCGCGCCGCCCTGCCCCACCTGGCCGAGGGCCTGCCCACCGCGTCGGTCGCGCACCGCGTCGGCTACGCCACCGCCAGCTCCTTCACCGCCGCGTTCCGCCGGGTGATGGGGGTGACACCCCGGGAGTATTTCCCGGTACGGCGGTGAGTACGACCCCGAGGGCGCCCCAAATGCCGTATGGGGCGCTGCTGTTGACGTATTGTCAGTACTTCAATCGCATCACGATCCGGTCCTCCTCGGGGCCGAAGTACGCCTTGCGGAAGCCTCCTTCGGGCTCGGCCGGGACGAAGCCCAGGGAGCGGTAGAGCACGATCGCGGTCACGTTCGCGGGCTCCACGGTGAGCAGCACCTCGCGCACGCCCTCGTCGCGCAGCCGGTCCAGGATGTCCAGCATCAGCATCCGGCCGAGCCCCTGCCCGCGCCCGTCCGCGGCGACGGCGAGGCCGAGGATCCAGCAGCGCTCGGCCCGCAGCGTCGTACCCGCCAGGACGTAGCCGTACAGGCCGGTGTCGTCGTCGAGGACCAGCAGGTGCTTGGCGTACATGTCGTAGAGCTGCCGCAGCATGAAGTACGGGTACGCGTGTTTGCCGAACACCTCGCGGTCCAGGCGGGAGAGTTCGGGCAGGTCCGACTCGGTCACCTGCCGCGGCCGCGGGGGCCCGTGCGGGGGCCGGAACGTGCCGGTGGGTGGTGCGGAGTGTCGTGCGGGCCGATACGTCATGCCACCGCCTGTCGGAAGTCACGGGCCGTGCCGGAATGACCGGTTTCGTCAAAGGCGCGCGGTCCTCATTTTGGGTGAATTGCGCTGCGATCTCAGGATCGTCGGGATCATCCGGGCTCTCAAGAGTGCTTCAGGTCCGATGGCGGGTACGCGTGTCCTGGCTTCGTGACGGGCTCGAAGGTAGGGGATCCGAGTCGTCGTAACCGTTGGTACCGTGAAGCATGGACTTGAGAGCGCCCGAGGGACCCCATATGCTCAACGCCGACGCACCGTGGGACGCGTTCGACTCTCGCGCGTACATCGACCACAATTATCGCGCCCTGCTCGAAGCGGATGCCGAGATCATCCACTATGTGCGCGATCATTTCAGTGATCACTTCCGCGAGAATTCCAAACGGCCGGTTCTCGGTATTGACGTGGGCGCGGGAGCCAATCTCTATCCGGCGCTGTCCATGCTTCCCTGGTGCGACGAGATCACCCTCTTCGAGCGCTCGGCGGCGAACGTCCGCTATCTGGAGGAGCAGCTTCCGTCCTTCGACCGCGACTGGGACAGCTTCTGGAACCTCCTGTGCGAGGACCCGGGGTACCGGCGGATCGACACCGACCGGAGGGAAAGGTTCCGCCAGGCGGTGCGGATCGAGCCCGGTGATCTCTTTGCCCTGGGGCGGCCCGAGGGGCCCGAACGGCGGGTGCGGCGCTGGGGCATGGGCACCATGTTCTTCGTCGCGGAATCCCTCTCGACCTCGCACGAGGAGTTCCGCGAGGCGGTCTCCTGCTTCCTGCGCGCCCTCGAACCCGGCGCGCCCTTCGCCGCCGCTTTCATGGCCGGGTCGAAGGGGTACGAGGTCGGTGACCTGCACTTCCCGGCGTGCGACGTGGACGAGACGGACGTCAAGGAAGTCGTCCAGCCGTTCGCCCCGAAGACCGAGATCCGCCGGCTGGCCAATGTCAGCCACGTCGTGCGTCCCGGCCATACCGGAATGATCCTGGCCCTCGGCCACCGGCAGCGCTGAATTACGCGTTCCGCATTCCGGTTCGGATTCCCGGAGAGACTCTGAGGGTCCTTTGAGGTTCCGCTGAGGAACTTCCGGGGATTCTCCGGGGACACTTCATCCGGGGGCGTGGATTTTTCCCGATCCACCCCCCGGAGATTGTCCAGAAGTCCCGGGAATCGTTACCGGTGCGGGGATTCCCGCCAAGGGGCGCGGCAGCATATTCTGGGCGGCATATTCTGTGGTGAGGGGCATGGGATGCAGATCAAACCGCGGCAGCACCTTCTCGACATCTGGCAGGCCGTGGCCCGGCACTCGTTCAACGAGGACGGCAGCTGGCTCTGGGGGGACTGGGGCGGCCGCAGCAGCGTCGCCGACGCCGAACGCCTGCTCTGCCTGCTGTACCCGGCCACGGAGGTTCCGGCGTTCCGCCTGGACCGCCCCGACACCACCCAGAAGGACGTCGAGCGGTCCCTGAAACCCGCGGGCGGGCGGATGGCGATCCCCGCCAACCTGGTCACGGTCCTCGACCAGTTCATGCGGATGCACACCACCGAGGACGGCGCCCCCGCCTTCTCCGGCGGCTACTACTTCAACCCCCGCGACCCGAACCAGGAACTCACCGACGTCCAGCGGGAGTTGGCGGTGGTCGACTCCTTCTCCATGTCGGTCACCCTGTGCCTGGCCACCCTCGGTTTCCTCAAGGTGTACGGCCCCAACTCCCGTACCCAGAGCGCCGAGGACATCGCCCGGCTCCGCGAGGCCACCAGCACCCGGCTCACCGCCGCCATGGTGGGCCTGCTGCGCTCCTTCACCATCAACGTCTTCGACGCCGACTCCGGCCAGGGGCGGCGGCTGCGCCGACTGCTGGGCGAGGAACGGCAGTCCGAGCGGGCCGTGCTCCAGCAGTTCCAGCGCCGCTTCCGGGCGTTGCGCGCCACCATCGCCGAAAGCTTCATCCTCGGCGTCGACGTGGAGGAGCAACTCAAGGACGAGAGCCAGCTGTTCGAGTGCGGCTGGGCCTGGAGCCTGGTCAAGGACGCACCGCCCGTCCCGGACATCTCACAGCCCATCGGCCGGCAGGAGGACGGCGCCGCCGACGCCGTCCCCTATCTGTACTTCACGGTGGTCGCCCTCGACGGCATCCAGGACCTGTTCTCCGACCGCACCCTCACCCTCGGGCTGCTCAACGCCGACCAGCAGAAACTCGCCGAGGCGCTCCGGCTGCGCTGGGAGGTCACCCAGCAGTACTGGTCCGGCATCGCCCGCTTCGACGCCGACCGCTGGCCGCTGGAGGACATCCCCTGGCGGACCACCGGACAGCGCCTGGAATCCGAGTACTTCTCGCTCTCCGTCGCCGCGATCGTGGTGCACGACCTGGTACGGCGGCGGGCCACGGACGACGACCTCACCCGTACCGTCTCCGTCATGGAACGCCTCGCCGAACGCGGCCGGATCACCAGCCGCATGACGTTCAACGACCCGGCCGTGCGGCTGCACAACCCGGGTGTCACCCTCCCGTTGCAGGGCAGCCAGAACACCGGCGTGGCGTTGCAGTGGACCATGACCGACTTCTCCGCCCAACTCCTCAAGCGGACCATCCAGTTGTGCGAACTCTCGCGCAACATCTCCTCCCAGGACCGGCTGCTCAGGCTCGCCGAGCAGATCTTCGAGCACCTGTGGGAGCGCCGCATCCAGGAGGGCGAGGGGATAGACCTGTGGGACGACGTGCAGGCCGTCTACCCCGAAACCCCCAAGTCCGAGGGCCCGTTGTCCTGGAGCGTCACCGAGCGTGTCACCGAGTGCATGGTCGCCGCCCGCAAGCTGTACGTGCAGCGGCCCATCCGCAGCGCCGAACTCGCCGTGCACGCCCGGGCGTTGCTCAGCGAGGCCGACCACCTCTTCGGCACCGAACAGATGCAGCCCTCGCTCGCCGTCGACGGGCAGCGCGGCCGGGGCCTGAAGAGCATCGAGATCCGGCTCCGCCGCGCCCGTGACATCCTCGACGAACAGCCGGGCACCGCCTGTGCGTTGGCCCTCGCCGTACTCGGCGAACTCGACACCCTGGCGCAGGCCCGTGACGCCGCCGAGGAGGTATGACAGGTGCTCGTGTTCGCCGCCTCCGACAAGGGAGGCACCGGCCGCTCCGTGACCAGCGCCAACCTCGCCTACCAGCGGGCACTGCACGGTGACGACGTGGCCTACGTCGACTTCGACTTCGGCTCGCCCACGGCCGCCGCGGTCTTCGACATCCCCAAGGTGGACAACGGAGTTCGCGACCACGGACTCCACTCCTACCTGGACGGCGGCACCCTCGAACCCGTCCGCATCGACATCTGGCGCCAGACCCAGCACCCCGTGCTGCGCAACCGGCCCAACGGATCAGGGCGGTTGGTGCTGCTGCCCGGCGACACCAGCGGCGGCGAGTTCGCCACCGACGCGGACACCACCCGCCGCTGCGCCGACCTGCTGCTGCGGCTGCACAGCGAGTTCGACGTGATCCTCGTCGACCTCAGCGCGGGCCGCAGCTACGCCATGGACATGGTCCTCGAAGCCACCGCGCAGCCGCCGATCAGCGACATCACCGCCCGCTGGCTGATCTTCCACCGCTGGACCCGCCAGCATGTCGGCGCCGCCTCCGACCTGGTCTTCAAGAGCAACGGCATCCTCGACGCCGGCACCGCCCGCGGCCACGACCTCGATCAACTGCGCGCCGCCGTACGGTTCGTGCGGGCCGCCGTGCCCGATCCCGAGTCGCCGCTGTGGTCGCAGGTGACGTCCGCGCAGGCCACCTGGATGCAGAAGTGCGACGACATGCTGCGCGCCCTGGCCGCCGAGTGCCAGGTCGGCGACAGCGTGGTGCTCGGCACCGTGCCGCTGGAACCGGTGCTCCAGTGGCGCGAGCAGCTCATCACTGAGGAGGACGTGATCTCCAGCCAGATCGCCAACAAGGAAACCCTGGACGCGCTGGAGGAGATCGCCCGGCGGCTGACGGACGACGCGTACTGGGGGCGGTTGTGACCCCGGCCAACACCGTGCGTTTCGCCGCGATCTTGTCTGACGTGTCATCAGGTCCCGTTCCGGGTACGGGGGTTGACAACCCGAACCGGAGGTGGCCATGACGGAGCCGGTGTTCCGCGAGACCACCGCCGAACCACGCACGGAAGCGGTGCCGCTCGCCCAACTCTCCCTGGAATTAGGCCACCTCTACATGGAGGACTTCGAGGAGGGCCCCGCGCGGCTGCGCGCGCACTTCACCCGGATCAAGCCCTGGGTGGACGCGGCCCGCGCCGACGCCACCGCCCGCGCGGGCGGCCGACGGCCCCGGATCAGCACCTGCTTCCTCATCGACGACTACTTCAGCCGCTTCTCCACCCCCGCCGAACTGGTCCCGCAGATCCTCGAAGAGGCCGAACGCGCCGGACTGGTCATCGACTACCTCGCCCGCGAGTCCGGCTGCGCGGTCGCCGACAAGATCCCGCTCGCCGAGTCCGTCGCCGGCCGCCTCGTCGAGTCGCCGCCGCCCGGCAGTTACGGCGCCCGGCCCCCGGCCACCAGCACCGGCTGGCTCGCCAACGGCGAACGCACCCCCGCGATGCGCACCCCGGCCGCCATGAACCGGGCCACCGGCTGGCAGCCGCCCCGCGAGACCGCCGCCCGCCGCCACTCCGTCTTCATGGACGTCGAGTTGTGGGACGACGATGCCGAGGGGCGCCGCACCTGGTCCTGCCCCTTCCTCGCCGCCGTCTGGCAGTTGGCGCGCCTCGGGCTGCTGCGCAACGAGGGCGACGCCGTGCTGCGCTCCCGGCCCGCACCCATGGGCGGATTCCCGCACACCTGGGACGAGTTGGCGCCGCTGGTCCAACTCAACGCGCAGGCAGCCGCGTTCAGCGCCTACCGGACGGTGTCCGTGCTGCCGTCCCGCTTCCTGCCGGTCGAGCACGCCGTCCGCGTCATCCTCGACCAGACCGACGTCGACGCGGGCGCCCTGCGCCAGGTCGCCGAACGCTCCGCCCGCGAGGGCGCGTTGGTGCCCGACTCCGTCGCCGACCGCATCGCCTACGTGTTCTACCCGGAGGCGTGAGATGACGGCGCCGGGGGACACCACGACCGCCGTCCTCGCCTGCGGCGAAGTGCGCACTTGCCTGCTGCCGTCCTTCCAGCGGCTGGACACCCAGGCCGCCACACACTTCCTGCGGCTGCGCGCCGACGAACGCGTCCTGGTCTCCGAGCGCCCCAACACCTACGCCCGCTCCGCCGACACCCTCACCGGTGTCGACTGCCGGCTGCCCACCGCGAACGGCGCCAAGGTCCGCGCCGTCGGCACCGTCGCCGCCCGCGCCGCGCTCACCGAGGGCCGCGTCCTCCAGACCACCGCCTCCTTCCGCACCCCTGCCGCCGGGCCCGGGATGCGGCAGCCGTGGGGCTACTACCTGGTGCGGCCCGGAGTCGTGGAACCACAGGGCAAACTCCCCGAAGACGCCATCGCCCGCGGCATCCTGATGGACCGTCAGCAAGGTGAACTGGACCTCGGGACGATCGCCGAGAGCCTGCTGTCGCAACTCCTGCGCCACCCCCTGCTCGACCACAAGGCGCCCTTCAAGTCCCGCCGCACCCGGCTGCGTTGGGTGGCGAAACTCGCACCTGCCGGTACCGCACCGGCACTTGAGCGTTTCACCGTCGCCGAGGACGACCTGCGCACCGTTCGGCTGCGGGTGCCCGAGGACACCGCCACGGCCGCCGTCGCGGGACTCTGCGAGGACCTGGCTCTGCACGACTGGCTGCTCACCACCGTCGTCCGCATCCTCGACAACAGCAGGCTCGGCGCGGCCGACGCGGACGGGGCGGCGACCGTACGGGCGCTGCGGCCCGCCGTGGACCACCTGCTGCACGTGTGGATGCCGCGGGCGCGCGTGGACCGCTCGTTGTCGGTGCTGTGGGACACACTGGAGGACGAACCCGGATTCTCCCGGCAGTGGGACACGCTGAAGATGCGGATCCGGGACCAACTGGCCCTGCACGCCATCGCGTTACCGCGCGAGCGCGAGGAGCTGGCGGCGCGCTGAACCGGCGCCGAGGACGAACCGGCGCCCAAGACGAACCGGGCTCCAGCAGACGGGGCCCAGGAAAAACGGGGGAGGTCCGAAATGAACGGAGCAACACAGGCCCGACAGCCGCAGACGACAGCACAACCCCGCACACCCGAACGGACATCGGAGGGGACGGTGGCCAGGCAGCGGGACCACAGGCCGAAGCTGATGAGGAAGACGCTGGTCACCGTCGCGGTGGCCGCGGGGACGTACGTCCTGACCAACATCCTCAACCAAAGCGCCGACGAAGTATGGCAGTTGACCGTGTCCATCGTCATCGGCGGCGCGGCGCTCATCGTGCAGTACCTCGTCGACTTCGAGGAACGCCTGATAGCGATGGAGCGCGGCCTCGCCGAGCACCACGGCGAGATGCGCTCGGCGGTCGAGACCGCGTTCGAGGGCATCAACGAGGCGACGGAGCTGTACAGCCAGATGAGCCGCTCCGCGCTGCGCTCCGACGGCGTGCCCCAACTCGTGCGCTCCTACACGCAGGTGGGCAATCAGCCGTCCCGGCTCGTGCAGGACTTCGCGCAGGAACAGGTGGGCGGTCTCACCTCGCTCCTGGAGAACCTCAAGAACGGCAGCGTCGACTGCGCGGGCGAGAACAACGACTGGCTGATCGGCCTCACCGTCTGCGCCAAGGAGACGATCTACGCCACCAGTACGCCGGTCGACCGCGGCTTCTGGTACAGCGAACCCGCCAACCGCTACCTCAAGGCACAGGAGATGGCGATCAAACAGGGGGTCGTGGTGCGGCGCCTCTTCCTCGTCAAGGAACCGCACGAGGTGACCCAGGCCCTTGAGGAACTCTGCGAGAGCCACCGGGACTTGGGCATCGACGCGCGTATAGCCATCCGCTCCCGGCTGCCGCAGCGGGCTCGGCTGACGCCGACCAACGACTTCATCGTCTTCGACGGGGAGCTGTCGTACGAGACGGAGCCGGACGTCGATGTCGTGCCGGCGAAGACGTTGTTGCGGGCCACGCCGGATCATGTGGCGGAGCGGGTACGGAGGTTCAACGTTCTGTGGGAGGCGACCGAGCCGGTGGATCCGGGGGCCGGAGTACCTGCGGGCGGTCACTGAGACCGGGGTTCCGGCGGGCGGGCACCGAGGGGGAGAGAGCCCGGCCGTGCTCAGGACAGCAACGGGGCCAGCCGTTCCGCGTGTTCGCGGAGGAGTTTGACCAACTCCTGTTCCGTGCCCGGGTCTTCGATTCGTTCCGGGGGGCCGCACAGGGACAGGCCCGCTACCAGGGTGCCTGTGTCCGGGGATTGGACGGGTACGGCCAGGCAGGCGCGGGACGGGTGCAGTTCGCCGTGTTGGGTTGCGAAGCCCAGGGTGGTGATCGTGGTCAACTGCCGTTGCAGTGCCGCTGGTTCGGTGATCGTCGCCGGAGTGAAGCGGCGGAGCTCGGTGGTGGTCGTGAGCGCCTCCGGGCGGTCGGCCAGGAGCAGTTTGCCCAGGGACGACGCGTGCGGGTAGCGGGAGAGGACGGCCTCGTCCGTGGGGGGATGGTCGGGGTCCGGGTCGACCATGAACAGACGCCCGGCGGTGTACGCGGCCAGGTGCACACCCCAGCGCAGCCGGCCGCGCAGCTCCGCCACCACGGCCCGCGCGGCTGTTGGCGGCCGGGGCACCTGGGGTACGGACAGCCGTGCGGCCCGGCGGCCCAGTGCGAAGCCGCGCAGGTCGGGGAGGCGGACCAAGTACTCCTCCGCGACAAGGAGGTTGAGCAGCCGGTACGTCGTCGCGGGCGGGAGTCCGAGCGCCCCGGAGATCTCCTTCGCGGTCACGCCCGGCCCGGCGGCCACTACCGCTTCGAGGACGGCGAGCGCGTTGCGCAGCGCCTTGGGCTGGCGGCCGGAGAGGGGGTGGCCGCCGGAGTCGTAACTCATCGTCGGTCGTCACCGCCCCGGCCGGGGGGTGTCCGGGTGGCCGCCGAGTACGTCCGCCAGGGAGGTCTCGTCGTACACGCCGATGCCCGCGAGCGCGCCCGGGCGGCGTAGTCGCAGGAGTGCGTACCAGCAGGTGCCCGTGGTGAGGAGTACGGCCAGGGGCAGGGCGAGGCGGGCGGCCATCGTCGACGTGGTGAACGCGATCAGCGCGGCGGCCAGGACCGGTACCGCGAGTGCCGGGCCGGCCACCGCGGCGCGCGTCAACTCGCCTATGCCGCGCAGGAAGAAGGGGACGGCGAGGCAGACGAGGAGGTAGGCGACGAGGTAGCCGACGGTGGCCGTCTGGACCAGGAGTTCCAGGCAGCGCCGTACCGGAACCCCGGCCGCGAGCAGCGCGACCGGGGGCACGGTGACCGCGGGCAGGGCGAACGCGACGGCCATGTGCGGGGTGCGGTAGGCACCGTGCGTGCGGCGCAGGGCGCGCGGGGCGACCCCCTCGGTGCCCATGGAGAACAGCACCCGGGTGAGCGCGTTCGCGGTGGCCAGGGCGCAGGCCAGGAAGGACGCCGCGAGTCCCGCGTCCAGCAGCGGTGGCACCCAGCTCAGCCGGTCGGCGGTGGCGAGGACGGTGAGGGGGTCTGTTTGCCCGGCCAACGTGCCTGATCCGTGGGCGAGTTGACCCACCGCCCCGCCTCCCGCGAAACCCGCCACCTGTACCGCCGCCGCGCCCACGTACATGACCCCGGCCAGCGCCGCCGTCCACCGCACCGCGCGCGGGACCGTGTGGAAGGGGCGGCGGGCCTCCACGCCGAGGGAGGCCGCCGACTCGAAGCCGATGAACGCGGCGAAGGCGGGCAGGACGCCGGCTGCCACCGCGCCGGGGGTGACGCCCGTCGGGCCGCCGTTCAGGGCCGCGGGCCACTCCACCCCGCCGCCGCTCGCCAGCAGGCCGAACACCACCGCCATCAGGGTGATCGAGATGCCCTCCACGAGCAGTACCACCCGTGCAGCCAGGCGTACGCCCCGGATCGTGCAGGCCGCGACCGCCGTCGCGAGGGTGACGACGATCAGCGCGCCGCCCGCCGCCGTTGGCACGGACAGGCCGATCCGGGCGAGCAACTCCAGCACGTACTGGGCGCAGCCCGTCAGGGACGCCGAGACCAGCAGGCCGTAGCCGATCAGCAGTGCGTAGCCGCAGGCGAACGCCGCGCCCGGTCCCAGTCCCTTCGCCGCCAGGCTGTAGAGCGAACCGGCCGCCGCCATCCGCCGGGTGAACTGTCCGACGCACGCGCCGATCAGCAGGGCGAGCGCGGTCGCCGCCACGAACGACCACACGACGCCGCCCCCGGCCGTGCCCGCCGTGATCGCGGGGGTGGTGGCCATCGCGGCGGCCGGGGCCGTCGCCGACACCGACTGGGCGAACACCTGCACGGGGCCGAGGGTGCGCCGTTCCAGCCCCGGCAGCCGCAGCCCCGCCCGCACCGGGGTGCTTCCGCCCGCGGCGGCGGTGACGTGCCGGGGGTAGTCGGAGGAGGCTGCGGAACCGTTTGCGGAAACAGAACCGGCGGGGTGCGGCGCGTGGTCGTGGTCGGGGTCGGTGTACGGCCTCATGCCGCAGCACGTTAGGAGGCGCGGGCCACCGCAGGCGTGCCGGGCACGTGACCACCGTGTTTCCCCGAATGAGAAACCTCGCCCGTGCGTTCCCGCCGGTTGCGAAAACGGTTACGCGTCGTTCTCCGTCCCCGGGAATCCGGCCCCGCCCGCTCCCACTCCGCGCACCGACCGTTTGACGCGTGGGTGACCGCCCGGCAACCGCGCTCCTCCAGGCTCATGGGCAACCGCCCCACACCACCCCCAGCCCCCAACTCCCCGTCCCTGGAGTCCGCATGGCCACCGCCCAGCAGGACACGCACCACACCGGCGCACCCCCGCCCACCCTCACCGGCTCCCTCGGCACCGGCTCCATCGTCTTCATGGTCGTGGCCGCCGCCGCCCCGCTCACCGTCGTCAGCGGCGGCGTCCCCCTCGGGATCGCGCTCGGCAACGGCGCCGCCTTCCCCGCCACCTTCGTGATCTGCTGCGCGGTCCTGCTGCTCTTCTCCGTCGGCTACGCCGCCATGAGCCGCCACGTGCCGCAGGCGGGCGCCTTCTTCTCCTACGTCCAGCAGGGTCTCGGCCCGGCCGCCGGGCGCGGCGCCGCCTACCTCGCGCTCGCCACCTACACCGCCGTACAGCTCGCCGTGTACGGGTACGCCGGCACCGTCGCCGACGGGCTCGTCCAGCACTACGGCGGCCCGCACCTGCCCTGGTGGCTGTGGTCGGCGGTGGCGC
This sequence comes from Actinobacteria bacterium OK074, assembly GCA_001298575.1. Taxonomy (GTDB): domain Bacteria; phylum Actinomycetota; class Actinomycetes; order Streptomycetales; family Streptomycetaceae; genus Streptomyces. The sequence goes on from LJCV01000262.1 coordinate 22,662, forward strand.
TCGCGGCCGTCGGGCTGCTCGGGTACCGGCACATCGAGCTGAGCAGCAAGGTGCTGGGCGTGCTGCTGCTGTGCGAGGTGGCCATCGTGCTCGCGCTGGACGTCGTGATCGTCGCCCACGGCCACCTGTCCACGGCGCTGGTGCGGCCCGCCGAGATCACCTCCGGGTCACCCGGGCTCGGCATCGTCTTCGCCGTCGCCGGCTACCTCGGCTTCGAGGCGACGGCGGTGTTCCGCAGCGAGGCCCGCGACCCCGAACGCACGGTCCCGCGCGCCACCTATGTTTCCCTCCTGCTGATCGGCGGTTTCTACACACTTTCCAGCTGGGCACTGGTCTCGGCATGGGGCGACCGGCGGGTGGTCGCGGCGGCGGGCGCGGACCCGGGCGGCATGGTGCTCGCCACCATCGACCGCGAACTCGGTACGGCCGCCGCCGACACCGCCCAAGTCCTGCTGCTCACCAGCCTGTTCGCGGCCCTGCTGTCCTTCCACAACGTGCTGGCCCGCTACGGCTTCTCCCTCGGCACCTCGGGCGCCCTGCCCCGTACGCTCGGCGCGGGCCACCCCCGGCACGGCTCCCCGCACACCGCCTCCCTCACCCAAACGGCAAGCGCGGGCGCCCTGTTGGCGCTGTGCGCGGCCCTCGGCATGGACCCGGTCACGCAGGTCTTCGCCTGGATGTCCGGTACGGCGACGCTGGGCGTCCTGTTCCTGATGGGGCTGACCTGTCTGTCGGTCATCGTCTTCTTCCGCCGCACCCGCTGCCCGCGTCACGGCGTCGCCGTCGACACCCGGCTCTGGCACACAACTGCCGCCCCTGGTATGGGACTTGTGGGCCTTGCCGCCTGCCTGGCACTGTCGGTGGCCAACTTCCCCACGCTGATCGGTGGTTCGACGGCACTGGCGGCCACGCTGGGGGCGGTGCTGGTCGGTTGCTTCGCCCTGGGGGTCGTTCCGGCGCTCGCGCGGCGGCGGACGCCGGGCGTTCCGCGATTGACCGACTGATCGTCATCCCCCTTATCCCACCGAGGAGTCAGCACATGACGAAGTCCCTTCCTCCGCATCCGCTGGACGCGGTCACCGAAGCCGAGATCGTCGCGCTCAAGGCGATCCTCACCAAGGCCGATCTCCTCTCCCCGACCGTCCGTTACGCCTTCTGCGTGCCGGAGGAGGCGGACAAAGCCGCCGTGCTGGCGCACACGCCGGGTGACGTGGTGGACCGGCGGTTCCGGGTCGTGCTGCTCGACCTCGCCGACGGCAGCTCACGCGACGTGATCGTCTCGGCGACGCGCGCGGAGGTGGACGAGGTCACCGCGCTCGCCCCGGCCACCGACGGTCAACCACCCATCATCGACGCCGAGTTCGCCGTCGTCGAGGAGATCCTGAACGCGCACCCGGAGTGGACGGCGGCTCTTGAGCGGCGCGGTCTGGACCCGGCGACCGTGCGCAGTGTGCCGTTGTCGGCGGGCTCCTACCCCGAGCACGCCGACAACGAGGCCGGTCACCGGGTCGTCCGCTCCCTCGGGTTCCAGCAGCTGCACGAGAGGGACCACCCGTGGGCGCACCCGGTGGACGGGCTGGTCGCCTACGTCGATCTCACCCGCCGCGAGGTGCTGCGGATCATCGACGCGCGGGAGTTCCCGGTGCCGTCGGAGTCCGGCAACTTCGACGACCCGGAGGTGTCCGGCCCGCCGCGCACCACCCTGAAGCCGATCGAGATCACCCAGCCGGAGGGCCCGAGCTTCACCCTCGACGGGAACCTCCTCACCTGGCAGAACTGGTCGGTGCGGGTCGGCTTCAACGAGCGCGAGGGGCTGACGCTCCATCAACTCTCGTTCCACGACCGCCCGATCGCCTACCGGGCGTCGATCGCCGAGATGGTCGTGCCGTACGCGGACCCGTCACCGGTGCGGTTCTGGCAGAACTACTTCGACGCGGGCGAGTACATGTTCGCCCGGTACGCCAACTCCCTCGAACTGGGCTGCGACTGCCTCGGCGAGATCACCTACCTGGACGCGGTGATCGCCGACGACGAGGGTGAGCCGCACACCATCCGTAACGCGATCTGCATCCACGAGGAGGACTACGGCGTCCTGTGGAAGCACAGCGACCTGTTCGCGGGCTCCAACGAGACGCGCCGCCAACGCCGTCTGGTGGTCTCCTTCTTCACCACGATCGGCAATTACGACTACGGTTTCTACTGGTATCTCTACCTCGACGGCACGATCCAGTGCGAGGCGAAGGCCACCGGGGTCGTGTTCACCTCGGCCTACCCCGAGGAGGGGCACGAGTACGCCACCCAGATCGCGCCCGGCCTCGGGGCGCCCTTCCACCAGCACCTGTTCTCGGCCCGGCTGGACATGACCGTCGACGGGCCGCGCAACGCCGTGGAGGAGGTGGAGGCCCGTACCGTGCCGGTGGGGCCCGGAAACCCTTACGGAAACGCTTTCCGCGAGTCGCGCACGCGGCTGACGAACGAGGCGGGGGCCCGGCGCGACGCGGATGGCGCGCATGCGCGGGTGTGGCAGATCGTGAACCCGGAGAAGACCAACCGGCTTGGCCGGCCGGTCGGTTACGCGCTCTACCCCGAGGGGCAGCCGACGCTTCTCGCGGATCCGTCCGCCTCCGTGCACTCCCGGGCCGCGTTCGCCACCCACCATCTGTGGGTGACCGCCTACGACCCGGCCGAGCGGTATCCGGCGGGGGACTTCGTCAACCAGCATCCGGGCGGGGCGGGGTTGCCCGCGTGGACCGCGGCGGATCGTGACCTCGACGGTGCGGATGTCGTTCTGTGGCACACGTTCGGGCTGACCCACTTTCCTCGCCCGGAGGACTGGCCTGTCATGCCGGTCGACTACGCGGGTTTCACGTTGAAGCCGGTGGGGTTCTTCGACCGCAACCCGACGTTGGACGTGCCGGGTTCGGCCGCGCGGCACTGTCACGGGTAGGGCCTCGCAGTTCCCCACGCCCCTGACGGGGCATCGGTCCAACTCAGCTCCAGATCACCGGGAGTTCCGCCAAGCCATACGTCACCGAGTCCGTCCGCAGGGGGACTTGGTCCGGTGATACGGCCAGCCTCAGTGTCGGGAAGCGTTGGATCAGGGCCTGGTAGGCGATCTTCAGTTCCACGCGGGCCAGTTGTTGGCCCACGCACTGGTGGATGCCGAAGCCGAAGGCCATGTGGCCGGCCGTGCGGCGGGTGATGTCGAGGGTGTCGGGGTGGTCGAAGCGGCGGGGGTCGCGGTTGGCGGCCATCAGGGCGGGGACGACGACGTCGCCGCGTTTGATGAGCCGGCCGCCGACCTCGACGTCCTCCGTCGCGGAGCGTTCGGCGCCGTACTGGGCGATGGTGAGGTAGCGGAGAAGTTCCTCGACGGCGCCGGTGATGAGGGCGGGATCGGCGCGCAGGGCGGCGAGTTGGGCCGGGTTCTGGAGGAGGGCGAAGGTGCCGAGGGCGAGCATGTGGGCGGTGGTCTCGTGCCCGGCGGCGAGCAGGGCCAGGCCCATCCGGGAGACCTCCTCCTCGCTCAACTCCTCGTCGGCGGCGAGGTTGCTGAGGATGTCGTCGGTGGGGCGGGCGCGTTTGCGGACGACGAGGTCGTTGACGTACGCGTAGATGTCGTCGAGGGCCGCCATGTACTGCTCGGGGGTGGCGGACAGCGCCAGCATGCTCGTGGTCTTCTCCTGGAAGACCTCGCGCTCGGCGTAGTCGACGCCCATCAACTCGCAGATGACGAAGGAGGGGATGGGCAGGGCGAAGACCTGCACCAGGTCGACGGGGCCGGTCATCCGCTCCATCGCGGTCAGGACGTCGTCGACGATGTCCGTGATGCGGTCGGTGAGTTGGGTCATGCGGCTGGTGGTGAACTTGCCGGCGAGCTTGCGGCGCAGGCGGGTGTGCTCGGGCGGGTCAACGCCGTTGATCTCGCCGGGTTTTGCCCGCCGGGCGGCGGTTACCTGGCCGTCCAGGGCGGAGTTGCGGAGTTCGCCGCGGGAGCTGAAGCGCTGGTGGTCGCCGAGGACGTCGTGCACGTCCGCGTGCCGGGTGAGGAGCCAGCCGTGGCTGCCGTCCGCCAGGGTGACGGGACAGACGGGGTCCTCCTCGCGCAGGTCGCGCAGGGCCGCCGGGGGGTCGAAGGGGCAGCCCTGCGAGCGTTCCTTCGGTATGGGGACGGGGGCGGGCACGGTGTCTGCCATGGACGGATTCCCCTCTCGTGCGGAGTGGTGAATTCTCGTACGGGTGTGAAGCGCGGGGTGTGAATACGCTGTCCGTTCGGGCAAGATCCAAACGGTTTTCCGCCAAGGTTGGCCAACGTTGTCCGAGGGTCAACGGCGTTCGTCCCCCAAATCCTGGGATATCGCCCGCGCGCAGCCGCGGATCGCGGCGACCAACGGGCCGCGTACGGTGCCGTCTTCGAGGACGCGTTCGGCCGCGCCGGTGATCTCCACGGCGCCGACGGCGACTTGGCGGCCGTCGTGGATGGGGGCGGCGAGCGAGGCGAGGCCGTGGCGTTCGGGGGCGAGGGCGCAGAACCAGCCGCGGCTGCGGGCAAGTTCGAGGCTGCCGTCGGGGTCGGGCGGGGCGAGCGGGAGGTCGTCGTAAGCCTCTAGGACCGTGCCCAGGGCGGTTTCCCCGGAGGACAGGACGGTGCCGGTCTCGGAGAGGCCGCGGGGGCTGTTCGGGCGGGCGACGTGGTGGAGTATCAGCACGCCCGCGCGGTGCCGGACGCCGAGGCGGACCGCTTCGCCGGTGGCGCGGGCGAGGTCGTCGAGCCAGGCGCGGGCGTGGGTGCGGACCTCGTGGGTGGTGAGGTAGCTGCGGCCCAACCGCAGTAATTCCGGCCCGAGTTGGTACTTGCCGGAGACGGGATGCCGTTCGACCAGGCCCTCGTCCTCCAGGGTGCGCAGGATGCCGTAGGCCGTGGCCTTCGACAGGCCGAGCGAGGTGGCGGTGTCCGTGAGCCCGAACTGGCGCCGCCCGGTGGCGAGCAGGCGCAGGACGGCCGCCGCACGGGACAGGGACTGGATGGGGCCTGGCATGTCTGTCGCCACCTCCGAGGGGATGTGCGGATATGCGAAGGTAAAAGTTTCATGGGGAAACTTTTGGCTTCGGGGTTCGTTCCGCGGCCCCGGAGCCCGGGAAAGCTGACCGCTGTCATGAGCATAGGTTTGCGGGCCGAATTGCGGTCGATTCTCGGATTCAGTGTTCCGATGTCGGTCGCCAACTACGTGCAGCAGTCGTACCTGTTGGCCGACAGCATCATCGTCGGGCGGTATGTCGGGATCGACGGCCTTGCGTCGGTGGGTGCGGCTCAGCCCGTCTTCTATCTCGTCAACGCCGTTTTCCTCGGTCTCGTCAGCGGTTTCGCGATCCGTTTCGCGCGTATGACGGGCTCCGGCCGGGCCGAGCGGCAGCAGGACGCCGTGCTGGGCCTGGCGGCGTTCGCGGTGGTGTGGGCCGGGCTGTGCGTCGCGCTGGTGTGGGGGTGCACGGGGTTCTTCCTCGGGGCGATGGGCATCCACGGGGCGGTGGCGGACGGCAGCCGTACGTATCTGGAAACGCTTTCGCTCGGTTTCCTCGGGCTGTTCGGCATCGGCGCGCTCGGCGGTTTCCTGCGCGGCCTCGGCGACTCGCGCACGGTCATGTACATCATGCTGCTCAGCAGCCTGCTGAACGCCTGCCTGGCCTGGACGTTCGTCGCGGTGCTCGGCATGGGGCTGCGCGGGGCCGCGCTCGGTACGGTGGCGGCGAGTTCGGTCGCGTTCCTGGCCGGGCTCGTGCTGGTGTCCTGGCGGCACGGCATCCACCGCTACCGGGGGAGCGTGTCCGTGCTGACCCGGCAGGCCCTGGCCGCGCTGCGGCTCGGGTTCCCGGTGGGGGTGCAGCACGTCATGCTCTCGCTCGGGAGCATGGTGCTGACGTCGTTGATCGCGCCGTTCGGTCCGGCGGCCATCGCCGCGATGAGTATCGCGGCCCGGCTCGAAGCGCTGGCCGGGCGGTTCTTCCTGGACCTGTCCGGCGCGGTGACCGTCTTCGTCGCCCAGCACACGGCCGCGGGTGAACCGGCGCGCGCACGGCGGGTGTTGAAGGCGGCGCTACGGCTGTGCGTAGGGGTGACGCTCGCGGAGTCGGTGCTGTTCGTGCTGCTCCGGCACGAGATCGCGGCGGCGTTCACGACGGCCGGGGACGTGCGGAGCGTCGTGGCCGCGTACATCGCCATGACCTACCCCTTCTTCCTCCTCTACTCGGCGATGGCCGTCATCCACGGGTTCCTCAACGGCCTCGGCCGGACCGTCTTCCCGTTCGTGTGCACGATGTTGTCGTTCCTGGTGGCGCGGGTGCCCGCCGCGTACCTGCTGCAACGGCCGTTGGGGCTCGACGGGGTCATCTGGGCCGTGGACATCGGGTGGTTGGTGGGGCTGGTGTACACGGGGTGGGCGGTGCGGGGGCTGCTAACTCGGGCCGGTGAGGCTTGAGTTGGTGGTGTGCGGGGACGACGGTCCGAGGTGGTTGAGGAGCGTCAGCCTGTCGGCGCTGTCGGTGTCGGGGTCCGGGTGGTAGACGACCAGCGTCTGGCCCGCCGTGCCGCTGACGGCCAGGCGTTCGCGGTTGAGGGTGAGGCCGCCGACCTGGGGGTGGTCGATGTACTTGGCGGCGCCCTCGCAGCCGACGACGTCCTGCCGGGCCCAGATCCGGCTGAACCGGGGGCTGGCGAGGGAGAGTTCGCCGACGAGTTCGATGAAGCGAGGGTCGTCCGTGTCGGTGCCGACGGACTCGCGGAACCCGGCGACCATGCCGACGGCGGCGTTCTCGTGGTCCGGGTGGAGGGCCTGCTCGGCGGGGTCGAGGAACAGGTCCCGCAGCCGGTTGGCGCCCGGCGTCAGGCGCGGTGACAGCGCGGTGGCAAGGGAGTTGGCGGCGAGGACGTCGAAGTAGCGGCCCTCGACGTAGGCGGGGAGGGTGAGGGTGGTGATGAGCTTGGCGATGCCCGGTGGGACGGTCTCCCTGGGCGGCCGACGCCGTTGACCGCCCCGATTCCCTTGTCGTACGGGGCTGTTGGCGCCCAGGCGGAGCAGGTACGCCGTCGCGTCGTCGTCGAGGAGGAGGACGCGGGCGAGTGATTCGAGGACCTGGACGGAGGGGTTGCGGTCGCGGCCCTGTTCCAGGCGGAGGTAGTAGTCGGCGCTGATGCCGGCGAGGAGGGCGACCTCTTCGCGGCGCAGGCCCGGCACGCGTCGTACGCCGGAGGCGGGGATGCCGACCTGCTCCGGCGTGACCAGCCCACGGCGGGCGCGTACGTAGTCGCCCAGCGGGTTCGGGGTGGTGGTCATGCCGTCACTGTATTGCGCCTTCTCGTGCCTGTGCCTGGTCCTGTCAGCCCCAGGATCGCGGGGGTTCTGGCTGCCGGTGGGGCCGCGCGGCAGCGTGCTCGGCAACCAGGTCCTTTTCGGCGCGGCTAGGAGCGAAACCATGGCGAACTATCTTTTGGTGCACGGTGCTTGGCACTCCGGAGCGTGCTGGGAGCGGGTGGTGCCGTTGCTGGCCGCCGGTGGGCATCGGGTGTTCGCGCCGTCGTTGACCGGCCTCGGGGACCGGGCGGCGCTGCTCGGACCGGAAGTTGGGCTCGACACGCATGTCGACGACGTCGTCGGGCTGATCCTCGCGGAGGACCTCACCGACGTGGTGCTCGTCGGGCACAGCTACGCGGGGCTGGTCGTGTCGGCCGCCGCCAACCAAGTCCCGGAGCGGATCGCGCAGTTGGTGTACCTCGACGCGATGGTTCCGGAGGACGGGGAGAGTGCGGCGGATGTCCAGCCGGTGACGCGGTCGTTGATCGACCTCGCCCTGCGGTCGGAGAGCGGCTGGCGGGTGCCGCCGCTGCCCGAACTGCCGCCGCCCGCCGGTCTGTTCGGGGTCACCGACCCGGCCGACCTCGCCTGGCTCCGGACGCTGCTCTCGGACCAGTCCGTGCGGTGCTTCCAGCAAACGGTACGGCTCGACAACCCCGCCCTGGCCGCCGTCCCGCGCACGCACATCCACTGCGTCGTGGGCGTGCCGGAGGGCGTGGTCCGGCGGCCCGTCGCCGCGCTCCAGCCCAACGGCACGCCGTCGCAGGTATGGGAGTTGGCCACCGGCCATGACTGCATGATCACCATGCCGGTGGACCTTGCGGAGCTGTTGCTCAAGCTCCCGTGACGGTGGTGATGAACTGCGTCCAGGCTGCGGGGGTGATCAACAGGACGTTGCCGTCCGGGACTTTGCTGTCTCGGACGGGGACGATGTTGGGGACGCCGTCGGCAACTTCGAGGCACGATTCGCCGCCGCTTCCACCGCTGTAGGTGCTCTTGCGCCAGCGGGCATCGGTCAGGTTGTACTCGCGCATCGTCTGTAGTCCTCTGCGGCTTGCTCGATCAGGGCGAGGGACGCCTCCAACGACAGTGCGGCGACCCGCAGTAGATCGTAATCCGCCCGGGTCTGCTTCACCGTCGCCGGATCATCCAGCAGGTTCCCTGAAAGCACGCCTTCTGTATAGGTAGTTGGCGGGGCGTCGGCGAACTCCATGAGGGTCATGAACTTGCCCATCTGAGGATGGGGGCCTGCTGAGAACGGGAGCACCTGCACCAGCGCCTTGTGCTCCCGAATCGTCGTCGCGATGTGGTCCAGTTGCCGGGCCATCACGCTGGGGGAGCCCACCGGGACGCGCAGCGCCGTCTCGTGCAGGATCGCGCTATACACCGGCCGTGTAGCGTCCTTGAGGATCGCTGATCGGTCTATGCGCAGCTTCACCATGCCGTCGATGTAGGCGTCCGTTGCGAGCGGGTTGCTCGCGCGGTACACGGCGCGTGCGTACTCGGGGATCTGGAGAAGACCTGGGACTACGGCTGGAGCCCAGTCGCAAATGCTCGTTGCCCGCTTTTCCAGCTCGACTGCGTGCGCGAAGTACTCCGCGTACGGCTCCTCCTTGATGAGCTTCTTCCACGTGCGTTCGAAAAAGCCATCGGTTTGTAGGACGCGATCCAACCGTTGCGCCACGTCGAACTGTGGCTTCCTGATCGCCTGCTCGAACTGGCCGATGTAGCCGCCCGAGATGAAGACCATCGCCCCCAACTCCACTTGCGTGAGCCCCGCCGCCTCCCTCCGCCGTTTCAGCTCTTGCCCGAAGAACTCCCAGGCCGCTTGGCGTGAACCATTGGCCATGGCAACCCCCTTTCCCTGCCGCGCACTTGTAGTGCTCAGACCTCTGCCGAGTGTAGGCGCGGAGCGTCACTCTGGAAGTGCGAAGCGTGAAATCGGAAAGGGAAGGGGAGTCACCATGGCGGCAGAGCAGGCCCCTAGGGCCACGAACGCGGAGCGGTGTGTAGAGGAAGCGGAGGAAACCGTGGAGGAATTGCGCGGGGCGCTCGCGAAAGCCGGAATCACTTTGCCGTCGCTGGGGCTGGACCCCGCCTGGCTCGCGGGTCAACCGCCGCGCCCACTCGTCGAATTGGGGCGCTGTTCGGTCGAGGTCGCGGCCCGGCTCGCCGCGGTGCTCAAGTGACCGCCATGCGCCCGCCGTTGGGCGCGTACGCGATGGACACGCGTACCGGGCGGGTCGGTGTGGTCATGGGGCACGTCGGGCCGTACATCCAGCTCAGACCGTACGGCGGCGGGCGGGAGTGGGACGTCGAGCCGGGCGCCGTACGGATGGCGACCCCGGCGGAACGGCTCAGCGCGGCTACGGCGTATGCGAATGCCCGAAGCCGGGGTGAGGTGCCGTGAATTCGCCTTCCAGTTCAGCCAGTTCAGCCAGTTCAGCCGTCGGGTTGGTCAGATCAGGGGTATGGGGCCCGCGCGGTCGATGAAACGGCCCGAGCCCGCGCCCGGACCCTCCGTCGCCAGGAGGACGATCGCGTCCGTGCCCTCCGTAACCGTTTGCGGACCGCTGTTGCCGTTGAGATCGGTGGCCGTGTAGCCGGGGTCGGCGGCGTTGACGCGAATGTCCTTGAACGCCTTGGCGTATTGGGTCGTCAGCATCGTGAGCGCTGCTTTGGAAGCGGTGTAGAGCGGCGCGATCACGGTGGATTCGATTCGCTCCGGGTCGTGGGTGATGGTGAGCGAGCCCATGCCGCTGCCGACGTTCACGACGACCGGGTCCGCCGACCGGCGCAGCAGCGGGAGGAAGGCGGTGGTCGTGCGAACGACACCGAAAACGTTTACGTCGAAGACGTCGAGCGCCTCCGCCCCCGTCAGGTCGCCGGGGTCGCCGTGCGGGCCGGCCACACCCGCGTTGTTGATCAGGACGTCGAGCGTGCCCTCGTGCGCGGCGACGTCGGCCGCCGCCGCCGTCACGGACGCGTCGTCGGTGACGTCGATGCGGACGAACCGCGCACCCAGCGCGGCGGCGGCCACGGCGCCCCGCTCCGGGTCGCGGGCTCCGACGATCACGGTGTGGCCGAGTTCGACGAGGCGGCGGGCGGTCTCGTAGCCGAGACCCTTGTTGGCTCCGGTGATGAACGTGGTGGTCATGGCCCGATCGTCCGCGTCGCGCCGGGGCCCCGCCAGGGACGGCCGGACCGTAGGAACGCCAGTACCAGGATCGCGGGGGAGGGGGTGAGGGAGGATGACACGATGGCGGGCATGGCGACGAAAGAGGGGGCCGGAGTGGGCGCGGCGGCCGGGCTGGGCGCCACGATCCGGGCCTGGCGGGAGCGGCTGTCCCCGGTGGCCCTGGGGCTGCCGTCCGGCCGGGCCCGCCGTGCGGCCGGGCTGCGCCGGGAGGAACTCGCCGAGCGGGCCGGGGTGTCGGTCGACTACGTGGTGCGCCTGGAGCAGGGGCGGGCGACGGCGCCGTCGGCCCAGGTCGTGGCCGCCCTCGCACGTGCCCTGTGCCTGACCGCCGCCGAGCGCGACCACCTCTACCGCATGGCGGGACTGGTCACCCCGAACGACAGGCCCATCCCGGCCGACCTGCCGCCGGGCGTGCACCGCGTACTGAACCGGCTCGGGGGCGTCGCCGTCGCCGTGTTCGCCGCGGACTGGGAGCTGATCTGGTGGAACGCGGGGTGGGCGGGGCTCCTCGGCGACCCCGCCGCCAAGCCGCCGCGGCTCCGTAACTTCGCGCGAGAACGGTTTCCGATACGTTTTCCGGGCCGCGCCGACGCCTCCGACGACGCCTCGGCCCGCTCCGACCACTCCGCCCACTCCGCCCGCTCCGACGCCTCCGGCCCCGTACGCATCGCGTCGTGGCCGGTGGTCGTGCGGAACCCCGAGGGATCGGATCTCGCCATCGTGTCGGACCTCCGCCGCGCCACCGGCCGCTTTCCGCACGACGGCCGCCTCGCCGGGCTGATCCGTGAACTCACCGCGGGCAACGAGACGTTCGCCCGGCTGTGGGCGAGTGGCGTGGTGGCCGCGCACCGCGAGGACTGCAAGACGATCGAGCACCCCGTGGCCGGATCCGTGGACGTGGACTGCGACGTCCTGACCGACGGCGACTCCGAACGGAAGATCGTCATCCTGAGCGCGGCGCCCGGCAGCGCGGACGAGGCGCGGCTTCGGCTGGCGATGGGGGTCGACGTGGCCACGGGGATAACCGTCGGTCGCTGAGGGGGAGGCTGAGGCGGAGTTCGGGTAGCTTGGCTCGGTCACCATATTTGTGTACCGGCCACCGAACGCCTGACCGGCTGATCGCCCTGATCGCCGGGTTGCGTGATCGCCTGAATGCCGGTCGAAACCAACGGAGTTGAACGGCACGTGCGGATCTACATCAGCGCCGACATGGAGGGCGTCACCGGGCTCGTCGACGCCGCCGACGTACAGCCCGGCGGGCGGGACTACGAGCGCGGGCGGCTGATGATGGCCGAGGACGTCAACGCCGCCGTACGCGGTGCGCTCGCGGCCGGGGCGGCGGACGTGCTGGTGAACGACGCGCACGGGCCCATGCGCAACCTGCTGCCCGAGTCGCTGCACCCGGAGGCCCGGCTGATCCGCGGCAAGCCCAAGCAGATGAGCATGCTGGAGGGGCTGACGCCCGAGTTCGACGCCATGGTGTGCGTCGGGTACCACGCGCGGGCCGGGGCGCTCGGCGTGCTCAGCCACAGCTTCATGGGCCACGAGATCGAGGACATCTGGCTGGACGGTCGCGTGACCGGGGAAATCGGTCTCGCGCACGCCACCGCCGCCGCGCTCGGTGTTCCGATGGTTGTCCTGACCGGGGACGATGCCGCGTGCGTGGAAGCGGAGGAATGGGATCCGGGCATCGCGACGGTGCCGGTGAAGTACGCGCACGACCGTTTCGCCGCGGAGGTCCGCCCGGCGGGGGAGGCCCGCAAGGCGATCGAGGAGGCGGTGACGGGGGCGCTCGCCGCCCTGCCGGCCCCGTCCCCGGCGCGGCCCGCTCCGCGCGAGGACGACGCCACCCTCACCGTCCGCTGGCAGTCCGCGTCCGTCGCCACGACGTTGCTGGGCATCCCCGGCGTCACGGCCACGGACAGCCGCACGGTGACGGCGACGGGGGCGCTGCCCGCGCTGTACCGGCAGTTCGGGGTGTGGACGCGGGTGGCGGCGTCGCTGACCAACCAGCCGCCGTACTGCTGAAGTTGGGGGCGGCGGCGAGGGCTGGGACGGTTGCTGGGACCGGGGGTGCGACCTGGGCTGGAGCACCCCTCCGCCCACCGACCTAGTCCGGCCGCCGGATGTGCCGGCACGGGCCCGCGCCCTAGCCTTCCCGCATGACGGAAGCACCCTCCCGGCCCACCGGCCCCCGCAGCCGGCCGCAGCGCAAGCGCGAGGCGCTGGAGCGGCTCGCGCGCGACAACGACGTGTGGGTCGCCACCGCCGACGCCACCGGGGAGCCGTGTCTGGTCCCGCTGGCCTTCTGGTGGGACGGCGAGGCGGTGTGGCTGGCCACCCGCGACACCAACCCGACGGGCCGCAACCTGATCGCCTCGGGGCGCGCCCGGCTCAGCTTCGGGCACCCCCGTGACGTGGTCCTCGTCCACGGCACCGCGACCGTGCTGCCCCGCGAGAAGCTCCCGACGGAGGTCGGCGACGCCTTCGCGGCGAAGGACGGCTGGGATCCGCGTACGGACCACCCGTCGTACGTCTTCTTCAGGGTCGTTCCGCAGGTGCTCCAGGCGTGGGGGACGGTTCCGGAGATGGCCGGGCGGACCTTGATGCGCGACGGGGAGTGGCTGCTCTAGGATCCGGGACCCGTTGGGATCCGGGCCTCCGTCGAGATTCAGGCCCCCGTCCCGCCATGGGACACAATGGGCCCATGAGCCTGTTCCGCGACGACGGCATCGTGCTGCGCACCCAGAAGCTGGGTGAAGCGGACCGCATCATCACCCTGCTCACCCGCGGTCACGGCCGCGTACGCGCCGTAGCGCGTGGGGTGCGGCGGACGAAGTCGAAGTTCGGGGCGCGGCTCGAACCCTTCTCCCACGTCGACGTGCAGTTTTTCGCCCGCGGGAGTGAACTCGTCGGGCGGGGGCTGCCGTTGTGCACGCAGAGCGAGACGATCGCCCCGTACGGCGGGGGCATCGTGGCCGACTACGCGCGGTACACCGCGGGCACCGCCATGCTGGAGACCGCCGAGCGGTTCACCGATCACGAGGGTGAACCGGCCGTGCAGCAGTACCTGTTGCTCGTCGGCGCCCTGCGCACCCTCGCCCGCGGCGAGCACGCGCCCCACCTCGTCCTCGACGCCTTCCTGCTGCGCTCCCTCGCCGTCAACGGCTACGCCCCCAGCTTCGGCGACTGCGCCAAGTGCGGCCTTCCCGGGCCCAACCGGTTCTTCTCCGTCGGGTCCGGCGGGGTCGTCTGCGGCGACTGCCGGGTGGCCGGCTGCGTCGTACCCTCGCCGCAGGCCCTCGCCCTGCTCGCCGCGCTGCTCACCGGCGACTGGGAGACCGCGGACACCAGCGAACCGCGGCACGTGCGCGAGGGCAGCGGGCTCGTATCGGCCTACCTGCACTGGCACTTGGAGCGAGGGCTGCGCTCCCTGCGCTACGTCGAGAAGTCCTAGACCGAGAAGTCCTGGGCCGAGAAGTTCTGGACAGACAGCAACACGACAGACAGCGACACCTCAACAACAAGAAGTCACGAGGAGACGAGAAGCACATGGTCGTACGCGGGATCCTGGGACGCCAGCGTCACGAGTACCGGGCGCCCGAGCCGCACCCGTCCGGTGCCCGCGCGCCCAAGCTGCCGGGCGAACTGGTCCCCAAGCACGTGGCGATCGTGATGGACGGCAACGGACGCTGGGCGAAGGAACGCGGCCTGCCGCGCACCGAGGGCCACAAGGTCGGCGCCGAACGTGTCCTCGACGTCCTCCAGGGCGCCATCGAGGCCGGCGTCGGCGCCATCTCCCTCTACGCCTTCTCCACCGAGAACTGGAAGCGCTCGCCCGACGAGGTCCGCTTCCTCATGAACTTCAACCGCGACTTCATCCGCAAGACCCGCGACCAGCTCGACGAACTCGGTATCCGCGTCAGGTGGGTCGGCCGCATGCCCAAGCTGTGGCGCTCGGTCGCGAAGGAGCTCCAGGTCGCGCAGGAACAGACCAAGGACAACGACAAACTCACGCTGTACTTCTGCATGAACTACGGCGGCCGTGCCGAAATCGCCGACGCGGCACAGGCGTTGGCCGAGGACGTCAAGGCGGGGCGGCTGGACCCGGCGAAGGTGAACGAGAAGACCTTCGCCAAGTACCTCTACTACGCCGACATGCCCGACGTGGACCTCTTCCTGCGCCCCAGTGGCGAACAGCGCACCTCCAACTACCTTCTCTGGCAGAGCGCTTACGCCGAGATGGTCTTCCAGGACGTCCTCTGGCCCGACTTCGACCGGCGCGACCTGTGGCGCGCCTGCGTCGAATTCGCCTCCCGCGACCGGCGGTTCGGCGGCGCGGTCCCGAATGAGGAGTTGGCGGCGATGGAGGCGGCCATGCGGGGGCGCCCGGACCACGAGGGCTGATCGACGACGGCCGATCGACGACGGCTATTATCCCGCCTCATGAGCGACATGGGGCGGGACGCCGCGAGCGGCGGCACACACGAAGCGGCTGCGCTGGATACTTCGGAAGGCGACAGACCGGGAGCCGCGGTCTCGTTGGCCTACGAGATCACCCGCGAGGACCTGGCCGCGGCCATGCGGGCGCGGCTGCGGGTCACCAAGGCGGGACGGCCACGGCGGGTGATCATCATCCTCGCGGGCACCCTGCTCGTGGTCAACGTGGTACTCGGGGTGACCACGGGGAAGTGGACCCTGTTCCCACTGATCTGGTCGACCGTGGTCATCGCGATGATGCTGCTGATTCCCCGGCGCCAGATCCGGTCCTTCCACCGGGCCCTGGACCTGCGGGGCACCCACCACGCCCAGGTGACGGACGCCGGAGTGACCGTGACCTCGGACCGGGGCTCCGCGACCCTCAACTGGACCGGAATTCCCCGCTACACCGAGACCGACGAGGTCTTCGTCCTGCTCAGCGGCGACAAGCGGGCCATCAACCTCACGATCCTGCCCAAGCGCGGCCTCCAGGACCCGGCGGACGCGACGCGCCTGCGTGAAATCCTGGACGCCCGCACGAGACGGGTCTGACCTGCACGATCAGGGACTGACCGCACGGCCGGGGCCCGAGTCAGGCGGCCCCGCCGCTCCCCGAACCCGCCGCGCACTCCGCACACGTCCCGAAGATCTCCACGGTATGGGCCACGTTCACATACCCGTGCTCCGCGGCGATCGTCTCCGCCCACTTCTCCACCGCCGGGCCCTCGACCTCCACGGCCTTGCCGCACGTGCGGCACACCAGGTGATGGTGGTGGTCCCCGGTGGAACAGCGGCGGTACACCGACTCACCGTCGGAGGTGCGCAGTACGTCGACCTCACCGGCGTCGGCCAGCGACTGCAACGTGCGGTAGACGGTCGTCAGCCCGACCGAGTCCCCCTTGTGCTTGAGCATGTCGTGCAGTTCCTGCGCGCTGCGGAACTCGTCGACCTCTTGGAGCGCCGCCGACACGGCGGCACGCTGGCGGGTGGATCGTCCCCGTACGGGCGGGCCGGCGGTGGTCACCGTTGTCTCCTCAGATCTGCGGCTGCCCCGCCATTGTGCCAGCTCGCCCTGTCAACGGTCAGACTCCGGACTCGCCGACCGCGCTCCGTGCGGCCGGAATCGCGTACTCCGCCGCCGGTTCACCACCGGTCGCGGCCTCGGCCTCCGCGGCGGCCAAGGCCCTGGCCCGCCGTCGCGCGAGCGGTGTCGCCAGCGCCGTAAGCACGACGAACGCCCCGATCGTGATCAGCACGATCGTCGCGCCGGGCGGCACGTCCTGGTAGTACGAGGTCACCGTGCCGCTGATCGTCACGGTCACCCCGAGGACGACGGCGATCACGAACGTCGCCGCGAAACTCCGGGTGAGCTGCTGCGCGGCGGCCACCGGTACGACCATCAGCGCGGACACCAGGATCAGGCCGACGACGCGCATCGCGACCGTCACCGTCACCGCCGCCGTGACCGCGGTCAGCAGGTTCAGCGCGCGCACCGGCAGGCCCGTGACCCGCGCGAACTCCTCGTCGTGGCTGACGGCGAACATCTGCCGCCGCAGCCCCACGGTGATCACGACGACGAACGTGGCGAGGATCGAGATCGACGTCACGTCGGACGGCGAGACCGTCGACAGCGAGCCGAAGAGGTACGAGCTGAGGTTCGCGTTCGAGCCGCCGGGCGCGAGGTTCACGAACATCACGCCGCCGGCCATGCCACCGTAGAAGAGCATGGCGAGCGCGATGTCGCCGCGGGCCTTGCCGTACCAGCGGATCAGCTCCATCAGCACCGCGCCCAGCACCGACACGGCCGTCGCCATCCACACCGGTGAGGCGTTGAGCAGGAAGCCGAGGCCGACGCCGGTCATCGCCACGTGCCCGATGCCGTCGCCCATCAGCGGCTGGCGGCGCTGCACGAGGTAGATGCCGATCGCGGGCGCGGTGATCCCGACCAGCACGGCGGCGATCAACGCCCGCTGCATGAAGGCGAAGTCGAGGATGTCCATCTCAGCCCACCCGGTCCGGCTCGGTCCTGCGTGCCATCAGCTCAGCAACCCTGTCGTGATCGGTTCGGCGGTCTGGTTCGTGTGCGGGTGCACGTGGTCGTGGCCCGGCAGGGCATGCTGGCCGAGGGACTTCGGAGGCGGCCCGTCGTGCAGTACGCATCCGTCCCGCAGGACGACCGCGCGGTCGATCAGCGGTTCCAGCGGCCCGAGTTCGTGCAGGACCAGCAGAACCGTCGTACCCGCGGCGACCTGTTCGCGCAGGGTGCGCGCCAGGACCTCCTGGCTGGCCAGGTCCACGCCCGCCATCGGCTCGTCCATGATGAGGAGTTCGGGTTCGGAGGCGAGCGCGCGGGCGATCAGCACGCGCTGGTGCTGGCCGCCGGAGAGGGCGTCGACCGAGTCCTTGGCGCGGTCGGCCATGCCCACCAGCTCCAACGCCCGCCGTACGGCGGCGTGATCGTCCTTGCGCAGCAGTCCGAAGCGGGCCCGGGAGAGACGGCCGGCCGAGACGACCTCGGTGACGGTGGCGGGCACGCCGCCCCCCGCCGTCGTCCGCTGCGGCACGTACCCGACCCGCCGCCAGTCCCGGAAGCGGCGCCGGGGCGTGCCGAACAGCTCGATCTCGCCCTCGCTGACGGGGACTTGACCGATGACCGTGCGGATCGCGGTGGACTTGCCGGAGCCGTTGGCGCCGAGCAGCGCGACGACCTCACCGCGGCGCACGGTGAGGTCGATGCCGCGCAGGACGGGCCGCGCGCCCAGCTCCGCGCGCACACCGCGCAGCGAGACGACGGGCTCGCGCACCAAGACGTCCATGTCGTCCAAGTCGTCCATCTCGCCCTCCACGGCGGTTACTTGGTTCCCAACGCGGTCTGCAACGCCTTGAGGTTGGCGCGCTGGACCGAGAAGTAGTCCGTGCCGCGGGACTTGGACGTGATGCCCTCGATCGGGTCGAGGACGTCCGTCTTCAGGTTCGCGTCACCGGCGATGGTCTTCGCGGTCTTGTCGCTGACGAGCGTCTCGTAGAAGACCGTGGTGACGCCGTCGGCCTTGGCCATCTTCTCAAGGTCCTTGACGCGGGCCGCACTTGGCTCCGACTCGGGGTCCAGGCCGTTGATGGCCTCCTCGGTGAGGCCGTAGCGCTCGGCGAGGTAGCCGAAGGCGGCGTGCGTGGTGATGAAGACCTTGGTCTTGGTGTCCGAAAGCCCGTCCTTGAACTCGGTGTTGAGCGCGCCGAGCTTCTTGACCAGGGCCGCGGTGTTGGTCTTGTAGACGGCCGCGTGGTCCGGGTCGGCCTTCTCGAACGCCTTGCCGACGCCCGCGGCGACCTCGGCGTAACGGACCGGATCCAGCCAGATGTGCGGGTCCAGGCCCGCGAGTTCGTCGTTCTCGCTGTCGTCGTGCTCGGCCGCGTGGCCGCCGACCTCGTTGCCGTGCTTCTCCAGCGAGGTCAGGGAGGCCGCGTCGATCTTCGTCTTCACCTCGGACTGGGAGACGGCGTCGTCGACGGAGGGCTGGAGGTTCTTGAGGTAGAGCACCGCGTCGGCCTCCTGGAGCGCCGCGGTCTGCCGCGCGCTGATCTCCAGGTCGTGCGGCTCCTGGCCGGGCTGGGTGAGGCTGGAGACGTTCACGTACTTCCCGCCGATCCGCTCGGTGAGGAAGGCCATCGGGTAGAAGGACGCGACGACGTCGAACTTGCCCGTGTTCGTGTCCGCGGCTCCGGCGGAGTCGCAGGCGGAGGTGGTCGCCAGGACCAGCGCGGACAGGGCCGTGAAGGAAGCCGCGGGTATCAGGCGTCGTCGTACGTTCATGGAAGTCATTTTCAGCTGATATGGAAACCGTTGTCAACAAGGCAGGGGGAAGGCAGGGGAAAGGGGGCTGCGGACAACCGATTTGATGCGGGGGTGGGAGGCGCCGGTAACCTGAAGCATTCGCGCCGTCCGTTCGTACTGAAGAGAGCATCGTGGCCGCCGACAAGATCGACACCATCGTCAGCCTGAGCAAGCGCCGTGGCTTCGTTTTCCCCTGTAGCGAGATCTACGGTGGACAGCGCGCCGCCTGGGACTACGGCCCGCTCGGCGTCGAGCTGAAGGAGAACATCAAGCGTCAGTGGTGGCGCTACATGGTCACCTCGCGTGAGGACGTCGTCGGTATCGACTCGTCGGTGATCCTGGCCACCGAGGTCTGGGTCGCCTCGGGTCACGTCGCCACCTTCAGCGACCCGCTCACCGAGTGCACCTCCTGCCACAAGCGCTTCCGCGCCGACCACCTCGAAGAGGGGTACGAGGCCAAGCACAACCGCCCCCCGGCGAACGGCCTTGCGGACATCAACTGCCCCAACTGCGGCAACAAGGGCCAGTTCACCGAGCCCAAGCAGTTCTCGGGCCTGCTCTCCACCCACCTCGGCCCGACCCAGGACACCGGCTCGGTCGCCTACCTGCGCCCCGAGACCGCCCAGGGCATCTTCACCAACTTCGCCCAGGTGCAGACCACTTCGCGCCGCAAGCCGCCGTTCGGCATCGCCCAGATGGGCAAGTCGTTCCGGAACGAGATCACGCCGGGCAACTTCATCTTCCGTACGCGCGAGTTCGAGCAGATGGAGATGGAGTTCTTCGTCAAGCCGGGTGAGGACGAGACCTGGCAGGAGTACTGGATGCAGCAGCGCTGGAACTGGTACACCGGCCTCGGCATGCGCGAGGAGAACATGCGGTGGTACGAGCACCCGAAGGAGAAGCTCTCCCACTACTCCAAGCGCACCGCGGACATCGAGTACCGCTTCCAGTTCGGCGGCAACGAGTGGGGTGAGCTGGAGGGCGTCGCGAACCGCACCGACTACGACCTCTCGGCCCACTCCAAGGCGTCCGGCCAGGACCTCTCCTTCTTCGACCAGGAGGCCCAGGAGCGCTGGACGCCGTACGTCATCGAGCCCGCCGCCGGTGTCGGCCGCGCGATGTTGGCGTTCCTGCTCGACGCCTACGTCGAGGACGAGGCCCCCAACGCCAAGGGCAAGCTGGAGAAGCGCACGGTGCTGCGCCTCGACCCGCGCCTGTCCCCGGTCAAGGTCGCGGTGCTCCCGCTCTCCCGCAACCCCGAACTCTCGCCCAAGGCCAAGGGGTTGGCCCAGGCGCTGCGCGCGCACTGGAACATCGAGTTCGACGACGCCGGTGCCATCGGCCGCCGCTACCGCCGCCAGGACGAGATCGGCACGCCGTACTGCGTGACGGTCGACTTCGACACCCTGGAGGACAACGCGGTCACGGTGCGCGAGCGGGACACGATGAAGCAGGAGCGGGTGTCCCTGGACCAGATCGAGGGGTACCTCGCCGGGCGGCTGATCGGTTGCTGATCGGCTGTTGAGCGCGTTGACCGTTTGACGGCTTGCTCGTGGCCCCCGGTTCCGTGGCGCGGAACCGGGGGCTTCGTGCTGTCCGGAAAGCAGTGCGCTCGGCGATGGCTGACAAATGACAGATGACAAATGACAGCTGACAGATATTGAAATCTGTCAGCTGTCATGGCAGGGTGGGTGTCATGACGAAGCGAACCCGCACCCTGGGCCGCACCGGCCCCCAGACCCACACCCTCGGCCTCGGCTGCATGGGCATGTCCGGGATGTACGGCGAGGCGGACCGCGGCGAGTCCATCGCCACCATCCACGCGGCCCTCGAAGCCGGCATCACCCTGCTCGACACCGGCGACTTCTACGGCATGGGCCACAACGAACTGCTCGTCGCCGAGGCCCTGCGCACGGCCCCCGCCGCGCGCCGCGAACAGGCGCTGCTCAGCGTCAAGTTCGGCGCCCTGCGCGACCCGGACGGCGGCTGGGTCGGCTACGACGCCCGCCCGGCGGCCGTCAAGAACTTCGCCGCCTACACGCTCCAGCGCCTCGGCGTCGACCACATCGACATCTACCGCCCCGCCCGCCTCGACCCGAACGTCCCCATCGAGGAGACGGTCGGCGCCATCGCGGAACTGGTGGAGAAGGGGTACGTACGGCACATCGGTCTGAGCGAGGTCGGCGCCGACACCATCCGCCGGGCGGCGGCCACGGCCCCCATCAGCGACCTCCAGGTCGAGTACGCGATCATCTCGCGCGGCGTGGAGGAGACCGTCCTGCCGACCCTGCGCGAACTCGGCATCGGCATGACCGCCTACGGCGTGCTCTCGCGCGGCCTGATCTCCGGCCACGTCACCCAGGGGCAGGCGTTCGCGGCGAACGACTTCCGCGCCCACTCGCCCCGCTTCCAGGGCGCCAACCTGGACCACAACCTCGGGCTGGTCGAGGCGCTGCGGAAGATCGCCGAGCAGAAGGGCGTCACCGTCGCGCAGATCGCGATTGCGTGGGTGGCCTCGCGCGGCGAGGACATCGTGCCGCTGGTCGGCTCCCGCACCCGGCAGCGGCTGACCGAGGCGCTCGGCGCGGTCGACGTGACGCTGGACGCGGCGGACCTCGCGGCGATCGAGACCGCCGTACCGGCGGGCGCGGCGGCCGGTGAGCGCTACGCCCCAGCTCAACAGGCCATGCTCGACGGCGAGCGCTGACAGGTGCCCGACGGCGGCCAGGTACGGTTTTGGTCATGGCGACCACCCCGACCCTGACCGCCGAGCGCATCCTCGAAGCCACGGAGGAGGTGCTGCGCCGCCACGGCCCGGCCAAGGCCACCGTGGTGGACGTGGCCCGCGCGCTCGGCGTCAGCCACGGCAGCGTCTACCGCCATTTCGCCACGAAGGCGGCGCTGCGCGAGGCGGTGACCGAACGCTGGCTGGACCGTACGGCGTTGCTGCTGGCCGACATCGTCATCCGGGACATGGATCCGCGCGAGCGGCTCCGCGCCTGGCTGACGGCGCTGTTCGAGGCGAAGCGCGAGAAGGCGGGCGCCGACCCCGAACTCTTCGCCACGTTCAGCGTGTTGGCGGAGGAGGCCAGCGCCGCCGTCGACCGCCATCTCACCGATCTCACCACGCAGTTGACGACCATCGTGCGGGCCGGCATCGACGCGGGCGTCTTCATCGCCGACCTGGACGCGGCGGAGACGGCGACGGCCCTCTTCCAGGCCACGGGCCGCTTCCACGACCCGGCGTACGCGCGGTACTGGGTCGAACCGGGGATCGAGGGGGAGTTCGCGGCGGTGGTGGAGTTGTTGTTGCGGGGGGTGACGGCGGGCGCCGCTGCCTAGAAAAGTTTGGTGCTACCAGAGCACGGGGCCCTCGTCGTCGGTGAAGGTGCCGGTGGGGCCGTCGGCGGGGATCGTGGCCATGCGGACGGCGGCCGTGGCGCCCTGGGCCGGGGTGCGGTAGCCGGAGTGGTTGTTGAGGTCGGTGGCGCAGTAGCCGGGGCAGACGGCGTTGACCAGGATGCCGTCGGGGCGCAGCTCGCGCGCGTACTGGAGGGTCAGCGCGGTCAGGGCGGTCTTCGACGGGGAGTAGCCGGCGGAGATGGGCAGGTCGTCGGGGGAGAGGCCGCTGATGGCCGGGTCGGCCATGACGGCGAGGGAACCGGCGGCGCTGGAGACGTTGACGACGCGCGGGGCGGCCGAGCGGCGCAGCAGCGGCAGCAGGGTGTTGGTGACGGTCATGACGCCGTAGAAGTTGGTCTCGAAGATCTGGCGGATGGTGTCGAGGTCGGCGGTGCTGGGGCGTTGGGCGGCCCGGTCGCTGCCCGCGGGCGTGGCCACGCCCGCGTTGTTGACCAGCGCGTCGAGCCTGCCGTACCGGGCCTCGACCGCGTCGGCCGCCGCGGCGACGGAGGCGGGGTCGGTCACGTCGAGTACGACGGCGGTGACGTCGGCGCCGGTGGCGCGCAGCTCCGCGGCGGCCTTCTCACCCAGCTCGGCGTCGCGGGCGCCGATCACGACGGTGTGCCCGAGGGCGGCGAGCTGGGCGGCGATCTCGCGGCCGATGCCCTTGTTGCCGCCGGTGACCAGGATGATCATGGTTTCTGCCGTGTTTCCCGTGGTTTCCGCGTTTTCTACAGCGTTTTCTACGGTGTTTTCTGCGGTGTTCTCTGCCATGGCTCAAGGAGACCGCGGGGCGGTCCGTGCGGGCCAACACCGATGTCGTAGCGACCGATACTCTGCGGGTATGGACGCACCTGAGACACGGGAGCTGACGTATTTCGTGGCCGTCGCCGAGGAGTTGCACTTCGGCCGCGCGGCCGAGCGGCTCGGCATGGCGCAGCCACCGCTGTCCCGCGCCATCCAGCGGCTCGAACGGCGGATGGGCGTGCCGCTGCTGGAGCGCACCAGCCGCGCGGTGAGCCTGACGCCCGCGGGCGTGGTCTTCCTCGCCGAGTGCCACAAGGCGCTCGACGCCGTCAACGCCGCCGTACGGCGGGCCCAGCGGGCGGGCCGGGCCCAGCCGCGGCTGCTCGTGGTGACCAAGCCCGGCGGGGACGCGGGCCTGCTCACGCGGATCATGCCGCTGTACCGGCGGGACCCGGACGCCGTCGAGGTCGAGGTGGTGGTCTGCGGCATCGGCGAGCAGGCACCGATGCTGCGCGACGGCCGCGTCGACCTCGCCTTCCTGCACGCCCCGCACGACGACCTCAGTGGCTTCGACACCGAACTCCTGCTCACCCAGGACCAGGTGGCCGTGCTGCCCCGCGACCACCGGCTCGCCGACCGCGCCGCCCTGGTCCTGGCCGACCTCGCCGGCGAACCGACCCCCAGCTGGCCCGGGCCGGGGGCGAACGGTGCGGGCGGTGCGGGTGGCGCGGGCTCGGCCGGGGTGAACGGTGGTCTGGTGGTGCGTGACGGCGGTCAGTTGATGCAGCTGATCGCCCTGGGGCAGGCGGTCGCCGTACTCCCGGAGTCGGTTCGGCGCAACGCCCGCTCGGACGTGGTGTGCGTACCGGTACTGGACGCGCCGAGCACGATGGTCCTGCTGGCCTGGCCCGAGCGGACGAGGTCACGGGCGGTGGCGGCGTTCGTGCGGGCCAGCGCGGAGGTCGCGGGTGGGGGAGCCAGGGCGGGGGGAGGGGCGGTTGTGGAGCCCGGGTGGGGGTGACCGCGATCGGTAGCCCGTGTGTCTACGACACGCAGAACTCGTTGCCCTCCGGGTCCCGCATGACCCACCAGTGC
This sequence comes from Actinobacteria bacterium OK074, assembly GCA_001298575.1. Lineage (GTDB taxonomy): Bacteria > Actinomycetota > Actinomycetes > Streptomycetales > Streptomycetaceae > Streptomyces. Next base: position 46,765 of record LJCV01000262.1, read on the forward strand.
CCCGCCGGGCCCTGGTCGACCTCCTTGGCGCGGGTCGCGCCCAGGGTCTCCAGGCGGGCCACCAGGGCGTCCCGGCCGCCGGGGTCCGCGTGGACGTCCAGGTGCAGGCGGTTCTTGGCCGTCTTCGGTTCCGGGACGTCCTGGAAGAGGATCCGGCGCCCCTGGCCTATGCCCGTCGTCTCGTCGTACGGGTCCGCCGGGTGCCGTATCGCCGCGAAGCCGCGGAAGAAGCGGCGTCCGCCGTGCTCCGCGACCGAGGACTCGGGGAGCTGCCCCGCCTTCAGCAGGTGGGCGATCAGCTCGGTGTTGTCCTCCACCTCGTACTCCAGCGCGGCGGCCCAGAACTCGGCGAGAGCGGGGGCCTCCCGGGTGTCGACGACCAGTTTCCAGTGCAGTGCCATACATCCGGTATAGCCCCTGCCACTGACAACGGCCTCCGGGCACCGACCCCGACCGCTTTCGGTGGACCTGGTGGACCTGGTGGACCCGGTGGGCTCAGCGGGCTCGGTGGGCTCAATGGGCTGGTGGGCTCACCCCTCCGACGGGTCCACCGTCGCCTGGTGCTCCTCCGCGAGGTGCTCCTGTGCCTTCAGCCACGGCAGGAACTGCGCGCTCTTGCGCCAGCCGCACGTGTCGCAGGCGATCGTGCGCTGGACTCCGGACCGCAGGACCCGCACGGTGTGTTCCCGGCCGTGCTGGTCCCAGCGGCTGACCTTGCTCGTGTTGATCTGCAGCATGTGCGACGCCTCCAGCGCCTCGCGCAAAGACAACGGCCCGTGCAGCAAGGAGTGTGCAGCATCCGGAAGATCAACGGTGTTACTTGTGTGTTGAGTTGGGTGAGGGATTGGTGTTCGTCCGTTGACGGACGGCCCGGCTGACGACACCGGACCGCCCGTCTGCCGGCCGGACGGCGCCACGGGAATACGGGAATCCCGGTCGGCGCAACCGAGTTGAAGGACACGAAGGAAGGGAGCCGATGAGTCTTCGTCAGTTCGAGTACGCCCTGGCCGTCGCCGAACAGGGCTCGGTGACGGCGGCGGCGGAACTGCTGCACGTCGCTCAGCCGTCGGTCTCCCAGCAGATCCGCGGTCTGGAACGGGAACTCGGCGTGGAACTGTTCGCCCGCACGCCGACCGGACTCGTGCCCACCGCGGTCGGCCGTGCGTTCCTGCGGGAGGCGGAGGTCGCGGTGAGCGCGTCGCGGCGGGCGCGGGCGACGGCGCGGGCCGGTGCCGAGGAGTTGGTGGGCGAGCTGGTGGTCTCGGTCCAACTGGGCCTCGGCACCCGGCAGTTGCCGGGCGCGCTGGGCGTACTGCGGCGCCGTTTCCCGCGGCTGGAGGTCACCGTCTTCGAGGAGCCCAGCTCCGCCGAACTGGAGCGGCTGTGCCGCCGGGGCGTGCTGGACCTCGCCCTGATGGCCGCGTGCGAGCGCACCCCCGCCCACGCCCACCACCTCGGCGCCGAGGAGTTCGTCGTGGTGCTGGGCGCCGGGCACCCGCAACTCGCCGCGGACCGGGTCGAGTTGCGCGAACTGGCGGGGGAGCCGTGGGTACGGTTCGACCGCGACAGCGCGCTCGACGCCGTCATGCTGAACGTGCTGCGGGACCACGACCCGACGCCCGCCACGGCCGCCCGCGTGTCCCAGACGGCGACGGCCGTGCGCTGGGCCGCCCAGGGACTGGGGGCGACGCTCGTCCCGGCCGCTGCGGTGCCCCACGGCCACGAGCACCTCGTTCGCCCGGTGTCCCCGGCCGTGTCCCTGCCCGTCCTCGCCGTACTCCGGCCGGGCGCGGGCCCGGCGGAGACGACGCTGCTCGAACTCCTGCGCCGGGAGACTTGGGCGGATTCCACCTCTGCTTCCGATTCTTTCTCACCGGTGTCCTGACGGCGGTGAGAAAGAATTGGAACCGGATTTCCGGAATTCCCCCGGCGTCACCCCCGGGGGAATTCACCGCCGTCCACGAAGAGATTGGTTCCGGTCAGCCAGCTCGCGCGGTCGGAGACGAGGAACAGGACCGCGTCGGCGATGTCGTCGGGCCGGCCGTCGCGTCCCAGCGGCGGGGTGTCGGTGGCGCCGGCCCCGCTCGGTGCCGGGGCCAGGCGCGCCCACTGCTCCCGGGCCGCCTCGCCGCCGGGGGTGGCGACCCGGCCGGGGCTCACGGTGTTGACCCGGATGCCGGACGGGGCCAGTTGCAGGGCCATGCCCCGGCTGTAGTTCTCCAGCGCCGCCTTGGCCGCCGTGTAGTGCAGGAACGGTCCCATCGGGGTGAGCACCGCGGCCGAGGAGACGTGCACGATCGTCCCGGAACGCTGTTCCCGCATCCCCGGTACCAGCAGCGAGTCCAGCCGTACCGCCGCCAGGTAGTTCCAGTCCAGCGCGTCCTGCCACTCCTCGTCGGGGATGTCCAAGGGGTCCTTGTGCGGTTGCGCCCCGCCGGTGTTGTGGACCAGGACGTCCACCCCGCCGAGCACCTCCCGCGCGGCTTCGGCGAGCGTCTCCGCCCCGGCCCGGGTCCGCACGTCGGCCGCGACGAAGGCGGCGCCCTCCGGCACCGTGCTCGTCGCCGACCTGGCGGTCGTGAGCACCTCGGCGCCCGCGTCCAGGAGCCGACGTACGATCGCCGCCCCGATTCCGCGCGAACCACCCGTGACCAGGGCCCGCTTTCCCGCGAGTTCCCGCGTTCCCGATACGTTCTCAATCGCTGTCTCAATTGTGGCCATGCTGCCGGTCCTCTCCATCGCGTTTCCGCCGCTGATTCACGGTAGATCCGGAAAGGAAAGAGAGGCAAAGACCAATTGTCAGCACGGGGTATAGGAGATCCCTATAGCGTTACACGATCGTCCGTGGCAGCCGCAGACTCAGCCCGGCCGTCAGAATCACCCCCGCCGCCTGCACCAGCAGCGTCGTCACCAGGGCGTCCCGCATGCCCAACCCCGGTATCAGGGCCAGGAAGAGGGTGCCGAGGGTGGCGACGCCAAGGGCCAGGGACGACTGTTGCGTGGTCACCATGACCCCGCTGCCGACGCCCGCCCGTGCCGCGGGCACCTCGGAGAGGATGATCCGGAAGAGGATGGGGAGTTGGAGCGCCTGGCCCCCGCCCGCGAGCGCCGCGCCCGGCATGAGGTCCAGGAGGCCCAGGTGCGGCCACGACCGCCACGCGGCCAGCGTGATCAGCGCGACCCCGGCGAACTGGACGATCCCGCCCGCCGTCACCACCCGGGTGCCGTACCGCGCCACCAGCCGCGGCCCGCACAGCGAGACGACGAAGAACACCGCGGCCATCGGCGCCAGCGCCATCCCGGCCGCCACCGGGCCCAGCCCCTCGCCCCGTTGGAGCGCCACCGCGATCACGAACATGAAGCCGCTGAACCCGATCGAGAACGGCACGATCATCACCAGACCGCGCCGCAGCGAGGCCAGCGCGAGCAGGCTCGGCGGCACCAGGGGCGTACGGCCGAGCCGGTCCGCCCGGCGTTCGACGGCGTAGAAGGCGCCCGCCACGAACGGGAACGCGGCCAGCGCCAGCCAGGTCCACAGTGGCCAGCCCGCCGCGCGGCCCTCGGTGAGCGGCAGCAGGAGGGTCAGCAGGGACGCGGCGAGCAGGACGGTGCCGGGGCCGTCCACGGGCTCCGGGTGCGGTGAACGCGTGTCCGGGACCCTGCGGGCGGCGAGGACCAGCCCCACGACGACGACCGGCACGTTCACCAGGAACACCGAACGCCAGCCCGTACCAGCGATGTTGGCGGCCACGAGGACACCGCCGAGGATCTGGCCGACCACCATGGAGAGTCCGGCCGTGGCGCCGTACATGCTCATGGCCTTGGCGCGGCGCGCTCCCGTGGTCGTCGCCTGGATGGTGGCCAGCACCTGCGGCAGCATCGCCGCGGAGGCCGCGCCCTGCGCGATGCGGGCCGCCACCAGCGTCCAGGCGCTCGGCGCGAGGCCGCATGCCAGCGAGGTGAGGCCGAAGGCCGCCATCCCGCCGAGGAACAGCCGTCGGCGCCCGAAGAGGTCGCCGAGCCGGCCGCCGAGGACGAGCAGGACGGCGTACGCCACCCCGTACCCGGCGACGACGAGTTCCAGCACGGCCTCGCTCGCGTGCAGGTCCTTGCCCATGGTCGGCAGGGCCACGTTGACGATGAAGAAGTCGATGAGGGGGAGTGCCGCGGCGAGCAGCACGGTGAAGAGTCCGGCTCCGCCGAGCGCGGCGGTGGGTTCCGCCGGGGAGCGGACGGTCGGGGTGGTCGCAGTCTCGGTCACGGATCCGATGATCCGCTTGTCTTGAGAGGGGTACCAGAGTGTCTTTATCCTGGTACAAGGAGTACCTGGAAACAGGGTCCAACAGGGTCCGGTGGACGGCACGCTGGAGGCATGACGATGGCGATCCCGGTGGACGAGACGGCGGCGGAGCAGGTGCCGGAGGAACAGGTGCCGGAGGCGCGCGAGTCGGTGATCCGCCGCCACGAACTCGCCGCGTTCCTGCGGCACCGCCGCGAACACGTCACCCCCGAGCAGGTCGGGCTGGAGCGCGGCCGGCGCCGTCGTACGCCCGGCCTGCGGCGCGAGGAGGTCGCGCAGCTCTCCGCGGTCGGCGTCACCTGGTACACCTGGCTCGAACAGGCGCGCAACATCCAGGTCTCCGTCCAGGTCCTCGACGCCCTGGCCCGCGCCTTGCTGCTCGACCCGGGCGAACGCGCCCACCTCTTCAACCTCGCCGGCGCCACCGACCCCCGACCCGGCTCGAACTGCCCCACCATCACCCCGGCCCAACACCAGCTCCTGCGCCAGCTGGAGCCGATCCCCGCGTGCATCCAGAACAGCCGCTACGACATCCTCGCCCACAACCGCACCTACGGCCTGCTCCTCTGCGACCTCGACGAAATCCCGCCGGAGGACCGCAACTTCATGCTGCTCTGCTTCACGCACGAGCAATGGCGGTCGGCGATCGTGGAGTTGGACGAGGTGCTGCGGGTCATGACCGCGAAGTTCCGTACGGCGATGGGTGGGCACCTGGGGGAGCCGACCTGGAAGACCCTGCACAAGCGGTTGTTGACGGAGTCGGCGGAGTTCCGTGAGGTGTGGGGGCGGTACGAGGTGACGGGGTTGCGCACCAGCAAGCGGAAGCAGTTCCGCAACGCGCATGTGGGGTTGCTGTCGGTGGACCACACGGATATGTGGCTGACGCCCAACGGGGGGCCGCGGATGGTGTCTTATGTGCCTGCGGACGACGCGTCCCGCGAAGGGTTGGAGAAGCTTTATGCGATTGCGCTGGAGCGGGAGGGGAGTTGAAGGGGGCGGGGGGTTGGGTGCGGGTCTGTGGGGGTTGCTCGCGCAGTTCCCCGCGCCCCTGAAAAGCGGGCTGCGCCCTGCTTTTCGAGGGCGTCAACGTTTGGGTGCGGGCCCGTGGGGGCTGGGCGCGCCGTTCCCCGCGCCCCTGGAAAGCCTGGGGCTGCGCCCCGCTTTTAAGGCGTGCTCACCCTCCTGTTTGAGGCGTGCTCACCCTCCTGCCGGAATCCGCTCCCCCTCGCGAACTCCCGCCCCCTGCAACCTCTCTGCCGTTCGTGCGGCGGTTGCCCTGGCCCAGGGGCCTGTGGTCAGTGCGCCCAGGATCAGGACCGTCAAGCCGCACGCGGTGACGATCCACCAGGCCGGTCGGGCCGCCGTCACGAAGGACTTGGCGTAGGTCGACGAGCCGATGCCGGAGGCCAGTACCGCCCCGATCACCGCGACCCCGAGCGTCTGGCCCAGTTGGCGGCTGGTGGAGGCGACCGCGGCCGCCACGCCCGCCTGTTCCCGGGGCATGCCCGACACCGCCGTGTTCGTGATCGGGGAGTTGACGAAACCGAAGCCGATGCCGAACAGGACGTAGCCGAGGAAGAGCGTGACGTTCGACGTCTCGGCCTCGAAGGCGGCGAACAGGACCCCGCAGGCCGTCATCGCGACCCCCGCGATCAGCAGCGGGATGCGCGGCCCGCGGCTGCCCACCAGGCGTCCGGCGATCGGGGCCAGCACGACCGTCGGGATCGCCATGGGCAGCATCCACAGGCCCGCGTGCAGGGCGTCCAGGCCGCGGACGTTCTGGAGGTACAGCGTCGACAGGAAGAGGAAGCCGCCGAGCGACGCGAACGCGCCCACCGCGATCACCGTCGCCCCGCTGAACGGAGCCGAGCGGAAGAAGCGCAGGTCGATGAGGGGTTCGGCGCGGCGCGGCTCGTAGGAGAGGAGGGCCAGGAGGGCGGCCAGGGCCACGGCGAAGAACGGCAGGACGCTGGTGAAGCCCGACGTCGGCGCCTCGATGATGGCGTACGTCAGCGAGCCGAACAGCGCGATCACCAGGAGCTGGCCGACCGGGTCGGGGCGCCGGGCCTTCGGCGCGCGGGACTCGGGGACGAACCGCAGGGTCAGCAGGAGCGCCGCGATGCCCACCGGGATGTTGATCCAGAAGATCGACTGCCAGCCCGCCGACTCCACCAGGAACCCGCCCACCAGCGGCCCGGCGGCCATCGATATGCCGACGACACCGCCCCACACGCCGATCGCCCGGGCCCGCTCGCGCGGATCCATGAACGTGTTGGTGATGATCGACATCGCGACCGGGTTCAGCATCGACCCGCCCACCGCCTGGATCATGCGGAACGCGACGAGCGTCTCCAGGTTCGGCGCGAGCGAGCACAGCAGCGACCCGAGCGTGAAGACGGTCAGCCCCGCGATGAAGACGCGCTTGCGGCCGAGGCGGTCGGCGGTGGACCCCGCGAGCATGAGGAGCGAGGCGAGGACCAGGGTGTAGGCGTCGATGGTCCACTGGAGGCCGGCCGTGCTCGTGTGCAGTTCCTTCTGCATGGAGGGCAGGGCGACGTTGAGGACGGTGGTGTCCAGACCCACGATCAGCAGACTCATGCAGCAGATCGCGAGCACCAGCAGACGGCGGCGTTGACTGAGCTCGGGCATGACGTCCATCGTAGAGGAATATCGATAGTGCGGCTAACTAATGACTGTTACATGATCGTGTTCCGGGGCTCGCCGGGTGTGCGACGGGGTATGCGACGGGGTGCGGGGCAGGGCGTGCGGCGGGGTGGGTGACGGGGTGCGCGACAATGGGGGAATGTCCACGCCCGCGAACCCGTTGCGGATCGGCCCGCACACCGTCCAGCCGCCCGTCGTCCTCGCCCCCATGGCCGGGATCACGAACGCGCCCTTCCGCACCCTGTGCCGGTCCTACGCCGGAGGCGTGTCAAAGGGTGCGGCCAGTGGTGGAAAAGGGCTGTTCGTCAGCGAGATGATCACCACCCGGGCGCTGGTCGAACGCAACGAGAAGACCATGCAGCTGATCCACTTCGACGCGAGTGAACGCCCGCGCTCGATCCAGCTGTACGGCGTCGACCCCGCCACCGTCGGCAAGGCCGTCCGCATGATCGCGGAGGAGGACCTCGCCGACCACATCGACCTCAACTTCGGCTGCCCCGTGCCGAAGGTCACACGCAAGGGCGGCGGCTCGGCGCTGCCGTACAAGCGGAACCTGCTGCGGGCGATCCTGCGGGAGGCCGTGAGCGGGGCGGGGGAGCTGCCCGTCACGATGAAGATGCGCAAGGGCATCGACGACGACCACATCACCTACCTCGACGCGGGCCGCATCGCCGTCGAGGAGGGCGTCACCGCCATCGCGCTGCACGGGCGGACGGCCGCGCAGCACTACGGCGGCACCGCCGACTGGGAGGCCATCGCCCGGCTCAAGGAGCACGTGCCGGAGATCCCCGTGCTGGGGAACGGCGACATCTGGTCGGCCCAGGACGCGCTGCGGATGGTGCGCGAGACCGGTTGCGACGGCGTCGTCGTCGGGCGGGGGTGCCTTGGGCGGCCGTGGCTGTTCGCTGACCTGGTCGCCGCCTTCGAGGGGCGCGAACAGGACGTGCTCCAGCCGTCGTTGCGCGAGGTCGCCGACATCATGGTCCGGCACGCCACCCTGCTCGGCGAGTGGATCGGCAGTGAATCCAAGGGAGTTGTCGACTTCCGCAAGCACGTCGCCTGGTACCTGAAGGGCTTCGCGGTCGGGTCCGAGATGCGCAAGCGGCTCGCCATCACGTCGTCCCTCGACGAACTGCGGGGCGGGCTGGACGAGTTGGACCTCGACCAGAGCTGGCCCGTAGGCGCCGACGGGCCCCGGGGCCGTACGTCCGGCAACAACCGGGTTGTCCTGCCGGACGGTTGGCTCAAGGACCCGTACGACTGCGCGGGCGTCGGGGAGGACGCGGAGCTGGAGACCTCCGGGGGCTGAGGGGGAGCGGCGGCGGGGGCCGAACTTCCGTCCGGCCCCCGGAGGTTGCGCTCAGCCCTTCGTCGGGTGTCTCAGCCCTTCGTCGGGTGCGGCGTCGAGCCGTACGCCGTCAGGAACTTGTCGCGGAAGGCGCTCATCTGCCAGACCGGCGCGTTCTTCGCGGGCTGGAGGCCGTCCGTGTAGTTCCAACTGTCGATCGCGTCAAGGACCTTGGGGTCCTTCGCGACGATCGACACCGGCACCTCGTGGTTGGCGCCCTGACCGCTGACCTTCGCCATCGGCTGGTGGTCGCCGAGGAAGACGAGCACGGTGTTCTTGTTGCCGTACCGCTCCAGCCACTGGGTCAGCGCGGTCACCGAGTACTGGACCGACTTGCCGTACTCCTGCTTGACCGCCGTCGAGTTGTAGAAGACGTCCGCCGGGTCCTTGCCCGCCTTCTCGATCGCGTCGTAGATCGAGCCGTCGCCCACCTTGTCCCAGTCGACCATCTTCGGGATGGGCGCCCACGGCTGGTGGCTGGAGGTCAGGATGATGAACGACATCAGCGACTTGCCGTCGGCCGGCTTCTTGCTGTGCACCGTGCGCTGGAACTGCTCCAGGGCGTACTGGTCGGGCATCGTCGACCAGCTGAACTTCGGGCCCTTGTAGCCGAGTTGGAAGGCGTTGTAGACCTTGTCCAGGCCGTACCACTTCGACTCGGGCCAGCCCTTCTGCACGCCCGGCATGACGCCGACGGTGTCGTAGTCGCCCGTCTTCTTGAACGCCTCGGTGAGCGTGAGGTGCTTGCTGGCGGTGGCGGTGTGGTAGCGGCTCTGGTTGTCCAGCCACAGGCCCGACATGAAGGTGGAGTGGCCCAGCCAGCTACTGCCGCCGTACGTCGCGGAGTTGAGCCAGCCGCTCTTCGCGGCGAAACCGGCCTTCTTCAGGGCCGCGGTCGACTTGGTGAGCGTCTTGGTGACGCCCGGGCCGATCGCCGGGTCGTCGATCGCGCTGCGGCCGTAGCTCTCGATGAACGTGAAGATCATGTCCTTGCCGCGCAGGGCCGGGACCAGCTGGCTGGGCGGGGTGTTGCCGAAGGTGTCGGCGTTGACCGTCTTGCCGAACGTCCGCTCGTCCCGGAGCGTGTCGAGCCACAGGTCCTTGCGCTGCTTGACCACAACCACCGTGTGTTCGGCGGCGATTGGCACACCGCCGATGGTCAGGCTGAGCGAGATGCTCGTCATCCACGCCATGCTCAGCACCATCAGGGCCCGGGTGGACCGCTGTCGGTGCCGCGCCATGACGTTGCTGAGCCGGACCACGGCCAGCGACATGATCCCGAGGAGCGCGAGCGCGAGCACGACCGCGCCGATCTCCGTCGCGATTGCGCCCGCCGTACCCATCGAGTCCTTCAGGTACGACTCCGCGTCGCTCAGCAGCGGCCAGTCGAGAATGATGTTGAAGCTGCGGCCGAGGAAATAATTGAACCCGATGTCGAACAGGTTCAGGATCGTCAGGATGCCGAGGAACGCGCCCATCAGCCAGGCGGTGATCCGCCGGTAGCGCGACGGCAGCGCCACCAGCACGACCGAGCAGACCAGCCCCTCCACCGGGATCCGCACGAACTGCGCGAAGTGGAAGAACGCGAGACGGTTCGGCGCGACGAGCGCGACGAGGATCAGGACGCCGGCGAGCACGGTGGTGGCGATGGAGATGACCTGGGCGGCGAGGGGGTGCCCGTCCCGCCAGTCGTGCCAGCGGCGGCGGGGGCCGCGCGGGCCTCGGGGGCCCTGCGGAGGGTCGGCGGGGCCGTCGGCGGCGGGGGGCTGCTCGGTGGGGGGTTCCGGAGCCTCAGAGGTCCCTGGGGTCCCTGGGGTCCCTGGGGTCTCTGGGGTTTCAGTGGTCTCCGGGACTTCCGGGGCGTCGACCTCCGGCTCGGTGGTGGTGACGGCTTCCGGCTCGGCAGCCGTAACCGGTTCCGGTTCCGGCTGCGGCTCCGGCTCCGGCTCAACGGTCGTAACCGATTCCGGCTCCGTTTCCGGCTCGGCGGTCGTGACCGCCTCCGGCTCGGTTGTCGTAACCGTTGTCGTAACCGTTTCCGTGGCCGTTTCCGCAGCCGTTTCCGCTTTCCGTTCCTGCGGCAGCACCTCGTCCGTGGCTGCCTCAGCCTGGTCCGTTGGCTTGGGTGAACGCGTGTTGAGAGGCAACCCGAAGGTCCTTCCGTACGAAGCCCGTGAAGAGGGGCGGGCCGCTGCGCCGGGAGGCGGGGCCCGCCGTCTTCCCGTACGGGGGCGGGGCGGGACGCGTTCAACTTATCGGTCGGGAGTCGGGCAAACACCAGGCAAACACCCAGTCAGCCCGGACTTTGCGCTTCTGACGAGAGGGCCTACGCGCCCCCCACCGCGGTCAGCAACGCCAGCGGCGCCGCCGCCGCGCGCGACTCCCGTACACACGCGTGCGGATACGGCACCGGCCGCGCGTGGGTGCTGTCCCGCCCGTACCCCGCGAGCACCTCCGGCAGCCGGTTGCCCGTGGCCGTCGCCGCGTCCACCAGCCCGTGCGCCACCGTACGGGCTTCGTCGTGCAGGCCGTACCGGGCCAGGCCGAGGGCGATCAGCGCGTTGTCGTGCGGCCACACCGAGCCCCGGTGGTACGACATCGGGTGGTACGCGGCCTGGTCGGCGGCCAGCGTGCGCACCCCCCAGCCGGAGAAGAAGTCCGGCTCCAGCAGCCGCCGGCCGACGAGTTCGCCGTACTCCTTGTCGAGCAGGCCCGACCAGAGCAGGTGTCCGGCGTCCGAGGCGAGGGCGTCGACCTGGTTGCCCTCGCCGTCCAACGCCAGGGCGGGGAAGGCGTGTTCGGGCATCCAGAAGTCCCGCTGGAAACGGTCCCGGAGGTCGGCCGCGGCCTGTTCGAGCAGCGCCGCGTACACCTCGTCGTCCCAGATCGTGCGCGCGAGGTGCGCGGTGCGGCGCAGGGCGTCGTACGCGTAGCCCTGCGCGCCCGCGGCCATCACCGGCCCGTTCGGGCGGCTGCCGTCGGCGCCGCAGATCGCGCCGGGGGAGTCCTTCCAGTTCTGGTTGGCGAGGCCGCCCTGGTCGGCGCGGTAGACGAGGTAGCCGCGGGAGGTCAGGCCCCCGTGGTCCAGCATCCAGTCCACTGCGGCGCGGGCGTTCGGCTCCAGACGGCGGGCCAGCGCGGTGTCGCCGGTCTGCTCGACGTACGCGCCGAGCAGCACCAGGAACAGCGGGGTCGCGTCGACCGAGCCGTAGTAACGGCCGTACGGCACCTGCCCGAAGTGCGCGAGTTCGCCGTGCCGCACCTCGTGCACGATCTTGCCGGGCTGGGCCACCGAGCCGACGCCGACCTCGGCCGCCTGGGTCGCGGCGAGCGCGGGCAGCGTGGCGGCGGCGAGACCGGGGCGGTAGGGGAGCGCGAAGAGGGAGGTCAGCAGGGCGTCACGGCCCAGCAGGGTCAGGAACCAGGGGGCGCCGGCGGCCGGGACCCACAGCTCCTCGCCGTCCAGCCCCGTCGCCGGGACCTGGAGCGTGGCGAGGTCGGCGAGGCCGCGCGCACAGGCCGCGGCCAGCTCCGGCCAGCCCGTCGGGAACGCCACGCCCTGGGTGAACTCGCCCTCGGCCGCGTGGACTTGCTCGCTCGCGGCGGTGGGGGTCAGCGGCACCCGGGGGGTCTTTGTCGCGCCGTGCGGGCGCGCGGCCACGCGCAGGGCCAACTCGGCGGAGCCGTGCGGTTCCAGGTCGAGCGTCCACACCAACCGGCGGGCCCCGGTGCCGGTTTCCTCGACGCCGTCCGGCGGGGGTTCCGCCGACACCGTCGTCGAGGAGTGCCATTCGCCGCGCTGGTAGCCGAACTCCACGCCGTCGTCGAGGACTTGGCGGCGGCGCTGGGCGCCGATCTTGGCGTAGGTGCGGTGGTCGGAGCGGAGTTCGAACTGGTCGGTGAAGTCGGCGTCCGCGGTGACCGCGACGCGGACCGTCGTCGGCACCGGGCGGTTGCTCGCCACCCGCAGCGACTCGACGAACGCGCCGTCGGCGACGGCCTGTTCACGGAAGAGCGTGTACGCGGGCGGCTCCTGGCGCCCGCCGCGCGGCACCAGCACACAGCGGGCGGTGTCGCCCTCCGAGACCGGCGACAGCGTCTCGGGGACCGCGCCGTCGACCGTGAGCTGCCAGCGGCTGAGGTGCCGGGCGTCCCGTACGAATAACCCGTCCGGAGAACTGCTGCCCCGAACTCCGCTGATGTCCCCGCCGTCGCCAACGGCCGCGAACGTACCGCCGTGCACGAGCAGATGCTGCCGGTCCGTCATCCCCGGTCCCCTCCCTTGCCCTGGTCACTCGTCTCGAACATGCCGGTCGTGTCGTCAGAGGTGGTGCTGTGCACGGGCCCCGCGTGGGTGCCCCGGTCGCCGTCCTCCGGGGGCTCGTACGCGTGCAGCAGGTCGAGCGTGAGCGCCGCCGTCCAGCTGAAGTCGAGCGCGCCGCACGCCTCGCCGGTGTACGGGTCGACGTACTCGGCGAAGGAGGTCGCGTCCGCGGTGCGCAGCATCGCCTCGCGCAGCGTGTCGGCGCGCTCCTGCTCGCCGTGGGTGCGCAGGCCGCGTTCGAAGAGCCAACTGGTGTTGAACCAGGCGGGACCGCGCCAGTAGCGGTGCGGGTCGAAGGCTTCGCCGAGCAGGTCGTAGCTGGGCACGAGCGGCGCGCTGTCCCCGAGCCCGAAGTGCGGCCCGCACGCGGTCCGGACGAGGGTGTCGGCGATGTCGCGCGGGAGGGTGGGCAGGAGGAGGGGGACGAGACCGGAGACGCTGCGCTCGGGGATGAGGGAACTACCCCGTTCGCCCCGCACGTCCCGGCAGAAGAACATCCCCTCCGCCGGGTCCCACAACCGCTCCACCAGCGCCGCCGTCAGCCGGGCGGCGCGCGCGTGGCGGGCCGTTCCCGTCGCGCCCAGCTCGAACGCGATCCGGGCCAGCGCGTGCTCCGAGGCGATCAGCAGGGCGTTGAAGGCCGGGTCCTCGACCGCGAACTCGTTGGCTCCGTCGGCGTATTGGCCGTCCCGGTAGTCCGTGGCGAGGCGCACGTACCGCCCGTAGTCCAGGTCCGTAGGCCGGTCCTCCGGGGCCCCGTGGTCGAGATCGGCGCGGCGGAAGGAGCGGGCCGGGGCCGGGGTGATGCGGGCCAACGGGGCATCCCAGCAAGGGCTGTTGTCCATGCCCTGTTCCCAGGGGTGCACCACCGAGGCCAGGCCGCCGCCACCGAGGTCGCGGCGGTGCAGCAGATAGCGGTGCCAGGCGGCCAGCCGCGGGTACATCCGGGCCAGGAAGCCGCGCGACCGCGACAGCCCGGGGTCCGCCTGGTGCACCAGCCAGGCCGCCAGCGCGTGCACCGGTGGCTGCACGATGCCGGACGTCTGTACGGTGCGCGGGGCACCCGCGGTGCGCCCCGCGGTCGAGGAGCGCCAGAAGTCGGGGCTCGGGAAGTACGCGTCGAGCGGGACGGAGGGATTGAAGACGATGTGCGGGACACGGCCGTCGCCCCACTGGGCGTCGAGCAGCGTCTCCAGCTCCGTCTGCGCCCGCAGGGGGGACAGGTGACGCAGCCCGATCGCGATGAACGCGGAGTCCCACGACCACTGGTGCGGGTACAGGCCGCGCGAGGGCACGGTCGAGGCCCCCGTCCAGTTCCCCTCCAGGACCTGTTCCGCGCGCGCGGACAGCGAACCCGCGCTCCTCGCCGCCGCCGGCCGGTCCGTCCGCGCGGACGGGGCCGGATCGTATACATCAGGGCTGGAATGGGCGATCTCACCCGGACCGGGTACGGGCTGTGCGCCGAAGGTGCGCACGGGACCCGTGAGGTCCGTACGGCGGGTGGTGAGTTGGGTTGTGCTGTCCACTCAGGTCTCCCTGAAGACGTCCGGCCGATCGGTTCGGCTCTGGCTACCGTAGGGTTACGTCTATTTAACACGCAAAACTCAGGATGTAATGCAGAGTTGTTGAACGCAAGGGGGTGCGCATGACGAGAAGAGCCACAAGGGCGAGCAATCAGGCCGGTGCGGGAGACCTCCTCGAACTGGTGCGCACGGGCCGGGCCACCACCCGTGGCGCGCTCCAGCAGGCCACGGGTCTGTCCCGGGCCACGGTCGGCCAGCGCCTGGACCGGCTCTTCCGCGCGGGCTGGCTGCGCGAGGGCGCCGGCGGCCCCGTCGACTCGCCGCTGGGCGGCCGCCCCTCGATCACCCTGGAGTTCGACGACGGCCACGCGGTTGTCCTCGCCGCCGACCTCGACACCCGCCACGCCCGCGCCGCCGTGCTGACCCTGACCGGCGAGATCCTGGCCGAACGGGCCGGCACCCTCGTCGTCGAGGACGGCCCCGACGCCGTACTCGGCGAACTGGCCGCGTGGTTCGCGGAGGTGCTGGAGAAGGCCGGGAAGCCGCCGCGGGCGGTGTGCGGGATCGGGCTCGCCGTGCCCGGTCCGGTCGACAGCGACACCGGCCGGGTCGTGCAGCCGCCGATCATGCCGGGCTGGGACGGTTACGACATAAGGGGCCGCCTCGGCCGCGCCTTCGCCGAGCACGGCGGCCCGTCCGACCTACCCGTACTGGTCGACAACGACGCCAACCTGATGGCGTACGGCGAACAGACCACCGCGCACCCGGACTGCTCCGCCTTCGTCCTGGTCAAGGTCTCCACCGGCATCGGCGCGGGCCTCGTCGTCGGCGGCCGGATCTTCCGGGGCATCGACGGCGGCGCCGGTGACATCGGCCACATCCGGGTCCCCGAGGGCGCGGACGCGCTGTGCCGGTGCGGCTCCTACGGCTGCCTGGCCGCCATCGCCAGCGGCGGCGCCGTGGCCCGGCGGCTCGCGGCGGCCGGGGTCCCGGCGGCCTCCGGCTCGGACGTACGGGAGCTGCTGGCGGCCGGACACCCGGAGGCGGCGGCGCTCGCGCGGGAGGCGGGGCGGCGGGTCGGCGACGTACTTGCGACGGTTGTGACCCTTTTGAACCCGGGGGTGCTGATGATCGCCGGGGATTTGGCCGGAACCCCCTTCCTCACGGGCGTACGGGAGCTGCTGTACCAGCGGGCGCTGCCCCGCTCCACCGCGGGACTGGACGTGGTGACCTCGCGGCTCGGGGAGCGCGCGGGGCTGGTGGGCGCCGGCGCGCTGGTCGTGGAGTACCTGTACGCGCCGGAGCGGGTGGAGGAACGGCTGGTCGCGCTGGGGGTGTGAGGGGGCCTCTCTCGGTGGAGGGGCACTTCCCCCGTGCGGAGGGGTGTCTCCGCGCGCATATGACGGCGGTGTTTCTGTCCGGGCACGGGGTCCGCATGGTGAAAACCGGCCTGCCTAAACGGCGTGATTCTCGCCACCTTTGATAGGGGTACCGCTCGGATGAGCGGATCTTGCGAGGGTCCGGAGTGGGTCCACTTCTCGGAAGGGTGGCACTGAGTGCCATCGATTGATCATTTATGAAGTGAACTCAGGTGTGTTGAGGTGCGCTCATTCGAGCGAATATTCGGGTTTGCGGGGGTGGTGGCCTTCAAGAGGTGAACGAACGGCTGAGCGCCCGCTTGGCTCCGTTTGACTTTCGATCCCGTGGCGTCACGCTGGTTACAGGCGCATGACGCGCAAGTGGACGTACCCAGGTGCCTTCGATCTGGGTATGTTCCTCGCCGTCAGGGCAGCCATCGCGTCCTCCGGGAGTCGAGACGTGTCGGAAAAAGAAGATCTCCACGTAACAGACGGCGGAGCCGAAAGCGGGCTCGAAGGCGGAGTTGGGGCAGTGAAGTTCGTTTACGACTTCACCGAGGGCAACAGGGACCTCAAGGACCTCCTCGGTGGCAAGGGTGCCAACCTCGCCGAGATGACCAACCTGGGACTTCCCGTCCCGCCGGGCTTCACGATCACCACCGAGGCGTGCAAGGTCTACCTCGACAGCGGCGAGGAACCCGCGGCACTGCGTGACGAGGTGAGTGCGCACCTCGACGCGCTGGAGCAGCGCATGGGCAAGCGGCTCGGGCAGGCCGATAACCCCCTCCTCGTATCGGTCCGTTCCGGGGCGAAGTTCTCCATGCCGGGCATGATGGACACGGTCCTCAACATCGGCCTCTCCGACAAGTCCGTGCAGGGCCTGGCGAAGCAGGCCGGCGACGAGCGGTTCGCGTGGGACTCCTACCGCCGGCTCATCCAGATGTTCGGCAAGACGGTCCTCGACGTCGACGGCGACCTCTTCGAGGACGCGCTGGAGGCGGCCAAGGACGCCAAGAAGGTCAGCGACGACACCCAGTTGGAGGCCGCCGACCTCAAGAAGCTGGTCACCAGGTTCAAGAAGATCGTCAAGACCGAGGCCGGGCGCGACTTCCCGCAGGACCCGCGCGAACAGATGGACCTCGCCATCAAGGCCGTCTTCGACTCGTGGAACGGCGACCGCGCCAAGCTCTACCGCCGCCAGGAACGCATCCCGCACGACCTGGGCACCGCGGTGAACGTCTGCTCCATGGTCTTCGGCAACCTCGGCCCGGACTCCGGCACGGGCGTCGCCTTCACCCGCAACCCGGCCAGCGGCCACCAGGGCGTCTACGGCGACTACTTGCAGAACGCGCAGGGCGAGGACGTGGTCGCGGGCATCCGCAACACCGTCCCGCTGGCGCAGCTGGAGTCGATCGACAAGCAGTCGTACGACCAGCTGACGCAGATCATGGAGACCCTGGAGAACCACTACCTCGACCTCTGCGACATCGAATTCACCATCGAGCGCGGCCAGTTGTGGATGCTCCAGACCCGCGTCGGCAAGCGGACGGCGGGCGCGGCCTTCCGGATCGCCACCCAACTCGTCGACCAGGGGCTCATCGACGAGGCCGAGGCCCTCCAGCGCGTCAACGGCGCCCAGTTGGCGCAGCTGATGTTCCCGCGCTTCGACGAGCAGGCCAAGGTCGACCAGATCGGACGCGGCATCGCGGCCTCGCCGGGCGCGGCGGTCGGCAAGGCGGTCTTCGACTCGTACACCGCGATCAAGTGGTCGCGTTCGGGCGAGAAGGTCATCCTGGTCCGCCGCGAGACCAACCCCGACGACCTGGACGGCATGATCGCGGCCGAGGGCATCCTGACCTCGCGCGGCGGCAAGACCTCCCACGCGGCCGTGGTCGCCCGGGGCATGGGCAAGACCTGCGTGTGCGGCGCCGAGGAACTCGAAGTCGACACCAAGCGGCGGCGGTTGAGCGCGCCGGGCGGGGTGGTCGTCGAAGAGGGTGACGTCATCTCCATCGACGGGTCGAGCGGCAAGGTGTACGTCGGCGAGGTGCCCGTCGTCCCCTCCCCGGTCGTCGAGTACTTCGAGGGCCGGATGCACGCGGGCGCCGACGACGCCGACGAGCTGGTGGAAGCCGTCCACCGGATCATGGCGTTCGCGGACCGCAAGCGGCGGCTGCGGGTGCGGGCCAACGCCGACAACGCCGAAGACGCCCTGCGCGCACGGCGGTTCGGGGCCCAGGGCATCGGACTGTGCCGTACCGAGCACATGTTCCTGGGCGACCGGCGGGAGTTGGTGGAGCGCCTGATCCTGGCGGACACCGAGGCGGAGCGCGAGGAGTCGCTGAAGGAGCTTCTCCCGCTCCAGAAGCAGGACTTCGTCGAGCTGTTCGAGGCGATGGACGGACTCCCGGTCACCATCCGCCTGTTGGACCCGCCGCTGCACGAATTCCTGCCGGACATCACGGAGTTGTCGGTCCGGGTGGCGCTCGCGGAGTCCCGCCAGGAGCCGCACGAGAACGAACTCCGGCTCCTCCAGGCCGTCCACCGCCTGCACGAGCAGAACCCGATGCTGGGCCTGCGCGGTGTCCGCCTCGGCCTGGTGATCCCCGGCCTGTTCACCATGCAGGTACGGGCGATAGCCGAGGCCGCGGCCGAGCGCAGGGCGGCCAAGGGCGACCCGCGCGGCGAGATCATGATCCCGCTGGTCGGCACGGTCCAGGAGTTGGAGATCGTGCGGGACGAGGCCGACCAGGTCATCGCCGAGGTCCAGGCGGCGACCGGCACGGAACTCAAGCTGGCCATAGGCACGATGATCGAGCTGCCGCGCGCCGCCCTGACGGCGGGTCAGATCGCCGAAGCCGCCGAGTTCTTCAGCTTCGGCACGAACGACCTGACGCAGACGGTCTGGGGCTTCAGCCGCGACGACGTAGAAGCGTCGTTCTTCACCGCGTACCTGGAGAAGGGCATCTTCGGCGTCTCCCCCTTCGAGACCATCGACAAGGACGGCGTCGGCTCCCTGGTCAGGTCCGCGGTCGAGGCGGGCCGGGCCACCCGGCCGAACCTGAAGCTGGGCGTCTGCGGCGAACACGGCGGCGACCCGGAGTCGGTGCACTTCTTCCACGAGGTGGGCCTGGACTACGTCTCCTGCTCGCCGTTCCGGATCCCGGTGGCCCGCCTGGAGGCGGGACGCGCGGCTTCGGCGGCGGCTTCGTCCGCGGTGGGGAGCGACCACCGCTAGACCACGGCGCACACCTCCTGCGGCCGACCCGGCCGCCACGGTCACCGGTCGGCCGGCGCCCTACCGCGCCGACCGGTTCCCGAAGCCCTTGCCCACTCCCCGACCCTCACCGAGGGGCAATGGCTTCGGAGTTCGGGACGAGGGGGCGGCGCCCTGTGCGGGGGCGCCGTCCCTTCGGTCAGGTCCCTTCGGTCGCGTCCGCTCGGTCGCGTCTGCTCGGTCGCGTCTGCCCGGTCGCGTCTGCTCGGTCGCGTCCGTCGTCGGTCAGGAGGCGAAGCGGGTCACGTCGGTCACCCGGCAGTGGATCCGCACGGAGATCTGGTCGAACCCCTGTGCCGTCTCCTGGGCCTTCTGCCCCGGTGCCAGGTTGCTCGTCGAGGCGAACGCCTCGCCCAGCCGCTTGCCGGAGCTGTCCACGAACTCGATGTCGATCCAGTAGGTCGACGGCTTCGACGACCGGTTCGTGATCAGCACCTCGGCCGCCGCCCAGGACGTCGTCGGGTCGACCTCGCACGACGTGATCTTCACGTCCCCTTCGGGGCCCGGCTTCTGCTGAGCAGGCGTGTCCCGCCCGGTGTCGGTGGGACTGCTGCTCATCTTGGACGCGGGCTGCGCGGTCACGGAGTTGCCCTTGGGCGAGTCGTCGTCGCTCCCGACGACCGCCGCGACGACCCCGATCACCACGACAAGCCCGAGCGCTCCGGCACAGCCGAGGCCGATGGTCTTGCCGATGCGCCGCTTCGGGGGGGGGGCCGGGGGCGGG